>CAUJHR010000011.1 GCA_963205195.1 Pseudomonadota bacterium | reverse complement strand
TTTTTGGTAAAAGATAATGCAGTTTATGGAACTGGCCAGCTGCCGAAATTTTCCGAGGATCTATTTAAAACTGAAAATGGTTTCTGGCTTATCCCCACAGCCGAAGTGCCGCTTACCAATTTAGTTGCAGATACGATCATTGACGCCGAGCAGCTGCCCATCCGCATGACGGCCTATACTCCTTGCTTCCGTTCGGAAGCGGGAGCAGCTGGCAAAGACACTCGCGGGATGATACGCCAGCACCAGTTTTCCAAGGTGGAGCTAGTGAGTATTACTTCAGCCGATAAATCGGAAGAAGAGCATGAGCGTATGACCGCCTGTGCTGAGGAAATACTGAAACGCCTTGGCCTGCATTACCGAGTTATGCTTCTTTGCACCGGTGATATGGGCTTTTGCGCTCAGAAAACCTATGACCTTGAGGTGTGGATGCCGGGGCAAAACGCCTTCCGTGAAATTTCCAGCTGCTCTAATTGCGGGGCATTCCAGGCGCGGCGTATGAAAGCGCGCAGCAAGGCAAAAGGCGCCAAGGAAACCGAATTTGTGCATACACTCAACGGCTCAGGACTTGCCATTGGTCGTACCATGGTCGCGATACTGGAAAATTACCAGCAGGCGGATGGCAGTATAAATGTACCAGAGGCTTTGCAGCCTTATATGGGCGGAATAAAGATGATTAAGTTGACGGATAACAGATGACAAAAAATAGTAAGTCATCCGTCGTCCGTCATCTGTCCTATGCGGATAAAATCCGCATTTTAATAACCAACGATGACGGTATCAACGCAGAAGGTTTAAAGATACTCGAAGACATCGCGCTGGCGATCTCCGATGATGTATGGGTGGTAGCGCCGGAAACTGAACAAAGCGGAGTTGCTCATTCCCTTACACTGCATCTTCCCGTGCGGGTGCGTAAAATATCGTCTAGGCGCTTTGCTGTTGGCGGTACGCCTACCGATTGTGTGTTACTTGCGATCAAGGAAATCATACCGGTGAAGCAAAAGAAAGTTTCATTAATATTATCCGGCATCAATCACGGCTCCAACGTAGGTGATGATGTGACTTATTCAGGAACAATAGCGGCGGCAATGGAAGGCACGATACTCAATGTCCCATCCATAGCCCTTAGCATGTATAACGGTGATGCAAGCCAGTTTAATTGGAAAACTGCCCAGAAACACGCGCCCGATTTGATAAAAAAATTACTTAAAGTAGGTTGGCAAGATAATATACTAATTAATATGAATTTTCCCAATTGCCCGGCGAATAAGCTAAAGGGGGTGCAGGTTTGCCCGCAAGGAAAACGTATAATGAATATAAACCTGAGCGAGCGGACAGATCCAAAGGGGCGTCCATATTTCTGGCTCGGCGGTGAACGCGACAACACACCGGAAAAACCTGATGTGGATATTGATTATTTGCAAAAGGGCTATATCACTATCACCCCTATCTGCATGGACCTGACCGACTATAAGTCGCTGGAAAAAATCCGTTCGATCTTTAATTAAAAATTAAGCATTATTTGTTACGCATATTGATGTGAATCATACAGGAAAATCGCGGACAGTTTTTCATTCCTCGCCTACTTTGCCGGTAGCAGAAGACGAGGTGTCGCAACGCATCAGGTTATTAATGAAATTGCGTAATAGCGGTATCCGGGACGCGGCGGTTCTTTCGGCTATGGAATCCATACCACGCGAGCTATTCGTGGAAGATGTTTTCCGTGAACATGCGTATGACGATACAGCCCTGCCAATAGCTCTGGGGCAGACTATAAGCCAGCCTACCATCGTCGCGATGATGACTGTGGCGCTGGAGGTAAAACCCCGCATGCGGGTGCTGGAAATTGGTACAGGTTCAGGTTATCAGGCAGCAGTGCTGGCTAAATTGGCAAGAAGGGTGTATAGTATTGAACGTCATAAGGACTTGCTGGCTATTGCTGAGCAGAGGTTTTTACAGTTGCGCCTTACCAATATCGTTACCAAGCGTGGCGATGGTGCTAAGGGCTGGAAGGAAGCAGCTCCTTTTGAGCGGATCATTGTAACTGCCGCTGCAAAAGAAATTCCTGCATCGCTTGTCGACCAATTGTCTGATGGCGGGATTATGGTTATACCTGTTGGCGACAATGTCGCCGAACAGAAATTAATGCGCCTTACCAAAGGTGAGGACGGAAAAACATTTATAGAATCCTTGATGGATGTGCGCTTTGTACCGCTGGTCGAGGAGAGATAGGACAAGGTTAATATATGCTAAAAAGTAATTACACAGCCAGTATTTTTTCCATACTTATAATTTGTGGTTGCACCCAGCCCTCCGTGCCGGTTGATTACAAAGGGGCACAAACCTATTCTCGCGGGAACCAGCCTTATAATTCATCGCGTTCGTCTTCCTATAACAGTTTTAATGGCGGGATTAACCCGGCATATACTGCGCCTGTTCCGCAAGAAACTGTTACAGATGCAGCAGTAAATTCTATCGGCATCACAGATCTATCGGCTCCTGATAAAAATTCTGCCCCGGCTGCACTTGCCACATCGCCAAACCAGGATTCCTATAACGACTCACAAATTATTACCGAGCGTCCTCCGGCGCCAAAACCACAAGGCAGGAGCGCTAAACCGCCGGTAAAAACCACCGTGAACCCTTGGACCAACAAACCGCGTAGCGCTATTGAACCAAAAAATACAAATAATCATGAGAAAAAACTGGTAAAAGCTAAATTACCGGAAAAAGACACAACCGATTTTAAATGGCCAGTTGCAGGAAAGAGAATAATTTCCAGCTTCGGCACAAAGGGCAAGGGAAAAGCCAATGACGGCATAAATATAGCAGCTTCTGAAGGCGATCCGGTATGGGCAGCAGCCGATGGGCAGGTGGTTTATTCCAGTAACAGGCTTAAAGGTTTTGGCAATATGGTTTTCATAAAACATCCCGGCGGCAAAACCACGAGTTATGCACATTTAAGCAAAACCAAGGTTGCTCTAAATGAAAAAGTGAAACGCGGTGATATTATAGGCTATGTCGGAAAAACCGGGAATGTGAAAAACCCGCAATTATTTTTCTCTCTCCATAAAGGCAAAGAAGCAATTAATCCACAAAAATATATGAGCAGCGAAATAGCCGGACTTTAGTTGCTGCAAGCTATAAAATTTATACTCTTCCTATTCCTTTCTCAACAGGATTAGCATGTTTATAATCTGTCACTATACGAGAAATTCTCTCTTCTGCATTAGGATCACGAAGTAGTTCATGCTGAATAATATGGGCTGCGCCTGGCTTATTCTGCCCGGCTAATTTTTCAGAAACATACCAATGAATGGCTTTAGTTTCTTCTGCAGTTGGCGTGTAAGTCATAATTCCTCCCTGTTTGCTGTTGACTACAAAATTGTAGCGATTTATAATATTTTTTACAGTTACAGTTTTATGACATTTGCAACCAATTGTTATATATCTACAAAAGCTTTTTTCCCATTTTCCCTGCTAAATCTTGAATGAACTGCCATGCCACGCGGCCACTTCTTGCCCCGCGCGTTATCTGCCATTCGATAGCTTTTTTCTTTAAATCCTCTGGCGATATATCAAGTTTATAACGTTTTACATAGGCTTCCACTATATTAAGGTAAGTATCCTGCGAGCAGGAATAAAATCCGATCCACAAGCCAAAGCGGTCAGAAAGTGAGACTTTTTCTTCTAGCGGTTCGCCAGCATGAATTGCCGCATTACTTTCATTTTCGATCATTTCACGTGCCATTAAATGGCGGCGGTTGGAGGTTGCATAAAATAATATATGTGCCGGGCGTCCTTCAATCCCGCCATCCAAAACTGATTTCAGTGATTTATAACTGCTGTCATTGCTATCGAATGACAGATCATCGCAAAAAATTATAAAGCGGCGTATAACCCAACCGCGCAATGTTTGTATCAGCTGGGGAAGCGAGGCAATATCTTCGCGGTGTATTTCGACCAGCACCAGACTTCTTGGATTTTGCTGGTTTATATGGGCATGCACTGCTTTGATGAGCGAGCTTTTACCCATCCCGCGTGCGCCCCACAGCAATACATTGTTAGCAGGCAATCCCTTAGAAAATTGTATGGTATTGGCAAGCAATGTATCACGAGCTTCATCTATTCCCTGTAATAATTTAATATCCATGGATTCAGGATACTCAACCGGGATAAGGTTTTTTTCTTCCGCGTTCCAAACATAAGCATCTGAGTTTTTAATATCAGCTGGCGGCTTTGTCTTGGGAACCATTTCCTCAAGAGCCGTTGCTATGCGTTGCAAAACCCTGATTGCGTCATGTGTAGTCATATATAATCCTGAATTAAACCAAAGTTGAGAGCTGCTGGTCGGTGAGGTTGCCGGGAACCATTAGTATTGGAATAAGCAATGTGCTGTTAAGCTGGCTGGCAAGCCATGCTGAGAGCTTGCTTATTCCGGCATGCTGCTGTTGGGTTACACCAAGCACAAGGATTATGATGTTAGGATCGTTCATTGCGGTTTCTATGATCTTTTCACCGGGCGAACCTTCGAGTAATAACAATGTTGGCGTAATGCCAAAATTTTCCTGTGCCTCTGCGCTTAAAGCAGCAAGCAAAGCTTCGCCTTCATTTAGGCGTTCAATTCGCATGCGGTCAGCAATAGCCCCCAAAGTCTGGAAATCAACAGGCGGGGCCACATGCAGCAAGGTTATATGCCCAGAACGCGCCTTAACCTTCATGCAGGCAAGCCTTAGGGCGACACGGCATTCCTTGCGTCCATCAACGCAAACAAGGTAGCGACGGTTGCTTGATGATGGAATGACATTTTCTTTGTTTTCTATTTCTTCCATATTTCCTCCTTATGTCCTTACCTCGAATAAACGTCCGCTTAGCCAGCCTGCTGATAATGCAAGCACGATAGCTGATATGCCATATAATACCGGGGAATTATGGGCATAATTATAAATAAAAGCATCCAGCCCGCTTTTTACAACGCTTATAGGTGTAGATTGCATACCAATCACCTCGCCATCGCTAATCAGGTAAATCTCGGCTGTATAATCACCCGGTGGGATATTATCTGAAAATTCTATAACGGTTTTGAATAAAGTTTCACTCATGAATCCTATATTATCTGGGTTAGTTGCATAACGCCTGTTCATATGCTGGTAATTAAGGAAAGCATTTTGGAACTCACTGAATTTATCAGTATCTTTTTCCGACGAAGCATTAGTGAACAAATTCTCTTCACCAATCCCAAGCCTTGCAAAAAGTGCTGATTTATTTATGTCGGATAAAGGTTTACTGCTGGCAATAGTATAGAAATCAGGCACTTCATAAAATTTCATGCGGTCATGATTGATCCATACACCGGCAAATTTTTCTTTTTTGCGAATCATGTAGTTTTTCTTAGGGCCACGTACGACAACAACAATATCACCGCTATCGTTACGCACTCCGAATAGAAATAAGCGCGTGCCATTAAAACCAGCATCCATTGCAATACTGTAATTGGAGAGGTCGGCAACAAGTGGTGCGGAATTGGCAGGCTGTATCACAGCAAGAAATGCAAGGATAAAAAAACGTAGCAAATTAGTCATTTATTATGCTCACACTATAAATATCATCAGGTGGCGTGAATAATGTAAAGGCAAGCTTGATCGCAACGCCAAGAACTATTACTGCAAGCAGCGCCCGCAGCCAATCGGCAGGTAGTTTATCACCTATCCTTATACCTACCTGAACTCCGAAAACAGAACCGACAATGAGCAATAGTGCAAGCAATAGATCGACGGTTTGAGTAGTAATTGATTGTAGCAAAGTTACATTCGCAGTTATAAAAATTATCTGCAAAAGGGATGTGCCTATTACTATATTAGTAGGCATACCCAATAGGTAAATCATTGCAGGAACAAGGAAAAATCCTCCGCCCACCCCCATAAGCGACACCAT
The DNA here is from genome assembly GCA_963205195.1 of Pseudomonadota bacterium. Lineage (GTDB taxonomy): Bacteria > Pseudomonadota > Alphaproteobacteria > Rickettsiales > SXRF01 > SXRF01. The sequence continues at coordinate 249,184 of CAUJHR010000011.1, read as the reverse complement.
TATACCAACAAAAAAGCCAATTGTTATCGGCATTATGATGCTTATGTTCAGCTTGGAGCGCGGGAATTCTTTGCGTAGCGGTAGCCTTTGTGCCAATGGCTGTTTAGGGTTGGGGACTATCTTTTTAGGGAATTTCAGTACCGAACGGATGCTTTCAGCTGCCATCATCGCGCCTATGGTCCCAAGAAAGGTTACATAGGCAACCGAGATAATCAGGTCTATGTGTCCAAGCTGTTTAAGCCAGCGGAACAGCATAACGCCCAATGTTGAACCCACCATTCCACCGGCCAGCAGATACCAGCCCATTTTCAGGTCAACATTTTTCCTGCGCCAATGGGCTATAACACCGGAAAGCGAAGAAGCGATTATCTGGTTGGCAACCGTAGAAACAGAAATACTGGGAGGAACACCGATAAAAATAAGTAGTGGGGTCATTAAAAACCCTCCACCAACACCGAATAACCCGGACAGAACACCAGTAAGCCCCCCAAGGCCGAGTATTAGAAAAATATTGACCGATATTTCGGCGATTGGGAGGTAAACATTCATTATTTATTCTATCGATTAATATAGTTTCCCATATAGTTGCGTATATTTGCTTCCAGCCGGTCATTTAGCATCTTCATCATATCCTGAACCATTTGTATGTAAGCTGCCTTACGTGCATTTACGCTAGCATTTTCAGGGATGGTTATGCTGCGTGTAACAATGACTGAAGTATCAGCAAGCGATAGCGGCTGGTCACCGTATATACGTAATTCCACTTCCAGCCGGCCATCATATTTTTTATCCTGGTCATTTGTGAAAAGACCTGTAAGGCCAGTAGTTTTAGGTAAGTCAATGGATTTTACAGAGGCATCCTTAATTGTAATCTGTAATATCTTATCACGCCCTGTAGCATGCAAGCGGTCTTTTACCCATAATGCCATAGCATCGGCGGGAGAGTAAGGCATCAGATGTTCAACATTGGGAGATGAAAAAGGAGATTTATATTCCTCTATCATATCAATCCTTGAAACATCAATATTGATAGGCGGATATTGCATAAAGCTAATAGGCTGCTGGCTGACAGCAGGGGTAGGGGACGAGCATGCAGCAACACCAAAGATCAGCATGAGATATGCAAAAATTACAACTGGCTTAAATGATAGTTTATACATTTCATCTCCTTTATTATTCTATTTCTGTGTCAAAATAGAAGGGTATTCGGTTCGGCCTCCGCGAATCTCTTCCGCGAAATAAAGAGGCCGGTTCTTACTTTCCCGAAGTATCCGGCTTATATATTCCGATATGACCGCAAGAAAGGCAAAAAGCAGGCAAAATAACATATTTATTAGGACTACCAGGGATGTCCAGCCATTAGCTATGGCCGCAGTGTTCCCCATGAGTATTTTGTAGGCTATTACATAAATGGTAAGCAGCAAAGCAAAAGCTGAGACACCAAGGCTCATAAGCGATATATAGCGTAACGGCTTATCTGAGAATGATATAATAGCATCCAGCGCAGCCTGTATCAGGCGAGGGTAATTATATTTTGTATATCCTGCAAAACGTGGTTCGCGCTCATATAAAACGGTTGCATTACGAAACCCGACATAAGCATATATCATTTTCATATAGCGCACATTATCTTTAACACTGGTCACTGCGTCTACCACTTTGCGGCGCATGACACGGTAATCACCAACCGTATCAGGGATGGTCAGACCTGTCATATGTGCTGCCAACCTGTAAAATAATTTCGAGGTAGATTTTTTTATCCAGGTTTCCTTGCGGCGCATAGTATGCTGGGCAGAAACTATATCATATCCATCATCAAGTTTTTTTACCAGTGATGGTATGAGGGATGGCGGGTCCTGAAGGTCGCAATCGAGCATTACCACAACTTCGCCGTTGGAATGTTCAAGGCCTGCGGTTACTGCGGCTTCTTTACCAAAATTACGCGAAAAACGAATAAGGCGGATATTGGAATTCTTACGCTGGAACTCAGCAATTTTTTCTACTGTTGAATCTTTAGAACCATCATCAACTAATAATAACTCATAATTATGGAAATTCTCTTCAAGAACCTCAACAGTTCGGATAATAAATTCTCCTATAACCTCTTCTTCATTATAACAAGGGGCTACAACTGAAAGCATTGTGTCTTTATGAATTGCCATTATCTATATCCAATTTATTTTAGTATTACTGGTTGCACTGGCGCTGGGATCTGTTGGGTTGGAATTCTTTTTTCTGGGGTATCCTTGATGATAGTTTCCAGGGGTTTCGGAGCATTTGGATTGGTTGGCGCACTCAATATAACAGGCGGCTTTTTAAATAATGAATATTGAACCTCGTCACCAGCATTTATTAAAAGGTCAGCACATGCACCTCCTTTTAAAAACAGGAAAGCTAAAATGGGCGAATTAGGGTAAATTTCCTCTTCTAGCTCCGACAGAAGTATATTTGGCACTATCTGGATTATTTTCCCCTGTTTGTCTATGAATAATATATCAACTGGGGCATATTGGTTAGAACGTATTATAGGCTTTATATCCGGCTTTCCAAATGCCATCATGATGCCTGACTTATCAGAATAGCTGCTTAAATTGAACCACCCATTCTGGTTATATAAAGACATGGCATCACGCACCTCAACATCAAGTATAATACCGGGATCAGGAACAGGTACCGGTTCAGGCTCCGGTGCTTTAATAGGCTGTATATTATCTTTATCAGGAAGGGAGATAGGTTTTGGAGTCTTAGGCAGTGATTTCCTAATTATAAGTATATTGGTGCGCGTATAATCTATCGGGCTGTTGTTTTCTCCATAGAATATACCGCTTTTATTATGGACTTTTTTTGCTGCAAAGGAATCGCCAGGAGCAAGAGCAATCAATAACGGTATTATAATTATAAATAAAAATCTCATTGTCTGAATGCCTTATAAATAACTCTGTCACCAATGTTTATATGTTTTTTTGCAGCAATCCCGCCTTTCAATTCCATAACTGCCTGCACCGGTAGTGCACCTGCATTTATTACATCAAGTGATTGTGGCTTTGCATCATGCTTTATATAAACTATTTTTCCATCCGGACCTATAAATAGCATATCCAATGGGATAAGCGTGTTTTTCATCCACATATTTACCAGTGGCATATTATCAAATATGAACAGCATAGCGCTGTCTTCGTCTATATTTTTACGAAACATCAATCCTGTTTGCAGTTGAATTTCTGTAGTTGCTATTTCGGTGTGAAATATATGTTTTTCACCCCCAGTTTGAACAGCAATGGATTCTTTTGTGAAAGTAACATGCTGATCAGCATACCCTACGGAAGAGTAAAGCCCACATATGATAAGCAATATTACAGCAAAAAACCTGTTATTTCCCATATTACAACTCTTTCATGAATTGTGACAGTTTTATGAAATTTGACTTAATATGGTGGATATTATGCTGAAAATTAGCTATAATACAAGGATAGAGTATATAAAGGGGATTAAATTATGAGCCGTAATTTTGTTGGGCAACGCACTAGCTCAGGTTCCAATGTCAGCCTCAGGGTTATTCGCAATACACTTAGAAAAGGCGGCAGGATCAACGAAGATACATTCCGTAAGATAGTCAAAGGAAAGCTGGACGAGGCCCGTGCTAACATGGGCAAAAAAGGTTACAGCAACTCAATGTTCGGTGCTATAGGAAAAAATAAAAGGCGTTCCAGAAAAGCAGAAGAAACCATAGAACAGGTTAACAGGCTGCGTGAAGAAAGGGCAATCAAAAAAGCCAACAAGGAAGTGGTTATTGTTCCAAGGCGCTTCATAAATGGAAAGATCGATGAAAAAGGCCGTATTAAAGATATAACAGGCAATGTAGTTGCAAAAGTGAATTTAAAAAATGGCGCCATGACCGATATAACCGGCCAATATTTTGGTGTTTATATTTCCAAAAATCAGGGTGTAGTTAACAAAATAGAAATGCAGATAGATAAGGTAAGCCCTTATTATATAGGCCAGCGTGCTGCTGTGCTTAAAGCTAAACAGCAAAAAGAAAAATTGCTGGAAAATTTGTCGCTTGACGTGTGGAGCAGAACTCCGGTTGACGCTTGGGGAAGGCCAAAAGACACCGATGTGTGGGGAAGGCCAAAAACCGATGTATGGGGCAGGACACAAAGCGATATGTGGGGCAACCAGCAACTTGATATGTGGGGCAACCAGATTTAATTTTTACGTGAAACAGCGAAAGGTGAAAATGCCTGCTGAGTTGGCATTATTTCCACCCTGTTTATATTTACATGCTTCGGCCTGCAAAGTGTCCAGAGTATCGTTTCTGCAATATCATTTGCTGTAAGCGGCTGCATACCAGCATAAATATCAGCCGCTTTATTTTTGTCCCCTGCAAAGCGAACGATAGAAAATTCAGTTTCTGCCATGCCTGGTTCTATATTAGTTACCCTTATATTTTTTCCTAAAAGGTCGGCGCGTAAATTAAGCGAAAATTGGGTAACAAATGCTTTAGTAGCACCATAAACATTACCCCCAGGATATGGGTAAGTTCCCGCAATCGAACTTAAGTTGATTATATGACCTATATTGCGTTCTATCATTCCCGGCAGCAGGGCGTGCGTACAGTTGATAACACCCATGATATTGGTTTTAACCATCTGCTCCAGGTCTTTTTCTTCCTGTTTATCAAATGCAGACAGGCCAAGCGCTAATCCAGCATTATTTATCAGCACATCAACCTTTGAAAATTTTTCAGGAAGCGCAGCAATAGCTTTCTTTACCGCAACACTATCCCCCACATCCAGCTTTATCTCATGCACGCTGTCAGGAAGTTGTTTCTTTAATTCTTCCAGGCGCTCGCTCCTTCTGCCACAGGCAATTATTTTTGCGCCATTATGAGCGAATAATTTTACACAAGCCAAGCCGAAGCCAGCAGTTGCACCCGTAATGAATATGGTTTTATCTTTGAGCATAGGTTTAGTTTTGGTTATAAGAGATCAGTATTATTATTGATAAATAGCAGGCTAATATGTATAAGGGCAACTATTAACTGTCCACTAACCGCTGACCGCCGACAATTAAATTATGCACCGTTTTGCCAATCCCAACATATTTATCCGGTTTACAGATAAATGCCTGCCATGGCTGGTTGCAGTTACTGTTTTCATATTGTTTTTTGGGCTGGCTCAGGCGTTATTCATTTCACCGCCTGATTACCAGCAAGGCGATAGTGTACGCATTATGTATATACATGTACCATCAGCTATACTTTCCATGGCTGTTTACAGCGCAATGGCTGCAGCATCCGCAGCTTTTCTTATCTGGCGGCATCCGCTTGCCGACATTGCTGCACAGGCCAGCGCTCCTATAGGGGCAGGATTTACATTAATAACCCTTGTAACTGGCTCGCTCTGGGGAAAGCCAATGTGGGGAACATGGTGGGTTTGGGATGCACGCCTTACCTCGGAACTTATTCTGTTTTTCATGTATGTGGGATATATTGCACTTGCCGATAGCTATTCTTTTCAAGAGCGCGGCAAAAAGATTTGCGCGGTTATGGCTTTGGTCGGCTTTATAAATATCCCGGTTATTCATTTTTCTGTAGAGTGGTGGAATACACTGCATCAGCCTGCAAGCATAATACGCAGCGGCGGCATAGCTATAGACAGCGCAATGCAGATACCGCTTTTTTCAATGCTTGCGGCTTTCATATTAATCTATATCACGCTGCTTTTTCTACGTATAAAAACCATGCTTTTGCAGCAAAAAGCCCGCCGCCTGCAATTTAGTGGAAAATCACGGGATAATTGAGAAAAACACTAGACAAAACCGTAATCTGTGACTAGTAATTCCACTTTCCATTATTTAGTACAAATCTGGAGTTGTTATGACCTTCGTTGTTACCGATGCCTGTATAAAATGTAAATATACCGATTGTGTGGAAGTATGCCCGGTAGATTGCTTCTATGAAGGCGAGAACATGCTGGTTATAAACCCTGATGAATGTATTGATTGCGGGGTATGTGAGCCAGAATGTCCGGCAGAAGCTATTCTTCCTGAATCAGATGAGCTTCTTAAATGGGTAGAAGTCAACCGGGAATATGCTGCTAAGTGGCCAAACCTAACCACTAAGAAAACTCCTCCAGCAGACGCTGACAGTTTTAAAGGCGTTTCTGGTAAATTCGAGCAGTTTTTCAGCCCGAAACCGCCTGAAGGTAGCAAATAATTGCATTTTCTCTAGCGTTTTGCATTTATGGAAAATTTATAATAAATTGTTTCTTTTTCCTTAATTTCATGATATATTAATACACGTTTTTTAGTTTTAAATCACTTTATAGTGGTTTGTGCTCATAAAACACACTATATATAGTTAAACCATGCAGCCACCTGCATTAACATTGCGTTAGGAACATCTATGCCACAGAAAAACCTAAAAAAGAAAATTATAAATACCAAAACAAAAACAACGCAAACCAGCAAGGCTAAAATCAAACTAGCCCCAACTAAGCAGGCCGCATCAAAAAAGACGGTAAAAACCGTTTCCCTGAAATACCCAAGCAAAGTAATAGCCGCTCCTGTTGCTGCAAAAAAACCGGCAGTTAAAGCAGTTCCTGCAAAAGTTTCAGCAGTCGCTAAATCTACGGTTGCTAATAAGCCATCTATCGCAGCAAAACCTGCTGATAAGAAAGCTGCCGCTTCAAAAGCTCCTTCGCTTAAGATGCTATATAAAGTTGGCAATTATGTAGTTTATCCAACGCATGGTGTTGGCAAGATCATGGCAGAAGAAACACAGATGATCGGCGATATAGAACTTCGTATGCTTGTCATATCTTTTGAAAAAGATAAAATGACGCTGCGTGTGCCGCTTTCACGTGCCGCCGCCGCTGGCCTTCGTCCCGTAAGCTCAACCGAGCAGATGAAACGTGTATTTGTAACCCTTAAAAGCCGTGCGCGTACCAGCCGTGGCATGTGGAGCCGCCGTGCCCAGGAATATGAAACCAAGATCAATTCCGGTAATATTCATTTCATCGCAGAAGTTGTGCGTGACCTGCACCAGAATGTTGACCAGTCAGAACGTTCTTACAGTGAACGTATGATCTATGAATCTGCGCTTGCGCGCCTTGTTGGTGAGCTTGCTGCATGTGAAGGAAGCGACTATAAAACAGCAACCGATAAGCTTATGAAGCTACTGCGTGCTAAAGTAGCGGCAGCCTCAGAAGCTTTAAAAGAAGCCGCTTAATCATATAACTTCAAGGTATATAAATTTATTTGTTTACCTTGAAGTTTTTTATATTCAAAGTATTTCAATAATTGGCTAGGCAGCCGAGGCGATCAGCACGGGGCGTATGCCCTATACGTGAGTACTGCGAGTCCGAAGTATAACAACACCAATTATTGAAAGACGAAGAATAATGACATTTAATACATTCGGGCATTTATTTCGTTTTACCACATGGGGTGAAAGCCACGGTGAGGCTATAGGCTGCGTAGTTGATGGGGTTCCTTCACTTATTGAGTTATGCGAGTCTGACATTCAGGTGTGGCTTGATAAACGCAAACCAGCACAATCACGCTATACGACCCAGCGCAAAGAAAGCGATACAGTAAAGATTCTATCTGGCGTATTTGAAGGTAAAACCACGGGCGCACCTATCTCGCTTATAATCCATAATGAAGACCAGAAATCGAAAGATTATGCCGAGATAAAAGATAAATTCCGCCCCGGCCATGCCGATTACACTTACATGCAGAAATACGGGATCCGCGATTACCGAGGGGGCGGGCGCTCCTCTGCGCGGGAAACAGCTATGCGCGTAGCAGCTGGAGCAATAGCCCGTAAAATACTTGGCGATTCTATATCTATCCGCGGCTCCATGGTTCAGATGGGTAGTGATAGAATAGATAATAATCTTGCCAATATTAAAGAGATTGAAAATAACCCATTCTGGTGTGCCGATGCTAGGGCCGCAGCGCGTTGGGCAGAAAAGCTGGATGAAATCCGCAAAAACGGCTCATCTATAGGTGCGGTTATCGAAGTGGTGGCAGATGGTGTGCCCGCTGGTTTTGGAGCGCCCATTTATAAAAAACTTGATGCCGACATAGCAACTGCAATGATGAGCATAAATGCAGTAAAAGGCGTAGAAATAGGTGATGGTTTTGCAAGCGCGGCCTTAAGCGGCGAAGAAAATGGTGATGCAATGCATTCCAGCAAAAACGGAGTTATTTTTGAATCCAACCATGCTGGCGGTATACTTGGCGGCATCTCAACCGGGCAGCCAGTCGTGGTGCGTTTTGCCGTAAAGCCAACAAGTTCTATATTAAATGAAGTCAATACCGTGGATATAAACGGCAACAATACTACAATTCAAACCAAGGGGCGGCATGACCCATGCGTTGGCATCCGTGCTGTTCCTGTGGGTGAGGCAATGCTTGCCTGCGTACTCGCCGATCATTACCTGATGGCTAAACCGTATGTGAAGTAGCCTGTTGTTGCGGGGATTTACCACCATTATAAGCAATATGGGTAGGTGTTTCTTTCTGCATCTCAGCCTTGCTACCCATTAATACATTTTTTTCCTGGGCAATTTTAGCAAGCTCAGTTTCAGGCAAACCAGCAATTGCAGAACTTCTTTCAGGTGCTACCCTTGCAGCTGAAGCCTCAATAGTTTGCACTGATGCACCTTTCTGAATAGTTGGGTCAGCCTTAACATGCGCCTTTTCTTCCTGCGTAACACCCATAAGGCTTAATATCACTTCTAATAAGGCTACAAGAGGGTGCTTTTCTTTTTCTGTTTTAGTTTGCGAGAGGTTTTCTTGTTTATCTATTTTTTGCTCAACTGCAAGCTCCCTGCCTATTCCTTTTACAGATTCTCCATTATTTCCACCTTGCGGAGCAGCGTTTTCTTGTGTAGCCATAATTTAATCCAAAACTTATTAAGTTAATAATGAGTCTAACACCTTATTTTTAATAATAATGTGAAGATTGTGTGACATCATAGTATTTTAGTAAAAAAGCAACTATGCTCACCAGTATGGCAGGCAGGGCCAACCTGCTCAATTATAACAAGGATTGTATCGCCATCGCAATCAATTAAAAATTCCTTCATTGTCTGGGTATGGCCGGAAGTTTCGCCTTTGCGCCATATTGCATTGCGGGAACGCGACCAGTAATGAACCTGTCCGCTTGTCAGTGTTTTCTCAATTGCCTCGGCATTCATCCACGCCATCATCAATACTTCGCCAGACTGGAAATCCTGTGCGATAGCAGGCACCAGACCGTTTTCGGTGAATTTTATCATGCCCAGTATTTCTGTAATATCGTGTTCCATAGGCGCAGGATAGCCTATAAATCTATTTCCATCAATACCGGAACATGGTCAGATGGAGATTGCCAGTCACGGGCATCTTTCAGGATGGAAAAACTTTTAAGGGCAGGGGTCAGGCCCGGCGTTACCCATATATGGTCAAGCCTGCGCCCGCGATCAGATTTGCGCCAATCCCGGTTACGGTAGCTCCACCAGCTATATAATTTTTTCTCACTGTCTACATAATGACGCGCGACGTCGTTCCAGCCATATGAATCCTTGAGTGTATTAAGACGCGTAATTTCCGGCTCGGTATGGCTTACAACATTCCTTAGTTGCTTATGCGACCAGACATCATGTTCATTAGGGGCTATATTAAAATCGCCCAATATTATAGCCTGCCGCTTATCTTTTTTAAGTTCACGCGACCATTCGGTCATATGCTCGACAAACCGTAACTTGAAATCATAGGCTGGGTTAAGCGCCGGGTCTGGAATATCACCTCCGGCAGGAACATAAAAATTATGAAGGCTTACACCGCCGGCAAGCTCAACAGATATATGGCGTTTATCTTCTGATTTAGCGATAGTAAAACAGGTTTTATTATCCAGCTTATGCTTCGATAAGATAGCTACCCCATTGTAGCTTTTTTGCCCGGAAAATACTATATGCGGAAATCCCAGAGATTTGAGGTCTTCGAATGGGAAAACCGGATCATCAGCCTTCGTTTCTTGCAGGCAGATTATATCTGGTCTGGTTTGCTCGACGAGCATTTTTAAAAGGGGAATACGGATACGGACTGAATTTATATTCCAGCTTAAAATTTTAAGCATCATGTTATATAGACTCATCATCCTTGGGTGGTTTAACCACTATTATTTTTTGCGGCTGCGCTTCTTGCTGCTTTATCTGCTCTTTATTTTTTTCCTTTTGGCGTTCCTCTTTCGTTGGCGGCTCGTAATCGCTTACGCGGTTACTTACAAGCCGTGGTGTAGCCATACATCCACTCAGCCCGATGATTAAAGAAGATAGTAATATAATTCGTGCGATCATTACATTACTCTTTTATCAGGCTGCATATTAGAGTAATCAGCCGTAAGAAGTGCATGGATTTCTGACGCATCTGAAGTGGCACGTAATTTTTTGCATAGATTCTTATCGCGCAGCAATTTAGAAATGGTTGCTAGTGCTTTTAAATGCTCTGTATCAGCTAATGAAGGGCTTAGAAGTAGGAAAACCAGATCAACTTTTTTTCCATCTGCTGCGCCAAATTCAATTGCTTTTTCCATCCTGGCGAAAAAAATATGTATGGTTTTGAGGGATTCAAAACGCCCATGCGGTATACACACACCATTTCCCATGCCTGTACAGCTTAAATGCTCACGTTCGGAAAGCACAGAAAATATTTCTTTCTCCGAAAGCTGGCACATAGGCGCGGCATGGGCCGACATTATACGGAATACCTGCTTCTTATCACGGGCCCTCAGCGAGGGCATGATAGATTCAACAGGTAAAAACGGTGTAATATTCATATAACTATTAAAGTTATGCGGCTTTTCCAGATGGATCAACCCACGAAATATTTCCATCTACACGCCTGTAAACCACATTTAGGCGCCCATGAGCGGAATTAAAAAACATTACTGCCGGAAGATCCTCAAGGTCCATTTTCATAACTGCTTCACTAACAGTCATGCTTACAATGTCAGTTGGTTTTTCGGCAATGATAATGCCGGTTTGTTTATCATCTTCCTGCTCGCCTGATTCTGGGGAAATAATATATTTTGTGCCGTTTGTGCTTGCAGCTTTAGCTTGCTGTTCATGTGTGTTTTTATGATGGTTGGTAATTTTTCGTTTATAACGGCGCAGCTGTTTGCTGATTTTTTCCAGTGCTTCATCAAATGCCGCATAAACATCTTCTGAAGCGCCTCGTCCACGCACAACCAACCCAGAATGGGTACCCATATTCCCGGTAATATCAACGCGGAACAAATGTGCTTCACGAGATATTACAACATTAACGCTGGTAACCCGGTCTATATATTTTTTTACATTTTCTTCAATTTGATTTTCAATATGTCCTTGCAGTGTTGCGCCAACATCCACGCCTTTACCGGATACAGAAATTTGCATATAGATTCTCTTTTTATGGATAATAATATTGTAGAATATACTACAAGGCTAATTATAGCACAAAATGCCGCAATGCAATAGAATTAAGAATATATTTATGGCAATAAAATTATAAAAAAACTATAAATAGCAAGCAATGCAGCCTGATTCTGCCTACATATTAGGTTGGACTTTAGGTATGCGGACACCCAAGGCTTTAGAGAGCCTGTCCAGTTCGCCGTAATAAGCTACACGGCGCAGGCAGCGCGGCATTACACCAGTCCATTTAAAAATACCGTCAGTTGAAAGTGCAACGCCGACATTATTTCCTTCTTTGGAACAGTTGAAAAGCTCGTTCATAGTGATCATGTCACCTTCCATACCAGCAATTTCGGAAATAAAAGAAATACGGCGGCTACCGTTACCCTGGCGGCTAACCTGAATAATAAGATGGATAGCTGAGGCAACCTGCGTCCTGACTGAACGGATTGAAGCGTTCACGTTGGCCATACTAACTATATTATCAAGACGCATAAGAGCATCACGCGGGTGGTTGGCATGGATGGTTGCCAGCGAACCTTCATGGCCGGTATTCATTGCTTGTAACATGTCAAAAGCTTCAGCGCCGCGTACCTCGCCAAGTATAATTCGGTCAGGGCGCATACGCAGGGCGTTTTTAACGAGGTCACGGATAGTAACTTCTTCTTTTGGATTTTCACCCAGTATTGCAGGCTGTGATTCCAGGCGTACCACATGCGCTTTCTGCAATTGCAATTCTGCGGCATCCTCGATTGTAACCACGCGTTCCCATTCATTGATATGGTTGGAAATAGCATTAAGCAAAGTTGTTTTACCAGAACCCGTACCGCCGGAAATCAAAATATTCATTCGGCAGATAGCAGCCAGTTTTAGGAATTCACACATTGCTTCCGACATACATCCCTGATTCACCATATCATTCAGAGAACGTTTTTTCGGAGCGAATTTTCTGATTGAGATTGTTGTGCCGTCAACAGCTAGAGGAGGGGCAATTATGTTCACGCGGCTTCCGTCAGCAAGGCGGGCATCTACCATGGGGCGGGATTCTTCAAGGGTCCTGCCTACGAGTTTTACAATGTAATGCGCCAGCTCATGGACTTCTTTTTCGCTTTCAAAAACCACATCGGTTTTTTCAAGCACACCTTCGCGCTCAATATAAATATCATTATAACCATTGATCAGAATATCGTTTATCGTATGGTCGGCGAGCAGGGGTGCAATAACCCCAAACTTGCTGTAATCCCGGATTGCAGGAGGAGTTTCTATGATCATATTCTCTCAATATTAGTTATTTTACTACCTATGCCAGACTATAATATAGATATGTTAATTTTGTATTTAGTTTTATAGCAAATGCAAAAACATAAGCGATTAAGAAATAATTAATTTCTTCCAAGCTCTATATTAGATTTTGGAAATTGCAGAACTCTATTAGCAAAATTAGGCTTGCCTGCATCAGAATGTGGCTGAAAATGTTGAGCACTATTCTTCAATGACGCCATTTGTTCTTTTGTATATTCAGGCATATTATTTAAACTCAAAAGGACTACATCTTCCCTTTCAGTCTTGATAATAGGTGTAGCGTACCCCTTAGATAGAGCATCTTCCTTGAAGAACTCCTTTATTATATTTGCTACACCTTCACCTTTTAGGCCTTTAATAGTAAAATTTATTGCCAACTGCGGATCAGATCCATTTTCTTTGATTTTTATAAAGTCGCCTTGCATATCAACAGCAAAACGCTCTGACATAACATGCATAATATCAGCCGCATTAGATAGGGCACTCCTATACTGAGAGTCTAATGGTCTTGATGGCATGGAAATATTTACGCTAGTCATATATGCTCCTTAAGTTATCTTATTTGATTCATAATACAGTATATTACAAATATGTTTGTTACAGTTTCGTGAAATTGCAAAAATTTGACTTCGGTCAAGGTTTTTTGCAGGAAAAGGGATATATTGCACGCGTAACCATATTACGGGGTCTTTTATGAAAGCAGAAAAACATCATAATGAGGCAAGGCCATCCCCAAAGGTATCGCCTTTTTATGATCACAACCTACCTTCTGCAAAACATCCTCATTTAAAGCTCATCAGAACACAAACAAAGGCAATTGAAGAGCTGCCATTATCTGTTGAACATATAATAGGCGAAGATGTTGAACATTTTAGAAACCTGGAAGACTTCCTGTCTTATGATGGTGACGAAGATGAAATGATAGAGCTTTTAACCCACTGAGGAGGGAGATAACTTGCGACTATGTAATCTTGCAGTTTAAAATTCACCGCCCGGCGTTCTCCCCTCGCCGGGCGTTTTTTTATTCTTTATATAAAAAATATATTTATAATGCTTCTTTATATCGCTTCATTACAGGCAACTGCCTTATTCTTCCATTGAACAAATTAAACATTATAAAATTTTTTATGAATTTATCCCGCCTTATTATTTCCCTAGTTGCGTATGCCATTACTACAAATTACGTATTTGCTGCGGATGAAAGGGTAATTGAAGATGATAAGGGAATTTTTAATGTTGTTCTAGAAAACGATATTTTTGCCGGAACCGACAGGGATTATACAAACGGAATACGCTTCTCATACCTTTCTCCCGAAGGGAATTTACCAGAATGGATAAGAAAAGGGGCAAATATTTTGCCAATAGCCGGTGATGGCAATAAACGCATAAGCCTTGCTATTGGGCAGAGCATGTTTGCTCCGGAAGATATTAGTCGCAAAGTGCCAGCCCGTGGCGACCATCCATATGCGGGATGGCTTTACGGCTCTGTTGGCATGGTTTCCGATACTGGGAAAACCCTCGATAATGTAATGCTTACAGTAGGTATGGTCGGCCCTTGGGCATATGCTGAGCAAACCCAGAAATTCGTACACCACGTTGTAGGAAGCACACAACCGCAAGGGTGGGATAGCCAGCTTAAAAATGAACCAGGCATAGTTCTTACATACGAGCGCAAGTGGAGAGGACTTCTGGAGGCATCGCCATTTGGCATCGGCGTGGATATGACCCCACATGTAGGGCTGAATATAGGCAATGTGAATACCGATGCCTCAACAGGTATAACTTTCCGTCTGGGCTATGACCTACCGGCAGATTACGGCCCGCCACGCATACGCCCATCGCTTCCCGGTTCCGATTTCTTTATTCCAACAAAACAACTGGGAGGGTATTTATTTACAACACTGGGAGAAAGCGCAATAGCACGTAATATATTCCTAGATGGCAATACATTCAGGAGTGGCGGCCCGCACGTGGATAAAGAGCGCTTTGTAGGCAGCGTACAGGTTGGAGCCGCAATAACCTACGGGTCAGCCCGCCTTTCATTTACCCAGGTTTTCATGGATAAAGAATACAAGACGCAGCAGCATGCGCCTGAATTTGGCGTTGTCACCTTATCATACCGCTTCTAACCTGTTTTATACTTCCCTTATAATGGCAAAATATCTTGCCTATGGAATCATTACGCAGCCAATGATTTGATGCCTTTCACAATAATATTTGAAAGGAGTTTATTATGTACAAACCAGCAAATTTCGATGATAGCTTATTAATTGATAAAGAATTTGATAGCTTCGAACTTGATTCGGGTATCAATGCTGATATTGACTTGGAAGATATAAAAATCTATGAAATAGATAATGTATGGCCTGATTCAATAAATTATTAAGTCGCAACTAAAGAAAGACAATACATGGCAAAGCAAGCATCTACAGGAAAATTCGTAATCTATGCAATTTTAATTATTGTTATAGCAGTTGCTGCATTTACTGTGCTTAATGCGCCTGATAACCGTAATACGGCGGAAAGAGTTGGCGATGCTGTTAAGGAATTGCCAAATGGCGTAGATAATGCAGCGCGCCAATTAAAAGACCGTACCACTGCTGAAAAATTAGGCGATGCGGTAGATGATATTGGTGCCAGCGTAAGAAAAGTTACTAACAAGGAATAAGCACAATAATTGCTAGCAATTAATAGAATTATTAAATGCGCCAGTTTAAACCAGGCGCATTTTTTTATGGTTTGATGCCTATTAAATACCAATACTTATAACTTCCTTATTTTACAGCCTCTAAGCAGCATCGTATCTTTGCAAGTCATATGCCATGAATAAATCACAATTTATTTATGGAGGATAACATGTCTAACAATTCTAAAATGCGCTGCTTAGCAATAGCTGGTTGCATATCAGTAGCATCGCTGCTTGCGGCCTGCGGAACACCGGACGGCGGCTATTATGATAAAAATGGCAATTATGTGCCAACCGACACACCGCATAATATACAGGAAAATGCCCATTCACCAATGCCAGGCGGCAACCCTAATGCTGAATATGATCGCGAGCATGACCGCTCTGCATATCCGCGTTATAAGCGCCGCGGTTATTATGATTACAACGGCTACTATATATCACGTGATAGTGGGCTGGACGTTCCAAGCGACATGTTCCCGCCACGCGGGATGTGCCGAGTATGGTTTGTTGACCGCGTATTGGCCGACCAGCCTGAAGTTGAATCATGTAATGGCATAAGAAACCGCGTTCCGGCAGGCGCTTATGTTATTTACGGTGGATAACCATAACCTAAGGATATTTTTATGACCACATCAACATTCCTGCTCATAATTCTTATACTCATCCTGATTGGAGTACTACCTGCCTGGCCGCATAGCCGCGGCTGGGGTTATTATCCGAGCGGGGGAACCGGATTGCTAATTATAATAGTTCTTATCCTGCTTTTAACAGGACGAGTATAATTAACAAAAATTACTACGCTTCAATAACAAACAAAGGAAAATTATATGACTAGCAGACTTACATATTTAATTGTTTTATCAGCTGTTGCGCTGGGCCTTGGCGCTTGTACACCTGAACAAAGGGTTCTTAATGCCCCTCCGGGTAATTACGAGAACCAAACCAGCTCTACTGATTCGGCTGGCACTACTACTGACAAAAAAACCAGCACCAATGTTAGCGTAGACCAATACGGCAATAAAACCGCTGTGGTGAAAACCAAGACCACGAAAGACCCTAAAGGGTTATTTAATAAAACCACAACTGAAAATTCAACCCAGGTAATCAAATAATAATTATCTAACTAACAATAAGGAGTATATTTATGTTTACAGCTACAAAAGACGATACCATATCCAATTTAAAAGCAACTGGCCGCGACCTGAATCGTGATTTAAGCAGCGATTTGCATAAAGTTGCTAACCAGGCTGGCCGTAAAGTTCGCAGCCTGTATAATACTGCAAGTGAAGAAATCACACATGCAACCGATACTGTAACCAGCGAAATACGCAGCAATCCTATACGTTCCAGCGCAATTGCACTGGGAGCAGGTCTGCTTATCGGAATGCTAATACGCCGCTAATAATTTAATATCCGGGGATAGGTAGCAATATTTATCCCCGGTTATCATCAATCAAAACAGAGGAAAAAGATATGCGTAGCCTATTATTATGGCTCCTGGGAGTCCCGGTTATAATTATTATATTTTTAAATATATTCCACATTATTTAGCATGAACAATTAATAAGAAATTACAGCCTATGGAAAAATTACTTTTATTATTAAATTTAGGACAGCGCGCTTATAGCAGGTGGATGCTGCACCGCCTGCTGTCGGGTGTTGCAATTGTATTGGGGCTTACCATTGTAATATCCATATTAATAAGCGCGACTTTGATCGGGGTTCTTTTCGTATTTTATAATTATGCCTTAGTATATGGATTTGAGCCTCATACAGCAATCGTACTTACTTTCCTACTATCCTTAATATTCATACTGGCTTTAATAATATGCACAAATATGTGCTTGAATAATTTCCGCAAAATTTCAAAAACAACTTCAAAACCTTCACCATTAACTTCAAGTGCGCTTAGCATGCTGGATTCATTTACTGATGGCTTTATGGCAGAATAGGATTCAGGTCATGGCTTATGAAAAAACAGATAATATTGAACAAAAGCAAGTATCCTCCAAGGATATAAGCTTTATGGATGCCGCGCTCAGTTATGAAAGATCGAATAAAGCCAAATCGGATTTCTTATCAAACATGAGCCATGAAATCCGTACTCCGATGAATGCAATAATCGGCCTTACTAATCTGCTGCTTAAGACAAAACTTGATAAACAACAAAAAAAATACCTTACTGTTTTGCAATCAAGCGCCGATGGGCTAATGGAACTTATAAATGACTTGCTGGATATTGATAAAATAGAATCAGAAGTTATTGAGCTTGAAAATGCTCCTTTTAATATCATATCCCTTATTGAAAAAGTAACTTACGATCTTTTACCTGCAGCAAAAGGAAAAGGTATTGGCATTAATGTGCAATATGAGGCAGGCCTTTATAAAGAGCTGATAGGAGATAGTGGCAGAATCCGCCAGATACTAGGAAATTTGGTTGAAAATGCAGTGAAATTTACTGAAAAAGGCTTTGTTTCAGTTTCACTTTCCAGCCGTGATACAACAGGTGGTAGAAAGGAAATAGCAATATCCGTAGCCGATACCGGCATAGGTATTCCAACTGATAAGCTTCATGAAGTGTTTGGCAAATTCATCCAGGGCGACTCATCGATCACGCGCAGGTATGGCGGCACCGGGCTTGGTCTTGCAATATCAAAATTGCTCGCCGAGCAGATGGGAGGCTCTATAATAGTTGCCAGCGAGGTCGGGGTTGGCTCTAATTTTACCCTGCACCTTACTTTGCAAGTTGAAGATGAGCATAATAGCGCTTTGCTGTATGAAAAAAATATTATTTACCTTGATAAGAAGGTCAGGAATAAAGAGCTTCCTATTTTGTTGGTTGAGGATCATGAACCAAATATAATGGTGGCAACAAACCTGCTTAATGAGTTCAGTTATAAATATGATGTAGCCCATAATGGGCAGGAGGCATTGGAAAAATTTTCACCTGATAAGTATTCCCTTATCCTGCTTGATATAGAGATGCCGTTCATGGATGGTTACCAGACTACAAAGCAGATACGTGAATTTGAAAATACAAGAGGAGGGCATATCCCTATTATCGCCCTCACAGCACATGCCCTTAAGGGTGAGCGCGATAAATGTATCGAAGCCGGAATTGATGATTATATCACAAAGCCTTTTAATCCACACCAATTACAATCTATGATATTAAAACATCTGTCACCCAGACAACATTGATTATAATGACTAAAATACTCAGTCAAAAAAAGGGGGCTATAAAAGCCCCCCACTTTTTGTATATTAATTATTATTTCACAACGCTCTGTGAGCTGTTTTCCACTGTCTTTCCATCTATTACGACTTTCTGGCTGGATTTAACCAGTCCATCGGTTACTTTTTCAACATTGGAAGTAGAAACAACAGTTTTATTGAGCAACCCTACAGGGTCTGTCACATGCTCAGTTGTTGTGCTTTTGCTTGTATTACCATTAGCATCAACTGAAACATTAGCATTCTCTTCATAGCTTATTTTAGTACCATCAATATCGGTTTTCGTAGTTATATCCTTTTCTACAAAATTACCATTTGTATCGGTTTGAACCTTGCTTGAAGTTTTAAAATCATCCTTGGTTCCATCAATATTTTTTCCATCAACTGTTTTAGTATGGGTTGAAGTGACTTTGCCATCTTTTGATTTTTCTGTATCTGTAACAACAATTACATGCTTGTTGCCAAGACCTTTGGGGTCCGTAATCAATTTAACAGTTTTACTTTTATCGCTGTTGCCATTAGCATCAACTTTTATATCGAGCTTT
Source organism: Pseudomonadota bacterium (assembly GCA_963205195.1). Classification (GTDB taxonomy): domain Bacteria; phylum Pseudomonadota; class Alphaproteobacteria; order Rickettsiales; family SXRF01; genus SXRF01. Next base: position 229,967 of record CAUJHR010000011.1, on the reverse strand, counting down.
GTATCCTCGGTATTTGTTGTGCCATCAAGCCCGGTTTTTGACACGGATGTATTTTCGCTATAATTACCTTTAGCATCTTTTTCGATCTTAGTTGTAGACTGAAAAGTTTCTTTATCGGCAGCGAATGATGGAGCACTTAGCGACATCATCGCAGTTGTAGCAAGCAGTATATCTTTAATGTGCATAAAAATTCTTTCAATTAATATTGATTATACTGGTGGGTTCGGCCTACGCCCTGTTATTACGCTATAAATAAGGGTAGCGATAAACAATAGGACAAAAATTCCAGCCAGAAACCTTGCAATACCGGCAAAATCGGCAGCAAGTCCACCAAACCCAAACAGGGCGGCAAGCACTGCAAGGAAGAAAAACGTTATGATATAATTTAACATAAAAACTCCTTTTGTTGGTTAGCTATTTCCAGACAAAGTGCACTACAGCAGGCTTATTACCCGACACATTCACTTTCTGTTTTTTGGTTTGGCTATTACTTGAAGCCTCAATTACATAGCGTCCTTTTGGCAGGTTTGCATAAAATAGCGGTCCGCCATCAGCATCTAGTAATTCATTACCTTTGCTATCGCTGATCAGTATATTGCGTGTTCCCGCAAAATGGCCTTTAGTATCAGAATTCATTATCTGCAGGTTATAATCACCACGCTCTGATTTCATTGCTTCAGTTTCTTCATCACCAACACCGCCAGTGATATAGGAAATGTCACCCTGTGTACGTACATCAGGCAGAAAACTTTCTGCCCGAGCTAAAGGTGAATAAAGAATTGTTGAAACTGCAAGCGATACAACTATCAATCTATTTTTAAACGAAACCATAATAGCCTCCAATTTTTATAAAGTTATTTCCAGGCTGGTTTTCCAAGGTTAATATCGCTTGGTTTTGTCAAACCACCGGCAGCGGCACCTACAGCACCGCCAATTACAGCACCAGTTACCGGATCACCGCCCAGAGCACCAGCAACAGCGCCTGTACCTGCACCAATACCAGCACCGCTTAATGCACGTTCACCAGGCTGCTGCCCACATGCTGCAAGCAAGCTGATTGATGCAATTGCTACCAATGTGTTTTGTAATTTCGTCATATAAGCTCTCCTAAATTGTTTCTTATTTCCATGATCCCGACCACGGATTTAACAATTATAATTTAAACAATGACTTGTAAAATTGCCGCTAGAGAGAGGCGGCTTAAGTGTAAAAAAAGCGTAAGAATTATCTTATTTATTGAGTTTTAAAGGATTTACACCGCTTAATGTTTTGTTTCACGAAGCAGCGAAACATCATAACCCAGCGCTTTTGCCCTGTCTGTAAGCTGTGCTTTTTGCTGGTTAGAAAGATGCGCGTTACGCGCCAGAATCCATAAATAAGTTCCTGATGGCTCACCCACTATCGACCAGCTGTAATCATCCCCATGGTCCAGAACCCAGTAATCACCGAAGAAAAATGGCCCGAAGAATGATACTTTGAGTTTTGCATTACCTGAGTTTTCTACAATTTTTGCCTTTCCCTCAGCAACTTCTACTGCACCATTGACCGAATCATGATGACAGGTATTTACAACACTTATAAGCCCATCATCGCGCTTGCCATATTCGGCAGTCACGGCTTCACAATTAGTTTCAAACCTGTTCTCATAACGGGCAATTTCATACCAGCGGCCAAGATAGCGCTGCAGATCAACTTGCTTTGCAGGCTCAGGCACATGTTCATTGCCCACAATACCATTAGAACAGCCTGAAACAAAAAGAGCTGCAATAACTAGCATATAGCGTTTTTTAAACATAGGCCTAGCCTAAGCCGCTTTCGTTACAGCATTGTTAGCATGCTGTGCGGTCCATACTGCAAAGCTATCTACAAATTTCTGCAAGAATTTCTTTGTATTGTCGTTTGTAATATTGCCTTCGCCATCAATAAGCCCATCGGTGAAATGGAGATAGAGCTCCGGCTGCCCCATAAGGGCTGTATCAAGGTAGCTGAGCGTAGATTTCAGGCTCGCTTGCGAACAGGCTGTGCCGATAGCACCCGCTGATGCGCCGCAAATAGCTGCTGGCTTTCCGGCAAATGAATTTTTACCATATGGGCGGCTGCACCAGTCGATAGCATTCTTAAGCGGACCTGGCATGCTGCGATTATATTCCGGGGTTACGAATAAAACCGCATCCGCAGTTGAAATATCACTTTTTAGGCGCGTAACTGCTTCAGGAAAATTAGCTTCCAGATCCTGGTTAAAAAGAGGAAGGTCAATTGACAGGAATTTTGCCTCGAATTTATCCTGTCCAAGCTTTGCCAATGCTTTACCAAGCTTAAGATTAATAGAATCTTTGCGAAGACTTCCTACAATAACCGCCACTTTGAATTTTGCCATAATGCTCTCCTCTTTTGGCCTCCTGTTTTTTAAGGAGGCTAGCAGCTTTTACATAAAGGCTCAATACAGATATTTCAATTATCTATATCAACACCTAGGTCTTTGCGCATGGCTTGTTTTAATTCATGTAGAACCTGAGGGCGTTTCGGATGTGCTTGACCATTAGTCGGATTGGTTTCTTCCATCGCATGGACAAATTTAATAACGGTAGTCCATCCCACTAGTTCGCATCGGTTTTGCCAATAACCAACGTTTGTAGCTGCCTCATATGTTTTTTGAATCTCACTCTTATAAAGTGCATCTAAATATCCGATGTAAGCTTCTTTCTTTTCCTGAAAATTCCTATCCGCTAAGTGCTGCTTATTTGAAAGCCATGCTTGAACGAGCGTTGTAAGCAAGCTGCCAATAATGCCGCCAATTCCTGCTGCCGAAATCAGTTGTATATAATCCATATATAGTCCCATTTTAAATTAATAGTCGGGGAGATAGGATTGACAAACGGCCTGCTGGCCATTTGCCCTGCGGGTCTCTCGCTACGCTCGATTTCCAAAAATTCTACTGAATTTTTATCGAACCACGGTTCTCCTCCTATCATTCTACATTCATCACTAAAAAAGGGGCTTGAAGCCCCTTTTTTAGTGATGGTCGGGGAGATAGGATTCGAACCTACGACCCTCTGGTCCCAAACCAGATGCGCTACCAGACTGCGCTACTCCCCGACATACTGAGAATAATACCAGATTATTTGATGACAAAACAATCAGAAGGTACTAATACTCTAGTCATCCAATCATCTGGTAATCTAATAATCCAAATTATTTAGAGTCACCTTCTTAAACGTCAACCATTAACTGTCAACTAAAAATTATGTATAAAGGTATATATACTGCATTAATTACTCCATTTACTTCATCAGGCGCCGTTGATGAGAAAGCTTTTCAGGAATTTGTCGAGTGGCAGATAGGGCAGGGTGTGCATGGACTGGTGCCGTGCGGAACCACCGGGGAATCGCCGACACTGAGCCATGAGGAACATAACAGGGTTATAAAACTCTGCGTCGAGGTTGCTAAGGGGCGGGTTCCGGTAATGGCAGGAACCGGCTCAAATTCCACCGAAGAAGCGATAATGACCACGCGCTATGCCAAGGAAGCCGGGGCAGATTGTGCCCTTATAGTCGCCCCATATTACAACAAACCTACTCAGGAGGGGCTATACCAGCATTTTAAAGCCATAAACGATGCTGTGGATATACCTATTATTTTATATAATGTTCCCGGACGCAGTATTGTGGACATTAAAGACGAAACCATAGCGCGGCTTGCCGAGCTGCCCAATATAGTCGGCCTTAAAGACGCAACCGGTGACCTTGCGCGCCCGTATATACTTCGCAACAAATTAAAAGGTGAGTTTCAGCTTCTTTCCGGCGAGGATATGACTGCTGTTGCCTTTAATGCTTCCGGCGGGCAGGGCTGTATTTCTGTCGCATCCAATATAATGCCAAAAGCCTGTGCGAAAATTCAGGAAGCCTGTTTAAAAAAAGATTATGTCAGTGCGCTGACTTTGCAAGATAGGTTAGTTCCGTTAAACTCTATTTTATTTTGCGAAACCAGCCCTGGTCCGGTTAAATATGCGGCATCATTAATGGGAAAATGTTTGCCGAATCTGCGCTTACCCTTAGTTGATGTATCTGACAGCGCGAAAAAAGAAATTAAAAATATATTAAGCAATTTAGGCTTGCTATAAAACATTTTTTCATCTTTATTAGCAATCTGATTGGAATGATTCCATGTCTGTAAAAAATAATGCTGCTGGTAAAACTACAAGTACTAAAAAAACTGGTAGCGGCAGTATTGCACAAAACCGCAAAGCGCGTTTTGAATATTCCGTAGAGGAAGAGTTCGAAGCGGGCATAGTGCTAACGGGAACTGAGGTTAAGTCGCTACGTGCGAATAAAGTCCAGATAACCGATGCATATGCGGGAGAAAAAGAAGGCGAAATATGGCTGTTTAATGCCTATATAGCCGAATATTCAGGTGGGAACCGTTTCAACCACGAAACTCACCGCCCACGCAAGTTGCTGCTGCATAAAAAGCAGATACGCAAATTGCTTGGAAGACTAAAAGTTAAAGGGGTGACACTGGTGCCGCTGTCGCTCTACTTCAATAGCCGTGGTTTGGCAAAAGTAAAACTGGCACTGGCAATGGGTAAAAAACAGTATGAAAAACGTGATACTATAAAACAACGTGACTGGCAGCGCGACAAAGCCAGAATCATGCGAAACAAAAATGGGTAAATGGGTAAAAATTATGTTGGAAGCAATTACAGATTTCTGGAAACCGGTAAAGAAAACCACCCAGGCAGCTAAACTTAAGCTGACAGATATGCAGATAGGAAGCGTTGTAACCTTTGGTTACGTTCCGCAGGCAGCCCTAAGCGGCAAAAAACTAACAGTAAGCTCTATAAATAGCTATCAGTTCGGGCAGGACGTGCTTACTTCCTTTGTTGTTAGCAATGAAAAAGACAACATAATTTCAATGATAGTAGCTGAAGCGCAGGGCGAGCAATATCTTGCAATTTCCCGCCGCATTTCTGAAAGCGAACGCGCAAAGCTGTTTGATGAAAATGCGATAAAAGAAATCACCGGCGACAACGAAATTGCTGTATTTAAATGCAAAGACAATATACCTGAACTTAAAGGCTGGCTGGTAAATAATTATAAGCGTGAAATTCAGGGAATGCGCGGCTTCTTGCATAAAGCTGATTTCCGGAACGGCAATAACGGCTCGCACTCTGGTGCTGAATTCAGCTATACGCTTCTAGGAAGCAACAGCAATGAGCATGCTATTGAAATAGAATCATATAAGGACGGCCATATAGATATTTATGCTACTATTTACCGCCGTACCAGCGATATTACCGACGTAACCCACACTGAAGACAAGGCACAGAAATCTGATGTAAAGCTGATAAGCAAAAATGAAGAATTACCAGTTATTGCAAAACCTGCACAAGATGAAAGCAAGCGCAGCCCATCTGCAATTGAAAAGCCTTCGGAAGCTATAAAACCAGAAAAAAATACTCCAAAACTCGATAATGGGTCGGATATTACACTTAAATCAGATAAGCCGGAACCACCGAAGCTTGCATCCTCTGGTGCAGAGCCTGTAAAACTTGAGTCAGTTCCGCTGCCGCAGATGATAGCAACACCATTAGCACCAGAAGTGGAAAAATCTCAGCCAGAAGCCATAAAAAGCGAGGCTATTAAACCTGAATCTGAAGCAATAAAAACAGAAACTGTAAAAGCAGAAGCTCCTAAGCAAGAAACAGAAACTTCAGAACCAGAAATTACCAAACCTTTAACAACCGCACCTGAACAAACTAAAAACAATGAGGAGAAAAAAATTATGAGTACGGCTACCACAATGGGAAATGAAATAAAGCCAGCGGGAACTAATGGTGCTGCAAATACTGACCAGTCAGCAAAAACTTTTGCGAATTACAACAAAGACTATAATAATAAACAGGAGATAAAAGCCGTGAATAAAATAGCAAATGGTATGGATAATGAATCCGTAGAATGTGACCTGCGCGTTGCAAACCAGTTAATTGATGAAGCCATACGTAATGAAATGCGCTTATCAGACGTTGTACGCCGCATTATCGAGCTTCCGGTAGCGCATCAGGAAGCTGTGCATATACCTATCAACCTTGCAGATGAAGATTACTCCCTGCTTGCAATACGTTATGGCATACCTTCAACTGACCGAAACGCAATAAAGCTGCGTATCATACAAGACCTTGGTGATTTCTCAGGCAACAAGAAGAAAGCTTCTTAGCAATCATATGACAGATAACAGATGGCAGATGGCTAAATTGTCATCCGCCATCCGTTCTTTGTAATCCGTTTTATTTAGGCCCTACAAGCATTGAGATTTGTTTTCCTTCAATGCGAGGGGACTGTTCTATCTTAGCATGTTCAGCAAGTGCTGCCTGCACTTGGTTTATAACTTTCATCCCAATTTCAGAATGGTCCATTTCTCGTCCGCGGAAACGCAGCGTGATACGCACTTTATCGCCTTCTTCAAGGAAAGATAATGTGTTACGCATCTTAATTTCCAGATCGTGTTTATCTATCATGGGGCGGAGTTTTATTTCCTTCACCACGACGACTTTCTGCTTTTTGCGGGCTTCGTGTGCTTTTTTCTGAATTTCGTAACGGTACTTACCGTAATCAAGGATTTTGCAGACAGGAGGGGAGGCGGTGGGAGAGATCTCTACCAGGTCCAGCCCAGCTTTTTCTGCAAGTGATATTCCTTCGGATACTGATACAACTCCTACCATATTACCATTCTGGTCAACTAGGCGGATAGATTGAGATGTAATTTCGCGGTTTACGCGTGGTTCATCGGGGCGACTCATGCTAAGTCTACTAACAGTTTATTCAAACAGTCCTCCTGTAAAAATTAATAATAACAACTATATCGCAAAGACGTTAAAATACATTGCGAACCATTTAGATAAGCGCAAATCCCTAGAAAATCAAGGCTTAAATGGCAATTTATGCTCCTTAATGGCTTAAGAAGGTACGGATTTTGCTATTAAAGATTTGTATTGCTCAACAATTCAACAAAGGATTAACAGGATATTAATGCCATATATAATTACCAAAACTTATAAAAAAGGCTTTACACTCATAGAATTAACGATAGTCATTGTTATTATAGGGCTATTAATTGGTGCGGTCCTAACAGGAAAAACCCTGATAAGGGAATCAGAAATCAGGGCATCTATTTCTCAGATTGAACAGATAAAATCTGCGCTCAATACTTTCCGGGTTAAATATAACTGCCTGCCTGGTGACTGTGCTTATGCAACGGATTTCTTCGGTATAGATTCAAATGCCTGCCCCGCAGGTGGTGGCAGCGGAACCTGCAACGGCAACGGGAATGGAAAGATTTCCGATATTAATTACTCTGATAACGGGCAAGAGGTTTACCGCCTGTGGCAGCAATTAGGTTCTGGCTACTCCGACCTAATACCCGGAAAATATACAGGTGTTTATACTAGTGCGGCTTTTAAATTCAGGCCAAGCGCCGGGGTAAATGCACCAGTTAATAAACTCGGTCAAAATGGAGCAATGCGGATATACAACCTTGATAATTATTCTGGCGGAAGCAACTTTTTTGCTTCCAATTATAAGCATGTGCTTGAATTATGGGGCAGCGGCACCATTACAAGTCCTGTAGTTACACCAGCGGAAGCATTATCCATCGACGCTAAATATGATGATGGGCTACCCGGCTATGGAAATATAATGAGCTATAGGAATTCTCTACTTCCTAATTGCCTCACAACTGATGTAGTCAGTACCGCAAGATATGATCCTTCTTATACCAGCATTAATTGTGGCGTATTTTTTAAGATGGGGTTTTAAATAGGAACAGCAGCTTCAGCCAGAAGCGCTGCCTTTGCCTCATCAAATCCCTGCAATTCCTGCTTTTCCGAACCCAGGCGACGGATAGAAACACTGCGATTTTCCTGTTCTTTAGCGCCTACCACGAACATTACCGGAACTTTTTGCAAACTATGCTCACGCACTTTATAATTTATTTTGCTATTGGAAATATCGAGCACAGCACGTATTCCAGCGCCTTTCAACTCTTCGCAGATTTCTGCCGCATAAGTGTCAGCAGCTTCGGTAATAGTCGCTACAACAACCTGCACCGGTGAAAGCCAAAGCGGGAATTTTCCAGTATATTCTTCGATAAGTATTCCGATAAAGCGCTCCAATGAGCCAAGAATAGCGCGGTGGAGCATGACCGGGCGTTTTTTATTGCCGTCTGCGGCTACATAGGCAGCATCAAGCCTTTCAGGAAGAACGAAGTCAACCTGCAGGGTTCCACACTGCCAATCGCGGCCAATCGCATCGCGCAGCACAAATTCAAGTTTAGGGCCATAAAATGCACCTTCACCGGGATTCAATACCCATTCCAGACCAGCAGCATTAACAGCATCCTTCAGTGCGCTCTCTGCTTTATCCCAGGTTTCATCAGAACCTGCACGCTTGGCCGGACGGTCTGAGAATTTAACGCTCACTTGTGTAAAGCCGAATGTTTTATAAACATCTTTAAGCAGGTCACAAAATGCAATGGTCTCTGATGTTATCTGGTCTTCCGTACAGAAAATATGCGCGTCATCCTGTACGAATCCACGTATACGCATAATACCATGCAAACTGCCCGATGGTTCATTGCGGTGACACGTGCCAAATTCTGCCATACGCAAAGGCAGGTCACGGTAGCTTTTAAGGCCCTGGCGGAAGATCTGCACGTGGCATGGGCAGTTCATTGGTTTCACCGCCATAGTGCGGTCTTCATCAGAATCTGATATGAACATATTTTCGTGGAATTTTTCCCAATGCCCGGATGCTTCCCATAGGCTCCTATCCACCAATATCGGCGTGCGAACTTCTATGTAGTTGGCTTTCCTTATCTTGGCTCTGATATAATTTTCGATAGTGCGGTAAAGGCTCCAGCCCTTGTCATGCCAGAAAACCATGCCCGGTGTATGTTCTTCGATATGGAAAAGCTCCAGCTCTTTGCCCAGCTTGCGGTGGTCGCGTTTTTCCGCTTCTTCAAGCATGGTTAGGTAGGCTTTCAGTTCTTTTTCCGACCCCCATGCTGTTCCGTAAATACGTTGCAGCATTTCATTGCTGGAATTTCCGCGCCAATAGGCGCCAGCCACTTTGAGCAGCTTAAAACCATTACCTATCTTGGCGGTACTTGCAGCGTGCGGCCCGCGGCAGAGGTCAATAAAATTGCCCTGGCGGTAGAGAGATATTTTCTGGTCGGCAGGTATAGCAGAAATAATTTCTGCCTTATAATGTTCGCCAATAGACTTAAAAAACGCTACCGCATCATCGCGGTTCCATTCCTCGCGGCGAATAGGGGTAGCCCGCGCCACTATCTCACGCATACGCGCTTCTATGGCTTCCAGGTCATTGCTGGAAAATGGGGTAGGGCGGGAGAAATCATAATAGAAACCATTATCGATGGCCGGGCCTATGGTCACCTGTGTTTCGGGGAATAATTCCTTTACCGCTTCGGCCAGTATATGCGCGCTGTCGTGGCGGATAAGTTCCAGCCCATCGGCATCTTTAGCAGTTATGATCTGTACTTTGGCATCCTGCTCAATCGGCAGGTAAATATCGCGAAGTTCTCCATCCACCCGTACACAAAGCGCTGCCTTGGCCAGACCAGCACCTATGCTTGCAGCCAGCTCTTCGCCAGTTACAGCATTAGGAAATTCGCGTTTTGATCCGTCAGGAAGGGTAATTATAGGCATAAATAGTTAGCATTTCTGTTATTAATAAAGAGGATTATTTATAATGAATTTTGGCTTACTGTCTAGCAACTAATATCCGCGTTCTTCTGGTGGGAATGAGATTCCTTGCTCTATGGTTTTCAAGCGCACTGGCCGTGAAGAAAGAATTACTTTTCCATTGCTATCCAGTCCAGCAAGGCTATGGGACAACCAGTTTTCATCATCCCGTTTGGGGAAGTCAGCCCGGAAATGTGCACCCCGGCTTTCAGTGCGGTTAAGGGCGGATGCCATGGTAACGCTGGCAAGCGTTAGAAGATTATCGGTTTCCAATGCGTCCAGAAGATCATTATTCCATATAAGTGAATTATCAGCGACTTTTATATCGCCGAAATCGCGCCATAGACCGGCAAGCTTGCTTACACCCTGCAGCATCAGGTCATGGGTGCGGAAAATACTACCGTGGTTTTGCATGATTTTTTGCAATTCCTTACGTATTTTATTTGGCGGGATATTACCCTTTGCCTGCCTGAATTTTTTAAAGCGGGAAAGGGGGGCTTCAAGCATGGAATCAATTATTATTTTATGCGAATTATGCCGGCTGATGGTTTTCGCCGCCAACTCACCCGCCGCCTTGCCGAATACAACCAGTTCAAGAAGTGCATTGCAGCCAAGCCGGTTTGCTCCATGGACAGAGGTGCAGGCCGCTTCGCCTATAGCAAGCAGTCCGTTTATGATCTTATCACCGCTTACCACCTGGCTTTTTGAATTGGTGGGGATTCCGCCCATAGTATAATGCACGGCAGGCAAAATAGGGATTGGCTGCTTGTGGATGTCTATACGTGCGAAAGTACGGGTAATTTCCTTTATTGATGGCAATTTACTATCAATAAGTCCCGGAGGCAGATGTTCCAGCCGCAAATGCAGGTGATCTTTTTTCTCTCCACAACCGCGCCCTTCAAGAATTTCCTGCGCCATAGCGCGCGAAACTACATCACGCGAGGCAAGCTCCATTGATCCGGGGGCATAGCGCTGCATAAAACGCTCGCCAAGCGCATTTGTAAGATAGGCACCTTCGCCGCGTGCGCCCTCGGTTATAAGTATCCCAGTATCGTAAAGGCTTGTTGGATGGAACTGGATGAATTCCATATCCTGAAGCGCGATACCGGCACGCAGGGCCATGGCATTTCCATCACCAGTACAGATAGTCGAGGCAGTGGTTGCTGCATAAACTTGCCCGAATCCTCCAGTGGCAAGGATAGTTACATGGGCCTGGAATATATGCAGTGCACCGCTTTCCATATCCCATGCCAATACCCCAAGGCAGGTTCCCTTTTCGTCAAAAATCAGATCCAGCGCTGTGTACTCTACAAAAAACTCGACATTCTGGCGCAATGCCTGAGCGTAAAGTGTGTGCAGGAGTGAATGCCCGGTGCGGTCAGCAACTGCACAGGCACGATAAGCCAGTCCGCCTTTGCCAAAATCAGTTTTTTGCCCTCCGTAAGCCCTCTGGTATATCTGCCCCGATTCATCGCGGGTAAACGGCATGCCCATATGCTCTAGTTCAACAATAGCTTCCGGCGCTCGTTCACACATCAAGGCGATTGCATCCTGGTCGCCTAGCCAGTCGGAGCCACGGATAGTATCATACATGTGCCACTGCCAGCTATCTTCGTTGCGGTTGCCAAGTGCTGCATTGATGCCTCCCTGTGCGGCCACGGTGTGGCTGCGGGTGGGTGGCACTTTAGAAATACAGGCAACAGATAAACCACCCTCACTGGCTGCCACTGCAGCGCGCAGCCCGGCTCCGCCTGCACCAAGCACCAGCACATCATGAGTATGATATATAAAATTATATTCTTTCATATGCGGGATGATACGTTCACTAAGGGAAGTTGCAAAGGACTTTCACCTTTTATTTGCTTGTAGAAACTAATGAGTTATGTAAATTGTTAATAGTAAGTTTAAAAAATTGGAGAAATTATATGGCAGGCAGTGTTAATAAAGTTATATTGGTTGGCAATCTAGGCCGCGACCCTGAAATCCGCTCAACGCAGGATGGGCGCGAAATAGCGAACCTCGCCATTGCAACTTCCGAAAGCTGGAAAGACCGTAATACAGGCGAGCGTAAGGATAAAACCGAATGGCACCGAGTGGTAATTTTTAATGAAGGCCTAGTAAGCGTAGTAAAGAATTACTTAAAAAAAGGCGCGAAGGTTTATATTGAAGGCCAGCTCCAGACCCGCAAATGGACTGATAAAGATAATCAGGAAAAATATTCCACCGAAGTTGTACTGCAGGGTTTCAACAGCACATTACAGATGCTTGACGGCAAAGCCAGTGGCAGCGAAAGCGCTGGCAGTGGTTATAACCAGGGTTACAGCCAGCCTGATAATGGCTCAAACCGCCAAAAAGCTCCGGCTGAGCTAATGGATGACGAGATTCCGTTTTAATATTATAAACCAGTACTTTAATTGCTGCGCCCCTTTTACTTGTGACAAAGTGGTTTTACGCTTATAATACTAAATTATTTTAACCATTGCGGATGATTTTACTATGAGCATATTTGACCCTAATAATCGACTTGGTACATCAAAGCCATTTGACCCTCAAGATAATAAGGATACTAAAAACGAGCTTGAAAAAAAGCAGCTAAGTAAAAAAGCAAAGGAAATATATCCTATTATTGAACAGGTAATGGAAAAACATAACCTGAAAGGCAATATAAATGAGCATTTGCCAAATCAGGGTAGTATTGAAGGCAGCAACTTAGTAATAAAGCCGTCTTTTATTCCTATCAGTGATACAAAGATTGATAATATAGGTGATAGCAGGACGTATTTAACGCCGGTGCAAGATGTTTTAAAAGGGGCGGGAATTTCCAGCAAAATGGTAATAGAGAAAAACAATAATTGCTATGTCCTGCATGTAGATTTGAAGCAGAAGAATTTTGATATTAAGCTTAAAAAATTGGCTGAAAATGGAGTTAAAATTGATAGGGGTATCGGGCGCTGATCATTTTAAATATGGCGCGAACTCAGCAACTATTTCCTGATACAGCTTTTGTTTAAAAGACACTATCATTTCCGGAACTTTTGCAATATCCGCCCATTGCCAATGGGAAAATTCCGGATGCGGTGTAGCTATATTAATATCATTATCGCTGCCGGTAAAGCGCAGGCAGAACCATTTTTGCCGCTGACCACGGAATTTGCCTCCCCAGAGTTTTGGAACCAGGTGGGCGGGCAGGTCATAATCAAGCCATCCATGGCTTTCAGCTATTAATTCCGCTTTATCGGTACCTATTTCTTCCAGCATTTCGCGCATCGCCGCTTCATGCGGCTCTTCTCCGTCATCAATTCCGCCCTGCGGCATTTGCCAGGCCTCAGAAATGCTATCAATTCGTTTGCCGACAAAAATCTTATTATCGGTATTAAGCAGCATTATGCCAACACAGGGGCGGTATGGTAAATGCTCGTACATATCAATAACGCTTGGAAATAATCATGGAAACAGGAACAAGGTTGAAACCATTTTCCTCTGATTTATCCGCCCACATATTCAGTTGTTTAATGGTAATAGGGTAACTACGGGCAATACCTACTGCATAACCATTTTGCTTAGCGATCTGCTCAAGTAATGAAAGCCTCGCATCAATTCCAGTTTGTGATAGCTCTTCATCTATAAGGGTATCAGCAACAATACTTGCCGTATTTCCCTGCTCTATAATATCCTTGGTTTCATTTTTTGCAGGCTGCCTTCCCACTACTAACATTAAACCTCGCCCTGAAAGAACCTGAAGCAGAGATTTAAATAATTCATTATTTCCAAGGAATGCTTCATCTTGCGGTGTAAGAAAACCTACATATCCTGCATCACGCGCCATAAGCTTTTTTATTTTTGTTTCATTTTCCGGCTGGTCTTTGGAAACAAGCAATCCCAAAGGTCCGGGGTCTGAAACAGGGTAATTAGAAGCTTCCATAGGCAGGTCGAGCATGGTTTCATGACCGCTTATGCGTGCCGCTGTCATCCAGCTGTGCAAATCTTTTGAATATACGGAAAAACTCAAATTTATGGCTTCTGGCAGGCGTAAAGCCTGCTCGCTTGTGTTCTTATTAGTGCCAACTCCGGTAACAATAATAGAGATCATTGGCTTTTTGTCTTTAATAACAAGGGGCTTTGAGTAATATTTCCAAGGTTTTGTACCGTCACTTGCTATCTTTGGCAAAGCGCCAAATTCAGTTTTATCTATAAGGCTTTTCAATATTTCAGCGGGTGGTGTAGTGGAAGGAATTATGGCTGGCATTTGCGCTGCTTCCGGCGGTTCTTCTGCTGTTATGGCCTCTGCTACCTTTGCCTTAGCCTGATCTTGCAATTGAGCATCTTTTTCAGCAGGAGCAGCTTCAGCCTGCGGTTCTTTAGATTGTTCCTTTTCTATCTCAGAAGGCGGCTCCTTCTGCTTTTCAGGCAGGGGCTCCTGCTCTTTTACCGGTTCCTTATTTTCTGCCGGAGTTTCAGCAATAGGTGCTAGCTTGTCAGGCTCTACATGTGGGATAGCTTCAGGTGTCTCCGTTTTTTCATGATTTATTTCTTCAGGTTTGTAATCCTCGGAAGAAATTTTCTTTCCGTAAATATCTGAAGTTTCGAGGGTAACAAGCAGCCTGCGTCCCGATGAGAAAGCATCAGCTGTTTCTTGTTCACTCATGAGCCATATGAGGGCAACTTGCGCGAACAGGAACAGAAGCATTGCAATCAGCGCAACTTTCCAGAGCAGTTGCCTCCAGAAGAAAGGGGTCGATCTATATATGGATTTTCCTTTGACCATAACCAGCTTTCAATAAAATATGCAAAATGATACAACCCTTCCACTTAAAATGGAAGGGTTGCCTTTCATATTATTTATCTGACGTGGTTTTATTATAAACATTTATAGCACGTAGCAGATCAATAGCCCGCTGCAACTGGAAGTCTTCAGCCGCATCAGCATCAATATTTTTAAGCGGGGTATCATTATCTTTGTCCTTATCCTTGCCATTATCCTTTGAGTCAGGCTTAGCTTCAGGTTTAGGCTCAGGTTTCTTACCTGCTTTTTCCTCAGCTTCGCGTTTTTCCCGCTCTTTCTTATCCTGCAGGTTTTCAAGGCGCTTACGTAATTGCGCTTCACTACGCATTTTATCATTGCCTTTGAGCAATTCAATTTTAGCTGGCTGCACCTCGATGTCAGGAATAATACCTTTATTTTGTATAGAATGTCCTGAAGGTGTATAATAGCGGGCGGTTGTAAGCTTGATAGCACCGTGGTCCGGTATCGGTATCACAGTTTGGACAGAGCCTTTGCCAAAGCTTTTCATACCCATTATGATAGCACGTTTATGGTCCTGAAGCGCACCCGACACGATCTCGGAAGCGGAAGCCGAACCATTATTAATCAGAACTACAACCGGTATATTATCGGCTACAAGTTCATTTCCTTCTTTTGCACTGTAACGCTTGGTTTTTTCGGGGTTGCGCTCACGAGTGGAAACAACTTCTCCCTGTTTCAGGAAAGCATCGGCAACCGAAACAGACTGCTCAAGAAGCCCGCCGGGGTTGTTACGCAAATCAAGGACAACTCCGCGAAGGTTTGGCAGGTCTTTTTTGATCCGTGCAAATTCTTCACGCATCAGGTCGGTGGTCTGCTCGGTAAACTGGGTTAAGCGCAGATAGGCAATATCATCGCCCTCAGCGCGTGCCCTCGCTGACTTTATTTTAATTACAGCACGTGTGACTGTGAGTTCAAGAGGCTCAGTCATATCCTCGCGCAAAATAGTAAGTTTTACCTTTGAATCAACAGGGCCGCGCATTTTATCAACGGCCTCAGAAAGTGTCATGCCCATAACTGCATTATCATTTATATAGCTGATATAATCGCCGGATTTTACACCAGCTTTAAAGGCAGGCGTATCATCAATAGGGGTTATGACCCGTACAAGCCCATTTTCCATGGTCACTTCAATACCAAGACCGCCAAATTCGCCCTTGGTCTGCACCTGCATTTCCTTGAAGGATTTTTCATTCATATAACCTGAATGGGGATCAAGCGATGAAAGCATGCCATTTATTGCCGCTTCCACTAGATCACTGTCTTTTACTTCCTCAACATAATCAGTGCGTATGCGGTCAAAAACATCGCCAAACAAACCAAGTAGCTGGAGAGTTTCATTTTTTTCAGCGTAGGATACAACAGGGGGAAGAAGGAAAGGAGAAACAACAGCAAATCCACCAAAGAGGCAGAGTTTAGTGATACGGCGCATAATTCATATTCTCCTAAAACAAATTACAATAATTACAAATTTCATATCCTAATAACAAATCCGGCATAAGGAATACATCTTTATTTATACGGTTTGTCATTTATTCAGGCCACGGACCCATGATGCCGGGTCGATTGGCTGGTTATTTGACCTTAGTTCCATATATAAACGGTTATTATTTTCATCATCTCCCATAGCACCAATTGGTTCTCCTTCCAATAGAAAGTCACCAACCGAGGCATCAATTTTTGACATACCTGCAAGCAGTGTGTGAAAACCATCACTATGGCGTAGTATTATCATGCTTCCATACTCCATGAATGGCCCGGTAAACAATACTTCCGCATCATATGGAGCGGTAACTTGTGCGCCTTGACGGGTGGTTATGATTATGCCTTTGGCGGTTTCATTAAGCTTACTCTCGCCAAATCTTTGGGAAAGCTTCCCAGCTGCAGGAACGCGTATATGCCCCTTAGCATCGGCAAATGAACGCAATTGTCCTTTTTCTCCGCTTGGCTGGCTGGTATCACTTTCTATTTCGTCTTCCTGCTTTTTCCGCTGCGCTTCCTTTTCTTTTTCCAGCGCCGTTATCAGGTCCTTAAGATCACGTGCTTTCTTAGCAAGCGACTGGGTTTTAGCCTTCACTTCCTGTTGCTGTGCATTTATCTTTTTCTGAATGGCGTTATGTTCGGCAATCTGAGTTTTGAGCAATTCACGCTGCTCAGACAGCTTTGCGCGCTCGGCATTAGAATCTTCCTGATTCTTTGTGAGCACAAGTTTTAATGCCTCAAGCTCGGCCATTTGTTTCTGTATAGCCTCCGACTGGTATTTTATGCTATCCACCGTCATTTTAAGTGCGCGGGATGCCTTCATGTTATTCATCATATCACCTGGCATCAGTATAATCGCTTCAGGCGGGGTCTGGCTAAGTTTCAGTGATGCCTGAACCATTGTAGCTAGGTCTTTTTTGCGGATATTCAGCGTTTCTGTTTTTTCATTTATCTGTGCAGTCATTGAGCGCAATTTATCTTCAATTGCCGATAGCTTTGCTTCACTTGATTGCAAGGCAGCCGCTGTTTTTACCATCTGGGCGGAGAGTTTTTTGTATTTAGCGGCCAGGTTTTTATTTTCCTCAGCCAGCTTTTTTCCGCGCTCTTTTTGCTCATCCAGCTCTTTCTGGGTTTTTTGCAGTTCTTCGTTCGGTGAGGCGGCAACTGCAGAGCCGATATTAATAACCAGCAATAAACATATTGTAATAGCAAATATTAGTCTTTTAGGCATAATTTTCCAGAAGTGACCGGCCCGTCATTTCATCTGGTTGTGCAATCCCCATTATTTTAAGTATGGTAGGGGCAATATCACCAAGCTTTCCCTCAGCTATTTCAGATTTATTACCTCGAAGTTTTTCTGCGATTATTATAATAGGGACAAGGTTAAGCGTATGTGCGGTGTGTGGTTGGTTAGTAGCTTCATCGAACATCTGTTCAGCATTTCCGTGATCGGCGGTTATTATCATAGCCCCATCTTTAGAAAGAGTAGCGCTTATTATCTTACCAAGGCAATCATCAACTGCTTCTACAGCCTTGATAGCCGCCTGCGTATCACCAGTATGACCGACCATGTCGGTGTTAGCATAATTAACCACGATGAAATCGAATTTATCCGCCTCTATTGCTTCAACCAGTTTTTCAGTAATCTCATAGGCTGACATTTCAGGCTTTAAGTCATAAGTTGCAACTTTTGGGGAAGGAACCAGGATACGCTGCTCACCGGGAAATTCATTTTCTCGCCCGCCATTAAAAAAGAAGGTAACATGTGCGTATTTCTCTGTTTCGGCTATCCTGAGTTGCGTAAGGCCTTCACGGGATACTATTTCACCTAGTATATTGGTAAGCGGTTCGGGCGGAAACAGGGAAGGGAGCAATTTTGCCAGATTGCTGGAATATTCAGTCATGCCAAGAGAGGCAGAAAATTTAACTGTTTTACAGCGGGCAAAACCATTAAACTGCGGGTCGAGTAAAGCAGTCAAAATTTCACGCACACGGTCAGCACGGAAGTTGCACATGAACAGGCCATCGCCATCATTCATGCCTTTATAGCTGCCAATAGCCACCGGCAATAAAAACTCATCATTTACATTATCTGCATAACTAATTTCTATAGCAGCTATTGCATCCGGGTGCGCTGGGGTTTGAGCTGCCAGCACATCATAAGCTTTCTGTACGCGTTCCCAGCGGTTATCGCGATCCATTGCGTAATATCTTCCGCTAATGGTTGCTATGCTTATCTGCTCTCCACATTGCTGTTCAATGGATTTTACAAAAGCAACAGCGCTTTGCGGCGGTGTATCCCGGCCATCAAGGAACAGATGCAATTTAACATTCAATCCATTTTTTGCGAATATTTTAGCCATACTGGTTATATGCGCCATATGTGAATGCACACCGCCATCAGAGCATAGACCGAGCAAATGCACAGTTCCGGTTTTTGCTTTAACCGCCGAGGTAAAATCCTGAAGCTGCTTTTTATTCTCCAGCGATCCATCTGCAAGTGCTGCATCAATGCGCGGCAAATCCTGCATAAGTACGCGCCCGCTGCCTATATTCATATGCCCCACTTCAGAATTCCCCATCTGCCCAGAAGGAAGCCCCACATGAAGCTCGGAAGCATTTATAAATCCGCTAGGGAAATTTTGTGTTGCATTATCTATATTAGGCGTATTAGCCAGCTCGATTGCGTTATCACTGCCGGGATGGGTATGTCCCCAACCATCTAAAATAGCAAGAACTACAGGTTTTGGTCGTTTGCTAGGCATGGTCTATTAATTCGCCACCGATGTGTTAGCATCTTCAATTAAACTTTTAAGCGTGGCTTTATCGGGACGTTTTCCAGCCGTCACATAATAAACGATCTTTGCAAGGTTGGTTGTATAATCGCCAAGTCGCTCAAGGTTCTTTGCTGAAAACACCACTTGCGTGCAAGGTATGATATTAGCCGATGCACTCGCCATTTCTTTCTGCATCATTTCAACCAATTCGCGGTATAGAGCATCAATTTCCTTATCGCGCCGCCAGATAATAGCAGCTTTCTGCGTGTTCTTCTCGGCAAAGGCTGTAAGTGCCCCGTCAAGCATTTCCACTATTATATCCGCCATTTTTTCAAGCTTTACTATTGCTGCTTCCGGCGCGAAATCACCCATTCTAACACTGCGTTTTACTGTGTTCTTCGCAAGATCGCCTGCATGCTCAAGCATGCCTGTAATTTTTATTATCGCTATAACAAAACGCAGATCAATAGCCATTGGGTTTTGCAGGGCAAGCACCACGGTGGCTTCTTCTTCGATCATCAGATCCAGCTCATTGATATGTTTATCAGCAAGCTTGGCATCGGCAACTTTACCTTCATCGCGTTGACGGAATGATTTCTTTGCAGCTATCACAAGGTCCTGCACTTCCTTTCCCATATCGAGTATAAGGGATAGGAGGCGCTGCAATTGCTTGTCGTAAGAACGCAACGTATGGTGGCCAATAGTCATAATTAGTGTCCTGATAAGTGAATATTCCAATTCATACTACTATATGTAGTATTAACTGTGTAGGATTTTTTCTATAAATTTCAATTAGAGAGTTTTGCTCTAGTCGCGGTGATAAGGATGCCCTGAAATCACAGAATGTGCACGGTATAATTGCTCGGCAAGCATCCCGCGCACCAGCATATGCGGCCAGGTGACCCTGCCAAAAGACCAGACCAGCTTAGCCTTTTTAAGCAAGCTGGCATCAAGGCCGTCAGCACCACCGATTACAAAGGCGAATGATGAAGCTCCTTGTTGCTGCCATTTAGCCAGATGGTTTGAAAATTCTCTACTGGAAAGAAGCTCGCCACTTTCATCGAGGGCAATAATATATTCATAACCAGCGCAGGCATTTAAAAGCAGCTCCGCTTCCTTTGCCTTGCGCTGCGTGGTATCAGCAATTTTTGTGTCGAATTCCTTGCACTCTACCTTCCACGGAATGCGCTTTATATAATCCTGATAAAGCTGTAGCTGCGGGGAAGACTTAGCTTTTCCGATGGCTGCTATAAGTATTTTCATGAAAGTATATAAAAGGTGTTTTTAAAGTGCAATTTCAGCGTTTGGAAATGCTACTGACCACATTTTTTCAAGATTATAATGCTCGCGTGTATCAGGCTTGAATATATGCACAATAACATCACCGGCATCAACCAGCACCCAGTCGCCACTTTCGCGGCCTTCTGTTGGTACAGATTCATAGCCTGCATGTTTAAGAGCGGTCACTACATAATCGGCGAGGGAGCCTACATGTTTTGATGACATACCGCTTGCAACCACCATACGGTCAGCTATATCGGATTTGCCTGTTAGATCGATAGAAACTATTTTTTCCGCCTTGTTAGTGTCCAATGTTTTAAGGACAAGTTTTTCAATTTGTGTTGGCGAAAGTTTAGCTAGTGTAGTTTTCTTAGTTATAAGATCTCTCCCGTGTGGCAATTGTGAATTTAGCAACCTACTATTGCATAGTATGTACCAAAAACGCTCTATTTCCAAGCTTTTTTCGTATATCAGTTGAAGAATTGGGATCACGCTGCAAATGTATAAAGCGCAATGATGGTATTTTATTATTAAACGCCAAATCCTGATTATTAAGAAGAAACCGCCGCATACGCTGGTAAGTTTTACTTGAAAGGCTGGTAAAGGAGTAGGGGGCGCGATCAAAAACAACTATCGGCATCATTTTTAATATCAACTGCCAATGTTGCCATAGGTGAAACCCGGCAAGGTTATCAGCCCCCATAAGCCAGATAAAAACTGTGCCCGGGTAGCGCTTTTGCAGCTTATATAGAGTCTGGTATGTATATTTTGTATTTATTTTTCTCTCAATATCAGAAACAAAAATATGTTTATTTCTTTTAGTTATGTTTTTTGCAAATTCAAAACGCTCAGAATAATCGCCGAGGCTTCCTATTGCTTTAAGCGGGTTCTGCGGGCTTACCAGCCACCATATCTCATCCATCCCCAGCCTCTTCAGCGCATATTCACTAATATGGATATGCCCGGTATGCGCGGGGTTGAATGACCCGCCAAGCAAGCCAACAATACGGTTTTTAGTATAGATTGGTTTCAATTTTTTGGTTCTTTTCTATGGGCGG
Source organism: Pseudomonadota bacterium (assembly GCA_963205195.1). Lineage (GTDB taxonomy): Bacteria > Pseudomonadota > Alphaproteobacteria > Rickettsiales > SXRF01 > SXRF01. Next base: position 208,811 of record CAUJHR010000011.1, on the reverse strand, counting down.
ATCTGTCCGTTGCCATGCACTACATATTTATAAGTGGTTAGCTGTTGCGCCCCGACAGGCCCCCTTGCATGCAATTTTCCTGTAGAAATACCGATTTCCGCACCAAAACCAAATTCCCCTCCATCCGCAAACTGCGTTGAAGTATTGTGCATTACTATTGCACTATCAACTTCACGCAGGAATTTACGGGCAGCGCTGGTGTCTAAAGTAATTATAGCATCAGTGTGATGCGATCCGTAATGGTTTATATGGTTTATGGCTTCCTGCTCTCCAGCAATGATTTTTACCGAAATAATAGCTGCCAGATACTCCGTATACCAGTCATCATCGCTTGCCTTTTCTATGCGTGAATCAATTTTCTGGGAAGCAGCATCACCGCGTACTACGCAACCGGATTTTACCAGAGCTTCAACAAGTACAGGTAAAATTTTTGGCGCTATTTCTGCATCAACCAGCAATGATTCAGTAGCACCGCAAATCCCCACTCGGCGCATTTTCGCATTAAGCAGTATATCACGCGCCATATTAACATCAGCTGCTTTGTGGATATAGGTGTGGCAGTTTCCGTCAAGGTGCAGAATGGTTGGAACCCGGCTTTCATCCTGTATGCGTTTGGTCAGCGACTTTCCGCCGCGTGGGATTATTACATCTATCATATCCGTCATGGTCAGCATTTCGCCAACCGCCGCACGGTCACGCGTAGGCACAAGCTGAACAGCATCAGAAGGCAGCCCGGCCAGTTTAAGTCCGTGATGGAGGCAATCAGCAATCGCCAACGCGGAATTCAGGCATTCCGAACCTGCACGAAGTATTACCGCATTGCCGGATTTTATGCACAAGGCCGCCGCATCCGCCGTTACGTTCGGACGCGATTCATAGATCATCCCTATAACCCCGATAGGAACGCTCACACGCTGCAGCGTTAGTCCATTAGGACGATCCCACTCTTCGAGAATTTTATTTACCGGGTCGGGAATGGTGCAGATAGTTTCCAGCCCCACCGCCATTGCCTCAATGCGTTTGGCATCAAGCCGCAACCGGTCCAACATTGCCGGATCAAGGCCTTTTTGCCTGCCGTATTCCAGGTCTTTTTCATTCTGCTCGATTAACTGGGCGGTGCGCTCACGCAAACATATTGCAGCCTGTGCCAGCGCCATATCCTTCTGTTCATTCTTAGCCTCAGCAAGCTGGCTGGATGCAGTGCGCGCACGCTTGCCCATATCCTGCATCAGGGAATGGATATTATCATCTGGTTGCGTAGATTTTGTTTGCATAACGCATTTTTACATTAAATTTAACTTTATGTCATCTTGTTATTCATAAATTATAATATGTTAGTCTAAGTCTGCCATCTTTCAACACTTTGGACGACTGCCTTACTACGCAGGTTGGCAATAATATTCCCAAGATGGCGCACATCACGGACTTCTACATCTATCAGTATTTCAAAAAAATCCATTGAACGATTGATGATCTTGAAATTACTTATATTGCCGTTTTCCCTTGCTATAACATTGGTGACAGTAGCCAACGAAGCGGTTTCGTTGCTAACATTAACTTTCAGGCGCCCGATATTAGTTGCGTCATTCTGGTCGCGCTCCCACGCCACATCTATCCAGCGTTCCGGAGAATCGGAATAATTTTCAAGCGTTTCACAATCCATAGTATGAATGGTTATACCTTTTCCGGTTGTCACTATACCAACTATCCTGTCGCCGGGAATAGGGTGGCAGCAGCCCGCATAATGTATAGCCATGCCGGGTATAAGCCCCTTGATAGGCATTGGTGTTCCTGCTTCCGCTTTTTTGCGGCGGAATGGGTTGGAAAGGCTGGATAACATAGAAGTAACACCACTTGGCGGCAGTGGTTTTTTCTGGCCGATAACTACTTCAAATACCTGCTGGCGGCTGATTACACCTTCGCCCACTTCGGCAATTACATCTTCAACGGTTTTTTTGTTAAAATGCGGCAGGTGCGGCTCGATCATTTTCTCAATGAATTCTTCACCTTCCTGCTTGAAGGTCTTGCTCAGTATAGCGCGTCCGAGCGTGATATATTCAGTGCGCTGCGATACACGGATATGTTTGCGTATCTCGCTGCGTGCCTTTCCAGTAACAACAAACCTCTCCCAGCTGGGAGATGGGGTCTGTGTTTTGCTGGTGATGATCTCCACCTGGTCACCATTCTTAAGCAAGGTACGAAGGGGCACAATGCGGCCATTTATTTTAGCGCCAACGCAAGTGTCACCTACGCCTGAATGTACTCCATAAGCGAAGTCAACAGGAGTTGCCCCCCGTGGAAAGGCAAGAATATCACCTTTTGGGGTAAAGCAGAAAACCTGGTCCTGATACATCTCCAGCTTGGTATTTTCAAGGAACTCCTCTGGATTATCCGATTGCTCCAGAATTTCCAGAAGCTCACGTATCCAGCGCATCTTCTTACCGTCTTTGCCTGCATTAGCGCCCTGCTTATATGACCAGTGCGCCGCCAGACCGTAGTCAGCGACCTCATCCATATCGTGCGAGCGTATCTGTATCTCCACCCTTTGCTGCGCCGGACCTAGAACCGAGGTATGTATCGACTGGTAGCCATTAGATTTAGGGGTTGAGATATAATCCTTAAAACGTCCAGGGATCGTATGCCACTCTGCATGGATAACGCCGAGAGCCTGATAACATTCAGCAATAGTATCAACCGAGATGCGGAACGCAACAATGTCTGATAGTTGCTCAAAGCTGATTTTTTTAGTTTCCATTTTTTTCCAGATGGAATAGGGCTTTTTCTCGCGCCCCTGAATAGTAGCATTTCCTAATCCGGCTGCTGCAAGCTTTTCGCGCAATACTTCCTTGGTTTTTTCTACTTCAGCCGCGCCTTGCTCACGCAGGAACTGCATACGCGTAACAATTGATTCACGCGCTTCCGGGTATAGTTCAGTAAAGGCCAGGTCCTGCAATTCCTCTTTAATATTACGCATACCTATGCGCTCAGCGAGTGCTGCATAAATCTCTAGCGTTTCCCTGGCAATGCGCTGGCGTTTTTCCGGGTTTTTTATATGCGACAGTGTTTCCATGTTATGCAAACGGTCTGCAAGTTTTACAAGCAGCACACGCAGGTCTTCACTCATTGCTATAAGGAGCTTACGGAAATTTTCCGCCTGTTTTAAATTTTCCGATTTGCCTTCAAGCCGGGAAAGCTTTGTAACCCCATCAACCAGCCCGCGTATTTCCTTACCAAAACTGGCCTCAATGGAATCAAGGGTGACATCAGTATCCTCTACCGTATCATGCAGTAATGCAGTGACTATAGATGCTGCATCCAACCTATATTGCGTAAGTTTATACGCAACCTCAACCGGGTGGGAAAAATAAGCCTCACCGGATGCACGTTTCTGCGAGCCATGCGCTTTCATGGCAAAAACATAGGCACGGTTTATTATGTCTTCATCTACATCAGGGTCGTAGGATTTAACCTTTTCGACCAATTCATATTGTCTAATCATACCAGTATATTCTACCTAATAGAGAAGCTATTTACAAGAAGTGGCTTTGCCGTGTGATTATGTAATTTGGCGGCATTATTGGCTTTAGCACAAACTAATTTGATTAACTGATGCCTTTTTGCCACATAGTTTAATGGTTTTTTAAGTTATTTCTGAAAAACTCACCGGGAGTATAGATAGGCTTCAACAAATATATTTTTAATTATAACTGAGTTTGGGTACGCGAAATGTCAAGCCGCGCTATTGTAATAGTCATCGCTGTGGTAATAATAGGTTTCACCCTAATGTCGGTACGCGATTATTTTACTCGTGAACCTGTAGTGGAAGTAGCTAAAGAAACCGAAGCCCCGCGCATACTGGTTGCAAAGCGCAATCTTGTTAGTGGCGCTTTCATACAATCAGCAGAAGATCTTGAATGGCAGCCAGCTCCTATAATAGAAAGTAAGCCAGCAGAAGCCGCAAAAGATGGGCAGCAGCAGGCAGAAGTTGAAGTGCCAACTAACAATTATCAATATGAAGGTAAAGTAAGGATAGAAGAATTTAACGGCGCTGTAGTGCGCCGTACCATACATGCGGGCGAGCCTATAGTCTCTACCATGCTTATGAAACCGGGCGAAGGCGGCTTTATGTCAGCCGTTTTGGAACCCGGCAAGCGCGCCGTTTCAATTTCAGTAAATCCTATTTCCGGCAATGCGGGCTTCGTATCGCCGGGTGACCGTGTCGATCTTCTAATAACCTATCGCGTAAAAAATACCAATAACGCAGATACTGCTGCAGCGGCGGATTCAATAGGTACCGAAACATTTGCACGGAATGTGCGTGTTCTAGCGGTTGACCAGTCTCTCGATAATCCAGAAAATAAAGCAATTCTTGCCAAGACAATTACGGTTGAGGTAACACCGGTACAAGCTGAGCAGGTTTCAGTAGCGTCCGAATTAGGTAAGATTTCTGTTGCGCTTGTCAGCACAGGAGTTCCAGCTATAGACGAAGAAACAAAACCGGTTGTGCTTCATGATAAAGTAGAAAATGAAATTGATATTAAAAATATACCGCAGCCAATATCTAAGAATTATACTATGGATGCCGATGTCAGCAAACTTATCGAACATAAGGAAAGCTCTGTAAGCAAAGTAAAGATAATACGCGGCGACAAAGTCGAAACTCTCGAATTTTATCAGGATAAACAATGAAAAATTCTATATTCATAAGTTTGGTTATTGCTTGCCTATTGGTGGTTGCTCCGTCATTTGCCGATTCTTTGGTAAAAGTCGAGATCAATAAGGGAAAAATGATAAAATTTGATACGCCAGCCAGCTCAGTTGTAATTGCTGATCCTACTACTGCCGATGTGCAGGTGGTTTCACCAAAAATGGTATTTGTATACGGGAAAAAAATAGGTGAAACCTCGATTACAGCAGTTGGTGAAAATGACGATACTATTTTTCAGGGGGTCATAGATGTAACCCATAATTTGAGCAGCCTTAAGCGTACGGTAGAACGTGTGGCGCCAGATTCTAATGTAACCTTTAAAACTGTTGATGGCGGATTGGTTATTGATGGTTCGGCAACCTCGGTACAGGAATCAGAAAATATCCGTAATGTCGCGGCAGCATTTGTTGGCGAACGTGATAAAGTAGTGAATATGATAAAAACCGGCGGCGGCGACCAGGTTACATTACAAGTAAAAATCGTTGAAATGGCACGTACAGATCTAAAAAATCTTGGTATAAACCTGCAAACATCAGTTACTGGGGGCGGCATAGTATCACAGGTTATAAATGGTACACTGGACCCAACAAGCCTGATAAGCCGCGCCGTAACTTCCGATACCAATATACTTACCAAAATAACCAGCGGCCCAAATAGCATAAGCGCTTTGATAGATGCCTTGGAAACGCAGGGCCTCGCAACTGTCCTTGCAGAGCCAAGCCTTACAACAACTACTGGTAAAGCAGCAAGCTTCCTTGCAGGCGGTCAATATCCTATTCCTGTTTCCGGCCAGAACGGAACTGTTACTGTGCAATACGAACCATTCGGCGTAAGCCTAAACTTTACACCGGTGGTTATGTCGAATGACCGCATGAGCGTGCTTGTAAATCCTGAGGTAAGCACACTTAATTTTTCCAACCCTATACAAGTTTCCGGCTTCACTTACCCGATACTTGATACGCGCAAAGCACAGGCAACTGTAGAGCTTGGAAGCGGGCAGACCTTTGTGCTGGCCGGGTTGCTTCGCAATGATACCAGCAATAATATAAGCAAGCTTCCAGGCGTTGGTGATTTACCGATTCTGGGTACTCTTTTCCGCTCGCAGCGCTTCCAAAGCAACCAGACAGAACTGGTTATACTGGTTACGCCATATATAGTGCATCCGATCTCACAGGCAAAGAAAGTACAGACACCAGTTGATGGCTATAAGCCGCCAACCGATATGCAGAGGAATTTACTTGGCAGCCTATATCAGCAGCAGCCAATGCCTGAAAGCCAACCGCCAGTTTCAGCCGTAGCTCCTGAAGAAAAGAAACTTGATATTTTAGCACCAAGCGCAGGCATGGGCAAAGGTCCCAAGTTAAATGGCAAAAACGGGTTTATACTGGAGTAGTTTATGGCGATCTTTAAAATAGAATCATTATTATGCGCCGTAGCTTTAACGCTTTTTGTATCCTGTTCCCCAACTTATGATTTGCAGGGGCATGACCCGCAGGAATATTACGCTGCACATCCTAGGGAGAACAAGGTTGAAACCAGGCATTTCCAAACTGGTCTACAGTTTAAAAATTCACAAACCACTCTAGCAAGTGATAAAATCGCAAATCTGCATAGCGAACTGGCCGATATAAATCCGCATGCAGTCAGCAAAATTTATATTGGTTCAACAACCAGTATGAATCAGAAAACAGAGCGTATGAAATACGTACATGATTTGTTAGCCAAAGCTGGATTCACTACAAAGCCTGAATTCTTCACCCAAGCAGGGCTTCCACACGATAAAATAGTCATAGACATTGCTTATGCAGCAGTGATTCCACCTGATTGCCCGGATTGGAAAATGTCGCCTGTAACAACCTATAGTAATTCCCTTCCTGCAAATTTCGGCTGTGCGACAAAAACAAATTTTGGAATGATGATAGATGACCCGCGTGATCTGGAGCGTGGTAAATCATCGAATGAATCGCCAAGCGAACGTGGTGCAAAAGCTATACTTGATTACCGCATCGGCGCAACTCCTTCTGGATCGTCAACATCTATAACCGGCCAATAGCGGCATGAAGCTTATTTATTATGGAACAAAAAAACGATATATCGAATAAACCTAAGTTTTTTGCCTTTGCACAGGATGGCGGTGACAGGGATAAGATCAAGGAATTTGCGGTTGCACAAGGTTGGAGCGACAGCTGTGTTATGCAAGGCGATATTGAAACCGCCACCGAATATTTTAAAGACCACGCATCACCTGTATTGCTGCTTGTGGAAGTTCCATCCGCTGAAACTGCACCGGCCTTATTAGATAATCTTGCCAATGTTTGCGACCCGCTAACCAAGGTCATTATTACAGGCACGGTTAATGAATACAGTTTTTACTGCTGGCTCATGGATATTGGGGTATTTAGCTATCTCCTGCGACCACTAACCAGGGAAATGCTGGAAAATGCTTATAAAAAATCAACAATTGAAGCCCAGGTTACACCTGCCGCTATCAGCGAGCCAACTAAGATAATTGCAGTTGTCGGTGCACGCGGCGGGGTTGGAACTTCAACAATAGCTTTGAATCTTAGTGGAATACTTGCTGAATATTCAAATAAAAAAATTGCGCTGGTGGATATTGACCCTCACTTGGGAACATTATCACTTAGCCTTGACTTAGAGCCGTCACGCGGGCTTAGGGATGCACTGGAAAAACCTGAGAGGATCGATCAGTTATTTATTGACCGGGTTATGAGCAATCCGCATAAGAATCTATGGGTATTGAGCGCCGAAGAGCCGCTTAAAGAAAATATAAATATAAGTGAATATACCGCGGAAGCCTTATTAAAAGAATTATCTAATAAATATGAAGTTGTAATACTGGATATACCTTCGCATATGGGGCATTTCGGCAGGGAGTGCCTGAAAAAAGCAAACCATATTTTAATAGTAGCTGAATTAAACCTGGCATCTTTGCGTGATACACTAAGGCTTAGCGACCTTGTTGTTGACACATATAAAATGGCACCGCCTCTTGTAATTATAAACCGTGTAGGGATGGCACCTAAAAATGAAATAAGCCTGGCGGATTTTGAAAAGGGAATTACAACTAAAATAGTAGAGAAAATTTCTTATTCGCCTGATGTATTCATGCATATAGGGATTGATATACCATCGATAACCAATGCAAAAAATGCTGTTGTAAAACCAATCTATTCATTGGCTAAACATTTGCTTCCAAAGCTATCACTTGATGAAGAACCAAAAGATAAAAAACTTCTCGGTTTCATGAATAAAAAGAAAAAAGGCACTTAAAATGTTTGGCAGGCGCGGTAGTAATGAATCAAGTACATTGCCGCCTCCACCAGTTATATCAGGGGGTGGCGAAACTGTATCCAGCCCATCCCAGACACCGGTAATAAGCCAGCAGCCAGTAACCCAGGCAGCACAAAAACCAGAAAGCAAAGACCTGCTAGCCGGATCCAGTGAAAGCAGCCTTGCCGCACCAACTGCGCCAAGTAAAATCGAAGACGACCTCGCCGCGACCAAGGATAAAATATATAACCTTCTTATTGAGCAGATAGACATAACCACTTCCTCGCGATTACCCCGTGAAGAATTAAAACGCCAGATAATAGAGCTTATCGGCGAAATAGTTATGGAGCAGAAGCTACCACTTAATTATGCAGAACAGCAACTCTTAGCCAGCCAGATAGTTGATGACATGCTGGGGTTTGGACCACTTGAACCATTACTGCGCGATGAACTTGTGACCGATATAATGGTAAACGGGCCTTATCAGATATATGTAGAGCGAAAGGGCAAGCTCGAACTTACCGATGTTAAGTTCCGCGATAACGCGCATGTAATGTCTATCGCAACCCGTATAGTTACGGGAGTTGGCAGGCGTGTGGATGAATCCAGCCCGATATGCGATGCACGCCTACCTGACGGAAGCCGCGTAAACGTTATAGCACAACCTCTGGCCATACGCGGGACTTCCATCTCGATACGTAAATTTTCCCAAAAGAAAATTACCCTTGATAAAATGATAGATACCAAAAGTATTTCGCCCAACCTGTGCAAGCTCCTTAAAATATGCGGGGCGATACGCCTCAATATTATTATTTCCGGCGGTACAGGTTCGGGCAAAACCACCATGCTTAATGCTCTTTCGCGTATGATAAGCAACGGTGAGCGCATTGTTACTATTGAAGATGCTGCAGAGCTTCAATTGCAACAGCCGCATGTAGTGCCTCTGGAAACGCGCATTGCTAATCTGGAAGGTGATGGGGAAATCACCATGCGTGACCTCGTTAAAAACGCCCTGCGTATGCGCCCTGACAGAATTATACTTGGTGAGGTACGTGGCGGCGAGGCATTCGACCTTTTGCAAGCTATGAATACCGGGCACGATGGCTCAATGGGAACACTGCATGCCAATACCCCTCGCGAAGCGCTTACACGTATGGAAAATTTGATAGGCATGGCTGGAGCGAACCTTACCAGCAAGGCAGTACGTACCCAGATTGCAGGTGCGGTAAATCTGATAGTACAGATAAGCCGTATGCGTGATGGCGGCAGGCGCGTTACCCATGTCACCGAAATTATCGGGATGGAAGGTGATGTTATAGTCACGCAGGACCTATATACTTTTGAATTTGAAGGTGAAGATGAGAATGGTCGTCTTGTAGGGCAATTCCGATCAACCGGGATAAGGCCAAACTTTACTCAACAGGCCGCATATTTTGGATTGGAAAAGCAGCTTATCGAAGCGATGACCGCAGAGCCGGAGTAAATCAATGCTTACAAAAGTAATGATTTTCATTGGTATAATGATATTGGTATTACTGGCATCAGCCCAGAGAATAAAAGATGCACGTGATTTAAAAAGGCGTGTAGACCGCATCAAGCAGCGCAAAAATACAAGCGGTCCTAAAACTATTCAGGAAATGTCACTGCGCCGGAAAAAAACTGAAAATACCGGCTTTTCATCCATGCTTTTAAAGCCTCTGCCAGACTCCAAGAAAATAGCTATATTGCTTGAAAATGCCGGGGTAAAAATGACGCCGAAGCAGTATATAATGCGCCGGGCTATCTCTGTGGTAATCATTATAGCTATAATAACATTGCTGCTTAAGAAATCCATACTGCTGGCAATTCCCACTGCTATAATATTCGGTGTATGGGCGCCATTCAAATGGCTAAAGCGTAAGATCAACAAACAGGCTCAGGATTTTTTACGCGGTTTTCCTGAAGCAATTGACCTTATTGTACGCGGGTTACGATCTGGGCTTCCTGTTTCTGAATCTGTAGTTCAGGTATCAACCGAATTGCCAGAACCTATCAAAAGCGTATTCACAAATATTTCCAATACAATGAAATTAGGTGTGCCACTTGAAAAAGCCCTGATGGAAACAGCTAAAAGGCTTGAGTTGCGCGAGTTCTATTTTTTTACCACCAGCATCATATTGCAACGTGAAACTGGTGGGAATCTATCCGAAATACTAAATAACCTGTCAGACGTCTTGCGTTCGCGCTTCATGATGAAAATGAAGATACATGCCTTGACATCTGAGGCACGCGCTTCAGCTGTTATAATAGGCTCGCTTCCTTTTATAGTTGCATTGGCGGTAATGGCATTAAGTCCTAAATATCTTCTGCCGCTGATCGACGAGGAGGGGGGTAATCAGGCGCTGGCCGTAGCCGTTGGCATGCTCTCATTCGGTATATGGTCTATGCGTCGCATGGCGAGGTTCGAAATATAGCCATGGCAACGATCCAGAAAGCAGATCCGATAACAACGTTCCTCAAGCATAATTTGCCGCATTTTATTAGCGTAAATATGTTTTACGTTGGCATAAGCTGTGTTCTGGTTGTGGTATGTATTATTGTATTTCGTAATATGCTGGGCAAGAAAAGCAATAAAATGTCCCATCGTATAAAGGCTATACATGAGAGGCGTAAGGAGCTTTATAGCGGGCTGCTTGCTACCAAAAAACGTAAAAAGCCTGAAGGCAGCATAAATTTCATGCGTATGGTTTCCATGAAATTCCACTTGGTTAAAAAGCTGGAATTGGAACAAAGTGAGGCTATGCTGGTGCAGGCGGGCTTCCGCTCCAAAGACGCGCTTTCAATATTTGCTTTTTTTACGCTGGTTTTACCATTCATTTTAGGAGGTATAGGGCTGGCTGCAATGCAGTTTACCAATCCTGCCAGTTTTAACGCAAAAATGATGAATTATATATGGCCGGTGCTTGGCCTATATATGGGGCTTAAACTCCCTTGGATGGTGCTTAAACGCATCCGTAAAAAGCGTTACATAGCCATCCAGCGCGGTCTTTCCGATACACTTGACCTGATGACAGTCTGCGCCGAGGCTGGTTTAAGCGTTCCTGCTGCTATGGACCGCGTATCCCGCGAGCTTGGCACAGCATATCCTGAAATTGCCGAAGAGCTGGCACTCACATCAATAGAAATCAGCTTTTATCCTGACCGCAATAAGGCTTTATATAATCTTGCAGACCGTTGCGACCTGAAAGAAGTGCGCGGAATAGTAACTGTACTTATACAGACTGAAAAATACGGCACTCCAATAGCACAGGCTTTAAGGGTACTGTCATCTGAATTCCGTCATGCAAGGATGCTGCGCGCTGAAAATAAGGCCGCAAGGCTTCCGGCAATGATGACACTGCCAATGATATTATTTATCCTGCCCACGGTATTTATAATAATAATGGCACCGGCAGTTATAAGCGCCAAGAAAAACTTTGCTACCCAAAGCAGCCAGCAGCAAAAATAATATTACCTGTTATAATTGTGCAAAAAATTATTAAGGGCTTTTTCCAGCCTGCGTTGAGCCGCTATCAAATCAGCATCATGCACACCAGTGAGTTTGCGGCTTGATTCTTCCAAAGCATTTTCGCAGGCATGGGCAAGCATTTCATATGGATCTTCAAGAACCGGGAGCATAATACTGCTATCATTTTCATCATGTCGGTAATGCTGGTGAAAAACCCGTGGGCCGCGAACTTCCGCGAGTGCCAGGGAAACATGGGTTACTATGTTTTTGAAGCGCTGCTGCCAATACATTCTGTCGGAATCGTCACGCTCGGCGAAGCTGGTGACCAATAAGCGCTGGCAGACATCTTCCAGCACAAGCAGTGATTTTTCAAGAAGCGCTGTATTATCCTCTGTTACTGCTTGTTTTTGCTTGGTTTTTGCACCATCCATAAAACCCTCCGTACATAAGGTATTTTAGCCAGTCACTTAGCATTATACTATATAAACCGCCAAAATACTAGAAATTATAAAACTGCATTAAGTAAAATCTTGTGGAATATGGCGTAAAATATGTTATGCAGCATAAAAAACCAATTAGGAGAAAACAAGTGACTGCAATTACCCATATTCATGCGCGTGAAATTATTGATAGCCGTGGCAACCCAACTGTTGAGGTGGATATCGAACTCGAAGACGGCGCATTTGGCCGCGCTGCCGTTCCATCTGGCGCGTCAACCGGTTCGCTCGAAGCGCTGGAGCTGCGCGATAACGATAAGAAACGCTATAAAGGAAAAGGTGTTAAAAAAGCAGTCGCTAATGTCAATAACGATATAAATGATGCTCTTCTTGGAATGGATGCCACCAACCAGGTAAAGATAGACCAGGTTCTGCTTGATTTGGATGGAACTGATAACAAATCAAAACTCGGCGCAAATTCAATTCTGGGTGTTTCGCTTGCTGTTGCGAAGGCGGCAGCGGCTTCATCAAACCTGCCGCTTTTCCGTTATGTAGGTGGGGTAGGGGCACACATACTCCCGGTACCAATGATGAACATCATTAATGGGGGCCAGCACGCCAACAATAAGCTCGACATCCAGGAATTCATGATCATGCCGGTAAATGCAGCGAACATGGGTGAAGCTATCCGCATTGGCGCTGAGATTTTCCATGAATTGAAACACCGCCTAAGTGAAGAGGGGTTCAATACCGCAGTAGGGGATGAGGGCGGGTTTGCTCCTAATTTTGGCAAGGCTGATGAAGCACTGTCATTCATCATGAAAGCTATCGAAGGGGCTGGTTACAAGCCAGGAAGCGATGTCATGCTGGCTTTGGACGTAGCTGCGTCTGAATTTTTCCATGATGGTAAATATGTTTTAGAAGGTGAAGGAAAGACCTTTGATTTCGGCAAGCTTCTTAAATATTATGAAACCCTTGTAAACCGTTATCCTATAGTTTCCATCGAAGACCCAATGGCGGAGGACGACCATCTTGGATGGAAGGAAATAACTAATCTTCTTGGCAAAAAAGTTCAATTGGTTGGCGATGATCTGTTTGTGACTAACCCGGCGATTTTAGCGCAAGGGGTAGAGCAGGGATTGGCTAATGCGCTTTTGGTTAAAGTAAACCAGATCGGTACCCTGACAGAAACCCTGCAGGCCGTGCAGCTTGCCCAGCGTTCCGGCTACCGTGCAATACTTTCACACCGCTCAGGTGAAACTGAGGATACAACCATTGCCCATCTTGCAGTTGCCACCAATTGCGGACAGATAAAAACCGGCTCGCTCTCGCGGTCCGACAGGCTTGCAAAATATAACGAACTGCTGCGTATAGAAGAACAGCTTGGACATAGCGCGCATTATGCTGGAAGCGCAATTTTAATGTAGGAATTACTGTAAATACCTCATTATTTTCTTTCCAGAACAGGAAAAATTCATTATATTCCTTGTGATTATTTTCTAAAAGGCCATATGAGCAGATACGCTAGCAATTCTGATTTCCGTCAACCTATGCAAAGGCGTGCTATTGGTTCGCTTTTCTGTGTTCTTATTTTATTTTATCTAGGTTTTCATACAATCAGCGGCGAAAGAGGGGTTTTTGCCCTTATGCGCGAAAGCAGCAAGCTGGATGCGCTTAATGTTGAAATTGCTGAAATTAAATCAGAACGTGAATCAATTGAAAAGAAAGTACAGAAATTAAGCATTAGCAGCCTGGACCTCGATCTTCTAGACGAGCAATCACGCAATATTCTGGGGCGCGCTGGTAATGATGAAGTAGTTATATTTTTGGATAATGATAAAAAATCCGGAAAGTAATAAATTAGCAGCTTTCCACTAGATGGTGACCTGTTTTTCTAGCTTTACGTTCTTTTTCAATTTTTTCCCGGTGTTCTTCACAATCATGGTTCTCCGGGCAGCATCTTTCCACCCAGCTTTTTTTATTTCTTTGTTGCCTGCGCTCTGATTCGGTTAATACCATTTTGTCGCGCAATGTACCGCCTTCATGATCGTCTACCAGATTACCATCAACAGCACAGGCTTTAATAATATCTTCTAATTCACCTTTATTAAAATTATGCACTGATAAATTATTTTTTTTAAGTTCAATAATTACATGTTGGGGCACGACCAAACCATCAACGACTATTTCGTTAACATGGTAATTATCCGTTTTGTTATCAGGGTATATTTGTTTCATAATAGCAATATAACAAAACCTGCAAAAAATTGTGTGAAGCTTGGATGAAAGTATTATTACAGTTTGGCTAATTGCATAACCATCTGTTATTAATATATAATTACAGAGCGCCCTGCTTCTCGCGCTTGCGTTTTGGCGAGGAGGCTATACCCATTGCCTCACGGTATTTGGCTACAGTGCGCCGGGCAACAGTTATATTGCGCTCTTTTAGCAATTCCACAATATCATCATCAAGCAGTATTTTATCCGGTGTTTCTTTAAGTATCATTTCAGCGATGAAATGCTTGACCGCCTGGCTGGAAACATCCTCGCCGCCGCCTTGGATACGGGCGAGGGCAGATGTAAAAAAATATTTAAGTTCAAAAGTCCCGCGTGGGCAGAGCAGGTATTTGCCGTTTGTAACCCGCGAGATCGTGCTTTCGTGGTATCCGGTTGCAGCAGCTATATCCTTAAGGGTCATAGGTTTCATATAACGAACGCCGAGGCGGAAAAAAGCATCCTGCTGCTTCACCAGCTCGCTTGCCACTTTCAACATGGTCTGGGCGCGTTGCTCCAAAGCCCTCACAAGCCAGTTAGCAGTTCCGAATTGCTCGCTTAAATAATCCTTGTCTTTTTTATTACGGGTTTCACTGGTCACTTTTTTATAAAAGCGTTTATTCACCATGACTTTGGGGAAATTACCCATATTGAGTTCGACATGCCAGTTGCCGTCATTTAAACGGCGTACAAAAATATCCGGCTCCAGTGTTTGCGATATTTCATGTGTAAAGCCGCTTCCGGGCTTAGGGTTAAGCTCGCGAATTTCTGCTATCATCTGGCGCAGGTCTTCCTTGTCTACCCCACATTTTTTTTGCAACTCATCGAAACGGGCATCACCCAGCAGGTTCAAATTAGCAAGGAGTTTCTGCATGGCCGGGTCGAGCCGGTTTTTTTCGCGCAGTTGCAGGCTCAGGCAATCACTTAAGCTGCGTGCACAAATTCCAACCGGATCAAAATTTTGCAGCAGCGCAAGAGTTTCTTCGATCTCCGGCATTTCCACACCAAACATTTCACAAAGCGGCGCAAGGTCATCTTTTATATACCCTGCATCATCTACCATATCTATAAGCTGAGCGCCGATGATACGTTTTGCGGAATCCTGAACATCCATATGCAACTGGTAAAGCAAATGTTCACGCAATGAAACGCCAGACGATGGGTTATCTTCAATGCCACACGTATCATCACCATCATAATCTGCACTATGGTCGCCAGACCTGTGTTCATAACGCATATAATCGGCGTCTATGCTGGCGGTTTCATCCCAGCTTTCATCGGCCTGCATATCGGAAGGAAAACTTTCGTCATTACTGAAATCTGCCTCACGCGGTTCATCATTTTCAGAAGTTCTGGGAGTTTCCTGCGCTGCTTCAGAAGTATCGCCTGCTTCAGAATCATCCTGTGCCAGAAAAGGGTTTTCTTCTAATGCCTGCTCAACAAACTCGCGGAGTTCAATAGAATTGCACTGCAACAGCTTTATCGATTGCTGTAGTGCCTGAGTCATCACCAGGGATTGTCCCTGGCGGAGTTCAAGTTTGGGCGCATTCATATTTTTATACTAATAGCAGATTTCAAAAAACGCGAACAAAAAGTTATGTGATTGCAATAGCGTTTTGCTTTAAGTGTGTAATAGGAAGCCGAGACGATGTGTAGCTAAAGGCTAAAGCGTTCACCCAGATAAACGCGGCGCACATCAACGTTATTCACTATCTCTGACGGACTGCCTTCCATAAGTACGCAACCGTCATGCATGATATATGCTCGGTCTATAATATCCAAAGTTTCGCGCACATTATGGTCAGTGATTAAAACACCAATGCCGCGGTCTTTAAGATGTTTCACCAGGCTACGCACTTCATCAACCGCAATAGGGTCGATACCCGCAAGAGGCTCGTCGAGCAATACGAATGACGGATGGCTGGCTAAGGCACGTGCAATTTCTACGCGGCGGCGCTCACCGCCAGAAAGGGTGATACCCTGTGCAAGGCGCAAATGGGTAATGGAAAATTCAGCCAGCAGTTCATCAAGCTGTGCCTGCCTTGAATCCGCGTTCTTTTCATGTATCTCAAGAACCGATAGGATATTCTGCTCAACAGTTAGGCCACGGAAAATAGAAGCTTCCTGAGGCAGATAACCAATACCTTGGCGAGCACGCCGATACATAGGCAAGCGGGTTATATCCTCGCCGTCTAGTAGGATTTTCCCCATATCCGGGCGTACCAGCCCCGTTATCATATAAAAACATGTGGTTTTACCAGCGCCATTCGGCCCCAGAAGTCCAACAGCTTCGCCGCGGCGAACACGCAGGCTTACATCACGTACTACCGGCCTTCCGGCGTAGCGCTTACCGATATGCTCGGCAACAAGCCCGCCATGCGTAGCAACAAGACGTGGTGTATTAGTTTCTGTTTCGCTGCTTGCAGATTGCGTTTGTGATTTATTATTTTTAGTATCTTTTAATATTGGCATAAAATAACCATTTATTTCTTTTCTGGATTTTTATTATCGGGGATAAATAATGCTTTTACCCTCTGTTTTGGCTTATCGGCACTTCCAGCATTTGATGATATACTAGCATCAGGCGCATTAAGTTCGCTCTTTCCGGTTGCAAAATCATAAACAAGCCTGTCTCCCTTTAATACATTTTTATCGCGAGTAAGCACCACATTATCATTTAAAAATATTTTATGGTTCACAACATCATAAAGCCCGTGCGCGCCGCTTGCTGTTTCTTCTGGCGTACTTAAAAACACCTTTTGCTCTACCACGATCTTTTCAATGCCATTCTTTTCCGGGACAATATCACCCGGCGTTGATTTATCTTTTTTAGCTAATGCTTTTCCTTTATCGTTTTCCGAATTGGTATTTTTATAAAACACTGTCATTTTTTCTGATTTTATATGAACATCACCCTGAACCGCCAGAACATGCCCGGTGAAAATTGCCTGATGCTCCTGCTGTAAAACCTGAAGTGAATCAGAGGTGATTTCTATAGGGCCGTTGCTTTTATATTTACCAACACCTGCAGGTGGTTTTTTAGCAACTGGTTTTTCTGATTTTTTAGCCGTTGTTTTAGCGGCAGATTTAGTGGTATTTTTTTTGTGGTCGCTTGCGGAGGCATAAGAATAAGGCGCAAAAGTAAACTGCAGCGCCCCAATAATAGCCACTGTCATTAATGCTTTTATAGCTTTATGAACCATCATATTAACCTTAGTGATACAACAACATTCTTACCGAACCGTTAAAATTTATAATATTTCCGCGCTCTAATATGGAAAAACTCTTAGCCTCAATGGTTCCGGCCCCGCCTTGCCCCTCTATACGGCTGTCTCCGGTAGCCGAACCTTTGCCAATATCGACATGGGCATGATCGGTGCGGAACTGGTAGCCTCCTTCATAAAAAATCTCAACTCCTTTTAACAGCTCCATCTGCCTGGTTACTGTATTTAATATGCCTGAGCCTGATTTCATTGCTATCCAGGCATTATTATCCCCCGTCATATCAGCACTTACATTTTCCAGAACTATAGTGTCTTTATCCTTTTGCAAGGCATTATTTGCCTCAATAGTATATGGGCGGTTATGTACATCAACACCCTGATAACGGGGTTTCTGCATAATATTTTCAAGTTCTGTGCTTTTAGGGACATTAGTAAAAACCATGCGTCCACCATTATCGCTATTATTTGTAGATGCTATCCAAACTACCAGTGCAATTATACATGCCGCAAAAATCCATAGAAAATTTTTACCAAGAAGAACCATTCTGGTATATTTTGCCATTGATGACATATCAGGCTATACCGGCGCGCAGGCAATCATGTATATGGATGATCCCAACCGGTTTATTTTCTTCTGTTACGAACAGGCTGGTTATAGAGCGTTCATTCATAATTGCGAGCGCCTCTGCTGCTAATGCCTGCGGGCGGATAGCAAGCGGCGAAGCTTTCATAACCTGTTTTGCAGTTTTTTCCAGCAGATCAGCCTGCATATGCCTTCTCAGATCGCCATCTGTAATTATTCCCGACAATTCACCACTAGCACCAATTACCCCAGCGCAGCCGAAACGCTTTGAGGTCATTACCAGCAGTACATCGCGCATTATACCACTTTCCTTGACTAACGGCAATTCAGAAGCTCCGTGCATAAGGTCGGAAACCCTTATAAAAGCTTTGCCCAACTTGCCGCCGGGATGGAAAACCGAAAAATCCTGCTTGCTGAAGCCGCGCCTGTTTACCAGTGCAACGCTTATAGCATCTCCTAATGCCATCATCATGGTAGTAGAGGTTGTTGGTGCTCCGGTTATGCAGGCTTCAGGAACCTCTGGAAGCACCATGGAAATTGTGGCCGCCTCGACCAGCATTGATCCGCTGCGCCTTGCAACACCAATAAGCGGGATAGAAAATCGCTTGCAATAACCGATTATATCAGAAAGCTCTGCGGTTTCACCGGAATTGGATAATGCCAGAACTGCATCATCGCGGGTTATCATTCCCATATCGCCGTGGCTGGCTTCGCCGGGATGCACAAAATAAGCAGGGGTTCCGGTTGATGTCATGGTTGCAGCGATTTTACGCGCTACGTGCCCGCTTTTTCCCATACCAGTTATTATCACACGCCCCTTAAGCCCTGCAATCAGCGAAACAGTTTTCGCAAAAGCATCCCCAAGGTTGGCTGATAATGCTTCCAGCCCATTTATTTCCTGGGCCAGAACCGCCTTGCCATGTTCTATGTCTTTATTTTCCATCACATCAGCTATGGGCAAAAATATCCTCATTCTCCCAACCAGCCACATCCAGCTTAGCACGGTATGGAAGAAAATCGAAAGTAGCTTTGGCAAGTTCTGTCCTGCCTTCACGCGCCAGCATCTCATCAAGCCTGTTTTTTAATTTATGCAGGTGCAGCACATCTGATGCAGCATATTCAACCTGTTCAGCGGTCAGGGTTTTTGCACCCCAATACGAACTTTGCTGCTGCTTGGAAACATCAATTCCCAACAATTCACGGCATATATCCTTATAGCCGTGTTTATCAGTATAGGTGCGGACAAGCCGTGAAGCCGTGCGGGTGCAATAAACCGGGCTTAAGCTTATGCCAAGATATTGCTGCATTATCGACAGGTCAAAACGTGCAAAATGAAAAATTTTGGTACGCTTGCTATCGGTAAGCAACTTTACCAAATTCGGCGCATTATATTTGCCACTTTCAAACTGCACAAGGTGGGCGTCGCCATTTCCATCAGAAACTTGTACCAGGCACAGGCGGTCACGTTTATTATTAAGCCCCATAGCTTCAGTATCAACCGCTATGTCGCCGCTAAGCATTACATTAGCTGGCAGGTCACCAATATATACAAAATTTGTAATAGGACTTCTCCTTCATTATGAATTAGAGCTTTAAATGCTATAGTTTTGGATTATGGTGAAATTATAACCAACAGCAAGCAATTTCTAGAGCCAGTTAAAAATCAGGGTTTTCATAATATACCGGTGGACGGGCGCCACGCACACGCTCGGATAATATACCGCGCATACTAGGGCGCGATTTCATAAGTGCATACCAGTTCTGGGCCATTTTATTATATTCCCATGTTACATCACCCAAATAATCAAGCGCTGATATATGAGCTGCTGCGGCAAGGTCGGCTAAGGTCAATGTATCACCAGCAAGGAAATAGCGTTCGCTGGCAAGATACCCTATATAATCAAGGTGATATAGTATATTTTGCTTACCTATGCGGATTGCAGCGGAATTAGGCTCGCCAAAACCGAGGTAATGTTTGAATGCCTTTTCAAAAAGCACATTCCGTGTGACTTCATAATCAAATTTATGGTCGAACCAGTCTATAAGCCTGCGTACTTCTGCGCGCTGGGCTAAAGTAGTCCCAAGCATTGAATTAGTTGGGTAAGCCTCTTCCAGGTACTCACTGATAGCATATGCGCCCGAAACAACAGTTCCATCATCCTCTACCAGAACAGGCACTTCACCAGCCGGGTTGAGAGCAAAAAAATCCAGGTTCCTGTCCCACGGATTTTCTTGCGCCAGCTCGAATTCCAACCCCTTTTCCTTTAGCATCATCCTGATTTTACGGCAGAATGGGGAAAGAGGCGTGTGGTACAAAAGGCGCATGGTTAGTTTCTTGATTCTATTTATTAAAGATAAGACAATTGAATTGCGTTATATTGCAATTTGCCTTCCAATGCCACATGAAAATCCACTCCATAAATTGCATTATAACCCTGTGCATAACTTTTATAAGTATATTTAGCAATATATGTAAGAATAGGCCAATATACCGATACAAAAGCAAGGAAAATCAAGGCTTGCAAGACTATAAAAGAAAATATGATTTTATAGAGAATTACGCTTGACGAATCTAAAAAACGTAATTAGATTGGCAATCCCTGTCAGCGCTGGAATATTAGTTATGGCGGGTTTAAAAAAATTATTTAGTAACTGAATTTTTAGGCAACGGACAAAACACACATGGCTAACCATAAGTCAGCAGAAAAACGCATTCGCCAGACGGCAACCCGCACAGAAGTTAATCGCGCCCGCGTAAGCCGCATCCGTACTTTTGTAAAAAAAGTGGAATCAGCGATTGAGATCGGCAAAAAATCTGAGGCACAGCAGGCTTTCAAAGAAGCGCAGCCGGAATTAATGCGTGGCGTTAGCAAGGGTGTTATAAAAAAGGGCACTGCTTCTCGCAAGTTAAGCCGCTTATCCGCACGTATTAAAAATTTAGCCGCTTAAATCTAGGTCTCTGGTTTTTCTAATATTCATACCGCCGGTTAACAGGCGGACACTATAGCTTTGTCTTTTTCTTACAATGGGTGATGGCGAGCAATTATGGCATTTAGGTTAGCTACAAAATTATCAGCTGACAGCGCATTATGTCAGATGGTTGACAAGGCGGCACAGCGCAAACATCCTGGCTCAAAATATGCAGGCGAAATAAGCCCACAGGAAGTTTATGATTACGCGAAACTAAACCGCTCGGTTATAGTAGATGTGCGGACTGCTGCCGAGTGGCAGTTTGTAGGGCTTCCAGACCTTAAAAACACACCGAGCCAGCTAGTTACAATTTCATGGAAGCTATACCCATCATTTGCCATTAATCCTAAATTCATAGGCGATTTAATGGCCGAACCATCAATACGAAAAGATACGCCATTATTTTTTATATGCCGTTCCGGTGGCCGCTCACAGGATGCCGCAATTGCTATGGCCAATGAGGGATACCAGTATTGCTTTAACATTACCGGCGGGTTTGAAGGGGAAGCTGATACCATGAACCACCGCTCGACTAAACAGGGCTGGAAACACGATAATCTGCCATGGGTGCAAGGATAAAATATATGGCTGTATCACACCCCCTGCAGAATGAAACAATTGATGATCTGCTAGCTCTTGCATGGCAAAATGTCAGCAGTAAATTAAGTTCCCGCTTTGGTGACGGGATATTCCGCAGTTGGCTTAAACCAATATGTTTTGCTGGCAGCAGTACAGGCTGCATTAAACTTGGAGTACCCACCCGTTTCATGCGGGAGTGGATAAATAAGAATTATATAGAAGATATAAAATCTTTCTGGGCGGAAGAACCTATTTCTGAAGGTTATAATATTGAGCTTATAATTTCTGACCCTGCGCTTCAGGCGCAATCAGAAAACACTGCCATACCGCAAAAATTTAATGTGCTTACACCGCAAAGCTGGCAAGCTGAAAATACGCCATCTGAAGCTGCGCCGCTGGATATTGATGTACAGATGGGAGCGCCCCTTGACCCTCGTTATACCTTTGATAATTTTGTGGTTGGCAAACCAAATGAGCTTGCACATGCCGCGGCAAGGCGCGTAGCTGAAACAGCAAATGTTGTGCAAGGATGCAACCCGCTTTTCCTATATGGAGGGGTAGGGCTAGGGAAAACCCACCTGATGCACGCCATCGCATGGCATATACGCAAAAACAGCCCTGAGCGGCGTGTTCTGTATCTATCGGCAGAAAAATTCATGTACCAGTTCATACGCGCCCTGCGTTTCAAGGAAGCTTTGGCGTTCAAGGAGCATTTCAGGTCGGTTGACGTGCTTATGATAGACGATGTTCAGTTCATAAGCGGCAAGGATTCGACACAGGAAGAATTTTTCCATACTTTTAATGCGCTCGTAGACCAGCATAAACAGTTAGTTATTTCCGGTGACCGCTCACCTTCCGACCTTGAAGGTATTGAAGAGCGTGTACGTTCACGCCTTGGTTGGGGTCTTGTTGCTGACATACATACCACCAGCTATGAATTGCGCCTTGGGATATTGCAATCAAAGATCGAAAAAATGAGCGGCGTGGAAATACCGCAAAAAGTTATGGAATTCCTTGCCCATAAAATAACATCGAATGTTCGCGAGCTTGAGGGTTCACTTAACCGCGTGGTGGCCCATGCAACTCTTGTTGGCCGCCCTATAACACTGGAAACAACGCAGGAGGTTCTGCATGACCTGCTGCGCGCCAATGACCGCCGCATTTCCATTGAAGATATCCAGAAACAGGTTGCCAGCCATTACAATATAAAAGTTTCGGATATGCACTCGGCAAGGCGTGCGCGTCTTGTTGCAAGGCCGCGCCAGGTCGCAATGTACCTGTCAAAAAAATTTACCAGTAAAAGCCTGCCGGAAATTGGCCGCCGCTTTGGTGGGAAAGACCATACAACAGTTATGCATGCTGTAAAACGCATAGAAGAATTGATGGCGACAGATCATGAATTTTCGCAGGATATTGAAATGCTCAGCCGTCTGTTGCAAAGTTAATTTTCATTGCTATAGTTAGCCATATATAAACCCCTAATGATAAGAAAACTTTATGCAGTTTGTTATTGAACGCGCTAATTTACTTAAAAGCTTAAGCCATGTGCAATCGGTTGTTGAAAAACGCGGGACCATTGCTGTTCTATCGAATATAAAAATCGATGCTAAGGGATCAGAAGTGTCCCTTACCGCAACTGATATGGACATAGCAGTTGTTGAAAAAGTGCCTGCCGAAGTAAGCGGCTCCGGCTCCACCACCGTGCCTGCACATACATTCTATGACATAGTACGTAAACTTCCTGAGGGCACACAGATAGAGCTGACGACCAGCGAAGACGGCAGCAAAGTTTCGATCCGTTCAGGCCAATCGCGCTTCTCGCTTGCCTGTCTTCCGGTTGATGATTTCCCAGTTATGGCAGAAGGCGAGCTTAGCCATAATTTTACCCTGAAATCTGCTGAATGTTTAGCGCTTATAGAAAAGCCGAGCTTTGCAATTTCTACAGAAGAAACCCGCTATTATTTAAACGGCATATATATGCACGTAGCAGGTAGCGGTGACAGCAAAGTCTTACGCGCAGTTGCAACCGATGGGCACCGACTTGCACGTATAGAAGTGGCACTGCCTGCTGGCGCTGATAATATGCCAGGAGTGATTGTACCGCGCAAAGCAATTCAGGAATTACGCAAATTGCTTGAAAACGGGGAGGGAGACGTTGCGATTTCACTTTCTGAAACAAAAATACGCTTTGTATATGGCAATGCTGTTCTAGTATCAAAATTGATAGATGGAAATTTCCCCGACTATGAAAGGGTAATACCTTCAGCCAATGAAAAGCTTATGGAAGTTGACTGCAAGATATTCAAAGATGCTGTTGACCGCGTATCAGTTATTTCGTCTGAGAAATCCCGTGCAATTAAATTACAGCTGGAAAATGGCAAGCTTACACTTTCTGCTGGTGGCGGCGACCAGGGTTCGGCCTCGGAAGAAATAGATATTACCTATTCTTCAAGCCCTATTGAGATCGGTTTCAATTCACGCTACCTGCTTGATATGATGACGCAGATCGACGGTGACACAGCGCAATTCCTGCTTAATGATGGAGGCTCTCCGGCGCTTGTGCGCGATACGGCTGATGTAGGCGCACTTTATGTTATCATGCCGATGAGGGTATGAGCAGCACAACCGATTGCATAGATCAAAAAGACAGTCACCAACTGTTAATAAATCAGCATAATTGCAAAATATCCATCTCATCCCTATCGCTTTCCAGCTTCCGTAATTACGGATCAGTGCGGATAGAAACCAGTGCACAGCCTGTCGTAATAACCGGAGCTAATGGTGCCGGAAAAACCAACATACTGGAAGCTATTTCATTGCTAAGTGTTGGCCGAGGCTTACGGCGCGCCAAGCTCGCCGAAATTAGCAATGTTGCCGCTGGCGAAAACTGGGCTATATCTTCCAATGTCAACGGCAGGCATGGCCACGTAAAAATAGGCACTGGCATAAGCAATGAAGGTATTGAAGACAGCGATAAAAGGCTGGTAAAAATTGATGGGAAAACCACACGCTGGCAGTCAGAACTTTCCAAGCATATTTCGCTAATATGGCTTACTCCGCAAATGGAACAGCTATTCATAGAGGGAGCATCGGCAGGGCGGAAATTTTTAGACCGGCTGGTATTCAGTTTTGACCCCGAACATGCGGCAAGGGTGAATGAATATGATTACCATATGCGTGAGCGCAACAAGCTTTTGCAATATGGCAGGGCTGATGCCAGCTGGCTGGATACTCTAGAACAGAAGATGGCGGCTTGTGCAGCAGCAATAGCCACAGCACGGCTTTCAACCTGTGAGCATATAAACCATACTATAGCAGCGTCACCACTCACTTTTCCAAAAGGATGGCTTAATGCTACTGGCTTTGTTGAGGATTTATTAAAATCAGGCAGTTCTGCAGTGGAGGCTGAAAATTCACTGAAAATTGCGCTGGAATCGGCTAGAAATTACGATGCAGCAAGCGGCAGGACAACAAACGGAACTCACCGCAGCGAACTGCGTGTCACCCATATTGAAAAATCGATGCCCGCCGAGAGTTGCTCAACCGGTGAACAAAAAGCATTGATACTATCAATTATACTAGCCCAAGCCCGCTCTGGAGCTATCTGGCACGGTATCATACCAATCATTTTACTTGATGAAGTTGTAAGCCATCTTGATGCAACAAGAAGGCTTGAATTATTCGAGGAAATCTGTGATATTGGGGCACAAACATGGATGACCGGCACGGATATTGATCTATTCGCTGGTTTAAAAGAAAAAGCGCAGTTTTTTAAAGTTGAAAACGGGAAGGTTTTTAAGGCATAAAAATGACGAAATCGGCAGAAATAAAAAAAGCAGAGCAGGACGCGCAGGATAATTACGGCGCAGATTCCATCAAGGTTCTCAAAGGGCTTGAAGCAGTCCGTAAACGTCCTGGCATGTATATCGGCGATACTGACGATGGCTCAGGCTTGCACCACATGATTTATGAGGTGGTTGATAATGCAATTGACGAGTCACTTGCGGGACATTGCGACCTTGTTACCGTAAGCCTTAATGCCGATGGCTCATGTTCAGTTACCGATAACGGGCGGGGCATCCCTGTTGATATTCATGAAGGTGAGGGTGTTTCCGCTGCCGAGGTTATTATGACACAACTCCATGCCGGTGGTAAGTTCGACCAGAACTCCTACAAAGTTTCTGGCGGATTGCACGGGGTTGGTGTGTCGGTTGTAAATGCCCTTTCAGTGTATTTAAACCTAACTATCTGGCGCAATGGTAAGCAATATGAAGCAAAATTTTCACATGGTGAAACTACACAGCATCTTAAAGAGATAGGCGCGACTCCTGATAAAAAGGGAACTAGCGTTACATTTCTTCCGTCCAAAGAAACATTCACCATGACGGAATTCAATTTCTCCACAGTAGAGCACCGCCTGCGCGAGCTTGCGTTTCTTAATTCCGGCGTGCGGATTTTGCTGAAAGATGAAAGAACCGACCCGGTAACAGAAATAGAATTTTATTACGAGGGCGGAACAGAAGCTTACGCGCAATATCTGGATAAAGGCAAAACCGCACTGCACAGCACCGTAGTTATAAAAGGTGAGCGTGACGGCATGGGTGTTGAAGTTGCCATGCAATGGAATGACAGTTACCATGAAAACGTGCTTGCATTCACCAATAATATCCGCCAGCGCGATGGTGGAACCCATATAGTTGGCTTCCGTGCCGCCCTTACACGGGCAATCAATAAATATTTTGAAGAAAGTGGTATGTCGAAAAAAGAAAAGGTCGGCATTACAGGTGACGATGCACGCGAAGGATTGACAGCCATAGTTTCAGTTAAAGTGCCGGACCCAAAATTTTCATCGCAAACTAAAGATAAACTGGTCAGCTCAGAAGTTCGCCCGGTTGTTGAAAGCTATGTTTATGACAAACTCGCGCAGTGGATGGAAGAGCATCCACAAGATGCCCGCGCCATCATAAGCAAAATAGTTGAGGCAGCGGCTGCACGCGAAGCTGCGCGCAAAGCCCGCGAGCTTACCCGCCGCAAGGGAGCGCTGGATATATCATCACTTCCCGGAAAACTTGCAGATTGCCAGGAACGCGACCCAGCCAAGTCAGAATTATTTATAGTCGAGGGGGATTCGGCGGGTGGCTCAGCGAAACAAGGCCGCAGCCGTAATTATCAGGCAATATTGCCGCTTAAAGGTAAGATATTGAATGTGGAGCGCGCACGTTTTGATAAGATGTTGGGAAGCCAGGAAGTAGGTACTTTAATTACCGCTATTGGAACCAGCATAGGCCGTGATGAATTTAATATAGACAAGGCACGTTACCACAAGATAATTATTATGACCGACGCTGACGTGGATGGTTCTCATATACGTACGCTGCTGCTTACCTTCTTTTTCCGCCAGATGCGTGAACTTATAGATCGTGGCTATCTATACATAGCACAGCCGCCGCTTTATAAAATGCGCCGCGGCAACCATGACGTTTACTTAAAAGATGACGAGGCACTGGAACAGCACCTGCAAAACTCAAGCCTTGAGGATGCTACGCTTAAGCTTGATAATGGAGAAGTTTTAAGCGGCGACAGCCTGAAGACAGTGCTATCTCAGGCAGCTAAAATTGCTTCAGCAATTAAATCATTAGCAAAACGTATACCAACACATTTAATTGAAGCTGCAGCCCTAGCGCATTTATTCGATGGCAAGCCCGCAAGTATAGAAAAAGCAAATGCATGGGAGAAATCACTGGATAAACTTCTTGGCGAACAGGCCGGGTGGGTATGCGATTTTGAAAATGGTGTATTTAAACTCCGCCGTATGGTGCGTGGTGTAGAAGAAATATACTTCATGGAAGAGAAACTGCTTTTAAGCAAAGATGCACACGAAATAGCCGGGCAGATTCCTTATCTTGATAAATATTTTTCTGGTCCAAGCAACCTTACCCGCAAACAAAGCAGCGCAGAGATTGCAACGCCTACAGCCCTTTACAACACCATGATGGATCTTGCACGTAAAGGCAGCACTATCCAGCGCTTCAAAGGTCTTGGCGAAATGAACCCTGAGCAATTATGGGAAACTACGCTTAATCCGGAAACCCGCCGTTTGCTTCAGGTAAAGATCGAGGATGACGCAGAAACCGAAACAATATTCTCGACCCTCATGGGAGATATAGTTGAGCCGCGCCGTGATTTCATAGTAGCCAATGCGCTGAACGTAGAAAATCTGGATGTTTAATGACATTGCTAGCGCATCGACTACATTAGAAATCAATATTTTCTGTCATCCTGGCGAAGGCCGGGAGCTATGCCTAGATATGGATACCACCCTCCGGTGGTATTACGGATCATAATGCAGAATTATACTCGCCTATCAATTCCATCGCCGCCTGGGTTGGAGATTTTTTTTCATCTTTAACCTGCTGTTCAAAACAATCAATCTTTGCGGCTACTGATTCATTATTGATAAAGCGGCCTATCAAAGTTTCCCTGATCTCTTTCCACATCCACGATACCGCCTGTGCAGACCGTTTCTTTTCAAGCTGCCCGCTATCATGCATGATTGCTTCAAAACTAGTTGCAGTATCCCAAACAGTATCGATCCCTTCATTTTTTAGAGCTGAGCAAGTTATTACTTTAGGCTGCCAGTGGCTTGTGGGAGGATGAAGCATACGAATCGCCACACTGTAATCAGAACGCACCCGCTTGGCTTGGGTATACAGATCACCGTCTGCTTTATTCACAACGACAAGATCAGCAAGCTCAACAATCCCTTTTTTTATGCCCTGCAATTCATCTCCGCTGCCGGGTAGCAATAACAGAATGAACATATCCACCATATCAGAAACTTCAATTTCCGATTGGCCAACTCCTACAGTTTCCACGATAATTACGTCATAGCCAGCGGCCTCGCAAAGCAGCATGGCCTCACGCGTACGACGGGCAACGCCGCCGAGTGAGCCGGATGTAGGCGATGGGCGAATAAAAGCAGATTCATGCTGTGCAAGTGATGCCATGCGGGTTTTATCACCCAATATAGAACCACCCGTTTTTGAACTGGATGGGTCAATTGCAAGCACTGCAACTTTATGGCCTTGCGAAATCACATGCAGGCCAAATGACTCTATGAATGTGGATTTACCGACTCCGGGAACGCCTGTAATTCCTATACGTAACGATTTTCCTGTTTGCGGAAGTATATCGGAGATTAAATTCTGCGCTTCCTGCTGGTGGTCGGCGCGTGTGGATTCAACAAGCGTGATCGCACGGGCTAGTGATGCACGGTCAAATTTCATTATAATTACTCCGAAGCGACCTGTTCTTTTAATTTTTCCGGGTCGGTCTGGTACATTTCTGCAACTTTAATAGTGATCTCGTCTGGTGGCGATTTGCCAACCCCGGAAACAATTATTTCACCAAAAGGCGCGAATTGGTACAGATTAAGCGAACCATCTTTTTGGGCGGTGAGGAACGATTGGTATTTACTTGGTTTAACTGCGACAAAAACCCAAAAAGTATTGCCATCTTCTAGCAATCCATACACCAGAATGATGGTTCGCATCAGATCCAATTTCTCATTGGCCGCTTTATCGTTGGGCTGTTCAGTCATTCACAATGTTTAATCTTTTATGCGGATTTCAGCAAGTTTTTCATTACATATTGTAAAATACCACCATTTTTATAGTATGCCAGCTCATCCAAAGTGTCAATCCGGCAAAGAAGAGGGATAGTCTGGCTGCTGCCGTCCTTACGCTGTATCAGCATCTGCACCTGCATACGCGGCTTTATCCCTGCTTTAAGCCCGGTCAGGCTGATCTTTTCATCCCCCGTCAGGTTAAGGGTTTTACGGGTGGTATCCCCTTGGAAAGTAAGGGGTAATATACCCATTCCTACAAGGTTGCTTCTATGGATACGTTCAAAGCTTTCAGCAATCACCGCTTCGATACCCAGTAATTTAGTTCCCTTGGCCGCCCAGTCACGTGATGAACCGGTGCCATATTCCTTACCGGCTATTACAACGAGCTTTGTACCATCGGCCTTATATTTCATAGCCGCATCATAAATGCTCATTTTTTGATTATTATACAGGGTATTGCCGCCTTCTTCCCCACCAAGCATTTCGTTCTTGATACGAATATTGGCAAAAGTACCGCGCATCATAACCTCATGATTACCTCTGCGCGCCCCGTAAGAATTGAAATCAACCGGCAGTACGCTATTTTCAGAAAGATATTTAGCAGCCGGGCTGGATTTTGAAATATTACCGGCAGGCGAGATATGGTCGGTAGTTATAGAATCACCAAAAAGCGCCAATATACTTGCATTTTCAACATCGCGTGTTGAATCGGTTTCACCAGCCTGTAAATCTACAAAATAAGGCGGGTTCTGCACATAGGTACTCTTGCTGTTCCATCCATAGGTTTTACCCTGACCAACTGGGATCGACTGCCATTCTTTTTCACCCGCGAATACATCAGCGTATTTTTTGCGGTACATCTCAGCTGTTACGCATTTCATAACCGTATCAGCAACTTCTTTGTTGCTAGGCCAGATGTCTTTTAAGTAAACCGGTTTTCCGTCAGCTCCGGTTGTTATAGCATCCTTGGTGATGTCGATATTCATGCTTCCTGCAAGTGCATAAGCAACAACCAGTGGCGGTGAGGCCAGATAGTTGGCTTTTACAAGCTGGTGAACTCGGCCTTCGAAATTACGGTTTCCTGAAAGAACGGAAGCTACTACTAAGCCATTATCACGTATCGCGGCTTCAATATCGTCATGCAATGGGCCTGAGTTGCCGATGCAGGTTGTGCAGCCATAGCCAACAAGATTGAATCCGATTTCATCAAGCGATTTATCAAGTCCCGACTGCGCCAGATATTCAGTGACCACTTTCGATCCCGGAGCCAGCGAAGTTTTTACCCATGCTTTCGGTTTAATACCTTTTTTTGCTGCGTTGCGGGCAACGAGGCCAGCGGCGATCATCACATATGGGTTGGAAGTATTGGTGCAGCTTGTAATAGCGGCGATCACAACGCTGCCATGCGATAATTTATCGACAACAGGCGCATGCGGGGTTTTATTATCCTTATCAAGTTCAGGAAGGGCAGAAGCGAACGATGCGCTTGCAGCAGAAAGCAAAACCTTATCCTGCGGGCGTTTTGGCCCGGCAAGGCAAGGTTCAACTGTTCCCATATCAAGTTCAAGTATATCAGTGAATATCGGGTCGGCGTAAGAAGCATCGCGCCACATACCCTGTGCTTTCGCATAAGCTTCAACCAGAGCAACACGCTCAGGATCACGGCTTGTGAGTTTTAAATAGTTTATTGTTTCCGCATCAATTGGGAATATACCGCAGGTCGCGCCATATTCAGGAGCCATGTTAGCAATTGTTGCGCGGTCAGCAAGCGGCAGGTTATCAAGCCCGGAACCAAAAAATTCTACGAATTTACCCACAACGCCTTTTTTACGCAGCATCTGCGTTACGGTTAGAACCAAGTCAGTTGCAGTTGTGCCTTCCTTTAGTTTCCCGGTGAATTTGAACCCAACAACTTCCGGGATAAGCATGGAAACAGGCTGTCCAAGCATCGCGGCTTCCGCTTCAATACCGCCAACGCCCCAACCGAGAACGCCAAGACCATTTATCATGGTTGTATGACTGTCGGTTCCAACCAAAGTATCGGGATAAGCAACATCATCAGCAACCCACACGCCCTGCGCCAGATATTCAAGGTTCACCTGGTGGCAGATTCCAGTGCCGGGAGGCACAACACGGAAATTATTAAATGCGTTCTGACCCCAGCGTAGGAATTCATAGCGCTCGGCGTTACGTTCCATTTCAAGAGCCACGTTATCTTGGAATGCTTTCGGGCTTCCGTAATTATCCACCATTACTGAATGGTCGATAACAAGGTCAACCGGGGAAAGAGGATTTATCTTTTCAGCATTACCGCCGAGCTTCTGCATTGCGTCACGCATAGCGGCCAAATCCACCACCGCCGGAACGCCGGTAAAATCCTGCATAAGTACGCGGGCAGGGCGGAAAGCTATTTCACGGTCAGAAGTTTTATTTTTTATCCATTCGCCAAACGCCATTATGTCTTTAGCACTGACACTAATATCGTCTTCATAGCGCAGCAGGTTCTCCAGTAATATTTTAAGGCTGTAGGGGAGACGGCCTGCCTGTTCGCCAAGTGCGGGGTACACTGCGGGAAGGTTATAATATTCATATTGCTTTCCATTCACAGAAAGTGAAGATTTTGCACCAAAAGAATTCTTACTCTTGTTTTTCACATTATTCCCCTTATTAAATACATATAGTATAGACTAAACAGATTATTATCTGATTATAGCATTAACCGCAAAGTATTAAATCTTCGTTACTACAGGCCAATAATAATGTTAATAAGTCAAAATTTACGCAGTGTACGCAGCGGCAACATCATTTTTGAGGATCTTGGCTTCTGCCTTCAGCCGGGCGCTTTACTATTACTTAAAGGTTCCAACGGTTCCGGAAAAACAACATTACTAAAAATATTGGCCGGTTTGCTGCCGCCGGATTCAGGTGACATATTATGGGACAATTCCAGCATAAAAGATAATAATGAATTCAAGCGCGATTTAATGTTCATCGGCCATAAAAGCGGTGTAAAAAGCGATGCCACAGTTTATGAGAATTTAAGTTTCTGGGCAAAATTATATGATACAGAATTGCTTATCCCGGCTGCATTGTCATTCTATAATCTGGACAATTTTGCTGATGTCCAAGCTTCACATCTTAGCGCAGGATGGCAAAGGCGCATAGCACTTGCAAGATTGATCGTTTCCCCCTGCAAATTATGGCTGCTTGATGAACCAACCAATTTCCTTGATGAAGATGCGGTGATATTAACTGCAAGCCTTATAGAGGCAAGGGTGCAGCAAGGCGGCATTGTTGTGGTCGCTTCCCATATAATGAGTTCGGCTATTGCCGCACATACTTTGTGGATGGGCGATTTTACCGGAGGGAATAAATGAAAATATTTTTTCTTATCCTCATGCAATCGCTGCGCCTCTCTTTCCGCAAGGGTGGCGGCGCTTTTGGTGCATGCGCTTTTTATGTTATAGTAGTTACGGCCTTCACCTTTTCTATTGGACCTGAGGCAATAAAAACCTATGCAACCGGAATAATGTGCATCAGCATGCTGCTTGCGACCATTACTACTTTGCCATTGCTTTTCGAACGCGATTATGAAGATGGGGCAATGGAACAATTCCTGTTGCAGCCAGTTCTTCTGGAACTTTTGGTATTAGCTAAAATATGCGGCCAGTGGTGCTCGCACATCCTGCCAATCCTACTTGTTTCTCCTCTACTTGCTGTAATGGCCGACCTATCTTTTGAACAAACAATATACACAATGTGTATATTACTTGTTTCCTCACCAACAATGGTTTCCTTCGGGGCAATTGGTGCGGCGCTTACCATAGGCAGCAAGCGAGGGGGGCTACTTCAGGCTCTTGTTGTTATGCCTCTTTATGTTCCGGTTCTGATTTTTGCATCTGCAAATGCAGAAGGGCAGGGCAACATTATTTTCCTTATAGGTATGTTTTTAGCCAGCCTGCCTCTTGCGTGTTATAGTTGCTCGGCGCTCATCAGGGCTAATTCTGATTAGATTTCTACTTCCATACCATACTGTAATTGCTATCCTTGCCATACCCGCGACCTGTTCGCCGAAGCCTTAGTGAAGACGGAAGGAGGGTATCTAGGGACAAACTCGCTAACATAGTTTGCATCTCTGGATTCCCTCTCATGGCAGGAATGACAAGAAAAAGCCAATAATTATCCAAGACATTGAAAAGATGAAAATTAATACGAGATAATACGCAATAATGATATATAGAGAAATAATATTCTAATTTTCTATATCAAGAAATGTAAAACGGTTGCGGGTAAAACGCGCAGTTTCGCAAGCGGTTTTATAAATGTTTTTATCCCATCCCAGCTCTTTTATATCAGATAGCAGACCGGCCTTTTTTATTATATTTTTCATTTTCACTGTATCTATTTTTATTTTATCAACTTTTTCCCTGATTTCATCCCATTTTTCTAGGTTAATACTATCCGGAATCCCATTTAGCGAATCTATTTTTTTTGCAAATTCTGATTTAAATTCTTCCGTCATCTGATCCCCAAATAACGATGCTATATAATTATAATCAAATTTACGGATGCCTATTTGTGGTTTGGATTTAAGTAATAACTCCTGCCGTTTTGCCATATACAGGCTGGTTATGCCTATTTCCTCGCCATGCAGTATGTGAGCAGTGGTTTTTTGCAGCATATTATAAGTATGTGCTATCATATGTTCGCCTTGGCTTGCCGGGTAACTGCCGCCAGCTATTGTCATTCCTATTCCTGAAAGCAGCAATAATTGCATCAGTAATTTTATTGTTGCCGGGTCACTATTTGCGATACCTTCAGCGCTGTCAAATAATTCTGCCTCTATATCAGCAAGTAGCGAGAATGGGGTTTCATCATATTTGCTTCCTGTAAGAATATGTGAAAGCAACCAATCTGCTTGTGCTGTCGGGCGCGCCAGCGAGTCGCCAAGCCCGCTTTTACTTAGGCGGGCAGGGGCTTTTCCAATAATCCCCAGATCACAGAATATAGCATCAGGAAGCTTTGCGGCAAATGTAGTTTTATGATTTTTTACTGTAATGGAAGCATTGGCAGATAAATAACCGTTCATCGAAGCACAGGTTGGGAAAACAATATATTGTTTATTGTCCAGATGGGCTGCGTATTTGCACAGGTCGTTTACCGTACCGCCGCCTACAGCAACCAATACATCACATATTGATGTTTTGTTACGTATATAGTCAACCGCCTCATCATCAGCCAAAATGCCATCAGCAAGGGTTATGTTCATACAGCTTGCATTGCCAGAGATCGCTTTTGAAACTTGTTTGCCAAGCGCAATACTGGTATTGACATCATCAACAACCGCATAACATGCAGATGGCACATACTGTTTTACCAAATCATCAATGTCATACTGCAAAGACGCTTCGCATATAACCGGCGGCATCTGAGGTAACAATTCTTGCAGTCTTGCAGTGATTTTTTTATCGAACATGTGAATTATATATGTTGTATAATATTTGCAGCATATTTATAGTGTAGCGGTCTTAGCACATTAGCTGTTTATTCATGAAACCAACAAGGAAAATAATATGAGATACACTATTAAAATTTTGCTGGCATTTGCAGCCATTACCCTTAGCTCATCCATTGCCAACGCGGGTGACAAGCTAAAACCTTTAAATGAAATATCTCCAGAACCTACAAAATCGTCAGATACTACTATTGTATCAACCCAAAATGATAAAACCACACCGGTTGAACTCTCAAACCCAGCAAAAGCAATTGATAGCGCTATAAGCTCGCCACAGAAAGATCCTTCTGCCGGGAATAACAGCATTGATATAGGCCAACCTTCCACCGAGCCTGCTGCAAGCGATGCTATAGAAAACAAGACTGCTGCTGAATATAACAAGCCAGCCCACAAAACAAAAAAGCATTCCTCAAAACACCACAAAAAAACCAAAAAATCGGCTAAAACTAAAAAATCTGCTAAAGCAAAGAAAAGCGGGCATAGCTATGGCACCACAAAGAAATAACTTTTAAATAATTACAAGTAATACATATAAAGCTCCAGGCATGGCTTGGGGCTTTATTTTTACATTTTACACCTAGGATATTATGAAAAATATTATTTATATAACATTATTATGCCTTTCTTTTTTTAGTATGGCATTTTTTAAAGCAAGCGCACAGGATGCAGGGATTTCAACTAATACTGAGAAACCATTTGGTTTATGGCTTAATGATTTACGCCAGGATGCCGCCTTACAGGGAATATCAGCATCTACTATAAGCGATGTTTTTAATAATATAGAATTTTTGGATAATGTAATTGAACTGGACCGCAAGCAACCTGAAAATAAGATCACAATTGAAGAATACATAGAAAAGACCGTTACTAAAGCACGCATAAAAAATGGCCGTGCGGAACTAGCAGAGAATAAGGAATTGCTGGAGAAAGTAGCTAAAAAATACTCTGTTCCCGCAAAAGTTATAGTAGCTTTATGGGGTATGGAAACAAACTATGGCGAAAATGCTGGTAATTTCAATGTCATATCATCCTTGGCAACGCTTGCTTACGAAGGCAGGCGTAGTTCTTTCTTCCGCGACGAGCTGATTAAAGCCATAAAGATAATGGATATGGAAAAAATGCCCGCTGATTCTTTCCAGGGGTCATGGGCCGGGGCATTTGGCCAGTGTCAGTTCATGCCTACCAGCTTCCTTAAATATGCCGTGGATTTCGATGGTGATGGCAAACGTGATATATGGTATTCACAAGCTGATATATTCGCCTCTATAGCCAATTACCTGAGTTCAGAGGGCTGGATAGATGGCGAAAAGATAGAGGAGGGGAGCAATAATTTTAAGGTCTTGCTTAAATGGAACCGTTCGCGCTATTTTGCTACAGCAATTGGTAAACTATCGCAAGCAATTGGGGAATAATATGCTACCATATAAATTTAAGGTAATAAGCGGCTATATAATTATATTACTACTCGCAGCCTGCTCAGAATCAAACCCTAAATTTTCCGGCGTAAAGATCGGCAAGCCATATGAAATAAACGGTAAAACATATTACCCGGCAGCAGATTCAACTTATGATAAAATAGGCGATGCTTCATGGTATGGCCCCGGCTTCCATGGTAAACGCACAGCCAGCGGCGAGATATTTGACCAGGAAGATATTACAGCGGCTCACCCTACACTACCTATACCATCATTAGTTCTAGTCACTAATTTAAGTAATAATAAAACTATAGTTTGCCGCATTAATGATCGCGGTCCTTTTCATAGTAACCGTATAATTGACCTTTCCAAGCACTCAGCCGAGCTTATTGGCCTAAAAAGCACTCAGCCTGTGCGCGTCCAGTTCCTTAAAAAAGAAACAGACGATTATATAGCTTCAATTGCAGGTAAATCCCCAAGAATTGATATGGTTGCTTTTAATGAAAATTATAATAACAGGGGCTCCCAGCCAATTACAGAGCCAACATATGAGATAGCCAAAGAAGCATCTCAAGAAACGTCACAGCAACCCTATATTGATAGCGGTAATGCCAATTATTCCCAACAGGTAATAGAAAGTAATGACCTGTCACCAAGTTATCCACAGCCACAAAACAGGAATTTATTTATCAGTGAAGCTCAGGCCAATGATAATACGAGCAATCCAAAACCGTTACTTGATAATAGCCAGCCTTCAAATTACATAAAACAAGCTCAAGATCCTCAGAAAGGCCAGAATTACATGCAGGTGCCGCAACAAAGGCAACTTACAAGCAACGCCAGTACAGAAAATAAATCAGGAAAACTGAGGTTATCGCCATCTGCATCGGGCAGTTATCACATAACCGCAGGTTCTTTTTCTTCTCAATCTAATGCCAACAATCTTGCAAATTCACTAAGCGGCATTAAAGACCATAAAAAAATGGTTTCGGTTGATAAGGTGGAAAGAGGTGAAAAAACATGGTGGCGAGTGGGGGCAGGCCCATTTAGCAACCGGGATGACGCAGAAAAGGCTCTTCAAGTCATAAGAAATGCCGGGGTACAGGATGCACATATCAGCCGCCAGTAAAAAAGGCTATTTTATAACATTTGAAGGCGGGGAGGGTAGCGGCAAATCCACCCAGCTAAAACTGCTAAGCACATACTTTGAAAAATCCGGCCTTCCATTTATCGCAACACGTGAGCCTGGCGGCTCGGAAAATGCCGAGAAGATAAGATCCCTGCTTGTTTCCGGCGCTGTTGATTCCTGGGACCCGGTAACAGAAACATTATTATTTACCGCCGCCCGCAGTGACCACTTAAATCGCATTGTAAAACCAGCGATTACGGAAGGAAAAATAGTAATATGTGATCGTTTTTTTGATTCAACACTGGTTTATCAGGGAATAGGCAAGGGAATTGGAGAAGTTTATATAAAATCACTGCATAATATGGTTTTTGGGAATTTTATGCCCGACCTTACGGTCATCTTGGATATTGCCCCTGAAATTGGGCTTAAGCGCGCAGATGCGCGCCGTGGAAATGAAAACCGCTTTGAGCAACTGGATATTAAATTCCACCAAAATATCCGCGAAGGTTTTTTGCAGATAGCCCAAAATGAAATGGAGCGATGCGTTGTTTTAGATGCAACCAAAGATACTGAAACTCTGCATAAGCAAATAGTTGGTATTATTAAGGAAAAATGCGGGGTTTTTCTGTGAAATCTGAGTTAACTCCGCGCTCAAATACTAAACTATACGGTCATGAAGAAATAGAAGAATTGCTATTAAGCGACCTTAAAGCCGGAAAACTTGCCCATGGCATAATACTTTCTGGAGAACGCGGCATCGGTAAGGCTACACTTGCTTATCGTTTTGCACGGGCCTTACTTTCGGATAGCGGTGATATGGAACTTCGGGAAAATGACCCCGTTTTTCACCGCATAGTTGCTAATTCCCACTCTGATTTGCTGGTTATAGAGCTGCTTTATGATCCTAAAAAAGATGAATACGCCAATGAAATAAGCATTGAGCAATCACGAACTATCGCACAATCATTATCCCTAACTCCTGCAGAAGGAAAATGGCGGGTGGTTATCATAGACAGCGCAGATGCACTGAATGTGAAATCAGCCAATTCTATATTAAAAATATTGGAAGAACCGCCGCCCCAGACCATTATAATGCTTATAGCACATAATGCAGGGCAACTGCTTCCTACTATACGTTCACGCTGCAGGGTTGTTGCTTTAAAACCCCTCTCACGCTCAAATTTTGAAAGGGCTTTATATCATACATCTCCTGAAATCACAGGGGATGAATTGTCAGCCCTTGGCATAATATCAGGTTTCAGTCCGGGAATTGCGTTAGAATTAAAAGAGCAGGGGGCATTGGAACTTTATAATGAGATACTGGAGTTGTTTGTCTTATCCCAAAAAATGGATAGCCAGCGCTTGCTGCGTTTCAGCGAGAGCATAGGAAGCGGGAAAAAAGCCCATGCTAACTGGCAATTATTTACCCATATAACACTTTGTATTTTAGAACGTATCACTAAAAAATCTGCAGGTGCAGTCATTCCCTTAATTAACGATGCGGAAATGGCATCAATTGAGAAACTTGTAAAAATGCACAGACCGGATATATGGGCAAAAAAATGGCAGGAAGCTTTAAGCCAATTTTTATTGGCACAAAGGCTGCATCTGGATTACAAACAGGTTGCAATTACATTTTTTCACTCACTTAGCAATATCGATGAATTTATTTTAGGGAATGCAGCAGCTTGAATAATTTTTATATAACCACACCTATTTACTATGTTAATGACCAGCCGCATATAGGACATGCCTATACTTCTGTTGCCTGTGATGTTCTGGCAAGGTTCAAGCGCCTTTCTGGTAACAATGTAAAATTTCTGACCGGGACCGATGAGCATGGGCAGAAAGTTGAAAAATCAGCAGATGCAGCAGGAGTTGCCCCTCAAACATTTGTAGATGGGGTTTCGCAATCCTTCCGTAACCTGACCGCGCTTATGAATATAAGTAATGATGATTTTATCCGTACCACCGAACCACGTCATATAAAATCCGCGCAGGCATTATGGAAAAAAATGCAAGATAATGGACATATATATTTAGGCGCTTATTCTGGTTGGTATTCAGTGCGTGATGAAGCTTATTACCAGGAATCTGAGCTGGTTAACGGCCTTGCTCCAACTGGGGCTGCAGTTGAATGGGTAGAAGAACCCAGCTATTTCTTTAACTTGTCAAAATGGCAGGATAAATTGCTGGAATTTTATGAGCAGAATCAAAATTTTATAGCGCCGGAATCACGCCGTAACGAGATCATATCTTTCGTTAAGGGCGGGCTTAAGGATCTTTCAATATCGCGAACTACATTTTCATGGGGGATTCCGGTTCCAGGTCAGGAAGGGCAAAAAGATAAGCATATAATGTATGTCTGGCTTGATGCACTAGCTAATTACTTATCAGCACTTGGTTATCCTGATAAGAATTCACAAGATTACATTGATTTCTGGCAGAATTCCTATTCCATGCACATGGTTGGTAAGGATATTATCCGTTTTCATACAGTTTATTGGCCTGCTTTCCTCATGGCGGCGGAACTTCCTCTTCCCAAACGTATATTCGCACATGGCTGGTGGACTATTGAAGGCGAAAAAATGAGTAAATCTCTAGGAAATGCTATTGCCCCGGCAAGCCTGGTTGAGGAATTTGGGCTGGACCAGACGCGTTGGTTTTTGATGCGTGAAGTGCCGTTTGGCAATGACGGAAATTTTTCCCGCGACAGAATGATCGCAGTTATAAATAGCGAACTTGCTAACAATATAGGTAATCTCGTGCAGAGAACTTTGAGCATGGTGGCTAAAAATTGCGGGGGCAAGGTTCCTGATGCAAATGGGGTCGATAAGGATGAAATAGATATGTCATTCCTCTATAAAATATATGTTACTGAGGATAATACACCCAAAGATATTGATAAGAAATACATGGGCTGTAAATTTAATGACATCATGGCTGATATTGTGGCAATTTCCAGCGAAGCCAATAATTATATAGACAATAAAGCACCTTGGAAGCAGAAGAAAATTGATGAGCGCCTTATGAATGCAACATTGTATCATCTTCTTGAAGGTATAAGGTGCATAGCTATTATGATTCAACCATTTATACCCGCTTCTTCATCTAAAATACTAAATCTTCTATCTATCCCTATAGACAAAAGAGGTTTTGGATATTTATCATCAGACCATGCACTATTGCCCGGAACTGCACTCCCCCCCCCTGAACCAGTATTTCCGCGCTTTGCAGAGAAAGGGGTATAATTGTTAGTCGATAGCCATTGCCACCTAAATTTTCCTGATTTCAAGGACGATATTGATGATGTGATTGCCCGTGCTAAAGCGGCAGGGGTAGGGGTTATGCAGACAATATGTACGGAAATGGAAGAATTTGATGATATTTATGCTATTTCTGAACGAAATGAAGGCGTTTTTTGCTCAGCAGGAGTACATCCAAATGATTCAGGCAAGCAAAAGGTGGTTTCGGCCCATGATTTAATAGCTAAAACCAGCAAAAAAAAGGTGATTGGCATTGGTGAAACCGGACTTGATTATCATTATGAATATAGTGACCGGGAATTACAAAAACAAAGCTTGATTGAGCATATAAAAGCAGCACGAGAAACCGGATTGCCATTAATTGTGCATACACGCGATGCAGAAGATGACACCATAAATATATTAAATGAAGAAATATCAAATGGTAATTTCAAGTTCCTGATACATTGTTTTACCTCTACAAAACAACTTGCTGACGAATCTATAAAGTTAGGCGGCTATATATCGCTATCAGGCATCATTACCTTTAAGAATGCCCAATCTATACGGGATGCACTAACAGATGTTCCGCTTGAACGTATATTAGTAGAAACTGATTCACCATTTCTAGCGCCAATACCATACAGGGGTAAGCGGAATGAACCTTCATACGTGGTCCAGGTAAATAAGGCATTAGCAGGGCTTAAAGGTATAAGCGAAGAAGAATGTTCCCGTATAACAACTGATAATTTTTTCCGTTTGTTTAATAAGGCAAAATTATGAAAGTTACCATACTTGGTTGCGGCCATTCTTTAGGCGTTCCTATAATTGGCTGCAATTGTGAAGTTTGCTGCTCGGATAACCCTAAAAACAAGCGTCTTAGAGTATCAATACTTATAGAAATCAATGGATTAAATATAGTTATTGATACATCTCCGGATTTCAGGGAGCAGATGTTAAGAGCTGGCATAAAAAAAATAGATGCCGTGCTTTATACGCATGACCATGCAGATCACATTCATGGACTCGATGATCTAAGGCAGTTCAATGCGTTACAGAATGATATTATACCGGTTTTCAGTAACGGAGAAATAATAGACTCACTCCAGAAGCGTTTTTCATATGCTTTTTTACCAAAACCAACGGAAAATGCCATGTTTCGTCCAAGCTTAGAGGCGAATATATTACCAGATTTACCGCAATATGACTTCAATATTGGCAAAATATCTATTAAATCATTCAGGCAACAGCATGGTAAAAGCTCAACAATTGGCTACCGGATAGGTGATTTTGCTTATTCAACAGATGTAAATGTGATGCCAGAAGCATCTTTTGAGGCACTTAATGGTATAAAATACTGGGTGGTTGACTGCTTACGCTATACACCGTCCTATAGCCATTCACATCTGGAGCTGACACTGGAATGGATAAACAGGATAAAGCCAAAACAAGCAATACTTACGCATATGGCGCATGAATTTGACTATGATAAACTATCTGGAGAACTTCCAGCTGGAGTTTTAGCTGGTTTTGATGGTATGGTGCTGGAAATGTAAGGATAAATAATAATAACAAAATGCCAAATGTGGATTTTGTTATACCTATTTTTTCCATAATATATATTATGCGACAAATGGATTTGTATGGATGAAGATAAAAAACAGCCCCCCCGACCAATAAAACCAATGGTTTCAAAAGGGGGCATCGCACTGAAAGGTGAATGCACAGTAGCTGGAGATAAATCAATTTCACATCGTGCTTTGATGTTTGGCTCACAGGTTATTGGCACCACAAAAATCTACGGTTTACTTGAAGGCGAAGATGTTTTATGCACTGCCGAGGCCCTACGCTCACTTGGCGTTACAATTAGCCGTGAACATGATAAATGGACTGTTATCGGTGTTGGTGTTGGCGGATTATGCGAAAGCCTGGACGTCCTTGATATGGGCAATTCGGGAACTAGCACCCGGCTATTAATGGGCCTTGTCACCCCTTATAATTTTACTACATTTTTTACAGGTGACGATAGCCTGAAAAGCCGCCCCATGGCCAGAGTTATTACCCCCCTGACCCAGATTGGCGCTCAGTTTCAGGCGCGTGACGGCAACCGCCTGCCGCTTGCACTTAAAGGTACGGATACACCTCTTCCTATTAATTATACACTCCCTGTCGCATCAGCTCAGGTTAAATCTGCAATATTGCTTGCTGGGCTAAATATACCTGGAATTACCACTATTATTGAAAAAGAAGCAACTCGCGACCATACTGAAAATATGCTCGAATATTTTGGATTTAATGTTCAACGTCAACGACTTGATGATGGCTCTTTGAGTATTTCTGTCACTGGCCAGCCACACCAGAAATTGGCAAATTACGAGATTTTCGTGCCAGCTGACCCATCTTCTGCCGCTTTCTTAGCAGTTGCTGCACTAATTTGCCCTGATTCAGACCTTTTAATACGAAATATATGCGTAAATCCGCTTAGGATCGGGCTTTTTACCACCCTTAAGGAAATGGGGGCAAAAATAGAATTTTTAAACGAACGGAAAATAGCCGGGGAACCTGTTGCTGATATACATATTAAATATAGCCAGTTAAAGGCAGTCACAGTTCCCGCATCCCGTGCACCATCCATGATTGATGAATACCCTATTTTAGCAGTTGCAGCCGCTTTTGCTAAAGGTGAAACTAAAATGTTGGGGTTATCAGAATTACGTGTTAAAGAAAGTGACCGTTTAAATGCTGTTCTATCTGCCCTAACCGCCTGTGGCGTTTCAGCGCGTGCCGAAGGTGACGATCTATATGTAAAAGGCTCACCCAAAATCAAAGGGGGCGCTACTGTAACAACTAATTTTGACCACCGCATCGCTATGGCATTCCTTGTTATGGGCATGGCCAGCACCGAACCAGTAACTGTAGATGATGCCACAGCTATAGCAACCAGCTTTCCTAATTTCTCCGACCTGTGCAATAGTCTTGGAGCCAGGATTTCAGCCCCTCGCCCTACCCATCCTTCGAACCCATCACCTATTGTTGTGGCGATTGACGGACCGGCTGCATCCGGCAAAGGAACATTAGCGCGTAGGCTGGCCGAGCATTTAAATCTTGAATATCTCGATACCGGAAGTCTTTACCGCGCTGTTGGTATGAAAGTTATTTATGCGGGAAAAGACCCTTCCAACCTTACCGACGCCATGGAAGCAGCTCGCACTATTGATATTGAAGATTTAGCTAACCCAAGGCTGCGCCAAGAGCGTATAGGCCAGGCCGCCTCAATAGTTTCTGCATTCCCGGAAGTAAGATCAGCTTTGCTTGAATTTCAAAGGGAATTTGCTAGAAAATCCGCACTTTCCGGGCGTGGCGCAGTACTTGATGGCAGGGATATAGGCACTGTTGTGTGCCCTGATGCAAACTTTAAGTTTTTTATCACTGCAACATTATTCGCCCGTGCAAAACGCCGCCATAAGGAATTACAGGGACAAGGAATAGAGGTAGTGTTTGATTCAGTACTAGAGGATCTGCGTGAGCGTGATGAACGTGATGAAAAAAGGGCCATAGCTCCTCTTAGGCCAGCGGATGATGCATATATTATTGATAGCTCGAAACTAGATGCTAGCGAAGTATTT
Organism: Pseudomonadota bacterium; assembly: GCA_963205195.1. Classification (GTDB taxonomy): domain Bacteria; phylum Pseudomonadota; class Alphaproteobacteria; order Rickettsiales; family SXRF01; genus SXRF01. The sequence goes on along the minus strand of CAUJHR010000011.1, from coordinate 164,701 downwards.
AAAAAATCCAATGACTTAATCAACAAAACTATAAAAAATACTTCCAGTTAGCCAGCTGACTTCTTGCCGCATTCTTCGAAAGCAAGAAAATAACTAAAATAACTTGCTTTTCCTTATTTTATCACTAAAATTGTCGCCTCTTTAAACTATGCGGGGATGTGCAGCGGCATTCTCCATTTATAAATCAAATACAAAGACATGGATCTTTGTGGGATTATAAATACAAACCATACGGATTTGTATATGTTTTTGGATTAACCCAGAAGTGGGCGCTGGCACTTCGCAGAAATAGGCTGGCCTCCTTAGTTTTTGGACTCCAGTATCAGGAATAAATTATGTCACAAACTGCAAACGCATACGCCAACGTAGAAATAGAAGATTTTGGCGCATTATTTGAAGAATCACAAACCACTGGCGGTAAAAGCGAAGGCTCTGTTGTAAAGGGGATCATTGTAGCTATTGAAAAAGACGTTGTTATAATCGATGTCGGTATGAAATCGGAAGGCCGCGTTCCCTTACGCGAATTCTCCGTAGGCGGCGGCAACGCAGAACTGCGCCCCGGTGATGAAGTAGAAGTTTACCTAGAAAAAATTGAAAATAAAAATGGCGAAGCTATCTTATCCCGTGAAAAGGCGTTGCGCGAAGAAGCTTGGGTTAAGCTGGAAAAAGCATGTGCTAATTCCGAGCGCGTTGATGGTGTTATTTTTGGCCGCGTTAAAGGCGGTTTCACCGTTGATATACAAGGCGCAGTTGCATTCCTTCCTGGCAGCCAGGTCGATATTCGCCCTATTCGCGATGTGACCCCGCTTATGCATATCTCCCAGCCGTTCCAGATATTAAAGATGGACCGTAAACGTGGGAATATTGTTGTTTCCCGCCGCGCCGTGCTTGAAGAATCACGCGTTGAAGCACGTAACGACCTGCTGGGCAAGATCATTGAAGGCCAGGTTCTTGACGGTATAGTTAAAAATATTACCGATTACGGTGCGTTCATTGATATGGGCGGAATCGATGGGCTATTACACGTTACCGATATTTCATGGCGCCGTATCAGCCACCCGACTGAAATACTTTCAATCGGCCAGACCATAAAAGTTATGGTTACAAAGTTCGATCAGGCTACCAAGCGCGTATCGCTTGGTATGAAACAACTTGAAGCCAACCCTTGGCAGGAAGCTGCTGAAAAATACAATGTGGGTACAAAGCTCAGCGGTAAAATTACCAACATCACCGATTACGGTGCATTTGTTGAGCTTGAGCCTGGCATTGAAGGACTTGTGCATGTATCAGAAATTTCATGGGTAAAAAAGAGCGCGCATCCTTCTAAACTGGTATCTGTAAGCCAGGAAGTAAATGTTGTAGTTCTGGATATTGATGTTTCAAAACACCGCATCAGCCTTGGCATGAAGCAGTGCGAAGAAAATCCATGGGCTTCTTATGCTGATAAAGTAAAAGTAGGCGATGTGATTGAAGGAGAAATCCGTAATATCACTGATTTTGGTCTATTCGTTGGGCTTGAAGGCGATATTGATGGCTTGATTCACCACTCTGACTTGAGCTGGACAGAATCTGGCGACCAGGCAATCAAAAACTATAAAAAAGGCGAAATGATAAAAGCTAAGATCCTCGCTATTGATATAGAAAAAGAGCGTATCAGCCTTGGCGTTAAACAGCTTTCTGAAGCTCCTGCCAACGCTGAAAAAGGTGGTGAAGAATTCACTGATGTTCAGAAAGGTGCAACCGTTACCTGCACTGTTACTGAAATTCACGATGATGGTATAACTGTAAAAGTTGCCGACGACATCACAAGCTTCATAAAGAAATCTGAAATCGCACGCGAGCGTCAGGACCAGCGTCCAGACCGCTTTGCAGTGGGTGACCGTGTCGATGTGAAAGTTGTTTCGGTTGATAAATCTACCCGCAAGGTTGGTGTATCAATCAAGGCGCTCGAAATGGATGACCATAAAAAAGCTATTAGCGAATATGGTTCTGAAAACAGTGGTGCTTCACTAGGTGACATACTAGGTGCTGCACTAAGCGCTGCAAGCGAAGGCAAGAAAAGCAAAAAGTAGGTTCTTGGGCTAGGTTTTAGGATTAGACCCCAGAACCTAGCCCATAGTTCCTCAAACGGAGACTACAAATGGGCATAAACGCAGATTCGCTTATTGACAGGCTTTATCTAAAAGGACAAATAAGCAAATGGCGTGCCCTTGCTGTTATATTTGCTGTAATAACATTACTCGTGATACTTCGTCACAATGTCCCATCAAAGATTATTGATAACGATTATATTGCCCGCTTTACTGTAAGCGGTGTTATAGGTGACGACCAGAAAACCTACGACCTTATTTCCAGCCTGCAAGATGATAAAAAAATTAAAGCCGTTATAGTATGGCTTGACACACCAGGTGGAAGCGCTGTCGGTGGCGAAGAAATTTACCTGCGCCTGCGTAAGCTTTCAGAAAAGAAGCCGGTGGTAGCAGTTATGCGCTCGCTTAGCGCTTCAGCAGGTTATATGGCTGCACTTGGCGCCGATTATATATTTGCGCGCGCAGGCACTATAACCGGTTCAATCGGCGTTTTAATAGAAACAGCTGAAATAACCAGCCTTGCTGAAAAATTAGGCATTAAGCCAATTTCTATTAAATCATCACCGCTTAAAGCCTCTCCTTCCCCTTTTGAGAAATCAACACCGGAAGCTGAAAAAGTGATAAAAGACATGATAATGGATTTTTATGATCATTTTGTTGATATTACAGCCGAAAGGCGGCATTTGACCCGTGAAAAAGCCATATCTTTAGCTGATGGGCGCGTTTACAGCGGTAAACAAGCCGTGGAAAATAAGCTTATTGATGCCATAGGTGGCGAGGAAGAAGCTAAGGCCTGGCTGGTCAAAAACCGTAATATTTCCCAGGATTTAGAGGTTTTTGATGTTGAAGTTGAACAGGAAAACAGTGTTTTAGACCGTATTCTCAATGGCCTGGTAGGAGAATTTTGGCAAAAAAGCAGAGTTGGGCTTGACGGATTGGTTGCTTTATGGCATCATTAGCTTCTATTATTTCTTCTAGTTCAATAGTTTCTTTGGGGATACCATGACAAAATCTGAACTTATTATCCGTCTTTCAAAACGCTATCCGCACCTATACCAGCGCGATATTGAAACTTTGGTTTCAACAATTTTTGATGATATATCAGCCACCTTAGTAGATGGTGGCCGTGTAGAACTTCGCGGTTTTGGTGCATTTTCAATCCGCCGCCGTGATTCACGCAAAGCACGCAATCCTAAAAATGGCAAAGAAGTAAATATCGGCGAACGCTATGCTATTTATTTCCGTACCGGTAAAGAATTACGCGAGCGTATCAATAAAACGCCTGTAATGAATTAGTTGTGCGTTTTATAAAACTATTCTTCATTACTGTAATTTCTATTGTTTTTACTGTATTGTGCGTAGCTAACAGGGAAATTGTGCCACTAAGCCTTTTTCCATTCCCTTATGAAATAAGGCTTCCAGTTTTTATGCTTGCGCTAGTATCAATGGCCATAGGCGTTATTGCTACAAGTATAACATTTAATTTCAAATTTATAAAAATGGGTTCATTGCTGAAAAAAAGCCAGAAGAGGCTAGCGGCTGTTGAAGATGAAAATAAAATATTACGTAGCGAGCAAAAATATGCACGCCCGGCAATAGCAAACAGGCAATGAAGCTTTCAATAAAAATCTGCGGACTGAATGATGAAGAGTCTGTTCAGTCGGTAATTAAAGCTGGCGCAGATTTTGCAGGGTTTGTCCATTATGCAAAATCACCGCGCCATATATCTTTAAATGTAGCAGCACAATTCAAGGAATTATTACCAGATACTATAAAATCAGTAATGGTTATGGTAAATCCATCCGATGATCTTCTTATAGAAATGCAACGGGAAATAGCGCCGGATTTTTTTCAATTACATGGTGATGAAACTAAGGAACGGCTTATAGATATCCGTAAAAAATTTGCGAACACAGGTATTATTAAAGCTATAGCCGTGCAAAACACTGATGATATAAAAAAAGCAAAGGAATATAATAATATTACAGATTTTATTTTATTCGATGCTAAGCCAGCTGAAAATATGATACATGGCGGCAATGGAATAAGTTTTGACTGGTCATTGCTTGCAGGCAATGAAATGCCGGAAAATTGGTTTCTATCTGGCGGCCTTAATGCCGGAAATGTAAAATCAGCAATTTCACAAACTGGCGCAAGGTTCATTGATGTATCTTCTGGCGTTGAAGAATCGCGTGGTGTAAAAAATCCTCATCTTATAGAAAATTTTATTAAAACGGCGCGCAAATGAAGCTTTACAACACACAGCCTGATATGGATGGGCATTTTGGTATTTTCGGCGGCAGGTATGTTGCTGAAACACTGATGCCCCTTATACTTGAAGTTGAGCGTAGCTATGAAGCGGCAAAAGCTGATGCAACATTCCAGCAAGAGATTGATTATTATTTCACACATTATGTTGGCCGCCCATCCCCACTTTATTTTGCGCCACGTTTTAGTGAATATTGCGGTGGAGCAAAAATTTACTTTAAACGGGATGAACTGAATCATACTGGCGCCCATAAAATAAATAACTGTATAGGACAAATTATCCTTGCAAAACGCTTAGGCCGTAAACGCATTATTGCTGAAACAGGTGCCGGACAACATGGAGTTGCAACTGCAACGGTTTGCGCCCTCTTCGGACTTAAATGCGTTATTTACATGGGCGCTAAAGATATTGAACGGCAAGCCCCTAATGTATTCCGCATGAAACTTCTTGGCGCAGAAGTTGTACCTGTTCAATCAGGAACAAAAACACTTAAAGATGCAATGAATGAAGCATTACGTGATTGGGTTAGCAATGTGCATGACACTTTTTATCTAATAGGAACTGCTGCTGGCCCGCACCCCTACCCTGCCATGGTGCGTGACTTCCAGTCAATAATCGGGCGCGAGGTACGTACACAGATGCAGGCAGCTGAAGGCTGCCTTCCAGATACATTGGTTGCTGCAATTGGCGGTGGAAGTAATGCTATCGGCCTATTTCATCCATTCCTTGCTGATGAGAATGTAAAAATGATAGGTGTGGAGGCAGCAGGGCATGGTCTTGATTCTGGACAGCATGCGGCATCTATTGCCCGTGGTACAGCTGGGGTTCTACACGGTAGCCGTACATATCTCCTGCAAAACGATGACGGGCAGATAATGGATGCTCATTCCATATCCGCAGGGCTTGATTATCCAGGGATCGGCCCAGAGCATTCATGGCTATATGAATCAGGCAGGGTTGATTATATTTCTATTACAGATAACGAAGCACTGGAGGCATTCCAGCTGGTTTCAAAATTAGAAGGTATTATCCCCGCTCTTGAACCATCACACGCTCTGGCGCATGTTATTAAAATCGCTCCAGAACTCCCCAAGGAACATTTGCTTGTAATTAATGTCTGTGGCCGCGGCGACAAGGATATTTTTACAGTTGCCAAAGCATTGGGGGTTGAACTGTGACACGCATAGAACAAGCTTTTGCTACAGTTAAAGCGCAGAAACGCGCAGCATTCATTCCTTTTATCATGGGCTATGACCCTGATCTGGAAACTAGCAGAAAAATTATTTCAGCCCTGCCAGAAGCGGGTGCGGATATTATTGAAATTGGTATGCCATTTTCTGAACCAATGGCGGATGGAGTAGTAATACAAGCGGCTGGCTTACGTGCTTTAAAAGCCGGGGCTAATGTAGCTGGTGTAATAGAACTGGTGCGGGATTTTCGCAAAAATAATAATAAAACTCCTATTATACTTATGGGGTATTTCAATCCCATCTATCGTTATGGAACTGAAAAATTCTGCAATGATGCAGTGGCAGCAGGAGTTGACGGGGTTATTATAGTTGACCTGCCGCCTGAGGAAGAAAGTGAAATCCGCCCATACCTGACCGCAACAAACCTTAACCTAATACGCCTTATAGCACCAACAAGCGGTAATGAGAGAATTTCTTTACTTGCTGCTTCTGCCAGCGGTTTTATTTATTATATTTCCGTTGCCGGTATCACCGGTGATAAAAGCGCGGAGAATAACTCCCTTAAAGGGCAGATAGAAAATATAAGAAAGTATAGCAAACTTCCCATAGCCGTTGGCTTTGGTATAAAAGCCAGGCAGCAGGTGCAAGATATATCAGAATTTGCTGATGCCGTGGTCGTAGGCTCAGCGCTGGTTGATACAATCCACAAAGCAGATGACAAGGTTGCCGCAGCAACATCTTTTATCAGCTCGCTGGCTAGAAAAAACTAAGCAACATTCCTGTAATTCTTTATAATATTCTTTATCCATTCACGCCCGCTATGGTTATCCACATAATGGATAAGAGCAACTACTACACGCTGATCAAAATAGCTCCCGGCATTATCAAGCAGGAATTTATTGGCAGCTTCAATAGACATTGCATTACGCCATGAACGTGGGCTTATCATACCGATAAAGGCATTTGCAACCGCTATAATCCTGGCAGTAATAAGGATATTATCTCCTTTAAGACCCATAGGGCCCGTACCATTCCAACGCTCCTGCCATTCTTTTAATGTTTCAGAAACAGGGCCGTCGAATGAAACCTTGCTAAGAAGATCGGCAGCAGCATCCATTGAATTTCTGATAATTGTTTTCTCTTCCTCGCTTAATTGCTCAGTTTTTGTTAATAATTCAGTTGGCACTACAATTTTGCCTATATTCATAAGGCTTGCTGCCGTCCTTGTGGTTTCTACTGTTATGCTATCAAGCCCCATATCAGCCGCTATCTGGTTGGCAATCTGCGACACTAGAAGTGAGTGGTTGGCAGCGAATGGGTCACGCTTATCAACCAGATGCACTAAAGTTTCGACCAGTTGTTTCTGTGTAGAAAGCCTTCGCTCACGCTCGTGGTAAACTTCACTAATATCCTGTTCAACTACTAAGACACCCGGAGTTTGTGGCGGCAATGAAGAAACCGGTATTTCCTGCAAAGGAATGTAGCCTGAGCGAATTACCTTTTCTTCTTCTCCTTCATTTTCATGATGGATGTTGTAGAATGGCTTGCCATTATCTAATACAATCTGGCATTGCTCGCCTATTCGTTGAGCGTTGGCTGTTCCCTGTATATCTGCAATGTTTTTTCCTATTACACTTGCCGGATTCATACCAGCAGCTTCAGAAACCTTCTGGTTAGCGAACCAATAGGTTTGATCAGAATCAATAATATAGATAGCTTCCGGCTGATAATCTGTAACCAAGCGCAGTAGGTTTTCCTGCGCCCTTGCTTTGGTTGCAGCTTTTTTGAAATAGCTGGAAGCCATAAGTGCATGGCGGGAATATGAATACCACCACATTGAAATGATGATTAAAACTATTACAGCAATAACAAGAGTAAATGATGTAACAAGACCTGCACGCCTTGCCCCGCTTTCAACAAAAGCTTCCGCGGCATCAACCTTTGTAATCAATTTCCAGCTTGTGCCACCTATATCACGTGAAGTGGCAAGCACTTGCTGGCCACGGTAATCCTTTAATTCAGATGAGAAATCATTAGTATCCCTGTTTATAAAAGCCTCTGCACTATCTTGCTGGTTCAAGGTAAATTGTTTGCTAAGTGGTGCGCTACCATCAAGAAGCGGGGAAATATATTCCATTTTATCCTTTGTTGGATTAACGGGGCGCACCAGCAAAGACTCCATGGTTTTTTCGGTGGAGCCGGGCTGCTTTAATAAAGTGAAGAGATTTTCATCTATTATTTTAATGGCAATAATTTTGCCTATCTGCCCTTCGGCATTATGCTCACCCTGAATAGAATAAACTGGAACTGAGAACCCCATATATATGGTTCCGTCTGCATCTTTTTGCAAATCTATTAGGCCTTCTGCCCCTGCAACCTGCTTTTTAGCATTTTCCATTATTATATTCATGGAAGAATTAAGCATAGGAGTCCCGACCACCAGCTGGTTATCTGAACCTAAAACCAGCAACCCGCTTTTATTTTCGGTAGTTATATTAGCAGGAATAGCATCAGTTCCACTTACTCCCATAAATCCTGCACGCTGCGCGGTAAAAATTAAAAGATTACGCAAATATGATTTCTGAGCTGGCTCCCCCTGCTCTGCAGAAGTTGAATCCTGCGGTACATTTTGTAATTCAGTAAGGTATAATTTAAGCGAAGGGTTATCAGCCAGCGTACGCAATTCAGTAAAATTATTAGATATAAAATGTGTAACATCAACCTTGCGGCCTTCCGCAATGAGATTCAGTTTTTCTTTCCATACCTGTACATCACGCTGGTAATCTGCCTCATTAAAGCGCGATATAAATATAAGGCCGCCTATTATTATACTGAATACCAATATAACTATCCCGTACATCCAAGGGGTACATTGGATTTTTGTAACTTCTTCAAAATCATCTGATGCAGGGAGCAGCTTAACCATATTATTTCTCCTTAAATTTATAAAATATATAGCAAATTTTCTTTATTATGCCAATGCAATAAGTTCCTAAGCAAGTTTACATCCTTGGATGGTATGTCCACCAGTTCGATTCGTTAACGCCATATATTGGGCGATAATGGTATATTTTAAGTGCAGAGGTTACATGCTTGCTCTGGTTGTCCAGTATAAGCAAATTGTCATCATCGTCATACACACCTAAGATCGCATGGATAATTCCACCAAGGTTCAAATCCTGGACTATTATAATACGTAACCTATCATCAGTTATTCCAAGAGCGCGCAGTGAATAATATTTTGAGATCGCATAATCTTCACAATCACCACTTATTTCCATGAATTCATATGGAGTTTCCCAATAATCATTCATACCCCAGTTCAATTGGTCAACAATATATGGATGTTTATTCGACCAGTTATTCACCTCGTTAATTTGCTCTTCAAATGGCTGGCCTTTCAATTCCTCCAGCATGGCTTTCCATTCTTTTATCGAGCATGGGTGATATCGTATATTACCGCAATCGCTGTCATCTATATCCTGCTGATCAGAAAAACGTGAAATAACCCCTGTCCATTTGGGAAAAGAAGAAAGATTTTCAAACTTTGATTCGCTCATATTAAAGTATGAATTCGCCTGGGCGGAAGCCTGATGCACACACATAACCATCACAGCAAAAAAGTATATTACCAGAGTGAGAAATATTTTGTGATGACGATTCATAACCTGACTTTGTATATTATATTTGAGCTATAGCGCATCATTTCACTCTTTTCTATTGTGTTTTTTATATCACAGTCGGAACAAATAATGTTGCAGCAATTGATCTTGGTTAAAATCAAAAAAAATAATATTTTTATAAAATCATTTCGAGAATGGAACATTAAAATAAAGATTTACTGCGGTTTTCCACAAAATATAATTTATTCCATATTCGTAATGTTTATTTTTATCATTCAAGTTCATTATGCTCTCTTAATGCAAATCGCCTCATCTCCAGATTTTCCGTTAAGAGAAAATTAATTATTCATGAGTATTAATGGAACATATTCATTTGCATGGTGTAAATGGGTATTATGTAATTACATAAATGGAGTTTATTATGACTGTTGCAAAAAAAGCTACTAAAAAACCAGCTGCTAAAAAAGCTGCTGCTAAAAAGCCAGTTGCTAAAAAAGCTGCTGCTAAGAAACCAGCTGCTAAGAAACCAGCTGCTAAAAAAGCTGCTGCTAAAAAACCAGCTGCTAAAAAAGCTGCTGCTAAAAAGAAGCCAGCTGCTAAAAAGCCAGCTGCTAAAAAATCTGCTGCTAAAAAACCAGCAAAAGTTTCCAAGCCAAAAGCAAGCATTAGCTTAGCTGCTAAATCTCTTTCTGGCAAAAAAGTTACCCCAATCCGCCTCTAATACGGACAGGTAATTTAATAAAATAGGGGGTCTCAATTGAGACTCCCTTTTTTGTGCCTTTTTGTGCCATAAAAAAAGCCCCGAAGATTTTCATCTTACGGGGCTATTATTTGTAATTATATTATTTGTTATGCAGGTTTTTTCTCACGTGCTGGCAAGCTATCAGAGATATCTTCCCCGGTTTCCTGATTAACTACACGCATGGAAAGGCGAATTTTGCCACGGTTGTCTATATCCAAGACTTTTACTTTTACCATATCGCCTTCCTTGACAACATCCTCAACCTTGGCAACACGATGATCAGCCAATTCACTGATATGAACCAACCCATCCTTAGCACCAAAGAAATTAACAAAAGCGCCAAAATCGACTATGCGTACGACTTTACCATTGTGTATCTGGCCTACTTCAGGCTCAGCAACAATTGAATATATCCAATCATAGGCTTTTTTGCCAGCTTCTTCACTGGTGGCTGCTATACGTACCGTGCCGTCATCTTCAATATCAACCTTAGCGCCGGTAACTTCGCAGATTTCGCGTATAACTTTACCGCCGGAACCGATAACTTCACGTATCTTATCTTTCGGTATGCTCATGGTAGTAATGCGTGGCGCGGTACTTCCTACAGAATCACGCGGAGCAGAAAGAGCCTTAGCCATCTCACCCAATATATGCTTACGGCCAGCATGGGCTTGTGTAAGAGCTACCTTCATAATATCTTCGGTTATACCGTCGATCTTAATATCCATCTGCAAAGCTGTGATACCCTGTTCGGTTCCAGCTACCTTGAAGTCCATATCACCCAGATGATCTTCGTCACCGAGAATATCGGAAAGCACGATGAATCCTGATTTTTCTTTAATAAGCCCCATGGCAATACCAGCAACCGGACGTTTAAGAGGCACACCTGCATCCATAAGAGCAAGTGAACTTCCGCATACTGTAGCCATTGAAGAAGAGCCATTTGATTCAGTTATTTCTGATACGCAGCGAAGTGTGTATGGAAATTCTTCCTTAGCAGGAAGCATGGGGCGTATTGCACGCCATGCAAGTTTTCCGTGACCTATTTCACGACGACCCGGGCTTCCCATGCGGCCCACTTCACCTGTAGAATATGGCGGGAAATTATAATGCAGCATGAAATTCTCACGGTATTCGCCTTCGAGCGCATCAATTACTTGTTCGTCCTGACTGGTTCCTAAAGTAGCAACTACAACCGCCTGCGTTTCACCACGGGTGAACAAAGCCGAGCCATGGGTCATTGGCAGAACACCTACTTCACCAATAATTTGACGGACATCAGCAGGACCACGCCCATCTATACGCTTCTGGCTCTGAACATAATCAGTACGCACAATATCCTGCTCCAGCTTTTTAAGCTGGTTTCCGATGGTTTTGTCGTCATAACCATCTTCGATGGTGGCTTTGCCCAAAGCGGCCTTTGTAGCCTTTTTGATTTCATCAAGACGAGTTGAGCGCTCCTGCTTACCAGTCATTTTATAAGCTGCACGTAAATCATTTTCAGCAGATTCGCGTACACGATTAGCAAGTACTTCATCAGCCGGTTTCTGGAAATCCCAAGGCTCTTTTGCTGCATCTTCGGCCAGTTCAATAATCAACTTAATTACCGACTGCATTTCTTTATGCCCGTAATTAACTGCACCTAACATTACTTCTTCAGAAAGCTCCTGTGCTTCTGATTCTACCATAAGCACTGAACGGGCAGTTCCTGCAACCACCAGGTCAAGCTTACTGTCAAGCAATTCCGCATTAGTTGGGTTAAGAAGATATTCGCCATTTACATAACCTACGCGGCAACCGCCAACAGGTCCCATGAATGGAACACCCGAAAGTGTAAGAGCCGCCGAAGCACCAACAAGAGCCACCATATCCGGATCATTTTGCAGGTCATGCGAAAGCAATGTGCATACAACCTGGGTTTCATTGTAAAAACCATTTGGGAAGAGCGGACGGATAGGACGGTCTATAAGACGTGATGTCAAAACCTCTTTCTCGGTAGGACGGCCTTCACGCTTGAAAAATCCACCGGGAATTTTACCAGCTGCAAAGGCTTTTTCCTGATAGTTCACAGTAAGTGGAAAAAAATCAACATCGGCTTTAGGTGTTTTTGCAGCAACAACTGTGCAAAGCACAACAGTATTGCCATAGGTTGCAAGAACTGCACCATCAGCTTGGCGGGCAATCTTACCAGTTTCTAAAGTTAATGTGCGGCCACCCCATTCAATTGATTTCTTCGTTACGTTAAACATATTTTATATCTCTCTTCCTGTTTACAAATGATTAGATCCCCGCCTTCGCGGGGATAACGGGAGCCTAAGCAGCAAGCTGCTAAGGCTTACCCTTATTTACGAATTCCTAATTTCTTGATTAGCGCGTCATAACGTGCAAAATCGTTTTTCTTGACATAATCAAGCAAGCGGCGGCGGCGGCCAACTAATATAAGCAAGCCACGGCGGGAATGGTGGTCATTCTTATGCTCGGCAAAATGCTCGGTAAGATGGTTGATACGCGCTGTAAGTAATGCCACCTGTACTTCAGGAGAACCAGTATCATCTTTCTTAGTTGCGAATTTCTTAATTGTTTCCTGTTTTTCGTTTTTTACTGCCTTATTCGACATCGTAGCTCTCCTTCATTAAATTATAAATTAAACACACGCACCGGTTTCATCACTCCTGCCTGCAATTTGCATATTGCAACAGCCTTACCGTTTTCATGAGCGAATATTATTACTCCCTCATTATTTCCAGGATTTGAATCTGGAATTTCAACAGTTTGACCGCGCCGCAAGCGCAAAGCCTGAGTAGAACTAATATCCCGCGCCAAGATGTCGTCCAGCGCGGATTCCACAGGTTGCAAAAAATCAACTTCGCCCTTATGCACCATATCAGCTAAGTTTTCCAGCGAAATCGCATGGGTTTCATTAAATTTTCCAGTACTTAAACGCCTAAGACTGGATATATAACCGTAACATCCAAGCATTCGTCCCATATCCCGCGCCAATGAGCGTATATATGTGCCTTTACCACAATGACAGGTAAATTCAGCTGCTTCAGGAGTAAAATTGTTTATTTCCAGTGACTTAATGAATATCTCCCTGGGTTTTATCTCGATTTTATGCCCACTCCTTGCGAGATCATAAGCCCGCTTACCCTCAAGCTTAATAGCTGAGTAATGCGGGGGTGCTTGCATAATGTTACCCGTAAATTCAGGCAGCAATACCTCAATTTCCTGTTTTGATGGCCGTTTTGGGGACTCAAGCAATATTTCCCCCTCACTATCGTCGGTTGCGCGTTCCTGCCCCCACGTGACGCTAAAGGCATAGGATTTTGAGGCATCCATCATGTAGGATACGGTCTTAGTGGCTTCACCTAATGCCAGAGGCAAAACACCCGATGCAAGCGGGTCGAGAGTACCAGCATGACCTATTTTGTCCGGGCGCAATAAACGCTTAACCTTTGCCACTGCATGGGCAGAACTTATGCCTGTTGGCTTATCAAGGATTATCCAGCCATTCATGTAGATGCTTTTTTTAAGATTTCATTTTTGATCTCATCAGAATTCTGCTTGTAATCGGCAGCTACAATTCCAAAACTTACAATTGATATTATTATACCTGAAACAGCCATTAATTTAGCTAGAGGGTTCAAAACAGGGTATACTTTTTGTAAATCTTCAGACCATGCTATATATAAAATCAATCCAATTATTGTTCCAGCAATTGCGCCTCCAAAATGCGCTAAATAATCAACACTTGAACCAATCTGAGGTATTAATGCCGGTATCAATATACGGAACATTCCGTGCTGCACACTATCTCGCTTATTTTTATCAGGCAGTTTTATGGCAAGGATAATGGCGCTGGCAAGAATTGCCATAACAGCTCCTGAAGCCCCTACTGATATCCTACCGCCACCGCCCACTTCAAATGACATAATTGAGCCGCCGAAAGCACCGCCAAAGAAAATTGCCAGTAACCATATCGGACCAACTATCTCTTCCAGAAGAATACCTCCAAAAAATAATACAATACTGTTGCAAAATACATGCATGAAATTCGTATGAAGCAATGGAGCCGTAAAAAAACGGAACCATTCATTGCGTTCCGTAACTATTTCTTGATTAAGTCCACCAAATGCAAACAAAGAAGGAGCGCTGAAGGTGAAGATGTTTTCTCCAGGCACTACAGCAAAAATCATTTCACCTATATATATGATAATTAATGTTATAAGCAAATAACAAGTAGCTTTTGCATCTTTGAACGAAAAATTATTGGCAAATCTGCCGTAGTTTATTTCTTTAGGTGGCGATTCTGCTTCACGCTTTCTTCTCATGCGAGCGATTATTAGCAATCCAATAAGAGGAGAAAAAATTATTAGAACAATTAATGAAAAGAGAAATATCAAAAATAAAGTGCTACCCATGACACTATATTTCGTCTATGATAGGCTTTTCAATATCACGCACTACTTCCGGTTTTTTAAGAAGATTATTGATACGTTCGGCCTCGTCATAAGAATCATCAAGCGAGAAAAATATTTTAGGAACATGGCGAAGCTTAACCCGCTTGGAAACAAGATGGCGAAGTTCAGGTGCTGATATTTTAAGGGCATTAATCAACACTTCTTTTTTCTCGCCTGCCAGAGGCATAACGTAAGCTGTGGCATTTTTCAAATCAGGGCTTACGCGCACCTCAGAAACGGTGATTGATGCACCAAGCAAATCCATGGAATGGACTTCACCACGCATAAATATATCAGCAAGTGCATGACGTATTTCCTCGCCAACCCGCAGATTTCGCTGCGAACCGCCTGATTTCTTTTCGGAAAAAAGATTATGAAGTTTGGCCATTATAAACTAAACCGTGCGAGCGGTTTCCTCAACTTCAAATGCTTCTATCTGGTCGCCAACACGTATATCTTCGTAATTTTCAAATGCCATGCCGCATTCAAGGCCACTTTTAACTTCTTTCACCTCATCCTTAAAGCGTTTTAAAGTTTTAAGAGTGCCTTCATGGATAACTACATTGTCACGAAGCAATCGAACTTTGGCGCCGCGTTTTATCAGCCCATCAGTTACCATACAGCCAGCAATTTTTCCGGCCTTGCTGATATTGAATACCTCACGTATCTGGGCATAGCCAAGGAAGTTCTCGCGCAGGCTCGGTGATAACATACCGGAAAGAGCGGCTTTAACATCATCGACCACGTTATAGATGATCGAATAATAGCGTATATTTATTTTTTCCCGGGCAGCAAGTTCCTTAGCTTTTGGTGCTGCACGCACATTAAATGCAATAATCATAGCACCGGTTGCTTTGGCAAGGGTAATGTCTGATTCCGTAATGCCGCCAACACCACTATGAAGTATACGGACCATAACTTCATCGCCGGAATATTTTGCAATAGACCCAGCAATAGCTTCAACCGATCCCTGTACGTCAGCCTTGATTATAACCGGTAATTCCTTAGCATTGGTTCCAGCAGCTTCACCAAATAAATTTTCCAGTGAACGGGTGGAAAGTACCACGTTTTTCTCACGAACCCGGCGCTCCCGGTATTCTGCTATATCACGGGCTGTTTTTTCATTCTCAACAACAGAGAAAGTATCACCTGCCTCCGGTGCAAGGCTTAATCCTAATATTACTACAGGCATTCCGGGAATTGCTTCTTTCAAGGCATTATTTTTATCATCAACCAAGGTACGCACGCGCCCATAAGCAGCTCCAGCCACAACTATGTCGCCAACCTTCAAGGTTCCTTTTTGCACCAAAATTGTTGCAACAACACCTTTTCCCTGATCCAGCTTTGCTTCAACTACAACACCAGCAGCAGCTCGGTTCGGGTTGGCTTTCAATTCCAGCACTTCTGCCTGAAGTAATAATGTGTCTACTAACTTATCAAGATTTTGCCCTGTTTTAGCCGAGACTTCTACAACCATAGTATCACCGCCGAATTCCTCAGGAACTAACTCATATTGCATTAATTCCTGTTTAACACGGCTTGAATCAGCTCCGGGTTTGTCAATTTTATTTACTGCAACTACAATGGGAACACCGGCTGCTTTAGCATGGCTTATAGCTTCCTTGGTCTGTTCCATAATACCATCATCAGCGGCTACCACCAATACTACGATATCAGTAATTTTTGCACCACGCGCACGCATTGCTGTGAAAGCTTCATGGCCAGGCGTATCAAGGAATGTAACTTTCTGGCCGCCTTCAACCTCAACCTGATAAGCACCGATATGTTGGGTTATCCCGCCAGCTTCCTTAGCTGCGACATCGGTACGGCGCAGGGCATCAAGCAATGATGTCTTCCCATGGTCAACATGCCCCATAATAGTGACGATTGGGGGGCGCGGCAGTAAATTACCCTGTTCTTCCTGCTCATCATCCTTAAGTATATTTTCAACATCACCTTCGGTAACTCGCTTGAATTTATGGCCAAATTCTCCAACTACGAGCTCTGCAGTATCAGCATCAACAGATTGGGTAGCTGTTGCCATGATACCAAGCTTCATAAGGGTTTTGATTACATCTACTGTGCGCTCCGCCATACGGTTGGCCAGCTCGCCTACGCTAATAGCTTCAGGTATAATAACGTCACGTATAACTTTTTCACTTTCAGTAGAGCCGCCCATTGCCTTTTTAATAGCCTTTTCACGGGCACGGCGAATTGAAGCCATAGAGCGCATGCGCTGGTCTTCAATACTGGACAATGCCTGGTTTATTGTGATCTTTCCAGATGAACGGCGGTCTTCACCGCCTCGTAATTTGAGCTTGCCGCCTTTTTCTTTTTGCTCAACTTCTTCAACAGGGGCTACGTGATGAGATATTTTCCCGGCTTTAGGTGATGAAGATTGACCAGCTTGAACTTTAGCTTCATTAATTACTGGTTCTTGCTTAATCGGCGTTACAATACCTGAAGATGAAGGAATTATTTTTTCAACCTTAGCTTCTTTTTTAGGCTCTACAGTCGGTGCATCACCTTTCAATGCACGCTGGCGTTTTTCTTCTTCCTGGCGTTTAGCTGCAAGCTCTGCCTCAAGCTTCATCTGCTCTTCTGCCAATTTAAGTGCCTTCAGGCGGCTCTGACGCTCTTCATGCGTTAAATGCCGCATTGAATCATCATCAGCCCCGGCAAATATATTCTGTGAAGAAGAAGCAACACCACCGGCATTTTGTTTTACCTCAACCATGCCACCAGTACCGCCTTGGGCAAAGGTACGGGTTTTTCGAACCTCAACCGTAACAGATTTGGAACGGCCATGAGTAAAATTCTGTTTTACCTTGCCGCTTTCAACAGTTTTGGTGAGCTGCAAACGGCCAGGGTTTGCAACTTTCAATGTGTCTTTTTTTGCGTTGTCGTTACTGTCATTCATAAGTTTAGTTGCTAGTTACTTGTTCTTGGTTGTTAGTATTTAATTGCCAATTACTAGGATACTAGACTGATAATAAAATTAAAAATACTCAAATCTTTAATTTACTAGCAACTAGTAACCGGCAACTGGCAACTTTATTATTCCCATGAAGCACGGGCGGCCATAATTAAGCTACCTGCTTCTTCTGCACTTAACGCACCATTTGGCAATACATCCTGCAATTCTGCGGTTGATAAATCAGCCAGGTCATCAAGTGTTAGAACCTTGTTAGAGCCAAAATATTCCAGCCATTCAGGTTTAAGCAGCGGGTGGTTATTAACAAAATCAAGCAGCGAAGCCTCAATGCCCATTTCCTTAAGTTTAACCTCGCGGTTATGCTGCTGGGTCTTGAGCCAGTTCTGGGCACGGTTATGAAGCTCTTCTGCAACATTATCATCAAAACCTTCGATTGTCGCAAGATCACCAACCGGTATAAAAGCCACTTCTTCTATAGAAGTGAAACCCTCGGTCACAAGAAGATGAGCAATTACTTCCTCAACATCCAGAGCTTCTACAAAAAGCTGCGACAGGCTGTTAAATTCTTCTGCGCGGCGCTCGGATTCTACTGCTTCGGTAAGAATATCAATGCTCCATCCAACAAGCTGAGAAGCAAGTCGAACATTCTGCCCACGGCGGCCAATAGCCAGCGACAGCTGGTCATCAGGCACTACTACTTCTATGCGTGATTTGTTTTCATCGATCACCACTTTAGTAACTTCAGCAGAAGAAAGGGCATTCACCACAAAAGTTGCAGGATCTGGCGACCATTCGATAATATCAATCTTTTCGCCCTGCAACTCGCCAACTACTGCCTGCACGCGTGAACCACGAACACCTACGCATGAAAGAACCGGGTTAACACTGGCATCACGCGAAATCACCGCGATTTTAGCACGCGAACCAGGATCACGTGCAACTGCTTTAATTGAAATTATACCATCATAAATTTCCGGCACTTCCTGTGCAAAAAGGCTGGCAAGGAAATCAGGGTGAGTACGCGAAAGGAAGATCTGCGGACCAGTTTTTTCACGACGAACGTCAGCAATATAAGCGCGGATGCGGTCACCGGTGCGGAATAGTTCCCTTGGGATCAGGTCATCACGGCGGATCATTGCTTCAGTGCGGCCAAAATCAACCACTACATTGCCGTATTCAACACGTTTAACAACGCCGCTGATAATTTCGCCTATTTTATCCTTGAATTCATTGAACTGCTTGTCTCGTTCAGCATCGCGCACTTTCTGCAAAACAACCTGCTTCGCGGTCTGGGCGGCTACGCGGCCAAAATCGATAGGCGGAAGTATATCTTTAATTTCATCGCCTACTGCCAATTCTTTATTGATCTTTTTAGCCTGCGCCAAAGTTAGCTCGGTTGTTTCATTTTCAACAGTTTCTACTACCGTTCGTACGCGGTATAGCTTGATTTCGCCGGACTTTTTATCAATCTCAGCGCGGATATTATGCTCATGCCCATATTTACGGCGGCCAGCAACCTGAACGGCCTGCTCCATAGCTTCGATTACCGCTTCTTTCGGCAAACCTTTTTCACGCGCAACTGCATCAGCAATCTGCAATAATTCGCTGCTTCCGTAAATCGGCTGGGTGGCACTCATCGTATTATCCTTTCGTTTTTTGTTTCTTTAGATCTTTTGCGACCAATTCCTCGGTCATAACCATTTTTGCCGTGCGTATATGGGTAAATGGCAGTTCCACTTCCACCCCATCAACAACCAGCGATATTTTATCCCCTTCAATCCCTTTAAGGACGCCGCGAAAACGCTTGCGCCCACCTACCGGAATTATTGTTTCCGCTTTTATTTCCTGTCCGGTAAAGCGCTTGTAATCATCACGTTTAGTTAGCGGCCTGTCTATTCCGGGCGAACAAACCTCTAGGTTATAGGCCCCTGAAATAGGCTCATCCACGTCCAGCAGCGCAGAAACCGTATTGGTGATCTCCGTACAATCATCAAACCCCATCATAACATCATCAAGGCGCTCAGCCATTACACTTAATGTCTTACGCTTAGCACCATCGGATAATTTTACCTGCACAATATTATAGCCCATCGCTTCCAGCGACGGCTCTATAATTTCTGTAATGCGCGAAATAATATCCAAACTTATACCATTAACCAATTGTTATATATAAAATATTTAAGCCATATTCTAATTTTAGGTAACAAAAAAGGTGGGCAACCGGCCCACCTTTAATAGTCGTACTATATACGGTTTTATTAATATTTCAAGGATAATATATCACGCAGCCTTTTTCAGCAATCCAAGAACTTTTTCAGCCGCCAATGGGATATTGGTTCCGGGGCCGAATATGGCGGCAACGCCTGCTTTTTCAAGGACTTCGTAGTCCTGCGCTGGAATAACCCCACCGCAAACCACCACAATATCAGGCCTGCCTGCTGCTTTTAAAGCCGCAATTAACTGCGGAACCAGTGTTTTATGCCCTGCAGCATGCGAAGATACCCCTACTATATGCACGTCATTCTCCAACGCCTGCCTTGCCACTTCTTCCGGGGTTGCGAACAGCGAGCCGACATCCACGTCAAAACCCATATCGGCAAAGGCAGTGGCAATCACTTTTGCCCCTCGATCATGCCCGTCCTGCCCCATTTTGGCAACTAATATACGCGGCCTGCGCCCCTCGCCCTTGGCAAATTCGCCAACAATGTCGCGGATTGGTTTTAAGCTGTCATCTGCATCATACACGGCACCATACACTCCTGAAATTGTGCGAATACTCGCGTTATAACGTCCATAAACCTTCTCCAAGGCCAAGGAAATTTCGCCAACTGTTGCCCTTGCCTTAGCTGCTTCCACTGCCAATTCCAGCAAATTGCCAGTTTTCGTTTCCGCTGCTTTGGTAAGCGCTTCCAGCGTTTTTTCACATAATGAATTATCGCGGGTTGCGCGGATTTTTTTGAGCCGTTCAATCTGTGAATCGCGCACTTTGGCATTATCTACATCTAAAATATCAATCGGATCTTCTTTTTTAAGCTGGTATTTATTCACGCCGACTATGACTTCTTCCACCCGGTCAATACGCGCCTGTTTACGCGCTGCCGATTCCTCGATCTTCTGCTTTGGTATCCCAGCTTCTATTGCTTTGGTCATGCCACCTGCCGCATTTGCTTCAGCGATCAATTCCTCTGCGTGCTTAACAAGGCTTGCTGTAAGTGACTCTATGTAATAACTGCCGCCCAGCGGGTCGACTACTTTGGTTATCGCTGTTTCATGCTGTATGATAAGCTGGGTATTGCGGGCAATGCGCGCCGAAAAATCGGTAGGCAGGGCAATGGCTTCATCAAGCGCATTGGTATGCAGTGATTGTGTGCCGCCCAGCACTGATGCCATTGCTTCTATTGTTGTGCGTATCACGTTATTATACGGGTCTTTTTCGGTAAGGGATACACCAGATGTCTGGCAATGGGTGCGTAATGCCGATGATACCGGGTTCTTAGGATTATATTTGGCCATGGTTTTTGCCCACAGCAGACGCGCTGCACGGAGCTTGGCAATTTCCATAAAGAAATTCATGCCGATGGCAAAAAAGAAGGAAAGGCGCGGCGCAAAATCATCCACATTCAAACCTTTTCCAAGCGCAGCTTTTACATATTCCTCACCGTCGGCAATTGTATAAGCAAGCTCCTGAACTGCGGTTGCCCCGGCTTCGTGCATATGGTAGCCAGAGATAGAAATAGAATTGAATTTTGGCATATTCTTTGCGGTATATTCTATAATGTCGGCAACAATACGCATTGATGGCTCAGGCGGATAAATATAAGTATTACGCACCATGAATTCTTTTAAAATATCGTTCTGTATAGTGCCTTGCAGTTCAGAAAGATTAACCCCCTGCTCAAGCCCCGCAACTATATAGCTGGCAAGGATAGGAAGCACCGCGCCGTTCATGGTCATTGACACGCTCATTTCACCTAGCGGTATAGAATCGAAGAGGATTTTCATATCCTCAACCGAGTCAATGGCAACCCCTGCTTTGCCTACATCGCCAACCACACGCGGATGATCGGAATCATATCCCCTATGAGTTGCCAGATCGAAAGCAACCGACAGGCCTTTCTGCCCGCCAGCCAGATTGCGGCGATAAAAAGCGTTTGATTCTTCAGCCGTGGAAAAACCAGCATACTGGCGGACAGTCCAAGGGCGCACACTATACATGGTAGCGCGTGGCCCGCGCAGGTAAGGGGCAAAACCCGGCAGCGTATCTACATGCTCCAAATTCTCCAGATCAGCTTCTGTATAAAGCGGTTTTATATCGATACCTTCAGGCGAATCCCATGTTAATTTCTCCAAAGGAACGATATTTCCTGATTTATCGACCCCAAGATCTTTTTGCGCCAGTTTCTGCCAATCTGAAATTGTTTTTTTGGGGAATTGAGTCATAATCTGGCCTTTTATTTCTTGATTGCAAATTTAATATTTTCACGACGGAATATATCTAAAATAGTAAGCATAACGTCACTTTGCGGGGTATTACGCCCTTCATGAACATCTGCTATCCAGAAGGTAAGCATAAATACCATTCCTATTTCGCTAAATTCGCGTAACCAGCAAGTTGGAGCCGGGTTTTTTATACAACGTGGATGTGCCTTAACAGCATCAAGCATGTGATTGATCGCAAGCTTGGCGTCAGTATCAAATTCCAAGGTTAATTTTATTTCTACACGCGCCTGCTCGTTACTATGTGACCAATTAGTTACTCGTGAAGAAGTCAATTCTTCGTTAGGTATAAGAAGCTCACGGCCATCGGAAGTTTCCACCAATACATAACGGATATTCATTTCCCTTATATGCCCAGTACTTCCAGCTATTTCAATTAAGTCGCCTATACGGATGGATTTTTCTAAAAGTAAAGTTATGCCGCTTACGAAATTCGCCGTAACTTTTTGTAAACCCAAACCGATACCAACACCTAGTGCACCGCCGAATACGGCAAACGCGGTCAGGTCCACACCCATTACAGAAAGGCCAATTAGCAGGGCTATAAAATAAATAAATATCTTGAAGAATTTTACTGTAAGCTCACGGGCATTGTAACTAAGAGCAGAGCTGCGCCGCAGATAACTTTCCAGTGTACGAGAAAGCAATCCAGCTATCCATAATACTACTACAAGGATTATGATCCCGTTTATAAGGTTAAGCATTGTTATTTTATAGCTGCCCAACTCAAAGGATATGGATTTTAAATAAGCTGCGGTTATATTCATAAACCCGCTGACATTCAGCACAGCTATGACCATTATCACCAATGCAATGAACCAGGCGATAAAGCGCGAACGCACAATGAGAAGCACTGCTTTCGCCACAATATAAAAGGTGCACATTTCAAGAGCCGCATCTGTAAGCTCGCTGTTTCTGCTATATTCTATTGCCAGAGGCTTAACCAATGTAAGCAGGATAAGTGATAAAAAAGGGCCAAGCAGCCTAAGCGGTTTAGTAACGAATTCTTTGTCGATCTTTTGGAGGGGATTTGCTTGCAGATAGATATTTGTGCGATAACGCACAGCATATGCAAGCAGGTGTGCCAGCAGGAAAGCAATAATAACAAGCATTAATTCAAGGTAAAAATAATTATTCTGTAATGCCACCTGAAATTCTTCCCGGGTAGCAAAAAGCTTGTTAACTATAGGAGTTGCAGTGCTTGCGGCCATAATTACTTATCTAATAATCATTTTGCATATACCTAATATATTTACTCTAAAAGGGCAAGGGATAAGCCGAAAATAATACCATTAACAACTTCTTAATCACGAATTGTTATAATGTTGCGATGGCTATAAAAATCATAAAACAGCAAAATAGAAAATATGGATTTTCACTTGTCGAAATTTCCGTTGTTTTATTGATTTTCGGTTTGATGATAGGCGGCATAATGTCGGCCTTTACTCAGGAAACACGAATTGCTAAACAAGCCGAACTAAAAATGAAAATGGATGCCATTGAGAAAGCTATTGCTGCTTATGTTAAGAAAAATAATTACCTTCCCTGTCCTGCTGACGGAACATATACTATATCAGCAGCTAATTTCGGTTTAACTGGTGGTACCGCTGGCGGAGGAACTTGCAGTAATGGCGCAACTTATGATGGGAATGGAAACCGTACAGCCAATACAACTCCGCCTACTGTAAATTTTTATCTAGGCAATATTGCTGGTGGGGTAGTTCCTATTCGTGCCCTTGGGCTTCCTGATGAATATGGCATAGACCCCTGGGGTGGAAAATTCAGTTATGCGGTTGATAAAAGATTCACCGCTACAAGTTCATTTATAACTTACAATCTAATTAGCACTACTGGAGGAATAACTGTTTCTGATGATGGTGGGAACGCAATAGTAAGCAATGCCATAGCTGTTGTTTTCAGTCATGGCCAAAATGGGCATGGCGCATTTCAACTTTCTGGAAGCATTAAAAATTCTGGCTCTACTAATGCCCATGAACTTGTAAATTGTCATTGCACAAGCGCTGCGGCAGCCGGGGTTTATAGCGCAAGCTTCTTTACCAGCCTTACAACCTCCACTAGCAGCAGCGATTTACGCACAGTCTTCGATGATAATTTGCGTTATTACACGCGAGGAAGCTTCCTTACTAATAATGACAAGGCCAGAGAATTAAAGTAATTCAATAGCTTATATCTTTTCTAGCTATATTAGCAAATTATGAAGCATTTTCACAAAAATGTCACAGAATTATCATATTCTCAATGGGTTCATTGTGATAATCTTAGCGTATGGTTACATCTAGAAAAATGCAGAATATCGATATAATGCGTGAATTAGGCAAAAAGTATAAGCGCTTTGGCCTAAATGGGATACCGTCTGAAGACCTCATATATCATGAACGTACCATGATGAGCGAAAGTGATGGCGATCAAACTAGTCATGTTAAACCGAAAGTTGGTACTTCTGGTGGACTTTATGGAATTACCGAGCCTACTTGGAAAGATTTGGTTAGTAAAAATCCGGAACTAAAAATCGATGGTAGATTTGATGTAAAACAACACATTACTGGACATTTTGACCTGAGTTATGAGAATAAGGAAAAACTCATCAAGGCTTTCGGTGAAGCACCTGACCTTGGGAGTTGGTATTCCGCACATTTTCTGGGAGCTGGTGGGGTAGGAGCAAAAGCAGGAACAAGAGGTATAGGTGCCATAGATGTTATAAAGGAAGCAAAAATACGTCCTAATACACCAATTAAAGGTTTTCTTTCTCAGGACAAGATTGACGCCAATAAAGATGTAAAGCTAAAACTCGACAATGGAAATTATTTGAACTTTGAAGATTTCGCTGTTGGGGATTTCATGAATTTATGTTATTCAAAAATGGGTATGAAACCCAAATACCCTACTAATTCAGTTGGAAGTTATAGTAAGGATAAGAATGGTATCCCAGAATCTATGGGAAATTTGGTTATGGTGGCTATAGTAGCGGCTGTAGCTATTGTAGCATTCGTAGCCAGTGGAATAGGTGATATGTTCTCAAGTGATGACAAAAGCCCTTCACCTACCCCATCAAGGCCGCGTGTACGTTCCCGGGCGTAAATTAAAAATCAATTTAATTATGTTGGTTTCCCTGCGAATGAATCGCCAATTCATGAGATGATGTCAGTTTCTTTCCAACCATATTACGTAATCCCACATAAAATACCGGCGTCAGGAATAGGCCAAAAAAAGTTACCCCCAACATCCCTGAAAATACGGCAACGCCCATAGCATGGCGCATCTCGGAGCCAGCTCCTGTGGAAAGAACTAACGGTATAACTCCCATGATGAATGCGAATGATGTCATAAGGATCGGGCGAAGTCTCATTCGCGTAGCTTCAACTGCAGCATCAAAGGGCGTACTTCCCCCTATTTCCAGCTCACGCGCGAATTCCACTATCAAAATAGCGTTTTTGCAGGCAAGGCCTACCAGAACCATTAATCCTATCTGGGTGAAGATATTATTATCACCACCAGATAGCCAAACGCCGATAATAGCACATAGGAGGCACATAGGCACAATCAGGATTACAGCCATAGGCAATACAAGGCTTTCATATTGTGCGGCCAGAACTAAGAACACAAGAAGCACACATAAAGGAAATACTAAAACAGCGGTATTACCAGCGAGAATCTGCTGGTAGCTCAAATCCGTCCATTCATAGCTTATTCCTTTAGGCACAGTTTCCCGGATAATTTTTTCCATAGCTTCCTGCGCCTGTCCGTTGGAAACGCCCGGTGCAGGGCCACTATTTATATCGGCGGTACGGTAGGCATTATAGCGCATGGCACGGTCTGGTCCGTAACTTTGCGAAACTGTAAGAACACTACCAAGAGGAACCATTTCACCGGCGAAATTACGGACTTTAAGTTTCGCAATATCCTCGGCATGGGCGCGGAATGGGGCATCGGCCTGCGCTATTACCTGATAGGTGCGTCCAAATTTATTAAAATCGTTGATATACAACGATCCTAAATAGATCTGCATAGTATTGAAAATATCGGCTATAGGGAGTCCAAGCTGCTTTGCACGCGTGCGGTTCAAATCAACATAAAGCTGCGGAACATTTATCTGGAAGCCACTATAAGTCTGGTGCGGATCAAGCTGAGGCGTCTGGTAAGCGCGTCCTAATATAGCGTCTTTTATACCTGCAAGCGCTTCATCTCCTAAATCTCCCCTATCTTCTAATTGTAATTTAAAGCCGCCGGATGTACCAAGCCCCATAACCGGAGGTGGTGGCAGAACAAGTACAAAAGCATCCTGAATAGCCCCGAACTGTGCATTTACAGCCTGCGCTATGCCATTTGCCGAAAGATCAGATGTATTACGCTCATCAAATGATTTAAGCGGCAGGAATACAATCCCCGCGTTGGAACTATTGGTAAATCCATTTATAGAGAGCCCCGGGAAAGCAACTGCATTGGCAACGCCAGGATTTTTGAGTGCTATATCCGACATGCGGCGGATAACATCCTCAGTGCGATCAAGAGACGAGCCATCGGGAAGTTGTGCAAAACCTATAAGATACTGCTTATCCTGAGGTGGGATATAGCCGGTGGGGACATGATAGAAACCATAGGCAGTGAACGCTATTAAAACCAGATATACTGTGAACGCCAGCTTTTTACGCCCAAGCACCTTTACTACTTTATTGGAATATTTTTCCGAACTGGTTTTAAAAATCCGGTTGAACCCTGCAAAAAACCAGCCGAACTTATCCTCCATGAAACGTGTGAGACGATCTGGTGGCATGTCATGGCTTCTAAGTAAGATAGCAGCCATGGCCGGTGAAAGGGTAAGGGAATTGAAGGCGGAAATCACAGTTGATATGGCAATTGTAAGCGCAAACTGGCGGTAAAACTCGCCGGTCAATCCGCTAATAAAAGCAATAGGTACGAAAACAGCGATAAGCGTAAGGGCTATAGCTATAATCGGACCGCTTACCTCACGCATAGCCTGATAAGTTGCATCCTTAGGTGAAAGCCCGGATTCAATATTGCGCTCAACATTTTCAACTACAACTATCGCATCGTCTACCACAATACCGATAGCAAGCACTAGTCCGAATAAGGTCAGTGCATTAATAGAAAAGCCCATAAGCAGCAA
Source organism: Pseudomonadota bacterium (assembly GCA_963205195.1). Classification (GTDB taxonomy): domain Bacteria; phylum Pseudomonadota; class Alphaproteobacteria; order Rickettsiales; family SXRF01; genus SXRF01. Next base: position 137,749 of record CAUJHR010000011.1, on the reverse strand, counting down.
GAAAGCGAATGTTCCCACAATTGAAACCGGAACAGCAAGTAGGGGAATTATTGAAGCACGCCACGTCTGCAAAAATAAAATAACCACTAAAACCACAAGAGCAATTGCTTCCAATAGTGTATGTATCACTGCTTTAATGGAGTCACGCACGAAAGATGTTGGATCATAAACTATGGTGTAATCAACATCTTCCGGAAAATCTTTTTTAAGTTCCTCCATTGTTTCACGAACCTTGTCGGAAACATCCAGCGCATTAGAACCGGGTGCCTGAAACACACCTATAGCAACTGCAGGCTTATTATCAAGCAGTGAGCGCATCGCATATTGCGACCCACCAAGCTCTATGCGTGCTACATCGCGCAGGCGCGTTACGGCTCCGGTTGGGTCTGTTTTGATTATAATATCACCAAATTCCTGCTCGGACTGCAATCTACCCTGTGTGTTAACATTGAGCTGTAAATCCGCATCTTTTGGCGCTGGCGATGCGCCAATAACCCCGGCTGCTACTTGTAGATTCTGCTCACGTATAGAACCAACTACATCCTGTGCGCTTAAACCGCGGGCGGCTATTTTGTCAGGATCAAGCCATAAGCGCATAGCGTAATCGCTCCCACCAAAAATCTGCACCTGCCCTATACCAGAAATACGCTGTATCCGGTCTTTAATATTCAACGTAGTATAATTACTTAGATAGAGAACATCATAATTTTTCTTGGGTGAAAGTATATGCACAACCATCGTAAGATCAGATGAGCTTTTTATAGTAGTAACACCAAACTGGCGTACTATGTCAGGAAGTCTTGGCAAGGCCTGATTCACACGGTTCTGAACAAGCTGCTGGGCCTTATCCGGGTCAGTACCTATTTTAAAGGTTATGGTCAGGGTCATTTGCCCGTCTGATGTTCCCTGTGAGAACATATAAAGCATATTTTCAACGCCGTTAATCTGCTCTTCCAGCGGAGCAGCTACTGTTTCTGCAATAACCTTAGGATTCGCGCCCGGATACATCGCATGAACAACCACAGATGGCGGCACGACCTCAGGATATTCAGAGATTGGCATACTCCAAAGTGATATTGCACCACCAATGAATATAAGCAGTGAAAGGACAACAGCAAATATAGGACGATCAATGAAAAAACGGGATATATTCATGCCTAGCCCTTAGCTGCGGGAGCTGGGGCAGCAGGCGCTGGCGGCTCCGGAGTCATAGGAACCATTTCCGGAGTTACCGGTTGCCCCGGCATCATCACACGCTGTAAGCCGTTAACAATAATTTTTTCACCTGGTTTAAGACCGTCTTCCACTACCCTGAGATTCTCGGCAAGGCCACCTAATTTAATATAGCGGCGTTCGGTTTTATTTTCAGCTCCAACTACTATTACGAATTTTTTGCTCTGGTCAGTTCCTATAGCGCGGTCAGTTATAAGCAATGATTTAGTTGCTGTTGGACTTCCCATTTTTACACGAGCAAACAGGCCGGGAACCAATGAACCATCAGCGTTATCAAATACGGCACGCACACGGACAGTGCCGGAAACATTATTAACTCTGTTATCAAATGATTCAACATGCCCTTCTTTTTCCGTTTCTCCTAATTCAAGGATTACTGGAATAGCAGCAGCACTCTTATTACCGGTTACTCCGGCTCCGGCATATTTCAGAAAAGTAGTTTCATCAATTTCAAAATCAGCATAAATTGGCGTACTGGATACTATTGTAGTAAGCAGTGGGGCCTGCCCCATTCCAGCCTCTACCAGATTTCCAACTGTTACTTCTGCACGGCTAGCTCGCCCAGTTATAGGAGATGATATATGAGTATATTCAAGGTCAAGCCCAGCTTTAACATAAGCAGCTTTGGCGATTGCTGCAGTGCTTTTGCGCTGATCATAATCACGCTGCGGTATAGTTTTTGATGCAACCAGGGATTTAGCTCGCTGCAGATCAGAATGGGCAAGCACCCATTGTGAGCTTGCGGACTGATAAGCCGCCTGATAAGGGCGCGGGTCAATAACAAACAGCAGATCGCCTTTATTTACCATTGCACCATCGGCAAAATGGATGGATTCTATAGTGCCTGTAACGCGAGGACGTATATCCACCTGATCTATGGCTACTAATTTACCTGAAAATTCATTCCACTGTCTAACTTCACGTTCTGTAACTTCAGCTACGCTGACCGGTGGGGCACCGCCCATCTGTCCGTATCCGCCTCCGTGTCCGAAAAAATGACTATAAACGTAATAAGCAACTGCGGCGCAAATTACTATAATAACTGACTTTTTACTAACCCACCCCGCCATATAAGCTCCTGATTCATACTGTAGCGGCTAGCAATATCACATCCAGCCCAGCAGTCAAGAAAAGCTCATATAGTTGCTATACCAGCATAGCCCCTGCCAATTGCCCCCGAAATCTGATAAATTTTTACGCTGACGCTCGATTGGGCGCTCCCGAAATCGGCTATTTGCTGAGCGGCACTATAGGTAGCAAATGGGCTGCTAAGTCCTGCAAGACTGCGGATTACATCAATTCCATCCATTACATCAATCTCGTAAAGCTCTGAAGTTTCATTAAGAGGCACATCTACAAAATCGCGCCAGTCGCCGCTACTACGTGTACGCCGTACCCAGCTTATGTCTAAATTACCGCTGCCATCACGTATTCCTGATATATGAACAGGACTATATGGTTTTAAAACAACTGCATTATAAGCAAAATCCTGTGCTGGAGCAGTTGCTAAATTATTCCCAATAGTAACAGCCTTATACTGACGTATTAAGCCTATAATATTAGTGGGTAATATTTGTTTATCCAATGCACCATCTAATAATATAAAACGCTCTCCTGGTATATGGCTATCAATTGCCCATTCTGTACCCAGTCTTCCGCGCAGCAGCCCGCTTAAAGTATATTGACCTTCACCTACCAGGATTGCGGTTTTAAATTGTATTACTTCATTCCCTATCAAAGCAGCATTAGCACCATTTAAAACTGCAATTTCTGTTACACTATGAAGTTGCTGCTTACCTATTAGAACTACGGTAACAGTATTTTTCTCGTCAAATACCGTACTGAATGCACTATCTAAATTTGTAGAAGTTGTACCAATACAAGCAGAGCCATTTATTTCATAAAAATAAGAATAATTTGCACCATTATCATCTGAGCGATATACTACTGCCCCGCTCCAGTCATTAGAATAACCATTGGCCGCACTACGCAATATAGGCTTATCTTTATCATCAGATGGGAAAAGTGGTAAGTCAAGAAGCTCAAGACGAGTAAGAGATATTCCGGTATTTTCCTTCAGTAATTTGGTTTGAGAAGAACTTGCAGTATTATAAAAATCATAAATTGATACATCCTCAGCTAATGCGCTTATCCTGACTATTCCAGGTGATCCTAGATATATTGAAGTAATACGCATCCTATGTGAAACCATATTAATATTAAGAGTTATAACATCAGAAGGATCGAGTTGAGAGTATTTTAAAGGCAAGTCAAAATTATAATTAGTTCTTCCCATCCAATCTGAAAACAATGTTATATCTGCTATATTTTTAGCCATCTGGTCCGATATTACTAATGGAAAATCAAGAGTTTCTACTTCGCGGCTATTAGTAATTTCCCGCTGCGAATATTGAGTACATGCCTGATAATTAGCAATGCGATTTAGGTAAATGACATTAATATGCTTTGGTAATTCAATTTCCTGAGTACGTGTGATCTTATATAATTCATCTCTTGAATCCCTTTGAGATTTAATGGGAACTAAATCAATCTCATTAATATCCATGGCTACATTCCCGCCATGTGGGATACAGCGTAGTATATTATCACTTTCTACAATATCAAAAAAATATGCAGTACGTAATATCTGTATTGCATCGCGTATTGTTTGCTGATTATTGATAACATACCCTTCCAGGCTCTCACTAACCTTGCTTACATCAATGTCCGACTCAACAAGCCCAGATCTTTTTGTGAGGTCTAGTATAATGGCAGCAAGATTAGATATACCCAGCTTTCCCTGAAGCCAATGACCAGTTTTCCATACTCCACCATCATTCCAGATGCCTGATAAATCAGGCCAATAAGGAAATGGTCGTGCATCCCATGCCCATGCAAAAATATTCTCCACCATTGGAGAACCACTCCATTGTAGCTCAGTAGCTGCTATTCCAACGCGTTGAGCGCGCATATCTACACGCCCTTTTGAATGATAAGGCAATGCACTATTTATAGTGGTTGGGTCGAAAAATACATTTGGCTGGTTAGTTGTACAATCAACGCTAGGAAAACCATATTCGGTAAACCAAATTTTTTTTAGCTGTGGGGTCCATGCAGTAGCCACACTGTTTGGATTAATATGATTATTATTCCAGAACCATGAAATATTTTTCCATGCATATTGTGGCAACAAATTTACTTTAATAGTACGCTCTGTATCGCTGTAATACCAGTCATATCCCTCACCTGATGTCCATCCTGCTTTTACTGCATCAATATCATAACTTTGAGTTGGACTATCAGTAAGGGGAAAATAAGCGTCAATACCTATGAAATCAATATTGCTGGAAGCCCAAAGTGGATCCATATGATACCATCCACCATCTGTATGATGGTATTCCGACCAATCTGCAGCATAAGTAATTTTTACGGTACTTCCTACATTGGATTTTACTATTGCAGCAAGGCTTACCAGTTCATTTACTGCTGGGTAATTACCAGGAGAATCCGTAAGCTTTGTAAGCCCCTTTAATTCAGAGCCTATAATAAAAGCATCTACCTTAGTTTTAACCAGATTAGCATAATGATTTATGAAAGCATTATAACCACAAGATTTATTAAAAAAATTATTAACTGCAGAAGTATTTCCTGTTAAATCACCGCGCCATTGCTTTCCAGTCACATCCATAAATAAGATGGGATAAAAAATAATTTTATAACCCCGCCTCTTAATTTCATCTAAATATCTTAGAATACTTGAATCATCTGGCGTTCCTCCATATTGGGGTGAACTGGCTATTTGTGTAATCAACCTTGCAGATTGGCGGTCATAGCCTGCCACCGACCATAAATTCGGGCTTGTGGTAGCATAATCCTGATATTCAACACCAGGCATAATATTGCAGCTTGCTATATCCATACTATCGCCAAACCAGGCAACTGTTACCGATATCCAATTAAGATTTGGGCAGGTATCTTGCAACTGATCTAAAGATAACAATGAATTGGCTATTCCATTTGCATTGTGCATATTCATAAGCTGCTGGCTGCCTTGCTGCACCCAATCAAAACCTACTTGCGTGCCTGGAATTTTGCTTTCCACTTGTGTATCATAAACAAATTCTCCAGCTCCCGGTATCATTACAATACCGTTTATCATATCCTCTACGGTCTGATTGTTATAATCATTATATAAAGTTTTCTTTTTTACTTCGAAAGAAAAGTTTGGTATGCGGTTTCCATAATCAGCCAATGGAAAATCCTCTAGAACAACATAGGCTAGTCCTCGATATGCTGGGGTATTATCTATTCCTTCAATAGATTGTATTAATGAATCTGGAAGTTGAGTTTCACTGCCTTTGTATATTCGTATAGTAAACTGAGAGATATCTAACTGTTTTGCATCTGCCCATATTCTGCTAACTTCACTTACCTCTCCTTCACAAACTGATATAGCAAGTGTTACCGAATAATTATAAGTACTTGATGATTGACTTACCTTCCCACCCCCTCCTTTTCCACCTCCAGCCGAACTCGTGGTAGTTACTACTGATTCTGCTATTGGCTGTGACCATATTATATTACCGCCAATACGCACCATACCATAAACTATTGGTATCATCTTACCATATGCGGAGCTCTGTACTGCCAGATCTGCAAGGCGTGAGCCATGGACTGGGGAAAGTTTTCCACCTTTACGTAGGCTGGAATCAATTACACTTCCGGCTACACGACCTACCAATGAGCCTACACGTGAACCAAAAGGAAGACCAGTAGCAACGCCCAAAGCAGAGCCCGCCGCACTCAATATGATTGATGCCATTTTTTCTCTCAAATTAATGATAATATTAGATTATTTAAATTGCCCTAAATGCTGCACAGATACTTGCCTGCCACAAATCATCCATTGCATGCTCTACTACGCATCTAGCTGGGGCATAAGCATGTATTATAGTCAATTGCTCCGATATTGTTCCAACAATAGCTAAATGCTGAGGATTGCCGTTAATATTTAGCAAAAGGATATCTCCGGATTTAATATCAGAAATAGGTATTTGCTGCATTGCTGCAGATAACTTTTTTCTTAGCTTATTTATGTCAGGGTAATGGGAGTAATTATTCTCATCATATATCGAGTATGGCAGATTAAGCTCATGAGCTACACCTATAAGCAGACCAAGGCAATCTACGCCTCCCCTATGATTACATGATTTCTTAAGCCTACCTTGATGATGAAAACGCGTACCAACCCAACTACGCGCTGCCAGTGCGATAACATCTTCCATAGATTTTAATATTAGTTATTCTTGCTGGTCCGAATTATCTTTTTGCGGACGGAAATGTGCACGCATTGTAGGGCGGGCAAAAAGCGGGCGCTGCCCCATACTTTTAGCATAAGCCCACACAAGCCCAGCCATAACTATAATAGCCATGCCAAAAACCCATATACTAGCTGCTATAGTTGAGTTGCCATACATTCCTATAATTGTAGCAGAAACGAACACAGCTACAGCTATAAAAAAACCTAATATCTGCCCAACTAAAGAAGAAGTGCTATGAATACGAAGAGCTTGCGTTTCCCATTCATGACGGTGCTTTTGCTCCATTTCGAACATTGTCAGGATCATTTTAGCAGAGCCATCTACCACATAGTTATAGCTTTCAAGGACTTCAGGGTGCGGCAGCATCTCTACAGTACGATTCTGCATGCGGTCCCGGTTGCCGCGGTTATAATGCCCGCCTGCCTTAGTAGTTTTCTGTTCACCGTTCCTATTTTCTTCTATTTCCATCGCTATTTTCTTCTAATTTGCCGATTATTGTTTTTATATCTCGTCCTATGCATAGCCAGTCTTTGCGTAAACCTTCAGCCGAATTGCGGTAAGGATATCTGTACAGTAATGGTGAACTGGTAATTTTCAATACAGAAAATATGCCAGTAAAAAAATTCCTTATTACCTGCATATTCATGCTCCCATTAGTTTTGTATAATAACTTAATAACATTAAGTAGGAATAAGCGTAAGCAGAAAAAAAAGTTTTATTGTATAATTACTTAGTACGGGTACCAGCCGTTTCCAACATGTTGTCCAAACCTGGCACATGCGGTTCACCCCTAAAATTATACACATTGTTATATTGATTCTTGCATGTTATCAGAGTTTTATCACAGCCTTGTGTCATGTTATAACTATCTCCAGCTCCTATATTATAAGGCATTGGTAATACTAGGATAATACGTCCACCATTTATAAATTCCTTTACCTCCATACTCAGTCCATTATTTGCACCACTGGTAAAGGTTATTTTGCCAAAGTTATATAATCCTCCCGCCTCTAACCGGCCACTATCTTTAAATTCCAAATTGGATATAATTTCAGTTACATTTCCATTTACTGTATAAATCTCAGGGTCTATTTTACAACGCTCATCTGCAAAGGCTGCGCGACATGAAGGCGAATACAATTCCCCTATTGTCTGTGATAGCCTCTGCATCAACCCTCTTACCTCAGCAACGAACTGCTGCTTAATCATTGATACTTCACCAAGCCAGCCACGACGCAACATCAATTTTCCCTGGGTTAAATCATTATAGTTTACCTTAAAAATTTCAATCTCTGCAAAATCATACCGTCCGGCCATAATATCTTCTTCTGTTATATTACCATTAGTAAGCAATCCTTCAACATCCAGATTATCAACGCTAAGTGATGAAGTATTCTGTATTGCACTTGGCGTAAAACCACTTGCGGCATTATAGCTTAAAGAATCAATTATAAGGTCACTATCATGATCCGTAAAACCAATAATAACTCCATCTCTACGTCTAAGCTTCCAACAGTTGGATAATGTTGTAACCTCGCCAGCTATGTGTGCGGCAAGAGCTGTTGTTATAGTTTTCATAATTACCTCAATAAAGCTTATTTATATTTTTATCTCCACCAAAGGAATATCATTCCAACTAGTTACACCATAAGAATCAAGGATAGCCGATAGCCTGTCAGTATCAAAGCGTACAGGCACATCAAATTCAAAATCAGCTGTGATCACAACGTTATTAGCTGGAGCTGCAATAAAAGTTATTACTCCGTTTGAAGTATCCAGAGAGTAGGCAGATTCAGACTGCAAAACTGAATTCTTATATACTGAAACACTACCTGAAACTGGCTTATTTATAATGCGTGTTTCATATACACTGCCGCTTTCATAAGTTTTTATAAGTTGAAAAACTTTATTTGCACCATTCCCAGTCCCAATGGTCTGACCAGTTGCTTTATAATCGCTCCAATCCTTAAACCTGAAACCGTTCGCTCTTCCTTTCCTTGCACGAAAAAAAGCTATGAGTATATCTAGTTGTGCTTGAGTTTTAATGCCATGGGCTACATTATATTTTGCACGCGCTTGCGCCCAGTTAATATTTCGCTGTTCATATCCGCCATGGGTTATAACTATATCGGTAGAATATTCGGGACCACCTGATGAACCATAAGCAATATCAGTGGGAAAGCATACTTCGGTGAATGCCATAAAAACTCCAAAATTAAAAATATTGGGAAATATTATCAGGATTAACTGATATGATGGTTATTATATAGTAACGCTAGATTCCCTCTGACGCGTTTCTGGTGTAACAGGCACATCTATATTATAAGCATTGCCCATCATCGTCTGTGACTTAATATAAAGCCCTTCACCAGGATTTAGTAAATTCTGCGGTTTCATTTGCCCACTATTAATCATATCTGCATATTGTTCAGCAACAGTTTTAAATGGGTTCTGAGCGTCACGCGGCATTCCAGTCTGTGCACGTATTGCGTCATCAATCCTGGTATTATTCATCATTGCTGTTAATTTGGACATGTTAGAAGGGTCACTAAGTGCTTCCATAAATAATTTTGTGCCTGTATATTTTGCAAGGCGGGCTTCGGCATATTCCCCTGCTCTGCCCTTCAAATTGGCAGCAAGTGCCGCAAATACAACTTCAGAAGGTATAGCTTCCCCGACAGAGTTCATTTTTGCTATTTGCATATTTATAATAATGGGATCTTGCTGCTGTTTAACGAAGGTATCGCTGTATAATTTATTAGCTACATACCCTCCAAAACCAGATCCAACCAGCATAGCAATAGGGAATGCGATAGGCATAATTGGCAGTAAAAGTGGTATAGCTGATATTAATGCACCCGCACCTGCCGCTCCTACAGCAGCACCTGCCGCCGAAGATGCCATACTGCCGGCCATATTTCCCCAGTCTACGCCGCCATTTTCAAGCCTGTTTCTTAAAGCAGGATTATGACGTACTAACTGTTTTATGCTTGCTCCATTAAAGTACTTAGATATACGCGCCCTTGTTATATCTTCATTATAATATGCCTCAGCTCCGCTAAGAACTGCACCTATTGAAGATGAATATGGGATTATTTTACCAACTTTTGGTGCAAATTTTTCAACCATGCCAACTCCATCAAGGGCGGCGCTAGCTGTAGTTACATAATCCTTATTTGTAATATCCCGAAAGCCAGTAGTAGTAACTTTTTTAAAAACACTGGCTTCTTCTAGGTCTGGAGTAGACATATGTTTACGTCATTAAGTTAATAAGGCACGTTGTGCTTGAGCAGCATCAGAAACCACTTTTGCTGTATGGTCACCTAAAACAGGCTGGTTTTTATGCGGTATAACTTTATTTGCAGACTTCTGCAATCCTGCTACATGTGTATTTGACGGCTCATTAATAGATGTAATTTCGATAGCTTTTTTTGGTTTAGCGATCTCATTAGAAGCAATAATACCATTCACACGTTTTATAAGATTCCCATCCATAGATTCACGCATAATTTCTGCGGGACTAGTTTTTTCGGCAGCAAACTGTTCAGCAAGTTTTTTAGAAAACACTTTACCCGTATGCCCACGTGCCTGTAATTCAGGGCTAACCTTTGTTATAAACTCAGCATAAGCCTCTACCGGTATATCACGGCCAGATGAATGAGCCTGTTTTAATGAAGCATAATATGGCAAAACAGATTCCCCTATTAAGGTACTTGCACCAATACCTGCAAGTTGCGGAGCCATAAATCCAAGCATTGACATTCTGCCTTTAAGTATATTGGCAACACTTACACCAAGCCCAATACCTTCTGATATTTCGGAAGCCGCAAAACTTTTCAATAGTTTGGAACGAGCCTCTTTTACAGGTCCTGAAGCCTTACCAAATAGCAATGAAAATGTTGAAACAGGCTTGCCATCAATATCAGCCGCCATTTCTTTAAGAGAAGCCAGATTTTCCTTAAACCCTTTAGCAGCCCCATATACACCCATTGCAGAACTGGCTACAAATCCGGTATTCATAATAGTATTCATTGCCGAGGCATTGCCCAAGGCTTTTGGCATACCTCTTACAGCACCGCCAAGATCAGATAAAATAGTGGCGTTGATTTTACTGTTAGTAGCTTTATCAGAGAGCTTAGATATTGTACCAAGGGTTTTTGATACTTTATAAGGCAAATCCTTTTTTAAGCCCTTTATGGCTTGTGATAAGCCAGCTACTGCCGATTCCAATTTTTTTGGATCAAAATTTGCAGATCTATTTTTTACAATATTATTAATATTTTTGAGGTGTGGTTTTAACTCACGCGGCAATTCCTTATGTTCTGCCAATAATGCACTGATCTTTACCAGATGTTTTTTAGCATTATATTCACTTGCTTTTCCAATTCTTTCCAAATGCAAGCTATCAGAAAGTTTATCGGTAAAATTTCCGGCTGCATCAGCCCCTTTTTGTATAGCATCACCAATGCTTTTTGTGTAACCCCGACCAGAAGATAATTCGACTATTGTTTTTTGGGACAATGATTCAATTGCATGCTGAGTACTTCTTCCGGCTTTTGCAATAGCATTTATGCCGGTTTTTTCACCGGTCCAACCAAACGCCTTTCCTACAAATCCAACTACCGGAGCTGCAAATGGTAATATCATAATTGTATTAAAAGCTCCGGAAGCAGCTTTGCCTAAGATTCCTGCTTCAGGCAGATCATCAGACCCTGGAGAATTATGCTTTCTATGAGGATTATGTGGCAGTTTTTTATCCATTTACCAAGCTCGATAACATAATTGTTATATCATAAGCAGATTATAAACCTTGCTATGCCAGCATCCCACTGTTTTTTTATTAATATTTTGTGACAACACAGAATTTTTTAAGACAATAATCGGTAATTAATAGTAATTGTCTGTTTTGTATAGGATTTATACACTTAAAGTTGCTGGATTTTCGCGACTTGCAGTCACGCGCTCAGTTGCGGTGGAAGCATTAGGTTTTTCTGCCACAGCTGGTGTCTTTTTAGTTATCACTTTCTTACTCCAGAGCATATTATTACCAGTAGCTACCTGCTCATTTAAACCAGCCGTGCGAACAGCTGCTACAATGTCACCACCGCTTCCTATAGCAGATTTAACGCTTTTATCGTCACCAGCTAATATAAGCTCATTTAAATTTTTAACAGCATTAATTTGCTTATCAGAAAGCCCATACTTTTTTAATTCTTCATCTGTTTTTTTAGCCAACTCTAAAGTTGATCCCTTTATAAAATCGCACATAAACTCGTGGCCGTGAGCCCTAAGTGGCAATAGATCTTTTTTAGATACCCCAGCATCCTTGAGCACTTCATCAGAAAATATGGAGGCAAAAAGCGCCTTTGAATCTCCATCAAGTGTTTTTAAATTCGCCTTAATAATCTGCATAACCATTTTTGGGTTCTGAAAATCAGAAAGAAATTCATCTAGAGGGGTTTTTTCATGATTGCTGAATACTTTTCTCTGACCATCTATTAACTCTTCTAAATGTTCAGTTTTTATAAAATGTCGTTTGTTGATTATTTTGCCTTCACCGACCATATTAACCAATGCAATTGCGTCCAGTTCCCTATTTGAAATTACCTCTCCAATCCTTTCGGCCAAAGGGGTAAATTTTTCCATAAAAACATCACCCAAAGGTGGGCGCTTGCGGTCACGCTCATTTTGCTGGAATATTTCAATTATCTGCCCGGTTATGTCAGAACCATGAGAAATATCACCATTATTAATTTTTTGCTGCAGATCAACTATCAATTCATAAGCACTTGGCTGCTGGGAATCGCGTCCTTTGGAAACCATATGTTTCAGGAATATATTAGCGCCACCAGCCATATTAACGAAAAGAAATTTATTTTTCTCATCCGTATCTTTAGATTTACCAGAATCGAGTTCAGAAGATAAATTACTTTTCCTTCTTTCGTAATCTTCTTCCATAACCTTTCTAAAGGCTTCGGAATCACCATACTCACCCTTTAAGGCATTATGTGTTTTGTCTATCTCTTCCTGTTTTTTTACCTGCTGCCTTAAATACTCTTTATAGGAATCTGATTCCGGCGGCATATCACCAAGCAGAGCATTAGTCTTTTCTTTAGCAAGTTCTTTATGACTTTCACTTGCATAATATCCATTTAACAAGACTGTCGGCATTTCAGCTGCAGCATGCATGAAGCCTGTAACCATTGTATTATGGGCATTCTCCATAGCTGTCATTATAACTTCATTGCTCTTGTAACTGCCTTTATTCATTTCAATGACTGAGGATAGAACCTCCTTAATATGCTTACGATCGCGGCTATGCTGCCTTATTGAACTAGCTACCTCTACAATAGGCTGAACTCCTATAAGAACTGCGCTCATTGCAGCAGTAGCTTTTAAACCTGCCTTATGAGAAGCCAAAGGGTCGGAGGAAACTTTGAAACGATCATTTAATTTCTCATAAACATGTTTCGAGTTTTTATATACACCTTCACCAAGAAGATCTGTAATATATGTAGGGAAAGTACTGGTCACGTACTGCAAGGTTCCAGCTAGCTCCGGCGGAACATTCATGCCAAGATAAGTATATTTCCCATCTTTTTCATGGACAGTAGAAAAATCAGCAAGGGTTTTCAAAGATTGATTTTGGCTTTCTTCAAAGCTCCGCCTTGCATCTTCCGTGGAAGAGTAGGAGCTGTAATTATCATCTGAATATTTAGCCATACTATCTTTTCAACAAAATCCTTGTTTTTATACCCCTTAAGTATAACAAACCCCTACATAACATCACCATATGTTTTTTATTACATTTTAGTTACGGGAATGAGTCTGTTTTTGATTAAATGTTACATTTTGCAAAAAATAATATTAATAATTATCAATATGTTATAAATATCACGAATTACGTTGGCTCGAGCGCGACATGGCTAATGCCATATGTGCAGATAGCTGCCCCTCACTCAATGACAAATTGTTATTATACGAGTTTGGAATATTTGAAACTCCTGAATGGTTGTATTGGGCGTCGCTATTATTTAATTTACGATCATTAATCATGGTAAGTTTTGCTAATTGTTTTTCAAGCTGCAAAATCCTGTTTTCAAGCAAATCATTAGCAGATGAATTTTTATACTTTGTAATTTCCGTATTCATTTGTTATCCTTATAAACTTAGTATTTTTTTAAATTTAATTAACGGAATAATAACCATTTAAATAAATAATATCGACATGCACTTTAAAGCCCATTTACTTATAGTATCTATAATTATCGTCATGATATATGGCATAATCCATATATTTATGATGAATAAGTCTGAACCTGTAGCAACTACAATCTTAAAAGAAAGCTCTCCTTACAATATTACAGTGGAGCGTGCCAGCTGGGGGCTTAATTGCAATTCTCCATATAATGATAAGTACAATTCTAATTCACAATCGGAAGAATCAAGAAGTGTAGTAAAAGAAGATAATGTGCTCTATAAAGTTTCAATATATTGCAATGGAAAACCAAAATGCGATATTCCTATTAGCAGTGACGCTTTGGGAGGCGACCCAGCTCCTGGCTGCGGCTATAAAAATCTACAAATAGAATATCGTTGTTTTTCTGTAGATAAACTAAGAAAAGCTAAGGCAATAGAAGGCTTTCTATCAATTGACTGTGATCGAGAGCTAGGAAATCCATAAATCCCATGGAAGAATATCCATTTATACTTTGGTTTTTTCTTACCGTTGCATTTGTTATAATCTTAGCCCTGCATATAATTGAAAACAATCAGATTAAAAACAGCCTTCATAAGAAATATGATTCTGAGTCAATTAAGCAAATTATACGCTTCCATTGGTCACGGAGCATCCAACTTGTTTCTATAATGGGTTTTTCTTTTATTTTAATTGCCCTTTATGATTATAGAGTTAGGGAGCTAGGAAACCGTATAGATAGCATTGAAAACAAATCCGATTCTAATTCAGAGGATATTGCTGTTAATGATGAAGAGAATTCTGAGCTTCAAAAAAACTATTATCCTCCTTTAATACCAGATAATCAGTCAAATATAAATACGGCTGATTCAGCTGGTAAGAATAATATATCAGATATATTCGATATTAGGAAAACCCCTGATAATAAAGTAACCACAATAGATGATATTAAGACCCGTTATGAAGATTTGTTAGTGACATATTTCCTGATGCAAAAATGTGGGAAAGCAACCGATAATGATTACAGCCTTATAATTACATCAATGCAAAGGGAAATAGCAGCTCTTCAGGCTCCAATACGCTTGCAATATGATACTTTAACGGCAGCCAAAGGGTCATATGAAGAGCTATATTCAAATAATGACTGTGAAAAATCCGATTTAACAAATACTGAAACTCAATTCAGGACTTATATTAATGCACTTTCTGCACCTGCTGCAATTCCTGCCAACTCTAATTAGATAATATAGCCCTTAAATTTATAACTCCATGATATGTATATCCATCATTTTGCAAACTTATAGAATATGATATTACTTCTATGCTGATTACTGTAATTCCAACAATTGAGATATTTACATTATGTAGCAAAGAATATACCGATTCTATAATAGATGCGGATTGTTTTTTTCCACCTTCCCGGCTCCATATTTCAATATCTAATTTTTGCTCAAACCCATTTTTTCCTAAAATATCAAATTTTTTCGAGTAATTTTTACCAAATGAAATAAAAGGGTAAGAAGTTTCTTGAGGCACATTGTCATACACACCAGTGATTTGCGTCATTAAAACAGCATCACTTCTAAGCTTGTCATAAATTGCTTTTTGTAAATTATAATAATTAAACATAAGGTATTCCTTTCAATTAATTGGCAACACCTTCATCAACCAACAGTTCCAATATCTCGTTATTTTCATGAATATTATTGATAGCACGAATATTAAAAGCCCTATTATCAAATAAAAGTCGCATAGATGTTGATATGCCACTCCTATACCTTATCGTTATTTTATGACTGATTTCAGCCTGGATTTTGCCGGCAAATAACTTTTCAATCCCATATAGTGACTTTGCATTAGCTGGATTAATTTCAGCCCATAAGTCAGCCATATCCTGCCAGCTATTACTGAATCCACCAGCTCCATCAGGGATTCGTATTTCCTGTTGCAAAGTTACACGGTGACGCAGCCGCGAAGTTGTGTTTTTATTGCCGATCATAGCAATACCTCACGAAACGGAGAATACAGAGCACTTACCTGAGCGGGTAAAATCGCCTGCCCTATTAGGCCACGCTCATCATACATTGCGGCAATGTGAGATAATATCCCATATTTAATAGGGGTGGGAACTTGTGAAGAGTTCCCATAACCGGTATTATATGTGATCTCAATTGAAAAACCATCTATGCGCGAATCAAGCATAAGTGAAGTTCTAGACGCATTCAGGTAATAACTATCAGAGGAAATTACCTGGCTGCTTGAATCACGGTTCACTAATATAACACTAACTATGTTAACAACAGGAAGCATTTCCAATGGAATACCATCATTAACATATTCATTATAAACCAATTTCCATGTTTGGTTTATAAGTGAAGATCTAAGCCACTGCTCTGCACTCATCCTTGCAGCAACTATCAAGTCATTAATCAGAATATCTTCTTCCGCAGAATCTATTCTTAAATATGTTTTTGCCTCTTCAACTGTTACTGGCTCGGCAGCAGGAGCAGCAACGCGCTCTAATCTCCTGTTACGGGTATTAAACATAATTTTCTCCAAATGTTTTAAGGGTTTTGCTAAACCCCGCCTGATAAAATATTCTGCAAGGGAATCAGCAGTTTTATATTGATGGTTTTTCTGGTAACGGCTTATAACAAATCCATCCTCGCTGCCATATCGGGTTTGCAGCATAAGAATTTGCATTTTTCAGATATTTTTAATTTACGAAATTGATGGAGCTTTTGCAGTTCCATTAACCACATCCATAATGCTATATTTAGGGTGTTTTTTATCCATGCCCCATCCCTTAGCATGTTTACCAGCAATTGCTGTTCCGCCAGCCATCATCCCCAAAAAGTTCGGCACTTCCCAAACCATCACCATGGTTGAAACCTCTTTAGCCTTTTCCTTACTTACACCAAATTTTTCAAGTGTCTTGCTAAGAGATTTAATATGATCATCAGTAAATTGTGATGCTTTCGTATTTAAATATATTAAAGATCCTATGTGCACAGCTTCGTCGGCAATAGTAATCATATTAGCATCACGCGTATATCCAACAAACGGTATATGGGATTTTACTTTAGATAATAAACCAGCTTCTGTAGATGCTTCTGCTTCAGTGACACCAGTCAATTTATTCGCATACTTCCTTGCGCCAAATTTTGCGGCAAGCGCAAAGCAATATGCGGTCCCAAAAATTACTACTCCGTTAGCCAGCCTTCTTGCTCGCTCTTCACGAGTTTTTGTTTCATCAACCTGACATTCTTCAAGCCTGCACTTAGCAAGATTGCGCTCAATAGTATCAAGGTATGGTTCAATAAAAACTTTTGAAACTATATCAGTTGCTTTATCCATTAATGGCTTTGGGACAACCTTGTCCATAACGGCAACTACTCCTAACGAGGTCACCATTGATGCACCTTCAGCAGCAGCAAAACCTGCTGATTCAAGACCGATATTCCGCCTTACCGATCTAACAGCATGATTGTTATTTGATATTAAACCATTACTAGTCACTTCTAACCTCTTGATGGAAATAGTATCCCATTACAAGATAGCACAAAACGTCATATTTTATGTGACGATTGTGTGAATATTATGTGAATATAAGAAAAAGATTTATTCTTCTTTAATTCCAGAAACATATGAAGATATATTGCTGGCTATATCATTGGCTCCCTGAGGACTCTCAATATCAAGCATTGCCTCATGGTTGAAGCCATATTCCTTGGTCATTTTTTCCTTTACCTCATCTGAGGGGTCACCATATCCGGATTCTATAACAATTCCATAATCTTCTGGGTAAAAAGTACCACTTTTCTGAGCTTCAATAAATGATTCGAGCTTATCGGCCCTTACTGCCATATATGCAAATATCTTTTCACCATCAGGACTTTCACCGCGGACTAAAAGTACGCAAACGGTCTTTTCAGCAATGATTTGCTCAGCCTTAGAAAGTTTTGACACGTAATGCCCCAGATATGGTTTAAATGAGAGTTTAACCTGAAATCCTATAATAAATCAAGTAACTTAAAGAAGTATTAAAACAATGACTTACAACAAATAATATATGTTTTATAAAAACTTTTTTTGTCTCATTTAAACTATATTTTCGTTATATTACAGGCATGTATGCAGCTGCGCTACGCATAGCAACAACACCTATCGGTGTTCCATTAGTATGTGTTCCGGTAGGAGTGGCTAGGGCCTTAAGGTAACGTTTAGCGCCCTGATAGCCAAAGCTATAGCAGTTTCTGTCCTTTGCAGAAGAATCGATAGCTATTGTAAGATATGGGCTATTTAGATCTGACAAAGATAGGTCAGAATAGGTGGTATCATCATCACTATGTTGTAATTTTATAGTCCAATAAACGGTTCCTGATAAGGTATCGCCAGCAAGTCCTATATTAAAAATCACATTTATACTATTATAACCTTGTAAATCTATTGATGTTGAGGTTTTAGCACTAGTTGCCACAATAGGACTTAGATGCTGGGAAACCAATACATTATGATACATATCTCTCATATTTTTTCCTTATATTATGCTAATTTCATCAATTTGATAGCGTCAAAATTCACCACATCACCACCTACGCGTTTGGTTGCATAGAATTTTACAAATGGCTTTTCTGTGAATGGGTCGCGAAGTATGCTTATGCCCTGGCGGTCTACTATCTGGTATGCCGACTGGAAATCGCCAACAGCAATTGAAAGTGAATTGCTGGCAGCAATAGGCATATCTGCTGCCATATGGACAGGAACGCCCATAAGTGTATCCGGCGTGCCTGCTGCAAGGCCTGGTTGCCACATATACTGGTTTGTAGTGGCCTGTTTTAATAGGCGTACAGATTGAACCACAGTGCGGTTCATAAGGAAGTTTGCACGTTTGCTGTAAGAATCTTTAAGAGCATAGAATAAGGAAATTATAGCATCTGCAGTTACTGCGCCGCTGCTACCTGAGTTCACTTGCTGGATTTGCCCCCAGCTAGTACCCGCTGAATAGGTTAGTATACCACGTGGTTGCCCAACTCCGCTGCCGCTGATGAATGCTGTGTTTTCCTTACGGCTGAAAATATCGGCAATTTTTCCTGAAAGCCAGTTTTCAATATCAATTGCCGCATCATCGACAAGTTTTTGAGTAGCTTTAGGTTGTGCATATAACTCATGCGTTGGGATATTGCGCTTGGCGAGTGTAGGGGTACTTGTTTCCGTTATTGCACCTGTTTCTGATGTCCAGCCAGCCGCAGCTTGGTCATGGTCATCAATAAGCTCCAACGCATCAGATGAAATGGTTTCAACCGATGCTAGCTGGCGCATTGGCGAAGTTTCAAAGATCGCCTGTACGATTTTGGATGACATATTAGGGGTAACCAGGTAACCGCCATCAGGATCGGAACTCACCGAAAGAGCTTTTGTTTGCAGGTTTTCCAAGCCGCCTTCCATTCCTTTACGCAAATAGCTCCTAAATGCTTTAGAATATTCCGAATTTGATTCATTACTTTTATATCCAATCTGCTCGTTGCTACCGAGGAACGGGCGGTTATAAGCGGTTTCAATAGTATCAAGGCGGGATTTATAATTATCCAGAGCCATGCTGATATTGCTTAGATGCTCACTGTAAAGTGGATCGGCATTACCCTTACACTCAATTTCATTCAGACGTGCATCGTTGATTTGCTTGAATTGTTCCCATGCATTGCCAAGACAGGCGACTCTGTCAGTAATTTCACTTAAACTCATAATTTTTCCTTATTTTAGTTGTTAAAATTATTTTTGTAGTACGGATATAGCCCTATCCATAGCCTTCAATAGAGCTACATACTGCAAATCAGGAGCGCCTTGCTTGACTACTGTTATCTTTGCAGATTCATTTGCAGGGAATGTCACAAGACTTATTTCCCAAAGCTCAACCGCAGAAAGCATACGCACTCCTGTTTTTTCATTAAGGCGATATTTAATTGGGGAATAACCTATGGAAAGCCCGCCTATTACCCGCTCTTTAAGCAAAGCATAAGCCTCTTTAGCCCTTGCTATATCTAAAAGCAGCCTGCCTTCGACATAAAGACCATTTTTATCTTCGAACATATGCTCAAAGATACCTATTGGCTCATCTTGCTGATGCTGCCACAGCATTTTGATATCCCCTACCCGGCCTTTAAGTGTTTCGGTAAATGCGCCCCTTAAAATGATGTCTTTCTGGTTATCAACGACATCGAAAACACTTGCATAACCTGCAAAGCGGCCTGCAGAGTTTAGTGATTTGACCTCTAAAAAAAAGGCAAGCCTTTTGCGTTCGCGCATATTAGCGCTAACTTTCTTATCATAATACATTTATAACTCATTGTTTTATTTGATTATTTGCAATTTCATGCAATTGTAATATTACTAATTAACAGCCATGCTATATTGTAAGAATTGATAATTTTATATCTAAGGTAACAATATGTCCGATAATCTTGAAACGGCAGTAGCTAAATTAGAAGAAGATGTGGTTAAGCTTCATTCTGCTTTAGCGGCAGATATGAAAAAAAAAGGCATTAAAGAATCATGTGATAATAAGGATCAAACAATTCAGGAACTTCACGATCACTTTCACAGTATTATACCAAAAAGCGACATTCCGTCTTTTGTCACGGAACTTTTACTTGAAAAGAGCGTAAATGATATTTGTACAAACCATAGCTTACCAGACGCTACACGCGCAAAATCCAATAAACGTTAAGATATAATATATTAAATCTTTTCAGCTACTACCCGAAATTCAACCCGCACTTCATTCTTCACCACATCATCCTTAGACCATTGGCCTTGACCGATTCCAAAGTCACTGCGGCGTAACGTTACATAACCATTGGCAATGGCAGTTTTGCTGCCAGGAAACTGCAATTGAAAATTAATGACCACCGGTACATTTTTATCCCGCAATTTAAGCGTTCCATCAGCATAGTAATTTTCTGAACTTGGCATTCTAGTAATTGCCTTGCTTGTAAATACGGCCTTAGGAAAATCCGATGTTGCAAGCCAATCCTTAGAAATTAAGTTCTTAGCAACTTCATCATAATCCGTAGCAACACTTACTGTTTGCACTTCAATATTGATTTTACTATCTGCAAGTTTTTCAGGATCAAAATTAATGCTTGCAGAAAAATCTTTAAATTGCCCCTCAACAGGCGAGCCATTATTAATGGCATAAAATTTAAGATAACTTTTTTCCTTAATAATCTTATAAGCCGGGGCATCAGCAAATGCTGGAAAAGCAAGAGCTACACTAAATGCCAGTATCAGTGCCAGTATTTTCTGCATTGGATTTACCTTTAAAATTAGGAAGCATACGCAGCAATATATTATCCTTATAATAAAAATGATGCAATAACGCAGCAAGAACATGCAGGGTAATTAATGCGATCAATATCCATGCAAGAATCTCGTGTAGCTCAGCCATACTATGACCAAATTCTTTATCAGCAGAAGCAATATTTGGTAATAAAAACAAACCAAAGAATGATACCTGGAAACCAGCAGCCGATGACATTAGCCAACCGGTAATAGGCATAGCAAACATAAGAATATAAAGCATGGAATGTACCAATTTAGCTCCAAGCCTTGAAATTTTATCCATGCTTTCTGGAAATAATGGACTTACATCTAGTATTTTCCATCCTAAGCGCATACAGGCAAGGATAAGTACAACTACTCCAAATTCCTTATGAAGGGCAATTAGTTTAAATCTATCGGGGCTATTTTCCATATTAGCCATTATTAGCCCAACAGCAATCATCCCAATAATTAAAAATGCTACTGCCCAATGAAAAAATTTAGCAACACTTCCATATGATAGTATATTATTTCGTAAACTCATATGCAGACTTCTAAAATTGTGTATATCTTACTTTACGCACATAATATCACTAATCAATAATTTTCTTTTTGTGAGAAAGCGGAGAATATCCAACTGCAATACGTTTTTCATCATCCGTAAGAAAGCTTGATTTTTCCACCCTATCCCATATAGCCTGGTTACTTGCAGCAAGCGCTGTTATACTATCAGTGTCAGCTGTAAGCTCCAACCTATCTCCAAAAAACGGTATAAGCCAATTATTTAGCCTGTCTATTGTACGCTCCACTAAAGGTATAACTGTTTGTTCCCATAATGCCAGACGCGCTTCTTGAAGGTTAGAATAAGTATTATCTCCTGGGATGCCAAGCAATTGTGGAGGAACACCGAAGGCCAAAGCTATATCCCTTGCCGATGAGTGTTTAGCTTCAACAAAGTCCATATCTTTTGGACTCATGCTCATTTCTTTCCAATCAAGCCCCCCCTCAAGCAATAAGGGCCTCCCAGCATTTTCAGGACCAGAAAACTGATCGTCAATCTGCTGTTTTACTCTATTATATTGCTCAATTGATAAAACCCCTCCCCCTGTAACTTCTCCACCTACAACCAATGCTCCGCTGGGACGTGCGCCATTTTGCAATAATGATTGGTTCCATGCACCAGACTGATTATGTTGGTCAATACTATATGCGGCAGCCTCAACCGACGAAAGCCCATACCAATCATTAAGTGGATTGAATTTACGTATATGCAGAATCATTGATTTTCCGCTTATCTTGTCTACGGGAAAATCTCGTGACTGGTTACTTATAGTGTATCTATAAGCTTCTGGTAATGCGGATTTTCCTGCTATTATAGAAATTCTGTCGGGACGCAACAAATGCAGCTCTTTGGGCTGAGTATCCTTTGCTCCTATAGCTTGGATAAATACATTTCCACTAATTTGGTAATAGTTATACAATGCTTGAAAAAAATCGCTGGTGGCTTGCATAGGATTAGGGCGCTTTAAAATATCAAGCGCTGGATGAAATTTTTCTTCGTGGCGGACACCTTTGGAATTTATGGAATATAATTCGATTTTTACTGAAGATGCAGCAGTAGAAACCATATCAATAGCACGGTGGGCAATTACATTTTTTACATAGGCCTCCTTAGCAAATTGAGTATAATCCCTATCCATCCATACAGCCTGCCCTGGCATAACCATATATGAACGAGATGTATATCCAGCAATAGCTGATCTGAAACCAAGGCTTTGTGCATTTTTTCTACTAAACAATTTACTGAGCAAGGTTCTAGCTTGGGCCATGTTCTTTCCTTTATAATAATAGAATACAGGGGATATTGCCTAAAGGCTGGATGCAAATTATGCAGCGTATATTTAATTAATAAGCTTGCTTTTTATGGTCAGGAAGTAAAAAAAATACTTTTAATAAAAAAAATAAATATAATATATAATGCAACCATCAATTATAAAAATAAATCTATGCGTTATATATCAATTTATTCGATAATACTGTCATTTTTCTTAATGATTCCAAGCAATTCTTTTGCACAAAGAAATATAACAGTGCCTGAAGGGATCTGGAGTTATGATGATGATTATACAGGACAAGAAGATTGGGGAGCAGTAAAAGGTTATTCTGTATGTGGTAACGGAACCAAGCAATCACCAATAAATATTACCTATACAAAGCCATCCGAACTTCCTTCTCTCAATTTTAAGTATAATGAAGCAGAAGGGGTTTTTAAATTAGTTAAAAACAGATCTTTTATTTTTTATGCTGTAAATGGCGGTGAATTAATTGTAGGTGAGGAATCATATAACTTATATTCCATAGAGATTCATTCACCAAGTAGCCATCGAATAAAAGATGGCTTTTATCCAGCAGAGGTCCACCTTATTCATAAAAATAAAAAAGGGGATATACTTATAGTTGCTCAATTTATAAATATCGGCTCTGAAAATTCCACTATATCACAAATTATAAAACCTATAGCCGAAAAGAAACTTGATAAATTCAAAATAAACACAAATAGCCTTATTTCTAATAATCAAGCGTACTATTCCTATGATGGCTCCCTACCTTATCCTCCATGCACTGAGAATGTGCATTGGAAAATATTGAAAGCTCCTATTACAATTTCAAGGGAGCAGCTATCCTTTATAACAAGGATTATTGGCAGAAATTCAAGACTTCCGCAGCCTGTTTATATGCGTGAAGTTTTAGAATCCATTCCTTAAAAATATATTTAATATTTTAATTGTCTTATTTTAGGACAATAATTTATACAACCTACAATAGATTTATTATTGACTTTTTCGACTTCATAAGAGAAAACATTCTTATGTTAAATCAGACAAATAACACACAAATAAAAACTGAACAAATAGCGCATGAACAACTTATGCGGTGGCATTCCACTATGGGGGTTTATCATCATGCATTATGTGTATTAAAGCATCAGCTACCCCAAACAGCAAAGCTAGTTGAAGACTCAACAAAAGCAATGTCAAGCCGCTTCATAAGCCTTGCAAATGATATTAGGCAGCAAAGCAAATCAGTCGAGCAAATCTCTGAGTTATCAAATACCATTACTATTGGCAATGAGCAGGTTACTCTAGAAGAGTTCATGGAGATGTTCTCTGGTACGCTTAATGATTCTATAGAAAAGATATTGTTTGTTTCTAAGCGTGCAATAAGTATGGTTTATGCGCTTGATGAGGCTATGAAAAGCATATCTACCATAGCAAATTTTATAACTGACATACAGAATATAACAAAAAAGGCTAACCTTCTAGCGCTGAATGCAAGTATTGAAGCAGCAAGGGCTGGTGAGGCAGGACGCGGATTTAGTGTAGTTGCAAATGAAGTTAAAGAAGTATCAAATACAATACGTGAAATAGCAGAATCTATTAATGTACGTATAAATACTGTAAGCGATGGCGTTAGTGATGGTTATGAAATATTAAAAGAAGTTTCGGCAACCGATATGTCGCAAACCATAATAGCCCAAGGCAGGCTTGCTACATTGATGGGTGGGATGATAGAACAGAAAAATAAATTTTCTGCTATATTAAAAAATTCTGCATCCATTAGCCATGAGGCTTCGGATACTCTTTCTGGAATGGTTGTAAATCTACAATTTCAAGACCGCACAACCCAATACATAGAGAGCAGCTTGCGCCTGCTTGATTATATGGATGGAAATATTGCTACATTAAAAAGAGATAATATCACTTATTTTCCAGAATTATCAGAGATAAAGCCAGATAAATTTCTGGCAGAAAATGTAGAAAAGCAATTCCAGTTAAGTGAATTCGCTAAATTATTCCAATTAAGCCTGGAAGGAACACCCCTTAGTACGACAAATACAACAGATACTCCTGCTTCAGTTAAAGCAGAAGAAGTAGAATTATTTTAAGGATAAAAATATGGAATACAGCGTAGCTTCTTCAAATTCTATTACATCAATAAAACTTACCGGACAATTTACATTTTCAGATACACACAAATTCAAGAATATACTTGATTTGCTTTATGAAAACAGGATCAAAGCAATGACATTGGATTTTTCCGATGTGACATTTATAGATTCATCATGCATGGGTATGCTTTTGCTTCTACGTGATGAATGTATGGCAAGGAATACAGAACTGAATATACAATCACCTCAGGGACAAGTAGAAAAGATATTCCATATATCTAAGTTCCATCAATTATTTTCAATAAATTGATAGCGGCTTATGAGGAATACTCTTGCTAAATACAAATCCAATTACAGCAAGGATCTAACCTCAAGTAAAAAAAACTTACTTTATAAACCGTATTTTTTTTCTATTCCAAATTATCGCAAAACAAGCGAAACGTTAGAATCAATTATTAGTTTACCACACTCTGCATTTATTGAAATCAATCATTACAATAAACACAAAAAATCTTTTGAATACTTATGGGATGAGTTACCAGATCTGATTCTATGCCTTTCAACAATAGGATGTTACACTAGCAATTTGGCTCATATTTTTTCTAATTCAATTGATAATCGCTTTGCTTTAAATGGCAAAAAAATCATGGAGATATCTACATGCCTTCAGGAATCTGTAATGAATTCAATGTTTCATGGTAATTTAGAAATGCAAAGCGACTTCCGTACAATGAAAGGTTTATACGCTTACCAGGAAGAAATTAAGAAGCGCCTGATATTGGACCATTACAGGTTTTCCAGTATAAGTCTCAGGGCATGGTATAAAAATAATTCCATCAAAATTGCCATAAGTGATGAGGGCAGTGGCTTTAGCTTATCTTTATATAAAGAAGATGATAAACTTCCAAATGGCCGTGGTTTGATGATGATTCAAGCCTTGTCAGATAAAGTATGGATAGGCAAAGACAAAAAAACACTATTCATGGAATTTGAGATTTAGCCTGAAATCCAGCCGCCACCAATTAGTCTATCTCCATGATAAGCTACACAAGCTTGCCCAGGAGAAACAGCATATTGCGGCTCTTTTAATATGACTTTTGCATAACCGTTTTCCTGTTTAACTATAGAAGCTGGCACTACCTGTTGCATGGAACGCAGTTTTACCAGCACATCGCCTTTTTCCATACTATCTACTGATAACCAATTACATTCACGAATAATAAATTCTTTTTTCAGCAAATCTTCTTTGGCACCAACAAT
Source organism: Pseudomonadota bacterium (assembly GCA_963205195.1). GTDB lineage: Bacteria > Pseudomonadota > Alphaproteobacteria > Rickettsiales > SXRF01 > SXRF01. The sequence goes on along the minus strand of CAUJHR010000011.1, from coordinate 111,468 downwards.
CACCTGCTTTTTCTCTGCATCAAGGCGAACGACATACAAAGGTTCATTGTTAGCAATCCCAAGGCCTTTACGCTGCCCTACTGTATAATTTATAATGCCTTCATGAGTTCCTATAACTGTTCCGTTAGTTAAAACAATATCACCCTTATCCAACGCACCTGGACGCAATTTTTCAATAACTTTTGCATATCCTCCTGTAGGCACAAAGCATATATCCTGGCTGTCTGGTTTATCTGCAACCTGTAAACCAAAACGAGCAGCAAGTGCGCGAGTTTCATCCTTGCTTTTTAAATGCCCAAGTGGGAACCGAAGAAAATCCAACTGCTCCTGTGAAGTTGCAAATAGAAAATAGCTTTGATCCCGTGACGGGTCAGCAGCACGAAGCATCTGCCCTTTTCCATTATTTTCTACACGCTGAACATAATGCCCTGTAGCCATACAATCAGCACCTAAATCACGTGCTGTCTGCAATAGATCCTTGAATTTAACTGACTGGTTGCATTTCACACAAGGTATAGGGGTTTCACCTGCAAGGTAACTATCGACAAAATCATCCATTACACTTTCTTTGAATTTATTTTCATAATTTAGAATATAATGGGCAATTCCCAATTGCTCACTTACACGCCGGGCATCGTGTATATCCTGACCGGCGCAGCATGCGCCTTTCTTATTTACCATTGCTCCGTGATCATAAAGCTGCAGCGTGATACCAATAACCTGATAGCCCTGCTCGTGCAAAAGTGCGGCAACAGCTGATGAGTCAACCCCACCTGACATGGCTACCACTACTTTGGTGTCTTTTTCAGGCTTATTAAATCCTAATGAATTTATCATAAACTTTCCGCCTTTCCCTTAACTCTATCTGCTAAGGCAGCGCTCATGAAGGCGTCAATTTCTCCATCCAATACAGCTCCTGTACTGCTTGTTTCATAATCTGTGCGTAAATCCTTTACCATCTGGTATGGGTGCAATACATATGAACGTATCTGATGTCCCCATGCGTTATCAGTTTTGGTAGAATTAAGTGCGTCGGCTTTTTCTTCACGTATGCGAAGTTCACGCTCATAAAGCCTGGCCTTTAGCATATTCATAGCTTCAGCGCGATTAGCATGCTGGCTGCGCGAACTTTGGCAGGCAGCAACTATACCTGTTGGAATATGCGTAAAACGTACTGCGCTATCTGTTTTATTAACATGCTGCCCGCCAGAGCCTGATGCCCGGTAAGTATCAACTCGTATATCCTTATCATTGATCTGAATATTTATTTTATCATCTATTACCGGATAGACCCAAACCCCGGCAAAACTTGTATGCCTGCGCGCATTGGAATCAAAAGGGGATATACGCACTAAACGGTGAACCCCAGATTCAGTTTTTGCCCAGCCATAGGCATTATGGCCCATAATTTTTATGGTTGCAGATTTTATACCAGCTTCTTCTCCCCTGCTCTCCTCAACCAGTTCCCATTTATAACCACGTTTTCCAGCCCATCTTGTATACATGCGTAGAAGCATTTCTGCCCAGTCTTGTGATTCAGTACCACCTGCCCCAGAATTTATTTCAAGAAAACAATCATTAGCGTCAGCTTCGCCAGAAAGCAGGCTCTCAATTTCTAGTTTGTGTAATTCCTTAGCAATCTTTACAAGTGCATTCTCCGCTTCCGCCAAGACAGCATTGTCCTTTTCAGCTTCCGCCATTTCTGCAAGTTCTATGTTCCCTTTAAACTCTAAATCAAGGCTTTCATATCCGTTAATCAAGGAATCAATATGATTTCTCTCGCGCAACAACCCTTGCGCTTTCTCAGGATTATTCCATAGATTCGGGTCCTCGCAGAGAGAATTCAGCTCATCACGGCGGCGCAAAGCATTATCCCAGTCAAAGATACCTCCTTAACAGATCTTGTGACTGCTTGATTTGGCTGGATAATGTTTCAATTTCTGCTTTCATGGCTAAGTGTAAAGAATAGCATTCTTAATGATTTGTCAATAATTTAGAGTGTACAATAAAAAAGCTTATAAATATCCATAAAAACCAGTATGGCGAAATCTAAGATAAATATGCAAAAACAAGGTTTTTCGCTCGTTCAGGTAAGTATACTGATAGCAGTTGCCGGTATAATACTTTCCTCAGTCATCCCCGGCGGTGAGTCAAACAGTGATATTGAAAAAAACCGCATTACGCGTGAAAAAATGGAAAAAATAGAAATAGCCACCCAGAGCTTTATGGCAGCCAATTTAAGGCGCCCATGTCCTGCAGATGGCACTTTAGCAAGCACCAATGTAAATTTTGGCAAAGAAGATACTAATTCAGGAAGCTGTTCTGGAGCTAATTTTTATACTCAATCAACCCCTGTAACTAAAACTGGTGCTACAACTACATCATCATCTGCGGTAGCTACTACCTTAAGCGACACAACCGGACTTTCTATAGGTATGCTTGTTACAGGAACTAATATTGCGGCGAATACTCATATAATTAGTGTTGATAGCGCCACTCAAATTACAATGGATAAATATGCAACTGGTGCCAGCGGAACATTAACTTTTACTACTGTTGCAGCAGGAGTAGTTCCCACAAAAACAATTGGTCTTTCTGATGATTACATGCTGGATGGTTACGGGCGGCGCATAGGTTACATGGTTGATATAAGGGCAACCGATAAAACAACTTGTCGCAATATGCAAACCACTAAAACTTCGGGTGCAATTCAAATCATGGATTCATGGGCCAATATAGGTTCATACAATAGCGATAATGCAATGTGGGCTTTAATATCATATGGGAAAAATGGTCATGGCGCTTTTCCAATGCAGGGTTCTAGCCTTGCAAATAGGATTGATAGCGCTGCAACCAATAAAGATGAGCGCACCAATGCCTTTATTGACGTAAATACTACTGACTTTACCACATCGTATACTCCATATTTAATAAGACATGAGCCAAACCTGGTTTCTGGAAATAACTATTTTGATGATACTGTATGGACGCAGGAATCAACCAAGAACACATGCTGCACAGGAAAAATGTGCAATATAGGAACAAGAATTGATGGTTCTGCAGCAGAAAATCTGGGCTGGTCTATTACAAATGGTGATATAAATGGAGATGGTATATCAGATATAATAGCCTCAAAATCTGGCGGTACTAAAATTAGAGTGATATATGGTAAGCCTACAGGCTGGACTCCAAATTCTGCTATATCTATGGCAACTGCCAACAGTTCAAGATTCTTTACTATAACTGACAATTCTTCGCTTCCTAATTTTGCCGGCAGCTTGGCGTCCGGCGATATTAATGGCGATGGATATGATGACATCATTATAGGTTATGGGGATGGAAGCGGAAGCTATATAAAAATATTTTATGGAAGTGCCTCACCGGTAGATACCAATACCAGCTCTCTCACTGACATCATAACATTTCCATCAACTACTGCCAGTGGTGCGCCACAAATAACACTTGGAAAATTTGCACATACAACAAACAAAGATATACTTGCCCTTATAAAAACTGCCTCTGGCACAGGAAGTTCAACTGCTTATGTTATATATGGTGCAGCATCTTATGGCTCAAAAACAGCCGATACTACAAACTGGTTATTAGCAGCCTCTACTGGTTTTAAAATCAACACTACTTCTCCCGGAAGGCTGGAAGCAATATCAGCAGTAGGGTCTGGTGATGTTAATGGCGATACGTATGAAGATATTATAGTCAGCAATTACACCAATAATATTGCATATGTTCTTTTTGGAGAGTCTGCCGCAAACTGGGATACCGATAAAACCACTGCAGCAACTGGGGCCACTCCAGATATAGTAAATATTGATACTCGTGTTAGCGCTGGTGTAACAGATGCTGTTAAGTTCACTAATGGTACCAGCAACCTTGGCAGATACACTATTAGGGTAGCAGATATGAATAACGATGGTTATAATGATATTATATTTAATAATGGTAATTATTTTTATATTTATTATGGAAAGACAGCAGCCAGTTGGACCTCTCCTGACCTTTCAACAGCAGCAAATTACAATGGCACCAATGGCTTCAGAGTGGATTTAGTTAGCAATATTCCAGCTTGGGTCACTTCACCTATGACAAGTGCGCTTATAGCCGATGTAAATGGCGATGGGAAAAAAGACATTATATCCATTGATTCAAACGGAGGGCCCAACAGCTTGTCAAATTCTGGTGCAAGCTTTGTAGTATTGCAGCCTAGCGGTGGCTGGAGTACAGCATGGTCAAGCGGCACACTTACATTATTTGGTCAGGTATTTGATTCAACTGGTACTGGCCTGCCCTTAAATAGCGATACAAGCAAGGGATTCCGAATTGATGGCGATGCAGCAAGTCAGAATGTGAATGTGGAAACCATTGCCGACATTAACAATGATGGGAAAAATGATTTAATTATATCTTCTGAACATGCCTCCAGTGATGCTGGTAGTATACATATATTATTTGGCCGCACATTAGTCCCTTGGGATACCTCAACTAATGTAAGCATATTAAACTATTAATTAATACAAACCTCCGGTTCCTACCATAGGGGGGGCAGCTCGCTCTCGAATAACAGGTTCTTCCTCATTATCTATAATATGAGGTGGATTAGGATTAGAATCCTCTGGGTTTATAATAACATCAGAGTCAGGATGAGAGGTTGATTGAGTTTTGCCAGGTATAAAAACTGGATCCCCTACAACAAAGGCTTCCTCTATTATCTTTGAATCAGGTGGTTCAGTTCCATCTAAAGGAAGCCCAGTATGTAGATCAACTTTCACAAGCTGTATTCCACGAGGTACTTTGAATGGTTTATTAGGTACATCTGCCAATGCATTTTTCATAAAATCTATAAAGGCAGGTAGCGCTACCGATGCACCTGTTTCCCTCTTGCCAAGTGTTCGTGGTTTATCATACCCCACGAATACGCCTGCAACAAGATCAGGTGTAAATCCGACAAACCATGTATCAAGACTATCATTAGTAGTTCCGGTTTTACCTGCAACTGTCTTTCCTATTTCATTGGATCGTGCTGCTGTTCCTCTGGTTGCTACGCCCTGCAACATAGAAGTTATTTGATATATAATACGTGGATCTGCAACCTGCTCGCGCATATCCGCAAGTTCAGGCGGGGAAATATTGGGGCCTATTATAGACAGGTCAGAAACCCTACATTCACTGCATACCCTGTCATCGCGCCTAAAAATGGTTTTTCCATGCCTGTCATCAATGCGCTCAATAAGTGAAGGTATAATTTTCTTGCCGCCATTTGCTATCATGCCATAAGCATTTACAAGGCGCATGAGTGTTGTTTCAGTCGCACCAAGCACAATCGAAAAATTTGGTGCAGGCTCATCATATATCCCAAAGCGCTTACCAATCTCCAGTACTTTATCAAGCCCCATAGCCTGAGCAATCCTAACAGTCATAGTATTACGCGATTTTTCCAAACCAATACGCATAGTAGTAGGCCCAAGATAATCGCCGTGATAATTAGAAGGTTTCCAAGCCGACATTCCAGCACCTTGAGACATCTCTACCGGTGCATCTAGAAACACATCAGAAGGAGTAAATCCACTTTCAAGCCCAGCCATATAAACAAAAGGTTTAAATGATGATCCTGGCTGGCGCTTAGCCTGCGTTGCACGATTAAATTCGGTTCCTCCGTATGTATAACCGCCAGACATGGCTAGAACCCGGCCTGTATGAGGATCAAGCACCACCATAGCACCATTAACTTCTGGAACCTGACCTAAACTCCATATCTTTTTCTGTTCGTTTAAATCGTTATTTTTTTTATTGTCAGCCTTTTTTTTGCTGCTGGAATTTTTTTTAGGCTCTATTATTTTCTCTTCTTCAGGCGTAAGCAGCGATAATATTATAACATCGCCAACCTTAAGGACATCAGATGGGTTTTTAACTTCCGGCCCTATTTTACCATCAGCTATAACCCTGCGTGTCCATTTCATTAGAGAAAATGGTATAATGCCAGTTTTATCATCATCGAAATAAACTTGAGCTTTGTTATCATCTAGGGAAGAAACCACCGCAAGCTTTTGTCCATCTAGTAACTGGTAGGCATGTTCTTTTAAAAGAACTGCAAGATTATTCTTCCAGTCCTTCAAGCTGGCAATATGAGTTATAGGCCCGCGATATCCCCTGCGGCGGTCATATTCTATCAATGCTTTCTGCAGTGCATTGTCAGCTTCTTTCTGCAATTCAGGATTCACTGTGGTTTTCACAACAAGCCCGCCACCATAAAGCACATCTGAACCATACATATCAGATAATGTGCGCCTTACTTCTTCTGCAAAAAAATCTGCATGTGCTGTATCAGTTGCATCGCGGCTTCTTAAGTTTATTGGTGTATCCTGGGCTATTTTTGCTTCTGCTGCTGTTATATAACCGTCTTCATTCATACGATCAATAACCCAGTCACGGCGCCTTTTTGCAGCATCATAATTTTTCTTTGGGTTATAATCTGCCGGAGCTTTAGGCTCAGTTGCGAGCAAGGCAACCTCTTCAACCGTAAGTTCATCAAGGGATTTGTTAAAATAATTCTGCGCTGCAGCAGCAACGCCATATGACCCCATTCCCAAATAAATTTCATTAAGGTATAATTCTAAAATCTTATCTTTGCTGTATACCCTGCTGATACGCATGGCGAGTATGGCTTCTTTAATTTTACGCTCTATAGATTTTTCACTGGTTAGCAAAAAGTTTTTGACTACCTGTTGGGTGATTGTTGAGCCGCCGACAAGCGATTTACCCTGCCCATAATTTTTTATGTTATTAAATACAGCTCGTCCTAAACCGGTAAAATCTATACCTGTATGGCTATAAAAATTTTTATCCTCCGCGGATAAAAAGGCATGTATAACAGATTTAGGGATAGCAGACAGCGGCACAAAAATTCGCTTTTCAGTGGAATATTCAGCAAGCAATTTGCCATTTGCAGCATAAAGCCTTGTTAATGTAGCCGGGTCGTATTTTTCCAACTGGCTGTAATCCGGCAGATCCTTATCGTAATAGGTAAACATTATTGCACCTATTACCAGCCCTACTATAGACAAAGTGAAGCCTATTGAAAACAGCCACCCCAAAAGCGCAATAATTCCTCTTGAGAATTTATTCATTAATTCATACCTGATGATTTCTTACGAAAATACGATTCTATTCCGACAGTAATACCATCAATTACTTTATCACGATAGGATTTTGATTTAAGCATTTTTTCTTCCTGCGGGTGGGAAAGGAAGCCAATTTCAATAAGAACAGATGGTATATCTGGAGCCTTAAGGACAGCAAATCCTGCAAAACGGTGGGAATTTGGTAACATTCTTACCCTGTCACTTAAACTATCTACTAAAAAATCTGCAAATGTTGCTGAGTTATTTTTGGTTTCACGTTGCGCCAAAGAAATAAGTATGTCAGCCACATCAGGCCTTTCATCTGACAAATCCATTCCTCCAATAATATCCGATTTGTTTTCGCGGGCAGCCAGCGCTTCCGCTTCTTTATCTGAAGCCTTTTCGGATACAGTATAAACAGAAAGCCCGCGAGCTGCATCTTCTTCCGATGAATCGGCATGCAGTGATACGAACAAACTTGCACCAGCTTTGCGGGCAATATCAACCCTTTTACGCAACATAATAAAATTATCATCTGAGCGTGTAAGTAGTACTCGGTATTTTTTAATACCCAGTAATTTATTAGCTAATGCCTTTGCATACCATAACACCACATCTTTTTCACGGCTTCCATCTTCCCCAATAGTTCCAGGGTCAACCCCTCCATGCCCGGCATCTATGACAATTAGAGGAGGTAAATCTGATTTACGGGATTTATATATTTTGGATTTTTTATTTTTTTTACTGCTTTTATCTGCAATTTCTACCAATAATTCGTTATTTACAACTTTAACGGATTCAATCCTAACTTCCTGAGTCAAATCAAATACAAAGCGTGATGTTTTAGGATCAAACTGAGCAAAGCGTATCCCCTTTATAAGCTTTCCTTTATAATCATCTAAAGATACGCCATGCTTAATACGTAATAATGGCACATCAATAACCAACCTGTCAGGATTCTCCACAGTAAAGATCTTACGATTATCTAGGTTAGGCACATTTATAATTACCAATTCATTAGCATTTTTTTGCTGGAATTGCACAATTTCACTGGCAAAGGCACTAATTGAATGCCCTGATAAAATGATAAAACTTATAATGAAAGGGAGAAAATATTTTTTTTTATACATCTTACTAAATTATAAAATAATAGTGAATTTTGCTGTTTGTATTGCAAATAATCGGATTTTTGAACAAAAAAATTTCATTCTTATACATTTATTATTTCATAAGTTCATTGTATATTATCTTTTTTCCCGTTATAGTAATTGTGTTTTTTGCATGAGGTAATATTATTTCTCCCGGCATTAAACACGGAATATACGGTAATTGTCGTTTGTCCCGCATTGGCTTCAAGATAATGTAAGAAAGCTTGCGGATTAGCAAAACGGTAGTTACCTGCAGATATATAGTAAAGAATATTATTAATTTTTATATAACCTCGACCTCACGGTTGGTATGTCATTGTATTTGTATGGATTTGTTATTTTGCACTATTTCACCGCCGCTTATGCAGCAGATGATCCATCTGCCGTGCGCGCGTTGGCATTTTCCAGATCATCTTCCTAAAACTTGACAATACCATTCGTGGGACTAATACAAGGAGTCCCATATAATGACCAAACGCATGCTTATTGATGCGCTGCATCCAGAAGAAACACGCGTAGTAATAGCCGATGAAAACCAGATCTATGATTTTGATTTTGTAAGCACCGCTAAAAAACAACTTAAAGGTAATATATACCTTGCTAAAATAACAAGAGTCGAACCATCTTTGCAGGCTGCATTTGTAGAATATGGTGGTGGAAAGCAAGGTTTCTTACCATTTTCTGAAATCCATACTGATTATTACCAGATCCCTGTTTCGGACCGCAAGCGCTTGCTGGAAGAAGCCGAACGAGAAACAGAAGATACTAATCAGGAAAATAATATTACCCCTGAAGGCGAAACCAATTCAAATGATGCTCAGGAACAAATAGAAATATCTGAGGCAAACAATAATTTTATATCAGAAACTTCATTGGCTGATGAGCCTGCGACTCAAGATCAAATCGAAGAGCAAGTTCGGCCTGCATACTTAATGCAAGGCCCTATTGATATTTCTCTGGGTGAAGAAATTATACCATCTGATATCCAAGAAAATGAGCCATCTTCTGCATTACAGGATAATGAAACTGAATTACAGCAGCAAAGCACTGAAGAATATAGTGATAACAATAATTTCTCAGCAGATGAAAACCAACAATCAGCTGACTCAGGTAAGGAAGAAGTTGAGACGCTAGCAACAGATGAAGATGAGCTGCGTGATAAGCGCAAGCGCAATGTGTTCATGCGTCGTTATAAAATTCAGGAAGTTATTCGCCGCGGACAGATTGTATTAATGCAGGTTATAAAAGAAGAGCGTGGCAATAAAGGAGCATCCCTTACTACTTATCTTTCGCTGGCCGGGCGCTATTGTGTGCTTATGCCTAATTCTCCAAAAGATGGAGGTATTTCACGCAAAATAGCAAGTGCAGAGGATCGTAAGCGCCTTAAAGCTATATCTACCGAGTTTCGCCTAGCCGAAGGCATGAGTGTTATTATACGTACTGCCGGAATGGATAGAACCCATGCTGAAATTAAGCGTGACTTCGATTACCTTGTAAAGCTTTGGAATGCAATCCGTGAAGACACCTTAAGATCAAATGCCCCTGCCCTTATTTATGAAGAAAGCGATATAGTAAAGCGTGCTATCCGCGATCAATATAGCAATGATATTGAAGAAATAATGATAGAAGGCGATGAGGCATATAAATCTGCCCGCGAATTCATGAAACTATTACTGCCAAGCCACTTGCCAAAAATAAAGAAATACTCAGCACAAACACCTCTTTTTTATGCTTACAACATTGAAGATCAGTTGCTATCAATGCATGATCCCGTAGTTAAGATGAAATCAGGTGCTTATCTGGTAATAAATCCAACTGAAGCCCTTATTTCTATTGATGTGAATTCTGGTCGCGCAACTGGCGAACGTAATATTGAAGAAACAGCCCTAAAAACAAATCTGGAAGCCGCTAACGAGGTTGCACGGCAATTACGATTGCGCGATCTCGCTGGGCTTGTCGTTATTGATTTTATTGACATGCTTGATTCCAGGAATCGACGTTCTGTAGAAAAGACCTTAAAAGACGCGATGAAAACTGACCGGGCTAAAATTCAGTTAGGTCGAATTAGTCCATTTGGATTGCTGGAAATGTCGCGACAGCGCCTTCGCTCTAGTATTTCAGAAACAAATATGATGCAATGCCCTCATTGTATAGGGCGTGGTGTAATACGCTCTCATGACTCCATGGGTATCCAGGTAATCCGTGCCATAGAGAAAGAAGCTAGCAATGGTAATATTAACGGGTTGCGAGTTATGGCTGCTCAATCACTTGCACTTCATATGCTTAATTTTAAGCGTGAGGCATTGCAGGAACTGGAAAAACGCTATGAAATTTCCATTCAGATTCTTATAAATCCTGAGCTTGCGTCTTCTGAATTCAATGTAGAGAAAATTCGTAAATCTCACAATGAACGTAATGATAATAATGATTATCGTCGCCAGAAACGGCAGGAACGTAATGACAGGCCACGTAATAATAATACAGAAACTGTTATTAATGAAACTTCCGAAGAAACTAATAGCCCGGAAACAATCGAAGGCTCAGAAAGTGCCAGAAATAATGAATCCTCAAGTAACGAAAATGCTCGCCGCAGCAGGCGCAGGGGACGCCGTGGAGGGCAACGCCCCCGTCCTGAACGGCAAGAAGGCAATTTTGAAAATCCTGAAAATGCCAATCAAACAGATGAAGAAAATAATGCTGAAACAATTGCGGCAGATGGGCAGGAAAATTCTTCAAAAAGGCCGCCACGCGAGCGTGGCGGACGTGGGCGCCGTAAATGGCGTGACCGCAATGATCGCCAGGAGGAATTAAAACAAACTCAGCCAAATGATGTCCCTACCAGTTGGAATGGTGGGGCAGCAGAACTTGCTGATGGTAAAGCCCTTCCAGCTTTTGCTTCTGATTCACGTCCTGCGGCTGTCCCAGCCCCCCCCACTTATAAGGCATTTCATGATTATAAAACGGAAAGCTCAAATGAATCAGCTGCGCCAGCGGGAACACCTCCTAAAAGGGGATGGTGGCAAAAAATGATAAGCCTGGATGAATAATATGGGCATTTCTAGCCATCTGATAATTAAATTTATCTGTATGATGGCTGGGCTATGCCTTATCACGAATCAAGCCTTGGCTGTTCCATTAATACGCGATGCGGAAATAGAACACACTCTCAGGGTCTATGCCGACCCAATATTTAAAGCAGCTGGCGTAAACCCTACTGCTACTAAAATTTTTATAGTTCAGGACAGCAGCCTGAATGCCTACGTAGCTGGTGGTGCAAACATGTTCATAAACACTGGCCTTATCATGGCTTCAGAGTCACCCGATGTATTAATTGGAGTAATGGCCCATGAAACTGGCCATATTTCAGGTGGACATTTAGCAAGAGGTGCGGAACAGCTTAAAAATGCTGAAATTGGAACAATACTTACTTTTGTACTTGGGGCAGCAACAGCAGTTGCATCTAAAAAGCCAGAAGCAGCTGCCGCTGTAATAACTGGAGGGCAAAATACAGTAGCACGCAATTTTTTATCATATACCAGAGCCAATGAGCAATCAGCCGATCAATCCGCTTTAAACAGCTTGGATAAATTAGGAATTTCGTCCAATGGCATGTTAAAAATGTTTGAATTGCTAAAAAGGAATGAGCGTAAAAAATTTGGATCTCCAGACCCTTATATGATTACGCATCCACTAACAAATGACCGCATAGAATTTGTCCGCAACCATATCGAAAAATCAAAAATCCAAATAAACCAATATCCTAAATCATATGATATGTTGCATCAGCGCATGGTAGCAAAACTATATGGATTCTTACAGACACCAGAACGGACGCTGCAAAAATATCCTATAAGTGATAAAACTATCCCAGCCCGGCTTGCACGAGCAGTTGCTTATTATAAAATGCCGGATATTGAGAGATCAATGATGGAAATAACCAGCCTTATTGAAGAATCGCCGTCCGACCCATTTTTTTATGAATTAAAAGGCCAGATACTTTTTGAAAACGGAAAAACAGGGGAAGCACTTTCTGCTTATCAAAAGGCTGTGAAACTTCTACCAGATTCAGCTTTGATACTTGCAGATTTAGGGAAAGTCGAAATTGCCCAGGATATTGGATCCAGCACAAAGCCAGCCATTGCACATTTAGAGAAATCTATAAATATTGACAATAGCAATGCCGAAGCATGGCGCTTATTAGCAACAGCTTATGGGCATAGCAATAATTTACCCATGTCCTACCAGGCATTAGCCGAAGAAGCCTTATTGCAAGGCGAGACAAAAACAGCCCTTAGAATGGCAAACCAGGCAATAGCTAGCCTTAAACCTGACTCACCAGCATATAGAAGATCGCAGGACATTAAAAACAAGGCTGAACAAATGAGAAAGAAAGAGGATGATGAAAGCAGCCCTTTTTAAATTTATTAGCTATACTTCTATTTAATTATTGTTAGTATTATAATTGTTTCTCATCAAATAGCGGAGTTTTTCTATATGTTTCGATTTAATTCTTTTATTACATATTTAATTAGCTTTTGTATTTTATCGTCTTCAGCATTTGCTGCACAGCCTCCCTCTTCAACACCTTCCAATAATAATGATTATGTTACTAAGTCTGAATTACCTGGGCTTATAAAAGAAGCATTGCTTAAAGATCCAACCATATTAAGTCAGGTGGTTGAAAAAATGCAGGTAGCTCAAGAAGAAGAAATGACAGCAAAAGCTAAGCAGGAAATTGTAAAACGTAAAAGTGATTTATTTTCTGACCCATCTTCACCTGTTGTAGGAGCCGCTGATGCGGATGTTACCATAGTAGAATTTTTTGATTACCATTGCGGATATTGCAAGCAGGCCTTGGGTACATTATCCAAGCTTCTTGAAAGCGATAAAAAGGTACGCCTTATATTAAAAGAGTATCCTATATTAAGCGAAGATTCCAAGCTGGCATCAAAAGCAGCCCTTGCGGTCAACCATATTGCAAAAGACAAATATTTTGATTTTCATAAAGCTATGTTCGCTGCTGGTAGCAACACAATCAATGAAAGTGTTATTGCAGCAGAAGCAAAAAAATTGGGTATAGACCCTGAAAAATTGAAAAAAGAAATGAATGACCCTTCTATACAGGTGGAACTTGATAAAAATAGAGAATTAGGCGCGCAAATTGGCGCTATGGGAACCCCAGCCATAATTATAGGTGAGAATTTTTATCCTGGCGCAATGCCTTATGAGTTAATGCAAAAAGCGGTTAAGAATTGGCGAGCAGGAGATAAAAACCCAGTACGTCCGTAATTCACATAATAAAATCACCCTCGCATAATATGCGGGGGTGATTAGTTTTCAGGCTCATAATGCTCGCGGTAAGTTCGTATTAAAGTAATTCCAGCATTATCTCGTAAGATTTCAGCACATAAGTGATAAGTATCAATAGGCCGCTCAGTTTTAGAAAAATACTGTTCATTATTTTTAAAAATCTGCCCTAACAATAGGGGCTGCCATATTTTCCCGTCAGAAACATCAGCTTTAAAATATCCTGTAAAGCCAGTGCTATGATATTCTCCCTGACGTGTAGTATTAAGTGCTTCATTATATGGATAAACCAGCAAATCACCTTTTTTTGCAGTTTCCGCGGCCTCATCATCCACATACTGCAAGAATATTATGCCAGTCAGTTTTATAGTAACCCTTGGCTTATCTTTTACCTGATAACGCAATTTATTATGTTTTGCCATTTTATACCTTTATTTGATTCTTGTACTTATACACCATGATCCCGGGTATAATTCCTGCAATTTTCTTTGGGCATTATCTGCTAAAATTTTGTCATTGTATAAACCAAAGCATGTTGCTCCGCTTCCCGACATACGCACAATGCTGCAATTTTTATCAGATTTTAATATCTCTATTATTTCGCCTATTATAGGTAATTTCGAAACAGCAAATGGCTGCAAAGAATTGCTATACTTTTTTTCATCTGAAATTTCTTCAATTGAAAATTCATTTAGTTCACATGAGTTAGATACTAAAAGTGGATTCTTCCAAAATTCATTGAATATGTCTGCAGTAGGCAGATGAATATTAGGGTTTACGAGAACTATATATGGTTTGGTTTTTAAATATGCAGCTTTTAATTTCTCGCCTATACCACTCATTAATGAAGTATTGCTGTATAAACAGACAGGTACATCGCTGCCTAATTTTATAGCTATTTTAGATAATTCTTCATCATTAATATCAATTTTCCACAATTTCCGAAGCGCATTAATTGTTGCTGCTGCATCAGAGGATCCGCCTCCTATTCCTGATGCTACTGGAAGATTTTTTACAAGCTTTATATTTGCTCCGGGCTTTTTACCAAAAAAATTTTGTAATTCCAAAGCGGCTTTCCATACAAGATTATCTTCAGAATCAATCTTTTTCAGTTCATTAGAAAATTTTCCAGAAACCTCTAAAGTCAATTTGCCAGCTTCTGTCACCTGTATTTCATCACCATACTCACTGAAGGCTACAAGGCTCTCAAGGAGGCTATAATTATTTTCATTCCTACCTGTAATATGTAAAAATAGGTTTATTTTTGCCGGGGCTTGTATAATTATTGGGCGCACGTTATTGAGTCACTATAGTATTAGCGGATAAGTTCTTAGCCTTCTTATCTAGTGCATCCGACGAACTTTTATCTGGTAACCCATTTTTCAGTTTCTTTTCTATTTCTTCTGTAACCGAGCTATCTTTTGCGTAAGTAAGTGATCTATCCCACTCAAAACGAGCTTCAGTTTTGCGCCCCAAACGCCAATAAACATCACCAAGGTGCTCATGCACGGTGAAATCAGCTGGAAGAAAAGAAACAGCGCGCTCTAAATATATTACTGCTTCTTTATAATCCCCTGCAAGATATAATGCCCAACCCATACTATCCATTATTTGTGGGTCAGTTGGACGTTTTTTAATTGCCTTTTCTATTAAATTTTTTGCTTCTGTAAAATTTTCCCCGCGCATAAGAAAACTATATCCTAAATAATTAAGGACATCTGGCTGGTTAGGGCTAAGTTCGAGCGAACGCCTGAGGTTTTTTTCTGCATCTGGCCAGTTGCCCTGCTTATCAAGTGATGTTCCAATTGCAAAATATATAGGCCAATGTTGTGCGCCCTTCTCTTTTATTGCCCGAAGCGCAGTTTCATAAACCGAAACTGCATCAGCAAAGCGGCTCTGCATCCTAAGCAGGTCACCTTTAGCCATATAAGCTTCAATATTATTTGGTGATTCTTTTATAAGGCCATCTAATTTAGCAATAGCCTCATCACTTTTATTCAAATGTCCAAGATTTACAGCGGAATATAATTGTGCGCTGTTAAATAATATGCTGCTTTCAGGTATTTTACTTAGAAGTTCATTGGCAATACCAAATTGTTGTAATTCTGTATAAGATTGGGCAAGCGCAACAATCGCAAGCTCCATATCTGGTTTTAAATAAAGAGCAAGCTGTAGATATAATGTAGCATCCTGAGTTACATCAGCAGCCAGCATTATTGAACCCATAGTCAATAATATTTCTGCAGCTCCGTCTTTCATATTATTAATAAGGGGAATCTTTGATTTTACGAGATCAGGATGGGAATTACGGTAAGCAGTAACCGATGGCTTTAATGCTTCTGGTGAATTATTTTTTTCATAGAATTTTATTAGCATTTCCATAACCCGCTGTGGTGGACGGGTTGGATCTTCTATAGAATGCTTAAAATTTTCTATTGCAGCTTTAGTAAAGCCAGCTTGGGAATTAATTAGGGCAAGATGGTAATTTACAATAGGAGCCGCACGACCAACTTCAGCACTTAATTCTTCCATCATAAGTGGTTTAACTAATTTATGCTGCTCAACATCCAACCATGCCGAAATAAGTGGCAACCATAATTGACCTCCTTCTTCGTCTGATAATTTATCCAATATATTTGATGCCGAAGCGGAATCGTTATTTTTGATAGAGCGCAGACTTAACATTAAAGAAGAAATAGGGTCTTTATCATGGCTTTTATATACGGCAGAAGCTATTTCCATAGCTTTTTCAACATGCCCGCCTAATAGGTAAAGCCCCATTAATTGGTTAGCAACATCAATACTATCTTTGTTTTGGTTATATACCGATTCTAATGATTTAGTTGCGCTTTCTATATCACCATTTGAGCGAGAAAATTGGCTTGATAAATAACTTCCTGACACACCAACTTCATTTGTTTTACCATCATTTTCTGTGACAACTGCAGTAGCTGGGGCTTCCTTTATATCATCATTAGATGCCATATTTGCGGCAAAGCAAATATCCATGGCGCCAGCTAATTGGGCGCCAGCCAAGACAGATAAAACCAATATAATATTTAATTTCAGCATCTTGCTATAATTCATTAATATAATTATCACGAAAAATCTATACTTAAACACTATATAGTTCTTCCAAAATAAAAACACTTGCACGTTTTGTGTATCTTACTAGAATCCCCCCCTAATTTGAAACAACTATTTTGATACGAAAGAGAGTATTTTATGAGTGGTAAAGTAAGTAAGAATAACCCGGAATCACGCGGTAAGGTTACTGCGTTACGTCAGTATAACGGCAAACCAGTAAAACCGGTGCTTTTTATTAAAAGTGGTGTAGGGCGCTATATTGCGGCAAGCTTTGAAGACGGCACGCTTGCAGTAAATAAAGACACTGGCCTTCCAATAGCTTATAAGAGCATTTAGTTACATTCCTGAATAGTTAGGCCCACCGCCACCTTCAGGTGTTTTCCATACGATATTTTGCGTAGGGTCTTTTATATCGCAGGTTTTACAATGCACGCAGTTCTGTGCGTTTATCTGTAATTTAGGACGTCCCTCTTCTTCCCTTATTTCATATACTCCAGCAGGGCAATAGCGCTGTTCTGGTGCTGCGTATAAAGCAAGGTTTATATCAACAGGGACAGCGCTATCTTTAAGTGTAAGATGTGATGGCTGGTCTTCTTCATGGTTAGTGCTGGATAGAAAAACGGATGAAAGCCTATCAAAAGTAATTTTCCCGTCAGGTTTAGGGTAATTAATTTTGCTAAAGTGCTTTGCTTCCTTTAATTGCTTATGGTCAGCATGGTTCTTAAATGTCCAAGGAGCTTTCCCTTTAAGGAGATAAGTATCAATAGCAGCATATAAAAGTCCTGCTAAAAGGCCAAAGCGGAAAGCCGGGCGGATATTACGTACTTTATACAATTCCTTATAAACCCAACTTTTTTGAAGGGCTTTTGGATATTCATCAACGGCTAAGTCACCTCCACCATTAAGTGCAGCAGCTATTGCCTCTGCCGCAAGCATAGCAGATTTCATAGAGGTATGAGTACCTTTTATTTTTGGTACATTTAAAAACCCAGCCGCATCACCAACTAGGGCACCGCCAGGAAATGTAAGCTTGGGTATTGATTGGAAACCACCCTCATTCAGCGCCCTTGCACCGTAGCATATACGCCTCCCCCCTTCAAAAACCCTCGAAATAGCTGGATGGGTTTTAAAGCGCTGGAATTCTAAAAAAGGATCAATATAAGGATTACTATAGTCCAGTCCTACGACAAAACCTACAGCCACTTGATTATTTTCCAGATGATAAAGGAATGAACCACCGTATGTATCCATATTCATGGGCCAGCCAACACTATGTACTACTCGTCCAGGTTTATGCTTATCAGGTGTCACTTCCCATATTTCTTTGATGCCTATGCCATAGGTCTGCGGATTAGAATTTGCTCGTAAGTTAAACCTATCCATAAGCTGCTGTGAAAGAGATCCACGGCAGCCCTCTGCAAACAAAGTATATTTTCCTCTAATAGTAACACCTTCCTGGTAGGAATCTTTTTTATGCCCATCTTTCGCAATACCAAATTCACCAGTAACAACACCAGCTACTCTTCCTTCTTCAATTAATAATTTTGCAGCTGGAAATCCAGGGAAGATTTCAACGCCAATATTTTCCGCCTGCGTAGCCAGCCACCGGCATAAATTACTCAGGCTTATAATATAATTACCATGATTATTCATGGAAGGTGGGGTGGGCATTGGCAAAGCATATTTCTTGGTAAGGAATAGAAACTTATCATCTGTAGCTATAGTATTAAGTGGTGCTCCCTTTTCTTTCCAATCAGGTATTAACTCATTTAATGCCCTTGGCTCAAATGCACAACCAGATAGAATATGTGCTCCTATTTCAGAACCTTTTTCTAGTACACATACTTTTATATCCTGCGAGATCTGTCGTAATCTTATAGCAGCAGATAATCCTGCTGGCCCGCCACCAACTATTACAACATCATATTCCATTGCTTCGCTATCTGCCATATATTACCACCCCTTTACTTTTCCCCATTAACATATCATTATATGTGATTATGAATAATAAAGCATTACTAGAATGGCAATTGGCAGCAGGAATAGATGAGGCAACAGCTGAGGCGCCTATCAATTATTTTGCTATTAAACAACAAGTTACCACATCAATCCCAGCAAATCATAAAACTGCTGCAATTGTACAGGAAGCAAAAATTAATTCCAGCCACACTCCATTGCACCTTGTGCCTCTGGCGGCAAGTAATGCTGCACGGGAACTGGCAAATAAATGCGATACACTCGAAGAGCTTGAGGATGCAGTAAAAAATTTTGAAGGTTGTGCTATAAAAAAGACTGCCACCAAAACTGTTTTTGCAGATGGTAACCCACAAGCAAAAATTATGTTAATAGGCGAAGCACCTGGGTCACAGGAAGATATACAAGGGATTCCATTTTGTGGTGCAAGTGGCCAGCTTCTTGATAAAATGCTGCTAAGCATTGAGTTGGACAGAAGCAAAATATACATATCAAATACTATTTTCTGGCGCCCCCCAGGAAACAGACAGCCAAGTACACATGAATTAGCAACATGCCTGCCATTTGTTGAAAAACACATAGCATTGGTAAATCCAAAATTTCTTATATTATCGGGGGGGACAGCAACTAATGCGTTACTGCAAAAAGATCAGTCCATTTCCCGTTTGCGGGGAAAATTTTATGAATATAATAATATTTATTTAAATTCACCGGTTAAAACCGCACTTATATATCACCCGTCCTATCTATTGCGCCAGCCATTAAATAAGAAGCAAGCATGGCAGGATTTGCTCCTTATTAAGCAATTTATAGCCTCATAATGAATTGTATAATAAAACAATATGCCTTTTTTATTCCCATAATATTGCAATCCAATAAATTTTAGTATATGGTCTGCGGCCCTATGGCTGGATATGTAAAATATTCCCTGCGGCTTGGTACAAAATTATATGCCATAGCCGTATGTAGCGCTCTGGTATTAATATTTGGGCTTTGGCAAATTCAGCCTCCCGCAAATATCCAGAGCAAAGCCCCATCGACTGCCATAATAGCAGACGACAACGCAGACCCTATATCAAAACCAATTCTGTACGAGTCAGACCAGGAGCTCTACAAACATATATTTTCGGCACAAAAAGCAGCTAACTGGGAACAGGCTGACGAAGGGATAGAAAAACTTTCAAGCGACATATTATTAGGTGATGTTTTGGCAGAAAGATACCTGCATCGACATTATAATACTACAGCTGATGAAATCGTTAACTGGCTTAGGAATTATTCGGACCATTCAGAAACACCTGATATGCTTGAGATGGCCAATAGAAAATACCCAGAAATTTTCTCAAAAATGCCAAAGGCAGAAAAGATACAGCGCTTGTCAGGTTATGGCGATGAAAATAGTGAAGATATAAGATTTAATGATAATCCACAGGCTGGCAAGCTATGGTCAAATGGTCTAGAGTCATGGCGTAATGGCAAAAAATCGGAAGCCGCCAAGTTTTTTTCAGCTCTGGTTGATAAACAAAAAAACCTTTCTGATTGGCAATATTCAGCTGCAAGCTTTTGGGCATACAGGTCATTTTTGTCTTTAGATGAAAAAGAAAAAGCTAATTACTATCTTACAGAAGCAGCAAGCAACCCAAGAGTTTTTTATGGTATATTAGCCTATAAACAACTTAATAAACCACTAGAGCTGGATACTAAATTTGTAAATTTAAGCCCCGATGATATTAAAAAATTATTGGGAAAAGCAAAAATCCAAAGAATCATAGCACTAGTACAGTCTGGGCTTAACGAACGAGCTGAAACACAATTGCGCCTCCTCTTCCCCTCAGCTGATAAGCAGGAAAAATGGATGCTGTTATCACTTGCCAACAAGCTTAACTTAGCATCAGCCCAGATAAGCATGGCTAAGCAGCTGGAAAGCAATGACCGTCAATTAGATATGCTTAAATATCCGGTTCCAGCCTGGAAGCCAGCTGGTGGATTTAATGTTGATCCAGATTTACTATATGCACTGATGCGCCAGGAATCTGGTTTCCACTCATCAGCCATAAGCCGGGGTGGAGCCCTAGGCCTAATGCAGCTAATGCCACAAACAGCACGTAAAATGCAGGCATCCTCTGTTAATGAGGATATATCAAATAATATTAATATCAGCGAGCCGGTGCTTAATATAACACTTGGGGAAAGGTATGTTGAACATCTGCTTGGCAATAACCTTGTAAATAATAATTTATTTTACATGCTTACAGCTTATAATGCAGGCCCTAAGCGCCTTAAAGAATGGCAAGATAATATTTCATATAATGACGATCCTTTGCTTTTCTTAGAAAGCATACCTTATTCCGAAACACGGCATTATGTATTGCAGGTTATGACGAATTACTGGATTTATAGTGAACTTAATGGAAAGAATAATTCATCTATAACTTCTATTTTGCAAGGCAACTGGCCTACCTACTTACCGCTTAATGCGCCTGTAGCGGATTCTGGTCGCCGCGAGCATAATGGTTAAATTACCCGATTTAAGCTTTGAAAAATCTGCTGGCGGAATAGTTGCTGGGGTTGACGAAGCAGGCAGGGGACCTTGGGCTGGACCCGTAGTCGCAGGGGCGGTTATATTAAATTATAATAAAATTCCTGAAGGTATAAACGATTCAAAAAAAATTCCTTATGCAAAGCGAAAAATATTATATGAAAAAATATGCGAGCATTCTTGTATTGGAGTCGGAATAAGCACTGTAGAAGAAATTGACAGGCTGAATATTTTGCAAGCAACACTTCTTGCAATGCATAGGGCAATTGAGAATCTTGGAAACACTAATATAAATTTAGTGCTCATAGATGGAAATAAAGCTCCAAAAATGGATTTTCCCACAAAAACAATAATAGGTGGTGATGCTTTATGCCTTTCTATTGCAGCCGCAAGTATTATTGCAAAGACAACACGTGACAGAATAATGCAGGATCTTTCCCGTGAACACCCTGAATACGGATGGGAAAGCAACTTTGGATATGGAACCCAAAAACACCAAGAAGCGCTTGCCAAGCATGGAATAACTAGGCATCATAGAAGTAGTTATAAACCAATCCGCAAATTACTTGGGTGTTTATGAAAATATTTTCTGTTCTCATATCTTCAATTTTTATATTTTTTTCTACTACAGTCTTTGCTGAAGTAAATTCAGTATCACTGAGAGTAATAGAAGATCCTAAAACTCCATCTACTTTCATGGTAAATCTTATAGACAATAGAACTGGCAACCCATTGACGGAAGCCAACCTGAAATTGGCTCATACAAAAAGACTGCATTTCCTTGTAATAGATCCAACCCTTACTGAATATTACCATATTCATCCTAATATTGTAAAAGATGGCGTATGGAGCTTTTATTTTCCTCCTTCTAGAACACATAAATTCAGGGTTTGGGCAGATTTAACAAGATTAGATACAGGTAAGCAGGAATTTGCGATTGCGGATATTGGCTCTTATGATCCTAAGTATAAAATTACAAGGATGGATAAAACTCTAAGCAACTCTGTTAATGTTGGTGAATATAATTTCACATTAAAATTGGATGGCGACCTAAAATCAGATGATACAACAATAGGAAGTATAACGGTAACTAAAAACGGGGCACCTTTCACAGGCCTTGAACCAGTTATGGGTTCCTTTGCACATGTAGTAGGTTTTTCTGAAGATTATCAATCCATAATGCATATTCACCCTATGGGCAAAGAACCGGAAACTGCCGATGACCGTGGCGGACCAGTACTGCATTTTCATATTGCTCCTAACAAGCCGGGATTTGTAAAAATGTTTGCTCAAATTCGTATAAATGGGCAAGATATTTACGCCCCATTTGGTGTTATGGTAAAATAATGGCTGCCTGGGATGATTTCCGACGCTCCCCAATGTCACCCAAAACGCTTTCACAAGCCCTTGAACCAATAACTAAGCCTGTATTCAAAGCCCATGGGTTAGCTGGAAATCGTATCATTAATGAATGGCCAGAAATTATAGGTGATAAATTATCATCACATTGTTTACCGCAAAAATTATCATTCCCAGCAGGAAAAAAGACTGAGGGGACATTAAGTATCGCTGTAGAAAATGGCTTTGCTACTGAATTACAGCATATGCAAAATACCATTATAGATAAGCTTACAATTTATTTTGGTTATAAAGCTATTTCGCGTATTATAATATCGCATAGTTATACTACGCCGATAGCAGAAGAAAAAAAACATATTAAAGAAAACAAAAATACTGTAGGCAAATTTCTTATAAACGAAGAAATTTATGATATCGAATTAAGAGAAGCACTGGATAAAATAGCTAAATCACTTGCTGGTTATTAGTAATAGAAATTTTTTATTATTGCATATATGATGAAATCAAATAATAATGCGATTTCGTTCTTTATTATATTTTCAGGGGTTTTTATGAGGATAATACTTGCTTCTATATTATTGATGGGCGCTACTTTGTTTTCTGCTGCTTCTTTTGCACAGGATAAACCAAAAGAAATTACCGAGGCAAAATCCCCTCCTCCGCCAGCAAGCACTTCCCCAGCTCCTAGCGCTGCTCCAGAACCACTTAAGGGAATTATAACAAATAGCCTTATAAGTGATGCGCCACTGCCTTCGGACCATGTTCTTGGAAGCAAAGATGCAAAAATTCTGCTTATTGAGTATGCTTCCCTTTCATGCCCTCACTGCGCGCATTTTTATGGCTCCATAATGCCAGATATTAAGAAAAAATATATTGATACTGGTAAAATCCGCTATATTTTACGCCAATTCCCGCTTAATGAACCAGCCCTTGTTGGCGCTATTTTGGTAAATTGTGTCGGTCAAGGCGATACTGATAAATACTATTTATTTAACAGTGTGTTATTTGACGCGCAGAGCAAATGGGCATTTGACGGTAATTGGAAATCTGCATTGGAAACTATTTCTGCTGTTGGCGGCGTAAGCAAAGAGCAGTTTAATAGCTGCATTAACAATAAAGATAGTGAAATGGCTATTATTAAGGCAAAAAAAATTGCGATGGATGAACTTCATGTATCACACACACCTTACTTTTTTATTGGGGGGGAAGCATATAATGGTGATATAACCCTCGAAGATTTATCAAAATTCATAGATTCCAAGCTTAATGCAAAATAACATTGCTTATTATGCAAGTCTATTCTTGACATAAGTTCCCACTATCCATAAATTGCCCCCGGTTCTTGGTATGAGTTTTTTATGAAAAACAATGATCGCTTGCCATCTTTAGAAAAGCTACAAGCGAAAATTGATAAATTCAGGGGAAAAAAGCCAAGCGCGCCTGATTCTGGCAATGACGATATGACCTACGCGGTACGTATGGTTGTTGATCTGGCGACAGGAGTGATAATGGGGGTTGGAGTTGGTTATTTTGCTGATTGGTACTTTTCGACTATACCATTATTTATGATTATAGGTTTATTCCTGGGCGGTGCTGCAGGTGTTAATAATATGATCAGAAGTGCCAAGATAATAGATAAAAAGTTACGTGAACAACAAACGGATGATGATAATATATGAGTGAAGAACACGCAGCACATAGTCCGCTAGCACAATTTGAAATTTTTCCACTTCATCCAATTCACGTTGCCGGTTATGATATTAGTTTTACTAATTCAGCATTATGGATGGTACTGGCAGTAGTAGGTATTATTGCGTTGCTACTTCCTGCTTCTCGTAAAAATTCTTTAGTCCCAGGAAGGCTGCAGAGCGTTGCTGAAATGCTTGTGGAATTTGTAGGGAATACAGTTTCTGAAGCTGCTGGAAAAGAAGGGATGAAATATTTCCCCATAGTTTTCACATTATTTATTTTTGTTCTTACATGTAATTTACTTGGTATGATACCTGGTTCATTTACTGTTACCAGCCATATTATTGTAACTTTTGCCCTTGCCGCCTTTATATTTATAGGTGTTACATTAATAGCTATTTTTAAACATGGGCCATTTAAATTCCTTCATTTTTTCTTACCAGAAGGAACACCTATACTGATGGCGCCACTGTTATTTGTTATTGAATTTTTTTCGTACCTTTCACGCCCAATAAGCCTATCTGTTCGTCTTGCCGCTAATATGATGGCTGGTCACGTGACCATGAAAGTTATAGCTGGTCTTATAATAACTTTTGGGATGTTGGTTGGTGTAGCAAGCATGTTCCCGCTATTACTGTTCCTTACAGGCTTTGAGATAGCAATAGCTGTTATACAGGCCTATATTTTTACAGTTCTTACTTGTGTTTACCTAAATGATGCACTTCATTTACACTAAATTCTAATTATCATTATCAATCACTAACTTAAAAAGGACTAAATCATGGAAGTTGAATCATACAAATATCTCGCTGAAGGCCTCAAGTTTGTTGGCGTTGGCCTTACCGCTTTTGGTTTCCTTGGCGCAGCTCTTGGGGTAGGTAAAATATTTGCCGCACTTTTAGAGGGCATTGCTCGTAATCCATCTGCTAAAAGCCAGCTTATGACCCCTGCTTTCATCGGCGCTGCTTTTGCCGAGTTCATGGGACTTCTTGCCCTCGTAGTTGGCATGGTACTGATTTTCGTTGTAAAATAATAAGCAGTAAAAGGTAATTTCCTGTGCCACAATTAGATCCAACATGGTTTGCATCACAGCTTTTCTGGCTGTTTGTATCCTTTACACTTTTGTATATCGTGTTATCACGCGTGATATTGCCGCCGTTGCAAAATGTTATAGCAACACGTAATAATACAATTGAAAATGATCTGGTTATGGCACAGGACCTTAAAGCCAAAGCCGAAGAATCCAAAATTGCTTATGAAAACACCCTGATAAAGTCGCGCCAATCTGCACAAAGCCTAATAAATGATGCTGAGATTGTGGCTAAATCCAGAGCAGAAGAAGCAACAAAAGCCCTTGATCAGCAGATCGCAGTTCAATCAGCAAAGGCAAGTACAGCATTAATTGAACAAAAGAAAAAATTTATGGATGAACTTATGCCAGCAACGCTTGAGTTTTCTTCCATGATCGTTGAGAAACTTACTGGCCATGCGCCTAGCAAGGAGCAAGTAAAAGAAGCTATTAATAACGCTAAGACAGCACAGCAGAATGGGTAATATATGTTAGATACTAATGAACCAAAATTTTGGGTTGCCCTTGCCTTTGTTCTTTTTGTTTCATTGCTGGCAAAAAAAATCTCTTTATTATTGTTTGCCGTGCTTGATAAACGTGCTGATAAAATCAGGTCTGAGCTTGCCGCTGCTTCAGCAATACGGGCTGAGGCTGAAGAAACGCTAGCACTTTATAAACAAAAGCAAGCTGAATTTGCACGCGAAGCAGAGAATATATTAGCCAAGGCACGCTCTGATGCTGAAACTAATAATGCTAAAGCTCAGCAGGAACTAAAAGCCACTCTTGATGCAAGGCTTAAAAATGCAATGGAAAAAATTGCACAGGAAGAAGCAGCAGCAATTTCAGATATACGAAACCATATAGTTGATATTGCACTTAATTCTGCCCGTGCTATAATCGCTGGTCAAATGACTAATTTATCTCAAGATGAGCTTATAAAAATTGCCATTTCTGATATTGAACGTAAAATTCACTGATAAAATCTATATTGGCAGTATCGCTGCCATGCTATTTGCTGCACTTCTTACGTTTATTCCATCTTATGCCTACGCTGGGGCATGGACACAAAATAATGGCAAAGGGCTTATAATATCAAATCTATCTTATTATTCGAGTAGTAAGTATTTTGATAATTCTGGTAAAAAACGCCGAACAAGTAATTACAGTAAATATGAGCTTAACCCATATATTGAATATGGGGTTCGTGACTGGCTTACTGTAGGCGCGAATCTTTTTGCCCAACGTGCCTCACAGTATAATAGTGGTTTAGGCAGGCAGCAGGTCAATTGGGGTATTGGCGATAGCGAACTATTTTTCCGCACCCGGCTTTGGCATGATAATGGCTTCGTGATTTCAGCTGAACCAATGCTAAAATTACCTAGTATGGAAAGGCAAGCATCACAGCCGCAAATTGGCAATAATAATTATGATAGTGGGGTAACTTTATCTGCAGGTTATAGCTTTAAAGTTTTGCAACTTGACCATTTTATAAATTTTGATGGGGGGTATCGCCACCGTTTCGGCAATCCCGGTGACCAGCTTAAATTCGCAGCAACCGCAGGTCTTTCAGTTACAAAGCGAGCAAAAATACTTACACAATTGTTTACAACCTCTAGGATTTCTAATTCCAATTCCGTATTTACCCAATCTTCCAGCGATGATTATGATCTTCACCAACTACGTGTTTCTGCAGTTTACGAGATGGATGACAGGCTATCTTTACAGCTCGGAGCATATAACAATATTTCTGGGCGTAATATTGGAAGCGGAGATGGTGCGCTGCTTGCGGTTAGCAAAGAATTTTAATGAATCCGCTGGGAAAAATATTAAAATCACGCGGCCTTATTACCGAAGAAAAACTTGAATATTTACTAAATATACAGAAACATTCAGGAAGCAGGCTTGGTGATATAATAATATCAGAAGGCATCCTTACCTACCTTGAATTATATAATGCAATTGCCCAACATTATGATCTTACATTTGTAAATCTACTAAAAGACCCTCCAGACGAGAAACTGCTCACATGTATAAATGCAGTCGATTATATAAATTTCCAGGCAATGCCATGGAAATTTGAAAATGATAAGATAATTATAGCAATAGCTGAATACTCTGATGAAACCATAAAATGGCTATATGATAAATATTCCGATAATTTTGAATTGGTAGTTACTTCACCTTTAGATATACGTAAAACAGTGGAACGGCTTTATGGAAAGCTCTTGGAAGATGAAAGTAAACTTAGCCTATGGCAGCAAAATCCTGAAATATCTGCACGAGTGACAGCATCAGGTAAAACAAAGAAAGTTATTTATTTGTTTTTAATTTCAGCCCTTACTTTATCTCTTATATTTCCCAAGCAAAGTAGCAGCCTATTCATATCATTTTGCAGTATTTCTTATTTTTTAAGTATAATAGTAAAAATGTATATTTTCTGTGTTGGCTGTAAGCCAGGTGAGCAAATAAACTGGAAGAAATTGATTTCACAATATAATGATTCAAGCCTGCCGATCTATACAATACTTATTCCAATGTATAAAGAAGTGGCAAGCCTGCCTAATATGATAGCAGCTATGCAGGCAATGGACTATCCATCAGAAAAATTAGATATAAAATTGATATTGGAAGATGATGATGATGAAACTATAAATGCTGCTATGGCACTGAAGCCAACTTATAATTTTGAAATAATCAGGGTTCCTTATAGTACTCTACGCACTAAGCCGAAAGCTTGCAATTACGCACTACGCTATGCAAAGGGAGAGTATGTAACAGTTTTTGATGCCGATGACATACCAGAGCCATTACAGCTCAAAAAGGCAATAGCAGTATTCCGTAATAGTCCAGATAGCATAATTTGCCTTCAGGCACGCTTGAATTACTATAACGCAGATACTAACTGGCTTACCCATTCTTTCTCATTAGAATACAGCGCCCTGTTCAATATTATGCTTCGTGGGCTTAGCAGGCTTCGAATTCCGCTACCTTTAAGCGGCACCAGTAACCATATATCACTATCTCATTTACGAGAACTTGGGGAATGGGATGCATACAATGTTACAGAAGATGCAGACCTTGGCATAAGGTTAGGAGCCCAGGGATTTAAGACCGCTATGTTGGATTCATATACAATGGAAGAATCTACAATGGATATCCCAGCATGGTTGCGCCAGCGTTCGCGCTGGATAAAAGGATATATGCAAACCTGGCTGGTTCATATGCGAAATCCTATTTTATTATATAAAAAACTTGGTTTTAAAAGTTTCTGTGGATTTCAGTTTTTTATCGGGTTTTCCAGTTTTACATTCCTGACTGCTCCTATACTTTGGCTATTTGTTCTGCTTTACTGGCTTTTGCCGCCGTATTTAGTGGCAGATTGGCTACCAAGCTGGCTATTATGGCTTAGCCTGAATAATTTTTTCCTTAATGTAATAATCCATTGGGTAATGATGCTTTATTGCGTTTCAAGGAAGAAAAAACCTACTTACCAATATAAAATAGCGGCTCTATTATATCCTTTTTATTTGACCCTGCATTCTATCGCAAGTTATAAAGCACTCTATCAACTTATTGTAAAACCTCATTTTTGGGAAAAAACAACACATGGGTTTTCAAAAACAATAAAAAATCATATGCAAGCTCCTAATATAACAACAAATAATGTTGACTGCCCGATATTAATTAGGATATAAAGCCCACCTGTTAATTTGAAGGAATATGGTCATGAAAGTTTTAAGCTCTTTAAAATCAGCAAAAAAGCGCGACAAAGATTGCCGGGTTGTACGCCGCAAAGGTCGTGTTTATGTAATAAACAAGAAAAATCCGCGTTTTAAAGCACGTCAGGGATAAAACAAGCTAGGAGTTTGCTTGTTCATTGTCCTGCTATACGACAGTGTACATTCACAATAAACGGGCGTGCCCTGTCATTAACACTGTCAGGTAGAAGGTAAAGTCCTGAATCAGCAGTTTGGTACTGTATATTATTGAGTTCGAGAAAACTCTTTACTACTGGCAAGCTTATAGCCACATCTGACTTTTTTACTATCTCCTGCGTATCTGATCCAGCCTGCTTAATATGTAACTCAGTCTTAGCAACTACAACCCCAACAACATTTCCAGTGCTGTCAAGAAGCGGGCCGCCTGAATTTCCATGCTGTACAGAATCACTGAATTGAAGCCATTTTTCCTCACCTGTAGGGCCTTTCATATCAATAATTTTAGCTGACCTTACAATTGGGTCATGGCTACGCCATGAATCGCCGGGATAACCTATAATAACAACAGGGTCACCCTCGTTCAAAGGCTGCTTCATAGAATTAAAATATGCCATATTACTACTGGTAAAAGCAGCTTTAAGTAAAGCCAGATCATGTTCTTGGTCTTGTGCTACGATCACTGCGCCCGTTGACATAGTATCACCATGTATGCTGATCTTATCGCAATTGGCAATTACATGGTTATTAGTAAGCACGTGCCCAGAATGGGTTACAAAAAAACCAGTTCCAGATGTATAGGAAATCATTTTTACTGTCTGTGCCTGCGTATTCCCTGAATAGAATAAAACTATGGCTGCAATTTTGTAATATATATGCCGCATTATTTGTGTTCAATTACCGGGTTAAAGATAGAATCCCCAACTGGTGATGACTCCTTCGGTATATTATCGGTTCCCTTCTCCACCTTTTTAGGTTCATCCTTTTTAATTTTAGCATCTGGCACAGATAATAAAGAACGTGTAGTAGGAATAATTTTAGGGTCACGGAAATATGAACCGCGCAATATTATAATTGTTATTCGGCGGTTACGGGGACTGCTTGGCTCTTGTGGAACCAACAATTCCTTATCAGCCAATGCTTCTACCTTTATAACGCGTTCTGGTTCCAGTTGGGTTGTAGAAAGCATACGGCGTGCAGAATTCGCCCTGTCAGCCGATAATTCCCATATGCTATACTGAGGATTTTGTGTTGCATTTGGTGAATCAGTATGTCCTTTTATAGCTATATTATTAGGGGTTTTAGCCACTAATCTTGCCATGCTATCTAATACTTTTTTGCCAACCTCTGTTAAAACCGCGCCACCAGGGACAAACATAGGCTTTTTGGCATCATCTATCATATCAATCTTAAGGCCCTCAGGAGATTCCTGTATTAATACATTGTTTTTGTAATCTCTTAGCTCTTCCTGAGTATCAAGAGCTTGCTTTATATCCTGTTCTGCAGCCTGCATTGTTTCACTATCTTCTGTGCTTTCAGCAGCCTTCTCACTTTTACTAGTTGCTTCAGCATCAGGATCACTTTCACCTTTAGCACTTGTAGGAGCTGCCGCAACATCGCCCTGCTTTACTTGGCCAACAACAAGGCCAACTTCTGTTAAATCATTCTTTGATTTACCTGCTTCAGAGGAATGAAGCCCACCCTTCATTCCTATACCCATAGAATCTTTAATTCCAATTGTTGGGGTAAAATATTCGGCCAATCCCATTTTTTGGGCAGTACTCGTAGCACTCAGTAGCCATAACAAAAGAAAGAATGCCATCATAGCTGTCACAAAATCGGCATAAGCAACTTTCCAGGCTCCACCATGGTGCCCACCTGCCACTTTTTTGATTCGTTTAACTACAATAGGTTGTTCGCTTGCCATAGCGATAAATTATGGCAAACAAATCTTAATAAACCATTATCAATAAAGAATGAAAGTGATTATGGGAAGAATTTAATGTATAGTAGCGGCATGAAAAAGAAAAAGAAGAGGCGGCCTTTTATAACCGCCAGGGAAGCCGTTATTGCTATTGCAGTTATATATTTGACAGCAATAGCCTTTGAAAAGCCGATCCCCTTTATTGATACATCACCGCCTCCGCCGCCAGCAAGAAGCGTATCTTATGAAGAAGCAATTAATTTTAGCTCCAGTCTGCAGGATATAACTTCCAGACAGATTGCGGATAGTTTGAATAGCGGCAAACCTACATTAATAGTTATGTATACTTCCTGGTGCGGCTACTGCAAAAGGTTGTTACCGAATATAGCAGTGTTGAAGAAAGAAGGAAAAATAGAAGATATAAACTTGCTTTTAATTTCAGTTGATAAGGAACGCGAAAAGGCTTCAAAATATATACTTGAGCATAATTATGATAAGATTTTTACGCCCTATATCATGGCTTCAAAAGATGAAGATGATTTAAAAAATATAATAAAAAGTAAGAATGGAAATTATACGCGTGCCATTCCTTATACTTTATTTTTTGATAGCAATGGAAATTTGCTTGAAGAAAATGTAGGAATCATCAATAAAAAGATGTTACTAAGTAAAATTGAAAAAATGATAAATAAATCTAAAATCCAGTGAGTGCTGATTATGCTCAGAATTACTTTGCTATTTATTTCCTTATTTATATTTCCTTTTGCCAGCTATTCCCAAGATAAGCCAGAAAGCAAACAGCAGGAAACCATTACAATAGTTGCAGATACTTGGTGCCCATTCAACTGCACCCCGACCTCCCCTCACCCAGGATTTATGATAGACTTGGTAACATCCGCTTTTGCAAAGCATAACATTAAAGTTGAATACAGCATAGTGCCATGGACACGTGCTATCGAAGAAACACGCAAAGGGTTGCATACTGCAATAATAGGTGCGGCTGTTGATGATGCCCCTGATTTTATCTTTCCAAATGTTGCAGAAGGTTTCGTAAAAAACCACTTCTTTGTAAAGAAGGGTAATCCATGGCGTTATACAACCATTGATTCTTTAAAAGGTGTAGTTTTAGGGCTAATAGCTGATTATAGTTACACGGAAGAAATGGATAACTACATAAAAAAATATAAACTTGATCCGCAAAGGATTGAAATGATGTCAGGCGATAAAGCACTTGCAATTAACGTAAGCAAGTTATTGCGTGGAAAGATAGGCGCTGTTGTTGAATCAAAATATGTAATGACTTACTACTTATCGCAAAACGGCTTGCAGGATCAGGTAGAAAATGCTGGCGCCCTTACCATAACTGATAAAAACAAGCTCTATGTTGCATTTAGTCCTAAGAATAAAAAGCTTGCCCAGAAATATGCTGACATAATATCCGAAGAAATACCAAAGATGCGTGCCAGCGGTGAGCTAGCAAAGATACTAGATATCTACGGAATTATTGACTGGGAACAACAGCAATAAAAAACATCCCTGCTTATCGCAGGGATGTTTAAATAATAAACTCGGGTCTTATTTTACGCCAACATTGCCAGCATTAATATGGCAACTATATTGGCTATCTTGATCATAGGGTTGACTGCAGGACCAGCAGTATCCTTATATGGGTCGCCAACCGTATCCCCAGTGACAGCTGCTTTATGTGCTTCCGAACCTTTGCCGCCATGATTGCCTTCTTCGATATATTTCTTGGCGTTATCCCATGCACCACCACCTGCCGTCATTGAGATAGCAACGAATATACCGGTTACAATAATACCGAGGAGCATAGCGCCTACTGCAGCAAAAGCTGCTTCATGCCCAGCTATCGACACTACTATGTAATAAAGTATAACAGGCGCTGCAATTGGCAGCAGTGAAGGTATTATCATTTCCTTGATAGCAGCCTTGGTTAGCATATCTACTGCTCGCCCATAATCAGGCTTTTGGGTGCCAAGCATTATTCCTGGCATTTCCTTGAACTGGCGGCGCACCTCAACAACAACAGAACCAGCCGCACGGCCAACCGCCATCATCCCCATTGAACCAAATAGGTAAGGTAACATACCGCCGATAAATAAACCCACCACAACATAAGGATCATTTAATAGGAACTTTACATTAAGTGATGGAAAATAGTGTTTAAGGTCTTCTGTGTAAGCAGTAAACAAAACCAATGAAGCTAGGGCTGCCGAGCCAATTGCGTAGCCTTTAGTTACAGCCTTGGTTGTATTTCCAACTGCATCAAGCGCGTCTGTGACTTTACGGACATCTGCAGGTAGATCCGACATTTCCGCTATACCTCCAGCGTTATCGGTTACCGGGCCATAGGCATCAAGTGCAACTATCATCCCAGCGAGTGCTAACATTGTAGTTGCTGCAATTGCAACACCATACAGCCCTGCGTTAATATATGCAAAAATAATCCCGGCACATATAATTATTATAGGAACTGCTGTAGCTTCCATGGAAACTGCAAGCCCCTGTATTACGTTTGTGCCATGCCCGGTTGTGGATGCCTGAGCTATGCTTTTTACCGGGCGATATTGGGTGGCAGTATAATACTCTGTTACAATAACTATAAGGCCCGTTATGAGCAGGCCAGCAAGTGAACAATAAAACAAGTTCATTGAGTTAAAGTTAAGTGTACCTACAGTATAGTTGGAGGACTTATCAAAAAGTTGATTTGTAATGGCAAAAACACCACCGGCTGACAATACTGTACTTGCTATAAGCCCTTTATAAAGGGCCCCCATAATATTATTGCTGGCACCAAGCTTCACAAAGAAGGTACCTATTATTGATGTTATAATGCAAACACCACAGATTGCCAGAGGATACAACATCATGATTTCCTGTGCAACTCCACTAAAGAATATTGAGCCAAGCAGCATGGTAGCGACAATAGTTACTGCATATGTTTCAAACAGGTCAGCTGCCATACCAGCACAATCACCAACGTTATCACCAACGTTATCGGCAATGGTTGCAGGATTCCGGGCATCATCTTCTGGTATACCAGCCTCAACCTTACCCACCAGGTCGGCCCCAACATCTGCACCTTTTGTGAATATACCACCGCCAAGACGGGCAAATATAGAAATTAGTGACGCACCAAAGCTGAGTGCAACAAGAGCCTCGACAAGACTGCGCGGGCTAATCCCTGAAGATTTAAGGAATACATAATAACCGGCAACACCGATAAGACCTAAACCAACCACCAATAATCCAGTTACTGCACCAGACTTAAATGCAATATCAAGACCTTCTTTTAAACCTTTGCGTGATGCTTCGGTTGTCCTTACATTCGCCCGCACCGAGATATTCATACCAACATACCCGGCAATGCCCGATAATACCGACCCTATTACAAACCCCGCCGCCACATAACTGCCAAGCTTCAGAAAAAGCAGGATTGTGATTATGACCCCAACTATGCCGATTGTGGTATATTGCCGGTTTAGATATGCGCTAGCGCCTTCCTGGATAGCACCAGCAATTGACTGCATTTTATCAGTCCCTGCAGGAGCAGATAAAATTACCTTTGCCATATATATTCCATATATAACGGCAAGTAGGCCGGCACCAATTACTGCTTGCAGAACGAGGTTGGCATCCATAATGAAACTCCGCTAGTTGTTGTTAAAATTAACAAAAACAACATGTCAGAAGTGCAATAATGATGCAATTAAAATTTTACAGGCGCAAGAATTGGCTATTTCTTACCAGCTGCAATAGCCTTGTTTATAAGTTCGAGGGCTTTTGGCTTATCTTCCCAACCAATAACTTTCACCCATTTACTTGTTTCCAGATCTTTGTAATGAGCAAAGAAATGCTCTATCTGGTCAAGCAATGTTTGGGGAATATCCTTATAGCTTTCTACCTTATCGTAGAAAGGGTGCAGTTTTGAAGATGGTACTGCCAGTATCTTTTCATCTCCACCTGCCTCATCCTGCATCATCAAAACACCGATTGGCCGTACAGACATAACTGCTCCAGGGTGAATCGGACGGCGGCCAATAACGAGCACATCAGCTGGGTCGCCATCATCAGACAGTGTATGCGGTATAAATCCGTAATTGCAGGGGTAATACATGGCGGTGTGCAGGAACCTGTCTACAAAAAGCGCACCTGACTCTTTATCCATCTCATATTTTATAGGAGCTGAACCAAGCGGCACTTCAATAATCACATTTACATCTTCAGGCACGTTATCGCCGATAGAGATTTTACTTATATCCATTATATTTCCAGTTATTAATAGTTAATTCTTTGCGAGTTGGGGAAATATCGCAAAATACTATCATTGTAAAGAGCGAAGATAACAAATTATATCCTTGTAAAAAATTACCGCTTCGCTAGGCTTGTAATCATTTAAATAACGTTGGGTTAGATATTATTTTTAAAATGGAAAACTCTAACAATCGAGTCATAGCACCTTCTCAGGTTGATGATGATATTGAGCAACAAGCTTTACGCCCCCTTTCTTTCGCCGAATTCACCGGCCAGCCGGAAGCTTGTGAAAATTTAAAAATATTTGTAAAAGCTGCTCGCGCACGCTCAGATTCACTTGATCACGTACTTCTTTATGGGCCTCCCGGATTAGGAAAAACTACCCTAGCCCAAATTATCGCCAAGGAAATGGGGGTTGGCTTCCGTCCTACCTCAGGACCTATATTAACCAAGGCGGGAGATCTGGCAGCTGTGCTTACAAGTTTACAAGCAGGGGATATTTTATTTGTCGATGAAATTCACCGTATGAATTCGGCTGTTGAGGAGATACTTTATCCTGCTATGGAAGATTACAAACTGGATCTTATGATAGGTGAAGGGCCAGCTGCACGCACTGTACGCATAGACCTCCCTAAATTCACACTTGTTGGAGCAACAACAAGGCTGGGCCTTATATCAAACCCATTACGAGATCGTTTTGGCATACCGTTACGTTTACGTTTTTATGACACCAAGGATTTACAAAATGTTATTGAACGTGCTTCTAATTTATTTTCAATAGAAATTAGTAAGGACGGCTCATATGAAATAGCGAGGCGGTCACGCGGAACTCCACGTATTGCCCTGCGCCTATTGCGCCGGGTGCGCGACTTTGCCCATGCCGCTGATAAAAAAAATATAGATGCCAAGCTTGCCGACCATGCACTTAAAAGGCTGGAAGTTGACAGTATCGGCCTTGATTCTGCCGACCATCGCTACCTTCATTATATAGCCGAACACTATCAGGGAGGTCCTGTTGGCGTTGAAACTATAGCTGCGGGGCTTTCTGAGCAACGCGATGCTATCGAAGAAACAATTGAACCATATTTATTACAAATTGGCTTTATCCAGCGTACACCACGCGGGCGTATGCTTACAAAAACCTGTTTTACACATCTGGGATTACAGCCTCCTGTATCCTCCTTATCTATTTTACCTGGCATGGATATAAATAATGACGAATAAGAAGGGGCATATATTTCCAATCAGGGTTTATTACGAGGATACCGACGCAGCAGAAATAGTTTATTATGCAAATTACCTTAAATTTGCTGAGCGCGCCCGCACTGAGGCATTGCGACAATCAGGAATAAATCAGTCAGCTTTATTTACCGAGCATAATATTGGCTTTGTAGTAAGACGGTGCGTTGTCGATTTTTTTAAGCCGGCAAAACTAGATGACCTCTTGACAATTGAAACATATTTGCACGATATAAGCAAAGTCAGTATGAACATGAAACAATATATAAAGCGCGGCGATGAAATTCTAGTTGAGTTGGAAGTAAAACTTGCCGTAGTAGGCGAAGATATGAAGCTTGCAAAACTTCCAGAATTCGTACAGAAAGCATTGGTAAAAATTTTTCATAATCAGGTAGTATAAATTATAATCCCGTATATATAATTTGAGATAGGAACAAAATGGCCGACGCATCAACACTTTCAACAGTTTCCACCGCCGTGCAGGGCGTAGATTCAGCAACATTAGCAGGAAGCAGTGCAGGGCATAGCTTTTCCATGTTTGCCATGTTCATGCAGGCAGATTCAATTGTAAAATTCGTAATGATCATGCTGCTTCTTGCATCTTTCTGGTGCTGGGCTATTATTTTTGAAAAATATTTTCTATTCCGTAGTGTAAAAAGTAAAGCTATCCGTTTTGAAGGGGAGTTCTGGGCAAGTGAAGCACTAGATAAATTTTATGAAAAAATAAAAAAACGCGCCAACCATTCAATGGCTATTATTTTTGTAGCTGCAATGGAAGAATGGTTACGCTCAAAAACCACTGTTAATACACCACTGCAGGGCTTGAAGTTAAGTTTGCGTGAACGGGTAGTGCAAGTTATGCAGGTGGCGCGCAACCGTGAGATAGAGCATCTGGAAAGCGGCCTTGGTTTTCTGGCAACTGTTGGTTCCTCAGCACCATTCATTGGGTTATTCGGGACTGTATGGGGCATTATGAATAGTTTCCAGGCTATAGCAATTTCTAAAAACACTTCGCTAGCCGCAGTTGCGCCAGGTATAGCAGAGGCGTTGCTTGCAACCGCTATAGGGCTTTTTGCAGCAATACCAGCAGTTATAGCCTATAATAAATTTTCTAATGAGCTTGCGCGCTTTTCCAACAAGCTGGAAGATTTCAGCACAGAATTTGATACAATTCTTTCACGTCAGCTGGAAGGGTAAGCCATGGGTGCAAGCTTAGGTGGTGGTGGAAGGAATCGTAGGCGAAGTCATAGGGCCGACAGGTTTTCTGAAATAAATATTACACCGATGGTGGATGTGATGTTAGTGTTGCTTATCATATTCATGGTAGCAGCGCCAATGATGACAAGTGGCGTTACAGTTGACCTGCCAAAAACAAGTGCAGCTCCTGTTTCCGGACAGGATGAGCCATTAGCAGTTTCAGTAACCTCCGGGGGAAAAATATTTATTCAGAAAACTCCCGTTCAACTTAAAGAACTGCAGGAAAAATTAAAGTCCATAATTGGTGAAAAAAAAGATACGCGTATTTTTGTTCGCGGCGACAGGAATATCGATTATGGTAAAATGATGCAGGTAGTAGGTGAAATAAATGCCGCCGGTTTCACTAAAGTTGCACTGATTACTGATGCTGGGGGCGCAGGTGCGCCGGATAAGAGATAGGCAACGTGCATAGTGAGCGCAGATCAGGAATAGTTTATTCAGTAGTATTACATCTACTGCTGATAATTATTATGATTTTTGGACTGCCTTCTTTCCTCAAAAACGAACCTCCGGTAATGCCTGATGCTATTACTGTTGAAATACTGCCGATAAGTGAATTATCAAACGTAAAGCCCTCCGATGCGCCAAAAGCTGAAAAGATAAATGATGAACCGGAAAAGGAAGCAGTAAAACCAACTCCTCCCGTCAAAACTGCGGAAGCGACTCCTACACCACCAACACCTGAACCTGTTCCAACACCAACACCTCCGAAACCAGAAATAAAAAAGCCGGAAGAGAAAAAAATAGAAAAGGCTCCTGAACCTCCAAAACCTCCAAAAAAAGAGGAAAAGAAGGAGAAAAAAGCGGAAACAGACCTCGATGCAATTCTAAAGTCTGTAAAAAATGATGCAGCCAAGGAAAAAACAACTGAGAAAAAAGAAGCCCCAAAAGAAAGGACAAGCGATTCCCCGAAAGCCATTTCTTCCAGGTTCGATCCAAGCCAGATGATGTCGCTTAGTGAAAAGGATGCCATCATGGGACAACTTTCTAAATGCTGGAATCCGCCAGCAGGCGCGAAGAATGCACATGAACTTATAGTAGTCGTCAATGCACAATTTAATAATGACGGCAGCTATATTAAAGCAGAAATCGCCCCTGAAAGTATGAGCCGTTATAATTCTGACAGTTTTTTCCGTGCCGCCGCGGATGCAGCTTTACGCGCAGTTAAGCAATGCAGCCCGCTAAAGGGTCTATCGCCTGATAAGTATGCAACATGGGGAAATATGGAGCTGCATTTTGACCCAAGGGATTTATTGTAATGCGTATTGACAATCAAATGTGAATTATGAATATTTAACTACCCAATTTTTTATAAGGTAAACACCCATGCGCCATTTCAATATTTTCGCTTTTTTTAGTTTCCTAGCAATAGCTTTTTTTACTGCAACAGCAGCAAATGCCGCATTACGAATAGATATTACAAAAGGCAATGCGGAGCCAATGCCAATTGCCCTTCCTAATTTACCAGGCGGCACAGTAGGCGCAGATATTATACGAGTAGTTTCAGCGGATCTTGAGCGCTCAGGCTTGTTCCGCCCCATAAGCCAAAGCTCTTTTATTGAGCAGATAACTCCGCAAACTGTCACACCGCGCTTTGCTGATTGGCGTCAGATTAACGCAGCAGCCCTTGTGACAGGTAGCGTAACCGATAGTGGTAATGGCAAGGTAAAGGTTGCTTTCCGCTTATGGGATGTTTACGGGCAAGAGCAGATAGCAGGCAAGGAATATAATACTTTCAACAGCAACTGGCGCCGTATAGCCCACATAATGGCTGATGAGATTTACAAGCGTATGACCGGGGAAAATGGTTATTTTGATTCACGTGTAGTCTATGTTTCTGAAAGTGGCCCCGCCATGAAAAGGATTAAGCGCCTA
Organism: Pseudomonadota bacterium; assembly: GCA_963205195.1. Taxonomy (GTDB): domain Bacteria; phylum Pseudomonadota; class Alphaproteobacteria; order Rickettsiales; family SXRF01; genus SXRF01. The sequence continues at coordinate 71,877 of CAUJHR010000011.1, read as the reverse complement.
GCTATAATGGATCAAGATGGTGAGAACCATAAATTCCTTACTGACGGGCGTTACCTGGTTCTTACACCCCGCTTCTCGCCAAATTCACAGGAAATATTATATATGTCCTATGCTGGCAGGCAGCCTCGCGTATTCATGCGTGATCTACAGACCGGGCGAGAGGAATCACTTGGTAATTTCGAGGGAATGTCATTCTCACCCCGCTTTTCCAATGATGGAAATTCTATTGTAATGTCAATAGCCAATGGCGGAAGCACGCAGATATACAAAATGAGCCTGCGTGACCGCCGCCTCATACGCCTGACCAGTGGCAGTGCGATAGATACCTCGCCTAGCTATTCTCCTGATGGCAGCCAGATAACATTCAATTCTGACCGCGGTGGTTCGCAGCAGGTTTATGTAATGAATTCAGATGGTAGTGGAGTTAAACGTATAAGCTTTGGCGATGGGCGTTATGGGACTCCGGTGTGGTCACCGCGTGGGGACTTAATAGCCTTTACTAAAATGGCTGGCGGTAAATTCTACATAGGAGTCATGAAAACTGATGGTAGTGGGGAGCGCGTTCTTACTGAAAGCTTCTTAGATGAAGGCCCTACATGGTCGCCAAATGGCCGCGTGATAATGTTCCACAGGCAGGCGCGTGGTGGTAATGTTCGTCTTTATAGTGTGGATATAACAGGATCTAACCTGCGTGAGGTTCTAACTCCGATGGATGCTTCTGATCCAGCATGGTCGCCACTGTTGCCATTATAACACAGCCGCTTGATTTGTGCTTTTTTTAATGTGATTGGTGTTGATTTCTAACACGGTTTGGTTAATTGGTAGACCATTATCAGTTGCCTTGCCGCCATCTTGTTATTGCCAATGCTTTAAAACATTGAATTAACACAAAAATGCAGCTTCGCAATAACGAAATTACTAAAAAATCTGTCAGTCGTTTTTAAATTTTATTGCATCAGGAGTCATTTATGAATTTATTTGTCAAATCAATCGCTGTTCTTTCAGCAGTATTCTTACTTTCAGCTTGCGATACCAATCCAAACGCAAATGGTAATGCTAATGGTGATGGTGGAATGGCTGGCATGAATGGTGATAACGGTAACTACCTTGACAAAGAACATACAGTTGGTGATCGCGTATTGTTTGATCTGGATAGCTCACAGCTTACCGCTGAAGCACAGCAGACACTTAATGCTCAGGCTGCATGGTTGAAACAACATTCTAACCTCAGCATAACCATTGAAGGGCATTGCGATGAGCGCGGAACACGCGAATATAACATCGCGCTTGGTGAACGCCGCGCTACTGCTGCTAAGAAGTACCTAGTTGGACTTGGAATTCCTTCAAGCCGTATTTCAACTATCAGCTATGGCAAAGAACGCCCAGCAGTTGTTGGGTCTGATGAATCTGCGTGGAGCCAGAACCGCCGCGCTGTATCAGTTGCTACCAATCAGTAATACTGTAATTTTATAATCTTCGCCCCGTATCAAAATACTTGTATTGGTACGGGGCGAAGTGTATTTATAGACTAAAAATAATTTGTGGTTTTTATGAAAAATAATGTCTTCCTTTTGATTACTTCACTTATTGCAATGACTGCTTTGCATCCTGCATATTCCCAGGGCATGGATAATGACGCAGCAGGTGCACGAATTGAAAAGATGGAACGGGACTTAATGTTATTACAACGCCAGGTTTCCAGGTCATCTGGCAGCGCTTCAGGTTCTGCGGGCCCCGCTACTGGAAATGCGGATCTAGAAGTTCGTTTAAGCACTATGGAAGACCAGATACGCGATCTGCTTGGAAAGACCGAGCAAAATGAATTCCAGAACCGTAAAATGGCAGAAGGCCTTGAAAAATTACAAAGGGATGTGGATTTTAGATTCAATGAAATGAATCACACGCCACAAGCGGCAGCGAACCCATCAGAAACATTGACAGCACCAACTGGACCAAGGAAAATCCCTGACGAGAACCAAAAATCAGAATTGGATAAAAATGGCCGGTCATTAGGCAAAACTGTTGACACTGTTAGTAAAAACAATGATCAGGCAGGTGATGATGATGCCGGGCCATCCACATCTTCGGGCCCATTAGAAACTAATTTTGCAACATCACGCGACCATTATAATTATGCTTTCAGGCTCTTAAACCAAACCCAATACGACAAAGCAGCTGAGTCATTCGCTGGCTTCATAAAAAAATACCCTAAGGACCCTCTGGTTGGTAATGCCTATTACTGGCAGGGAGAAACTTATTATATCCGCCGTGATTATGTAAAAGCAGCAGATAGCTTTCGTCAGGGTTTCGAAGAATTACCTACCGGACCTAAAGCTCCTGACAATCTTCTTAAATTAGCTATGACTTTAAATGCGCTTAAACGTGATAAAGAAGCCTGCGTTGTACTAGGACAGGTAGTTTCTAAATTCAAAGCTTCTTCAGCTGCAGTAGCACAAAAGGCTGAACAGGAACAAAAGCGAATTGATTGCAAATAGCCAATCTATAAATCCGCTATCTTCATCTGAATTTGATGAGCTGATGTCGGCTATAGGTTATTTCGAGAATAACCCAACTATAGCTGTTGCAACTTCTGGCGGTGCGGACAGCATGGCACTACTTCTCCTGGCTAATGATTGGGCTAAGGCAAAAAACGGACGCATAATTTCCCTAACAGTTAACCATAACCTGCGCCCGGAAGCTATTGATGAGGCTTTACAGGTCAATAAATGGTGTAAAAAATACAATATAGAACACCAAATTTTAAACTGGCAGCATGATCCAAAGGGAATTGGTCCTATACAAGAAAATGCACGCAATGCCCGTTATGAACTGATGACAAAATGGTGTATTGAAAATAATATTTTACACCTATTTTTAGCACATCACGCTGATGATCAAATTGAAACATTGTTTTTTCGTCTGGCTCGTGGAAGCAATTTAGATGGATTAAGCTCCATGTCTGCACAAACAATAGTTTCTGGTGTGCGCCTACTACGGCCTTTATTGCGAGTAAACAAATTAAGGCTTATCGATACCTTAAAGTTAGCGGATCAGGCATGGATAGAAGACCCTTCCAACCAAAATACAAAATATTCAAGGGTGCATATACGTAACCTATTATTAAAAACAGCCAATGAATTTGAAATTAAACAGCGCGCCGGGCAGATTGTTTCCAAGTTTTCATATTTACGAACTCTGACAGACCGCAATTTAGTTAGCCAAATAACTGATTGCATTTCGATTAACTCTATGGGTTATGCAGTAATTGATATTGCTAGGTTTTATACAATTGAAATAAAGGTAATGGCCAAGGTCCTTGGTCAACTTATACAAACATTGAGTGGGGAACAGCATCCCCCTCGTAGTGAGAAATTGCTGTTTTTATCTACCTTAATAAGGGGCAAAAATTTAAGTAAAAAATATAGCATAGGCAATTTGATATTTGAAATTCTGCCAGGGAATAAATTAATTATTTACCGGGAGGGTAAATTTATTCAGGGTTCTACCCCCATTGCCCAATTAACCCCTACCCTATGGGATAAAAGGTTTTTAATTGAATGGGATGGCAATAATATACCTGATCTTGAAGTGCGCGCTTTAGGTAGCAAAGGCTTGGAACATATAAAAAAACACTCTCCATATTTATTAAAAGACATGCCTCCAGCACGTATAATGCGTACATTGCCTTCATTATGGCTACTTGAACAAGTAGTTAGTGTACCCCATATCAACTATGTAAATAATAATAGTGGTACAAATATATGCAGTATTAATATTAAATTTTTCCCTGTGAAACCGCTTGCTGGTAGCAGTTTTTTCGTTATGAATATGAATACATGATTTAATTATATTTTCTTGGAGAATTATAAGCGTGCCAAATATTGGTAAGAATTTTTTTGTCTGGGTAGTATTAGCATTACTATTGATTGCATTATTTAATATGTTCCAGGGAAATGCGGAACGTAGTAGCCGCAATAATATTGCATTTTCCGATTTCCTAACAAAAATCGATCAGGGACAGATCGCTGATGTAAACATAAAAACTGGGATCAATAAAAGTGATATTGTAACTGGGCATTTTACAGATGGAACCAGTTTTTTTACCCAGACACCCGATTATCCGGCAGTAGTTGACCGGTTAAACGCGAAAGGAGTAAAAATAAATGTTACTTCCGATGAAGGAAAAGATTCGTTCTGGGGTTCAATAATATCATTGGTTCCTTTCTTGATATTCGTATTTATAGCTGCCTCGATAATGCGCCAGATGCAGTCAGGCGCGGGTGGTCGTGGCGGAGCGCTAGGTTTTGGAAAATCCAGGGCGAAATTACTTACTGAAAAAACAGAACGAATAACATTTGACGACGTTGCCGGTATAGAAGAGGCAAAAGACGATCTGCATGAAGTGGTGGATTTCCTTAAAGACCCCCATAAATATCAGCGCCTGGGCGCAAAGATACCTCGCGGCTGCCTGCTGGTAGGGCCTCCAGGAACTGGTAAAACATTGCTTGCCCGTGCAATAGCTGGTGAGGCGAAAGTACCATTCTTTACAATTTCTGGTTCCGACTTTGTGGAAATGTTCGTAGGTGTTGGGGCAAGCCGAGTACGCGACATGTTTGAACAAGGCAAAAAGAATGCGCCTTGCATAATATTCATAGACGAAATAGATGCGGTAGGCCGTCACCGCGGCGCCGGGCATGGAGGTGGCAATGATGAACGTGAGCAGACACTGAACCAACTTCTTGTGGAAATGGATGGCTTTGATGCAAATGAAAGCGTAATTATAGTTGCGGCAACCAACAGGCCGGACGTACTGGACCCAGCATTGCTCCGCCCTGGCCGCTTTGACCGCCAGATAACCGTTCCAAATCCAGACATAAATGGCCGTACAAAAATACTTGAAGTACATCTGCGTAAAGTACCAAAGGCGCCGGATGTAGACGCTAAGATAATTGCCCGTGGCACACCAGGGTTTTCCGGTGCCGACCTTGCTAATATTGTAAATGAAGCCGCCTTGCTTGCTGCAAGGCTTGGCAAGAAAGTGGTGAGCCAGAGAGACCTGGAGTCGGCAAAAGACAAGGTTATGATGGGCTCTGAACGTAAATCCATGGTCATGAGTGACGATGAAAAGAAAATGACGGCTTATCATGAAGGCGGCCATGCATTGGTATCATTATATTTCCCAGCATCTGATCCCATCCATAAAGCCACCATAATCCCACGCGGACGAGCCCTTGGTATGGTTATGCGCCTTCCTGAAGCTGACAAGCTCTCATACCTGCGTGAAAAGATGATAGCCGACCTTGCTGTGGCGATGGGCGGGCGAGTAGCGGAAGAAATTATTTTTGGTTATGATAAAGTTTCCAGCGGCGCATCTTCAGATATTAAATACGCAAGCAAGCTGGCGCGTGCCATGGTTACAGAATGGGGCATGAGTGACAAGATAGGCCCTTTATTCTACGGCGCAGAACAACAGGAATCATTCCTTGGATATGGTGCCCCTGCCCGCCCATCTTCTGATCAAATGGCAAATATAATTGATGATGAAGTAAAGCGTTTTGTAGAAAATGCCCATACTGATGCTAAAAAGGTTTTAACTGAGCATATTGATGAATTGCATATCCTGGCCCAGGCTATGTTGGAGTACGAAACTCTTACAGGAGATGAAATACGCGGGCTGCTTAAAGGCGAATCGATCAAACGGGCAGAAGTTGAAAAGAAAATAGTAAAAAAATCTTCACTTCCATCTTCACGCACCAGGAAAAATGGTGTTTCTGAAGAAACTGCCTCTGCGGAATGATCATATGAAGCTATTTGGAACAGACGGCATACGCGGAAAAGCCAATACTTACCCAATGACTGCCGATATAGCCCTGAAAGTTGGTATGGCTGCCGGGCAGCAATTCCTGCGCGGCGAGCATTTGCACCGTGTTGTCATTGCCAAAGATACACGTCTCTCTGGTTACCTTCTTGAGCCAGCACTTACTGCTGGTTTTATAGCTGTCGGGATCGACGTAGTACTTGTTGGGCCAATGCCAACCCCTGCAGTTGCTATGCTTGTTAAATCATTACGAGCCGATCTTGGGGTAATGATCTCTGCTTCACATAATCCTTATTATGATAATGGTATAAAACTTTTCGGGCCAGACGGATATAAATTATCTGATGATATGGAAAGCCGCATAGAAAAACTGATTGCAGAAAACCATTTCGAGGCCTGCGTAAGCCCAGATAAATTAGGACGTGCCAAACGTCTTGATGATGCCACTGGGCGTTATATAGAACATGCCAAAAGCACTTTTCCAAAACATTTAAACCTTGATGGGCTTAAAATAGTGGTGGATTGCGCTAACGGTGCGGCTTATCAGGTTGCACCAAAAATTTTACGCGAGCTTGGGGCAGAAGTTGTATCAATAGGAATAAATCCTGATGGCTTTAATATAAATGAAAATTGTGGTTCTACATCCCCGCAAAAGCTATGCGAAACTGTTGTGCATGAGAAGGCTGATATAGGGATCGCTCTTGATGGCGATGCAGACAGGCTCCTTGTTTGCGATGAAAATGGTAAAATTGCAGATGGCGATCAGCTAATGGCTATCATCGCAACCAATCTTCATAAAAATGGTGAGCTTCGTGGTGGTGGAGTAGTTGCAACCCATATGTCAAATATGGGGTTAGAAATATACCTTAAAAAGCTTGGGCTATCCCTTGAGCGGACTAATGTAGGGGACCGCTATGTAGTTGAGCATATGCGTACAAATGGTTTTAATTTAGGTGGCGAACAATCAGGTCATATTATATTAAGCGACCATACAACAACTGGTGATGGCATAATAGCAGCATTACAAATCTTGGCTTATCTACGTGAATCTAATGGTAAATTCAGCAAGAACAGCACATTATTTACACCTATGCCGCAATTATTGCGTAATGTGAAATATAGCGGTATATCGCCTCTTAAAAATTATGATGTCCAGCAGGCAATAAAGAAAGCTGGTGAAAAGCTTGGGAGCAAGGGGCGCTTGTTCATACGCGAATCAGGAACCGAGCCTTTAGTTCGTATTATGGCAGAAGGTGAAGACAGCAAAGAAATAACCAGTTTAGTCGATTCATTATGCCAGGAAGTAACAAAAGCAAATCAAAACCGAATGGCCGCGTCTTAATTATAGCCGGGTCAGATTCCGGTGGCGGCGCAGGAATACAGGGTGATATTAAAACTGTTACTTGCTTAGGCGGATATGCAGCCACAGCAATTACAGCACTAACTGCACAGAATACTCTGGGAGTATTTGGCATACATGATGTTCCCGAAAAATTCATTGCACATCAGATAGCGCTGGTGCTTGAAGATATTGGAGCGGATGCCTTTAAAACAGGTATGCTGCATAAAGAAAGCATTATAAAAACTATTGCATCTATCATAAAATCTTATCCAAAAATTCCTTTTGTTCTGGATCCAGTAATGTTTGCAAAAGGCGGAGCACAATTATTGGAAACTTCAGCGCTCGAAACTCTTAAAACTCAGCTTATACCTCTGGCACATATAATAACCCCAAACGTCCCCGAAGCCGAGTTCCTTTCAGGTATTACCATAAAAGATATAGACGGCATGCGAGAATCCGCAAAAATAATCATGGGGCTTGGTTGTAAAGCAATATTGCTCAAAGGCGGGCATATGGATGGGGAAGAAGTTATTGATCTTCTCGTTACACAAGGTGATGAAACCATATTTATGCAGAAGCGTGTCAACACTACACATACTCACGGCACAGGCTGCGCCCTCGCCTCAGCAATAGCTACAGGAATAGCACAGAAACTTCCTTTGGAAAAAGCTGTTGAACGGGCACGCAAATATGTTTTGGAGGCTATCGTAACTGCTCCTTGCCTAGGTAATGGCAATGGCCCTCTTAATCATGGGCATACTATCAGAAATTTTTTATAGTTTAATGTAATACGTGCTCAGAAGAATGATTTTTTTCAGCTTCTAAACGCTCAACAAATGAGCGTACAGGAGTTGGGTTGTCATATTCAGCAATTGTTCTTTGCTTTGGCGCCGCTTCTGCGAATGCAACTTCCTGTTGTTTGATTTTGTGCATACGCTCACCAACTCCGCGAAGTGCCGTACGAGCTTTTCCAACAAGGCTTAAATGCGGTTTGACAGAATTAGGTGCAACTCCGGAATGCTTTCCTTCAACCATAAAAGCTAATTCTGAAACCTTTACAGCCCCCGAATTTAAGTTTTCAGTTATGTGTTTGCTCGGAACATATTGTTCCATTGCATCTGCAACAACACATTTTTCTTGAACTGACAGCTTATCATATTGTTTTCCATAATTGCTGATAACAAACTGGCCTAGATCCTTATTAGCACTTATGAATACAGCAAGAACCTGCTCACGGCCAAGTACTTTGCCTTTTTTGTGCTCTTTGGCAAGCTCAGATATACGCTCATGGGTAGTAGTATCATTAAGATCAAACAGCTTTTTTCCTATATTCTTAATCGGGGTTTCAATAACCCTGTGAATAGAAAACCCTATAAAAGCTCTAAGTGCAAAAGTGCCTGCACTTGCCATCGTAATCCCACCAGCTGCAGCACCGCCGCCTACAGCAAGGCCGGATAACGCTGGTATAGCTGCTATTATTGCAAGCGTACCAAGAATTGATGCCGCCGTAACAAGTATCCCAACATTACGGCGTTTTGAAAGTTTTTTCAGTTCTTCCGCAATGGCTTTATTCGCTGGTATTCCGCGTTCGCTGTCACCTTTAGCTACTGAGAATAAATCTTTATCTTTTAATTCTGATTTTGCTTTTCCTGTCTGTGCAGAAATTTCATCCGCATACATTGTACGCAGCGAGGCTATTTTACGCTGATATGCTGATTGATTTATAATAACACTTGCTGCAGCAGCTACACCCATGCCAATTGCTGAAGCAACACCTGCTGCTGCACCGGCAGCACCTTCAATAGCAGTATGGGCAAAATGCTTTGCGCCCAAATTGCCTACCGCATTACCTGCGCTTTCACTTAATGTTTCGTCTTCAGTCAATAATGACACTTAAATCACTCCTTTTTCATTGTTTATTCTACATGAAAAAGCCCAAAGAAATGTGACAATTATATGAAAACTTAATTACGATAACCCCATAGCCAGATATTCACGGGCATGCTTAACATAATTTTCTGCAGAAACCGGAATAAACCTTTGTTCTTCCTCAGTTAAATCTCTAAAATATTTAGCCGGGCTCCCTGCCCATAACTGACCTTTAGGTATTCGCTTATTGGGGGTAACAAGCGCTCCCGCAGCAACCTGCGCCCCTGATTCTACAATAACCCCATCCATTAATGTTGCCCGCATTCCTATAAAACATCCATCTTCAAGGGTGCAGGCATGCAGCAGCGCAGAATGCCCAATTGTTATATTTGAGCCTATTACCGTAGGACCTGTTTTCCGGGTCACATGGATAACTGTCCCATCCTGAATATTGGTACGGATGCCAATACGTATATAATTCACGTCACCGCGCACTACACAACCAAACCATATCCCACTATCCTCACCTATCTCAACATCTCCAATAATAGATGCTCCGGGGGCAATAAACGCTTTTTCAGAAATACGAGGGGAAATTCCATGGGGAGCATACTCACCACGGTAAGGTATTATAAGAGGTGATAATTTATCGTTCATGGGAATACCGCAGTTAATTCAAGGCCAGTATTTTCAGGGAATCCAAACATCACATTCATATTCTGTATGGCCTGCCCAGAAGCGCCTTTTACCAGGTTATCTATAGCCGCCACCAATATCGCCTTACCAGCTATTCTATCAGAAAACACACTTATATGGCAATCATTCGTTCCGCGCACTTCATGCGTTGAAGGTGCTATACCTTCAGGCATAATATGCACAAATCGCTCCTTATCATAAACTTCGATAAGTTTTGCACGCAGGTCTGCCGCTGATTTACCGGCAGATAGATGTACATAAATAGTTGACAATATTCCCCGATTCATCGGTATCAAATGCGGGGTAAATGTCACAGTAATTTCTTTATTGCAAGATGAACTCAGGTTCTGTTCAATTTCTGGTGCATGGCGGTGTGATGATATTCCGTAAGCTTTCATTCCATCATTTATTTCTGTAAATAAGTTATCCTGCTTTGCGCTACGCCCTGCACCAGTTACCCCGGATTTAGAATCAATTATAATATTTTCAGAATTTATTAATCCAGAAGCCAGAAGCGGCATAAGTGCAAGGCTTGAACCTGTAGGGTAACACCCAGGGTTTGCAACCAGCCTGGCGGTTTTTATTTTATCCCGCGCCTGCTCGGTAAGTCCGTAAACTGCATTTTTTTGCAATTCTACTGCCTGATGCTCATGCCCGTACCACTTGGCATAGCTTTTCACATCATGAAGCCTAAAATCTGCCGACAGGTCGATTATACGTAAATGCCTAGGCAAAGCTGCTATTATAGGTTGGGTAGTTCCATGTGGCAGGCAACAAAAAACCAGGTCTATTCCAGAAAATTCCACCTGCTCTATTGAAACAAGCTTAGGGAGGTTCTTAAAACGCAAATGCGGATAGACTTCGCCTATATGTTTTCCAGCTTTTGAATCACCGGTTAAGACAGAAATATTGGCATTAGGATGGGCAAGCAAAAGCCTTATAAGCTCAGCTCCCGTATATCCGCTTGCACCAAGTATCGCTATAGATATTTTTTTACTTTCCATGCTGTAAGCCTAACAAATAAAGCAGTTTCCAGATACAAAAAAAGCACCATATAGGTGCTTTTTTTGAAACAAATATATGTTTTATACCAATTAGCGTTTGGAGAACTGGAAACTACGGCGGGCTTTCTTATGGCCGTATTTCTTACGTTCAACAACGCGGCTATCGCGGGTGAGGAAACCACCGGTGCGAAGTGCTTTATGGAAGATTGAATCATATTCATCAAGCGCGCGGCTGATTCCGTGGCGAACTGCCCCAGCCTGCCCGGAAAGACCACCACCGGTAACCGTACAATTAACGTCGAAATTACCTATACGGTCAATCGCCCCAAATGGCTGGTTGATTATCATACGAAGCACCGGGCGTGCAAAATACACATCAAGGTCACGGCCATTTACTGTTATTTTGCCAGTGCCGCGTTTTAGGAAAACACGCGCAATTGCATCTTTACGGCGGCCAGTACCGTAGCAGATAAGTTCTTTATCATTCGAACCGAAAGATTCTTTTTTTGAAGCCTTTGGTGTTGCTTTTGCTGGTACTTTTGCGCCTGTTCTAGGAGCTGGTGATGCCTTTACTGCTGCTTTAGCCACGTCTACCTCTTATTCTTTGGATTTTTGGAAGCAAAATCATATATTTCTGGTTTTTGTGCTTCATGTGGATGATCTTTTCCTCCATAAACACGGAGTTTGCCAAGTTGGTCACGTGCCAATGGGCTTTCCTTCGGCATCATACGCTCAACTGCTTTCTCAATAACACGCTCAGGAAACTGGCTTCCTAAAATAAATTCAGGGGTTACAGTTTTTATACCACCAGGATGACCTGTATGCCTGTGATACAGCTTATTTGTGCGCTTTTTACCAGTGAGCTTTACTTTTTCTGCATTTATCACCACCACATGATCGCCAGTATCAATATGTGGGGTAAAAATGGTTTTGTGCTTACCACGCAGTATTTTTGCAATATTCGAAGCCAGGCGGCCAAGAACTACACCCTCTGCGTCTATGATGAGCCACTTCTTTGTTACTTCTGACGGCTTTGCCGAGTAAGTATTCATAAAAAACAATGCCTTAATTATAAAAATTTCTATATATTTAACAATAGCGAAGCCCTCTTACGGAACCTCGTATAGATTAAAAAGGAGCTGGAATTTATTGTAAGGTTACAGGCAAGTCAATAACTAAATTGCACCTATTTACCCTATTATAACAATTAATGTAAAACCGGGCCTTGCCACTACCTATTGGTAAAAACCTTAAAGCGCATCCCCCCAAATATAGCATCCACAACTTCGCCTTCACCAAGCGGCAGCAGACATTGACGGTATTTTACAACATCATTATGCATATTTACGAATTCACCTTCTTCTAGGAGCGGGGTTCGCGTTTCAATTATTTTTGAATAGCTGGCTGCCAGCTTATCCGCATTTAATGAGGCTATACCTGTATTTTCAGCATCAATAAGCTCTCCTTGGTATGCACGCTGAATAGCGCTTCCAAGATATGTATAATTATAATCAGGCTTTGATAGATCCTTAACATGTATTAGAAAGCAATAATCCCACAAATCCTGCAGGTCATCAGGATCAATATCCGCTTCGGAAGGCATGGGTTTATTTTTTCGTGCCTTTTCCCAATAAGCCATTAAGCGAAGCGTTATGCGGCGTTCCATTGCTGATGTCATGGGAATCCTAACTATGTGATTTATAATGGATACTTAATATAAGATTATACCATAATAAGACGCATTGATATAGCAGTTTTTATGAGATTATTTCGTTAAAACTGCTTAAATCCTCGATAGTTGACGATTTTTTAACTAATGCGCCATTCTTAAGCCGTAAAGTCGGGTAATCAAAAAGGGAAATAAGGTTTTCATCATGGCTGGCTATTAATACAGTTGTTCCAGTCTGGTTCAAGGCCTCAAACAGATACATAAAACGCTGTGCAAGCTCAGTATCTAAATTACCGGTTGGCTCATCGGCAAGTAAAATATCAGGCTTGGTAATAACAGCGCGTGCAATCGCTGCACGCTGCTTCTGCCCACCCGATAAAGTTGGCGGCTTTGCATTCTGGTGCTCGGAAAGACCTATCCACTCTAATAGCTCTAACGCTTTTGGTGTAATTTCAGCATCTGCCTCCCCCGCAACTTTTAATGGAAGAGAAACATTTTCAAGAACAGTTAAATGGTCAAGCAGCCGGTAATCTTGCAATACAATTCCTATCCTGCGCCTAAGTTTTGGCAATTGTTCGCGGGTCATGTTAGTTACATTTTCTCCAAACATGTGGAATTTACCCGTTGTTGCCCTGCCCTGCAATGATAGCAGCGAAAGCAGTGTGCTTTTACCAGCACCGCTTGCACCAGTAAGAAAATGGAATGAGCCACGCTCAAGGGTTAGCGATACATCTTTCAATATCGGTTGCCCCGGTGTATATTCCATTGCAATATGTTCTAATGTAATCATTCATTTATCACTTTTTATAATGTAAATATCTGTGGCAAAAATCTGCGATATTGATATGTTCAAAATAAAGATTATACGAGTCATATGATTTTACAATGTAAAAACTGCAATGCACGTTATCTTGTACCTGATAATGCTATTAGGGCTGAAGGCAGGACAGTGCGTTGCGCCCGCTGCCAACATGAATGGTTTCAGCAGCACGCAGAAATAGAAATCGTTGAGTCTCCTGAAATAGCCTCCCCCCCTATTCCTGATTTAGATACTATAATTGGCAGCATAAATGCTACGGCAAAGCCGCTTCCTGAAGGTTCCAACCTTCCTGTAAAAAGGGCAAGAACCCCGGCAGGGCTTAAAGCCATGGTTGCCATATGCGCTATATTAATAATAGCCCTTTCATTATTTATAGTTAAACCGCGTATGTTTGGAATAATTCCAAGTAAAGGTATGGTATTTTCCGATATACAGATCCAAAAACGCTCCAGCGATACAACAAACACTGTAGAGATAAGCGGCAATATTTTTAATACCGCTACTACAGAAAGCAAGGTTCCTAATATTCGCGTAATATTGTTAGACAGCATGAATAATCCTCTGCAATCATGGGAATTCAAAACAAACGGTGAAATTCTTAAAGCCGGTGCAACAATGCCTTTTACCACCGGTGACCTGAATGTAAAATTCACACTTGCAAAACGCTTTGTAATAGACATGGGAACGCCGATAGAGCTTGCATTACGGCGCAAACCATAATGAAACTTCCATCTGATATAGAAATTCTGGTTACTGCACAGCAAATCACGCAGCGTGTTGAGAGTTTGGCGCATGAAATTGCTGGCTCTATGACGCGTGACATTATGATAGTATCCCTGCTGCGTGGCAGTTTTATATTCACTGCAGATCTAATACGCGCACTGCATTTTTGTGGTATGCAACCGCAGCTGGATTTTATGACTTTGGCCAGCTATGGCAACAATACCACTTCAAGTGGAAAGATCGAAATCACACGTGATATAATAGAAAATGTACGTGGGCGTGATGTACTGATAGTCGATGATATTTTAGAGTCCGGCAACACATTGACTTTTGCCCGCAACATTATCCAAGAGCGAGGTGCCGCCAGCATAAAAATAGCTGTAATGCTGGAAAAACCTGGAAAGCGCAAAGTGGCGATAGACGCTGATTTTATAGGGTTTAAAATTCCTGATAAATTCGTAGTGGGATACGGCCTTGATTATGCTAATTACTATCGTGAACTGCCATTTATTGGAGTAATTGCTATTTAGCTATCCATTCAGGAAGCCTGTCACGCCCAAGCAATTCATCATAAGTCTGGCGCGGGCGGATTACCGAGAATTTATCACCTTTAACCATGACTTCAGCAATAAGCGGGCGGGCGTTATATGTTCCTGCCATTACCGCACCATAAGCCCCTGCGGAGCGGAATGCTATCAAATCCCCGGCCTGCGGCAACTTCATAAGCCGCTGCTCCGCGAATATATCCCCTGTTTCACATACCGGGCCAACCACATCCACCATTTCAGTTGGAACATCACCCGCAGGAGGAATTACGGGTATAATTTCATGATAGGCATCATAAAGTGTTGGGCGGATAAGGTCGTTCATTGCGGCATCAGCTATAACAAATATCCGGTTCTCACCACGCTTTATATATAATACTTTGGAAACCAATATCCCAGCATTGCCAACCAACACCCTGCCCGGCTCAAACAGAAGCGTTACACCTAAGTCTTTGGTTTCGCGCTTCGCGATTTCCGCATAAAATTCGGGAAGCGGGGGCTGCTCCTTTCCATAAGGTATTCCAAGACCACCGCCTAGATCCAGTGTCGTAATTTTTATATTTTCTGCGCGAAGCTCATTTACAAAATTACGCAAATGTAAAAATGCCTGCGCGAATGGTTCCAGCGTTGTAAGCTGGGATCCTATATGTACAGATACCCCCTGAACATCAATTCCTGCAAGAGAATCAGCTAGTTTATAAACTGGGATTGCATGGCTCATGGCAACGCCAAATTTACTTTCCTTCTGCCCGGTGGAGATCTTTGCATGGGTTTTGGGATCTACATCAGGGTTCACCCGAATTGCTATTGGTGCTTTTTTTCCCTTGGAAATTGCCACATCATTTAAAAGAAGGAGTTCCGCTTCTGATTCAACATTGAACTGGAAAATTCCCTCGTCCAATGCGTATTCCATTTCTTCGCGGGTTTTGCCAACACCAGAAAAAACAATATTTGCCGATTTAATACCGGCTTTGCGTACTTTGCGTATTTCACCGCCGGAAACCACATCTGCCCATGCGCCAAGCTTTGCAAATGTTGCAAGGACTGCAAGGTTATCATTGGACTTTACTGCAAAACAAACCTTCGCATCAATATCGGCAAATTGTGAGGCAAAAACTTTATAATGATGCTCAAGTGTAGCCGATGAATAGCAATAAAAAGCTGTTCCTATCTTTTTTGCAATGTCTGAGATTGCAACATCTTCGGCATAATATTCACCGTTCTTATAAGCAAAATGGTCCATTATTCTTTTCCTGCAGGCAGTGGTGGCGTAGGTGCATTCTGAGTTTTAGATGGCACACTGCCATAGGCAGATTGATCTTCCTGCTTATCCTCCTCCTCATTTTTTTCCTGCTTCTTAATCTCTTCTTGAGCTTTCTTGGCTTCGATTTTTTGTATCTGCTCAGGCGTTTTCAATTTACCTTTCAGTCCACACGCAGATACTGGAAAAATCAGGGAAAACAGAAAAATAATTCTTAAAATATTATACATTACTTTATCCTCTTTTTCGCATCCGCGACTGCTTTTCTTACATTATCCGGTGCAGTTCCACCATAACTAACACGGCTTTTTACGGAATTTTCAACTCCCAGTATTTTATATACATCCTGCTTTATCATTGGCTCAAAAGCTTGCATTTCCTTAAGTGACAATTCTTCAAGATTTTTTCTTTTATCACTCGCGATTTTTACAATTTTTGCAGTGATATGATGGGCATCGCGGAATGGAATTTTAAGCTCGCGCACCAAGTAATCTGCAAGATCTGTGGCAGTTGAATATCCTGTACCAGCAGCTGCAAGCATTTTTTCCTTATCCACTTTTAAATCACTTACCATTCCTGCCATTGCCTGAAGGCAAATTCCTATATTCTCTGCTGTGTCAAATACGCTTTCCTTATCTTCCTGCATATCCTTATTGTAGGCCAATGGCAGGGACTTCATAGTTGTAAGCAGTGCTATTAAATTGCCAAACATACGCCCGGATTTTCCGCGCACCAGTTCAGCAGCATCAGGGTTGCGTTTTTGTGGCATTATAGAGCTGCCTGTTGAGTAAGAATCAGAAAAGCGGATAAAGCCAAATTGCGCGCTCGACCAGTTTACCATTTCCTCGGCAAGGCGCGATAAATGCACCGCACATATCGCACATATTGATAAATAATCCAACGCAAAATCCCGGTCAGAAACTGCATCCAGCGAGTTAGCCATTGGTCTATCAAAACCCAAAGATTTTGCGGTTGCAAAACGGTCAATGGGAAATGATGTACCGGCAAGCGCAGCAGCTCCCAATGGCGATTCATTAATCCTTGAACGAGCACCCTGCACCCGCATACGGTCACGAGAAAACATTTCTACATATGCGAGCAGATGGTGGCCAAAAGTTACAGGCTGTGCCACCTGCAAATGAGTAAAACCCGGCATTACAGTTGCAAAATGTTCCCCTGCCCTTTCCAGCAAATTAATCTGGAGATTTTTAATGAGTCCATCAAGGGCATCAAAGGCATCGCGGACGTAAAGGCGGAAATCTGTTGCCACCTGGTCATTACGAGAACGTGCCGTATGCAGCCTGCCCGCCTGTTCACCTATACGCTCTTTAAGAGCCGCCTCGATATTCATATGTATATCTTCAAGGCTATCTTTAAATTCAAACTTGCCCGCTTCTATATCGCCAAGGATGTCTTTAAGGCCAGAAACAATTGCTTTAGCATCAGCCGCAGAGATAATTTTTTGCTGTGCGAGCATATTAGCATGCGCGATAGAGCCTTCTATATCCTGCTTGTAAAGCCTCTTGTCAAAACTTATAGATACGTTAATCTTAGACATAAGCTCTGATGGCGAGCTAGTGAATTGTCCGCCCCACATCTGGTTAGACTGCGCTTTAATAGACTTGGTTTTAATTGTTTTATTTTTTGGTATTTTTGACATTTCAACCTACAGTAAACATAATTTATGCAATATTTTACAAGCATTTCTTCCCATTTGGCAAGAATAAGAATCATAATTGTTCTAATGGGGTTACTTTTCCCTTCTTACATTTTTGCAGCAGATATTAGGATAACTTCTGAAAACCCGGTGCCGCCTGTTACTTACAGCGACGAGCAGGGCAAGGAACAATCTGTGGATTTTGGCAAATATAAGCTTACTGCCCTGCATTTTTGGGCGACATGGTGTCAGCCCTGCGTTAGGGAACTCCCTGCTGTCGATGCCGCACAGCAAAAATATGAGAAGAAAAACTTTAAAGTCATCGCCCTGGCGCTGGATGGTAAAAACATTGATAACGTAAAAAAATTTTACAGCGATAACAATATTAAAAGCCTTGATATAATGCTGTATGAAAATATGGATTCTTTTAAAGAGCTGGGAATAAAAGGCTTACCAACTACTATTTTTATAAATAATAAAGGTCACGAGATTGCCCGTGCCGACGGGCCACTGGATTGGGAAAGCGAAAGTGTAAAAAAAATTATTAAAGCTAATTCAAAATAATCAACTGCCGAAATTAGGTAATATATAATTTGGGCACAACTCAAGCTTACGGCACATTTCTTTTATCTCATCCGCATTATAATCCTTAAGTATACCCCCAGTTACCAAGGCGGAATCCACACCAAAATATTTAGCCCCTGGAATATCCGTTTCCAGACTATCTCCAACAGCCAGTATTTTTTTCTTATCAATATTGCCAAACACCTTATAGGCACTTTCATAAACCGCCGGATAGGGTTTTCCAAACCATTCAACTTTGCCGCCAATTGCAACATATTTTTTGGCAATTGCCCCGGCGCATGGATAACGCTCACCGGTAATTTTGATGACTTCGAGATCAGGATTCAAACATAGCATTGGGATGGAAAGCTTTACAGATGAATGCAGGATAGCAGAAAAATCCTCGGTGGTCTGCTCATCAGTTCCAAAGCCAAGGTTCAAAATAAAATCAGCATTTTCTATAGCAGCGACTTCCTCGAAATCCAGATCATCAAGCAATCCAGCATCTTTCTGGGCGGCTATTAAGTAATAGCGTTTTCCCCAAGGGGCACTACCAGTCCGCAGCCAATGATACCCAACCTCGCCCGATGATACTATATGGTCATACAGCTCCTGCCCAATGCCAAGCTGGGTAAGAACTGAAGCTACAGAACCGGAGCGCCGCGGGGCATTTGAAAGAAATACAATTTTTTTTCCTGCTTTCCTTATTGCATGCAGTGTATTGCCAACACCGGGATATAGCTGTGACCCATCATGCACCACACCCCATAGATCAAGGATAAATGCGTCATAATTATTTATAATAGGGGAAATCGAGGAAATATTTTCCATTTTATAAAATGATTGATGCGGCCAGCTTAACGCTGGCCGCTTATCAACAATTATTCCTTCACATCAGCGGCAACTTGAATTTTAATTATCTTGTCGGGATCGGTAACCGAGCCGTTATTATATTTGTCGCCTTTTTTGATATGATCGACAAATTCCATGCCCTTTACCACCTTACCCCAATAGGTATATTGTCCATTTAAATAACTTGCTTCAGCAAGGCAAATAAAGAATTGGCTGTCAGCACTGTTTGGGTCAGCTGCGCGTGCCATTGAAACAGCACCGCGCATATGCGGCTCTTTGCTGAACTCAGCTTTAAGTTTCTGTCCAGAGCCACCCATGCCTGTGCCTGTTGGGTCACCGGTCTGCGCCATGAAGCCATCAATTACACGGTGGAAAACCACCCCATTATAAAATCCCTGGCGTACCAGTTCTTTAATGCGCTTTACATGCTTAGGGGCAAGGTCGGGACGCATCTCTATAACAACGCGGCCATCTTTCAGGTCAAGATACAAGGTATTTTCTAGTGGGTTTTCCGCAGCCTTTGCGGGTTTAGATTTTGCCATTACAATTGCTCCAGAAATAAATGATATTAAAAAAATTAAAGTCAGTGGAAGAAAAATTTTACGCAGCATGCAACATCCCTTTTGTTAAAATTAAAAATCAAGCGTGGGATTGCAGATACTTAGGCAAACCTAATGTGTCAATCAAATTAAGCTGGGAGGCAACAAATGATATATGTTCCTCTTCATTTTCCAGTATGCTGCTTAATATATCAGTATTTCCCGAATCATTGGCATTTATACAGGCTTCAATTGCCGCTTTGATATTATTTACCGAAACCTTACCGGCATCAAGGTCATATTTCAGTATTTCTTCAACAGTGGTGCCAATATTTAATTTGGCCTGATCCTGCATATTAGGCACACCGCTTAAAGATAATACCTTTTCAACAAGCTTATCGGCATATTTCATCTGCTGTATTGATTCCTTATACTCATAATCAGCAAGCCGCATATAACCCATATGCTTCATCATACGGGCATGGAGAAAATACTGATTTATTACGGTAAGCTTGCTAGTAAGCACATTATTGAGGTGCTTAATAATTTCCTTATTGGGGGTAGGCATGATATTCCTTACAAATATATCTCTAATACATAAATAATATGTCATTAATATATAAAAAATTTATGCAGCAGATATTAACCTAAGTCAAGGGCGGCAGAATCAATTTGCCTATAAAATACGCTTGCAATCGGTACAAATACTTCCATTATATATAATATTTTACGGTAACTTCTGGAGTATGGCCAAATGAAAAAAATTGAAGCTATAATTAAACCTTTTAAACTTGATGAAGTAAAAGAGGCATTACAGGAAATCGGGCTTCAAGGTATCACCGTAACTGAGGCCCGTGGGTTTGGCAGGCAAAAGGGGCATACAGAACTATATAGGGGCGCAGAATACGTTGTTGATTTCCTGCCTAAAGTTAAAATTGAGGTAGTAGTGGACGAAAACATGGTGGATAAAACCGTAGAAGCCATTATTAATGCTTCACGAACCGGGCGTATAGGTGATGGTAAAATATTCATATTACCGGTTGAGGAAGCCATCAGGATACGCACTGGTGAACGGGGAAGTGACGCAATTTAGCGCAGAATTCCTATATTCTTTCTCCCCTTTACAAAGCCTAAGCCGCTGCTATAAATGCGGGTGATTTATTTTCCCCTAATTAAATACCAATCGAGAAAGGTTTTTTCATGTCCGCCAAAGATGCCAAGGATTCAAAAGATGTTTTTACGCTCATAAAAGACAACGACATCCAGTTTGTTGATTTCCGCTTCACAGACCCTAAAGGTAAATGGCAGCATACCTGCTATGTTGCTGAGCAGGTTAATGAAAGCAGCTTTGAAGATGGCATCATGTTTGATGGATCGTCTATTGCTGGATGGAAATCAATTAATGAATCCGACATGATCTTAATGCCAGATGCAAAAACTGCCTTTATCGACCCTTTTGCAGCCCAGCCAACACTTGTAATTTTTTGTGATGTTATAGAGCCATCAACCGGGCAGCCGTATGGCCGTGATCCTCGCTCACTGGCAAAACGTGCCGAAGCATATCTGGCATATACCGGGATCGGTGATACAGCTTATTTTGGTCCAGAGCTTGAATTTTTTGTGTTTGACGATGTTCGCTTCAAAACATCAGGTAATTACAGCTTTCACCAGCTTGACAGTGAAGAACTCCCTGTAAACAGTGACCGTTCATATCAGGCAGGAAATATGGGGCACCGCCCGCCAACTAAAGGTGGTTATTTTCCGGTGCAGCCGGTTGACTCACTTGCTGACCTGCGCGGCGAAATGCTCTCCACCCTTAAAGTAGTTGGCGTTGAGCCTGTTCTTCATCACCATGAAGTGGCTCCGGCACAATGCGAACTGGGAACATTATTTTCAACCCTGCTTGGTACAGCCGACAATATCCAGAAATATAAATACGTGGTGCATAATGTAGCTCATTCTTATGGAAAATCGGTAACTTTTATGCCAAAGCCCCTTTCTGGAGATAATGGCTCAGGCATGCACGTACATCAGTCTATCTGGAAATCAGGCAAGCCTTTATTTGCTGGTAACGGATATGCCGACCTTTCCGAAATGTGCCTTTATTATATCGGCGGCATCATTAAGCATGCCAAAGCACTTAATGCTTTCACCAACCCTTCAACCAACAGCTATAAGAGGCTGATACCCGGCTTTGAAGCTCCTGTATTGCTGGCATATTCCGCCCGCAACCGATCAGCTTCCATACGTATCCCTTATGTTGCTTCGCCTAAGGGCAAGCGCATTGAGGTAAGGTTCCCGGATCCAACCGCCAATCCTTACCTTGCATGTTCAGCTATGCTTATGGCTGGGCTGGACGGTATAGAAAATAAAATACACCCTGGCGACGCAATGGATAAAAACCTTTACGACCTGCCACCGGAAGAGCTTAAAAATGTGCCAACCGTTTGCGGTTCACTGCGCGAAGCACTTGCTGCTCTTGATGCAGATCGTAACTTCCTCAAGAAAGGTGACGTTTTCACTGATGACCTTATTGATGCCTATATTGAGCTTAAAATGCAGGAAGTTTACCGTTGGGAGCATACCCCGACACCGGGTGAATTTGAAATGTATTATAGTATCTAAGGCCTTGTAAACCATTGAAAAAAGGGGGCATTAAAATGCTCCCTTTTTTTATTAAGTTCTTTTTGACTCATAGAATTACATCTGATACCAATTTAATATTATTTACAAATTTATTACTAAAATTAATCAATTCAGGAGAGTATAATGCGGTCACTTTACATAACTTGCTGTTTGTTTTCAATCACTTCAGCTGCATTTGCCGAACCGATAAACTATAGCGATAATACTGCAAAAACCGCTTCTTATTCACTTACTCCTAACAATCGTTATAATGCAGGGAATGCTCAGTATAACGGGAATAGCTCACAAGTCACAACATATGCTGCCCCAGCCAAAAGCTCACCATATAAAAACCCGGATTTTGACTTAAATGTTGGAATAGAAACAGGTTATAAGACCAGCGAGCTTAAATGGAACATAGCAGGCAATTATGCTGGCACGTCACCAAATATTTTATCTGAACTGCATTGGGATAATGTAGGCGGCTACGAATTTCAGCCGAACATCGAATACACACAGAAAACCGGAAAACTCAAAGGCTTAAACCTGCAAGGCTCTGTTAATAAAAGTATCAGCATAACAGGCGATAACCAAGATTCTGATTATGCTGGCAATAATCGTACCGGCGAATTTTCGCGCTCCAACAATGATTCTGATGCTGGCCATTCAGAAGGCTTCAAGGCTTCAGTGGGCTATGCTTTTGACTTTAATAGCAGCCATAAAAAGACTCTTGCCCGTTTCACAGCCTTAGTTGGTTATTCTATGCAGAACCAGACCTTTGTAATGCGTGATGGAAACCAGACCATACCGGCAACTGGCCCATTTGCTGGGCTTCGCAGCAGTTACGATATGGAAATACGCGCTCCATTCATCGGCGCTGAACTGACCAGCAATTTTTCTGAGCACCACCATTTGAAAATACGTGGCGAATATATGTATGGGCAATATGATGGTACTGGCCACTGGAACCTGCGCTCAGACTTTGCACACCCTGATAGTTTCGAGCAGAAAGCAAATGGAAATGGCTATGTAATATCAGCTGAATATGGCTGGCAGTTCTCTCCGCGCACCCAGTTTACCTTATCATCGACTTATAATTACTTTAAAACAAACGACGGCAAGGATAAGGTATTCTTCTCTGATGGTTCTGCAGCGACTACAAGGTTTAATGAAGCTGAGTTCCACTCCATTGATTACATGGCAGGGCTGAATTACAAATTCTAGCATTACTTCTGATAAGGGGATGGGTCTGCAATAGAGTTTCCGCTAAAACCTTTCAGGCGCAACTGGCAGGCATCACAATGCCCGCATGCCCTTCCCTTTATGTCAGGATCATAACAACTTGTCGTCAGGCTGTAATCAACGCCGAGCTTAAGTCCCTTACTGATAATTTCAGCTTTGGTCATAGCAATCAATGGTGTATGTATAGTGATATGTTTTTTTCCGCCATCACCATAGGCCGTTGCAAGATTGGCGGTTTGTTCAAATGATTTTATGAACTCCGGGCGGCAGTCCGGGTATCCGCTATAATCCAGCGCATTAACGCCTATGAAAATATCATAGGCTTTGAGAACTTCTGCCCATGCCAACGCAAACGACAGGAATACCGTATTACGCGCCGGCACATATGTTACAGGTATGCCATGTGCAATTGCTTCTGAATCGCGGTCTTTAGGCACATCAATTCCAGCCTGCGTAAGGGCAGATCCACCAAACCCGCCCAGGTCAATATTTATGATGCGGTGTTCTGTAGCCCCCATTTTACTGGCTATGATACGCGCAGCCTGCAATTCATGGCTATGGCGCTGGCCGTAGGAGAATGAAAGGGCATAAATACAAAACCCCAACTCTTTAGCTATTGCTAGTGTAGTTGTTGAGTCTAATCCGCCACTTAGTAATAATACAGCCTTTTTAGTCATATAACTAACTCAGTCTATTTTTAATATTTTTTGTGTCTGCAATGACAGGCGGTAGCCATATTGCATAGCGAGTTCCAGCGCAAGTTGCTTATTCGCAGCATTTTTAGCATTATCCACCTCGTCCATAGGCTGCACATAAACCGGGATATTATATAAATCCTGCCCAATATCTCCCACATTTTTATATTTTTCATCGGACGCTGAAATGATAAATTTTATGGCTGAAACCCTAGCAAGCAAATCACCACGTATTTTTGTATAACCGATTCCAGTATTTTTGGGTGAACACACTATATCAATTTTTGGTGCGATTTCCCTGTATAGGGTTCCATTGGTCTCAATTTGTACATTAAAGCCATTAGCAAGCAATAAATCGCATAATGGAGTTATATTCTGGCGAAAAGGCTCGCCACCCGTAATTACAACCAGCTTCCTGACACTTTTGCCTTTATTATTGCATGATAATTTATGAACATTATGCAAAATAGCCGTAATTGGTATCATATCATAATCTTCAAACTCAGCATCACAGAAATCGCAAGCCAGATTACAACCGCCAAGCCTTATAAATACAGATGGAATGCCTACATGCGGACCTTCTCCCTGTAAGGTAGCAAAAATATTCTTTACCCCTAATTGGCTTCCGTCATCAGAAACTGGGGGACGTATTGGATTTTTTCCACGCATCGCACTTGCACCATTACTTCTACTATATTATCTTGTTTTTCCTCAATTAGCAGTTTTAACGAAATTTTATATGAAAAAGAAGCAAAATCCTGAATCTTTAGGCATTGAAACTAAACTAGTGCATGGTGGAAGCTTACAAAGCCAGTTTGGTGAAACCTCGGAAGCCTTGTTCTTAAACTCCTCATTTTCCTATGAAACTGCTGAGGAAGGGGAAAAATTATTCATTGGTGAAGCCGAGGGGTTCAAATATGGGCGTTATTCGCACCCTAACCTTGCGATGCTTGAGGAACGTTTTGCCCTTATGGAAGGTACTGAGGCTTGTGTTGTAACTGCTTCTGGCATGGCCGCACTTTTTGCGACCCTTATGTGCCAGCTTAAAACCGGCGATCATGTAGTTGCCAGCGGCACGTTATTTTCTTCCTGCCAGTATATCATTACTCAGATACTTCCGCGTTTTGGCATCAGTTTTACGCTGGTTGAAGCTGACGACATGGAAGGCTGGAAACGCGCTATCGAAACTAGAAATACAGTCTGCGTTTTTGTAGAAACCCCGGCTAATCCTACTCTTGAGCTGGTAGATATTAAAGCTATCGCCAACATTTGCAAACCTCTTGGGGTAAAACTTATCATTGATAATGTATTTGCTACACCACTTGTACAAAGCCCATTAGCCCTTGGCGCTGACATCGTTATGTATTCCACCACCAAGCATATTGACGGGCAAGGCCGTACACTTGGCGGAGCGATCCTTAGCAGCCGTAAATTCATTGATGAAACGCTGATGCCATTCGTGCGCCATACCGGGCCGCATATGAGCCATTTCAATGCCTGGCTATTGCTTAAATCGTTGGAAACATTACATTTGCGGATAGAGCGCCATTGCAGCAATGCTCAAGCAATAGCTGAAATACTGGATAATCACCCTGCCGTTTCACGTCTTATTTACCCTGGACTGAAAAGCCATCCGCAATATGAGATCGCAAAAAAACAAATGAAAAATGGTGGTCCAATAATAGCATTTGAACTAAAAGGCGGAAAAAAATCTGCTTTCCAGTTCATGAATGCACTTAAAATTATCGATATCTCCAATAACCTCGGCAACACCAAGAGCATTATCACCCACCCGGCATCAACAACTCACGCAAGCATTGGCGAGGATGCGCGACTTAGAATCGGCATAAATGATTCGCTGCTGCGACTATCGGCAGGAATCGAGAATATAGACGATTTGAAGAATGATATTTTAAATGCACTAAAAGCAATTAGCTAATCAGGAAATTTTATGACCAAAGAAAAAATAATAATATTCGACACAACTTTGCGTGATGGCGAGCAATCGCCCGGCATGTCCATGAACCTTGAAGAAAAGATCATGGTTGCTGAAGTGCTTGATGCAATGGGTGTTGACGTTATCGAGGCCGGGTTTGCCATGGCGAGCAACGGTGATTTCGAATCAGTTCGTGAAATTGCCGGACGCGTAAAAAACGCGGTGGTATGCTCTCTGGCACGCGCTAAATCAGCTGATATCGAGCGGGCAGCGGAAGCCATAAAACCGGCCAAGCGCGGGCGTATCCATACATTCATGTCCACCTCCGAGATCCATTTGACCCACCAATACCGTATCAACCAGGATGCCTGCCTAGAGATGATACGAGAAAGCGTAACCCTTGCGAGAAAATATACTGACAATGTCGAATGGTCGGCGATGGACGCAACGCGTACCGAGATAAATTTCTTAGTAAAAGCAGTTGAAACCGCAATAAAGGCAGGTGCTACTACCGTCAATATCCCCGACACGGTTGGTTACGCCACACCGGATGATTACGGTTTGCTCATCCGCACATTGATCGAAAAAGCAAAAGGTGCGGATAAAGTTATCTTCTCCACTCACTGTCAGAATGATCTGGGGCTGGCAACGGCCAATTCGCTGGCAGCTATTCGCAATGGCGCTCGGCAGATAGAATGCACAATAAATGGCATTGGAGAGCGTGCCGGAAACACTGCACTTGAAGAAGTAGTAATGGCGATTAAAACCCGTGCCGATATGTACCCGTTCGCAACCGGGGTTGATGCAACCCATATAACCAGAGCATCACGCCTGATACAGAATATAACTGGCGCTATGGTTCAGGTAAATAAGGCAATTGTCGGGGCAAATGCTTTCGCGCATGAGTCAGGAATCCATCAGGATGGGGTATTAAAGCATGCAGGAACCTATGAAATAATGACGCCAGAATCGGTAGGACTTGCTAAGTCCAACCTTGTAATGGGTAAACATTCAGGACGTCATGCGTTCAAGGATAAGATCGCGCAGCTCGGCTTTGTGCTGGGTGATAACGCTCTTGAAGATGCGTTTTCTCGCTTCAAAGACTTAGCTGATAAGAAAAAAGATATATATGATGAAGACCTTATTGCCTTACTCGACACTGAATCCCGCCGTGATGATGCGATACATCTGGAATCTCTTCACATAACATGCGGAACCGTTGGGCCACAGACAGCAATGCTATGCCTGCGCGTTGAGGATGACATCCGCCGTGTAACAATTGAAGGCAATGGGCCAGTTGATGCGGCATTTAATGCCATCCGCGCACTTGTACCTCATACAGCCGTTCTAAAACTTTATCAGGTTAATGCTATAACGCAAGGAACCGACGCGCAGGCGGAAGTAACTGTGCGGCTGGAAACAGATGACGGAAAGATCGTAAATGGTAACAGTTCGAATATCGATACCGTGGTCGCTTCGGCTCTGGCTTATATAAGTGCATTATGTAAACTGCAAACCCTTCAGCAGCGCGAAGGTTTGCTGCCAGTTAAGTGATTAACGCTGCCTGTTAGTTTCTGCCTTTGGCACAGATGGTGTATAATTATGGGAAGGGTTACCATTTGATCCCTTGTGAAATTGCTCAAGGGACTCGTACATCTTCTTTTGCTCATCATATTCTTTATTTAGCCTAATAAGTAATTTTGTATCTTTATCGCTAAGTTTTGCCTTGGTATCTTTAATTGCGGATAAATATTCTTTTATTTTCGGGCCAAAATCCTTAAATCCTCCCTCTTCCTCAGTTGTTTTAAGGTTTCTCTCTATTATTTTTATGTAGCCAATTACCGTATTAGTTTTTATTTCTTCCCCCAATGATTTTTCTGTATCTTTAGGCAGCTTTGCCTTAGCAAGGCTCAGTTTTATTTCATGTAGCAATTCCCTTGGGTCAGATATTCCCTCTTTTAACTCATCCACAAGTTTTTTGAGTTTTTCAAAATGCTCTTTCCAAGGCGGCATTTCACCTTTTTCTTTTAAGTTTCCTGCATCAGCGCCGTTCATATCTATATTGATACAGCTTTGAATATTGCCATAATATTTTCCTTAAATTTCTTTGTATATAGTTAGAATATACAAGCTAAGCAAGATATGGTGCCTCGAGCCGGAATCGAACCAGCGACACAGGGATTTTCAGTCCCTTGCTCTACCAACTGAGCTATCGAGGCACATAATATAAAAAGAGCATTGCCTTATAGAAGAAGTGAATTGCTTTGTCTAGCCTCTAGTGTGCCTAAATTTGGTAAAATAGACCTGTATTTTCTCATTTTCCCCCTTCCAGACCATACACACCTATAGGAAAGATAGGCTGCTTAGGCAATTTATTAAATAAAAAGGGGAACATATGACCAGCGAAAAAAATTACAGCAATGATAAATTTTATGATCTAACAACCACAATAGCAGTGGGCCAGACTGACAGCTCGGCAATTGATCTATGTGGGCTTGAACTGGTTGGTTTATTTATACCTTCCAATTTCACGGCAACTGCAATTTCTATACAAACAGCACCCGCAAGCGGCGGAACTTACGTCACCGCGCAGGATGGCTATGGCTCCACTTATTCCATCACAGTATCAGCAAATAAGTATGTTCCGATAAGCAATTATAATGTTGTTGCAGGGCTGCGTTTTATAAAACTTATAGCTGGAACCGCCCAGTCCTCAACTGATGCAGTAATAACCCTTGCACTGCGGTCACTGTAATATGGGTTCTCTTACCACTTTACTTTCAAAATCACAGAATCGCGTTGCAATAGCCAATAATTGCAACCTGCCTACAAATTACAATTCCGGCGCTAATTGGGTACAAAATTGCTGGACAAAACATCACTCTGGCGGTTCTGGTTATGTTGCTATAGAGGCAACATTTATCAATGGCGTCATAAGCACTAATAGTGAGCAGAATGCTTATTATGATTTCGTGCTGCGCGCCGGTATATTAGTAAACGGTCAGTTCACACAATTTCTTTTTGATGGACAAATAGAAACAACTGTATCTAAAAATTGGGGAATGGCAGTTGGCAAAGCTAATGTTTATATACCTCCAAATACCGACTTTTATATAACTAACCGCCGTGTTGCGGCTGATAATGGCGCTGCAGGAACTTATAACATTATTACAACTACTGCGGGTACAAATATAAGGCAGGATGGTATAATAAGCGGAACCGATACCAGCAAGGATTACACACTTGGAGTTGGTGTAGCTTATGGCGCAAAGGCTGGAACCCCAGTAGTAAATGGCAGCGGTGTCATAACCTCAATCCCTATGGACCCAGCTAATAAGGGAACCGGCTATAGCGCAGGTGTAAACCTCGCATTATGGTATGGTCCGGCTGGAAGCAATCAGCCCGGCTCACTATACGCTGGTTCTGGTGTAGGTGGTTATGGCAATGTCGGCGGGGGGCAGGTAACAAGCATAACAATTACTTCTGGTGGCACAGGTCACAGCCAGAGCACTCCGCCACAGGCATTTATAGGGGGTACCGGAACAGCTAATACTGGGTTTGGCACAACAACAGCAACTTATGGGCCAAGCCTTATAAGCGGTATACCACGCCGCCGCACGCCAAGCGTATTATTACTTGGCGATAGTATAACTGCCGGGTATGGCTCAGTTGATACAATAGGTGACCTGAACGGAAGTTATGGACTATATGAACAGGCACTTGTAAACCGCGGCGTATCAGTTCATAAAATGGCAGTATCAGGTGAATCCAGCGCAGGATTCATGGCTACAAAAACGCAGCAGCTTAATTATATGGATGCCCAGATCCAGCGCGGCATGCGCCCAACCCATGTGGTTATCGGGCTGGGGGTAAATGATTTCCTGACCAATAATAATTCCGATGTTATCAGCTATACGCAGGGAAATATAAACAATATTGCCAATCTATGGCGTGCACGCGGGGCTAAAATTATCCTCACCACCATAACTCCTGCCAACACTACCAGCTCAGGCAGCAATAAATTTACAACCATTGCCGAGCAATCGCCAGCCCTTGTCAGCGGCAGCACTTTAAATTTCCAGGCGGGCGGTAGGGTTGAGCAATATAATAGCGCCATGCTTTCAGGTGCTATACCCAATGACGGAATCATTGACATAAGCAGCTATTGCCGAAGCACAACAACCACAAGTGCATGGCGTATAGATGCCTATGGCGGGGCAACAGCATTTTGTGCAAATGATGGTATACACCCAAGCGTTCCCGCCGGGATTCCTTACCTGGTTGCTAATATGGCAATTCCTACGATCAACTAATATTTTGCAGTCGTTGCACAAGCTCGTTATCGGCTTCTATCATGTCGAGCTTGTGCATATCATTTGGCAGTACCCAGCATATAGCAGAATGTTCCAGCGCTTTTGGTGTTCCTTGCCATTTGCGGCATATATAAACAGGCATTAACAGATGAAAATCAAATTCCTGGTATGGGTGAGAAAGAAAGCAGAAATTTTCTAAATTCTTTGGCGTTATTTCTATACCAAGCTCTTCACGCAATTCACGTATAAGGGCTGATTCCGGGCTTTCCCCCTCTTCCACCTTGCCGCCTGCAAATTCCCATTTTCCGGCAAGTCGCTTTCCTTCTGGCCTTTGCGCTAGCAGTATCTCGCCCTTATCATTTATAATTACAGCTGCAACAACTAATAATATTTTCATGCTAGTCCTTGTATCAATATAAATATCTAAAAATCATTAGAGTGGATGAAGCGCACAGCAATGAAAGCCGAGAAAAGTTGAGCGTATTCTTTGATACGTGACTTTTCGAGGAAGGTTCATTACAAGCAGATTCGCCTCTATAATGATTTTTACGTCCTGTAACTGCCATTAATATCAATATAAGCATGGGTAAGGTCGCAGGTATAAACCGTTGCCGATGCACTACCCACGCCGACATCCACATCTATTTTAATATCACGGCCTGTCATGTGGCCTTGAATTTTAGATTCATCATAATCAGGCGCTGCCGATCCGTTATGAGCAACTATCACTCCGCCAATTGAAATGCAAAGCTTGTCACGGTCAGCTTTCTGCCCTGCTTTACCCACTGCCATAACTATACGCCCCCAATTAGCGTCAGATGCCGCCAGAGCCGTTTTTACCAATGGGGAATTTGCTATACTCATGGCGATTATCTTTGCGGCATTTTTTGATTCCGCACCACTTACTTTTATTGTTACAAGCTTTTCAGCACCCTCGCCGTCTTTTACAATTTGCAGTGCAAGGTCATGTAAAACTTCATGCAAGGCGCGGTTGAAATCACTTAAGTCACCGTCAGTATTACCAGCTTTTCCAGTGGCAAAAACCAGAAGCGTATCGCTGGTGGAAGTATCACCATCAACTGTTATGCTGTTAAAGCTGTCTTCATTGGCCTGCTCAAGCATTTGCTGTAATTTAACAACGGGAATTTTTGCATCGGTAAATATGAATACAAGCATGGTAGCCATATCCGGTGCGATCATTCCCGATCCTTTGGCAATACCGTTTATAGTAACTTGGACTCCTCCGATATTCGCTGTTTTAGTTGCGCTCTTGGAATAAGTGTCGGTGGTCATAATGGCCCGTGCCGCCGCATCCCACTCATTTTCCGAAAGCGAAATATCAGGCAGGGCCTTTGTTATTTTCTCATCTGGCAATTTTTCACCAATAACCCCAGTAGATGCGGTAAAAACATTTTCAGCATTACAATTAAATTTTTTGGCTGCCGCATCTCGGATACGTTTTACTGATTCATCGCCTGCTTTCCCGGTAAAAGCGTTTGAGTTACCAGAATTAATAACCAATGCACTAGCTTTCCCACTCTTAAGTGCATCACGGCAGGCATGGACGGAAGCGGAGGCGGTAAGCGATTTTGTGAACACACCAGCAACACAAGTATCCTCAGAAAATTCTACAATAAGCAGGTCAGTGCGGTTTTTATAGCGTATTTCACAAGCAGCCGTTCCCAAACGAACACCATCAATCGGTTTAAGTTCAGGGAATGTTTGGGGGGCAAGAGGAGATATTTTCATAGAACATTAAAAGGTGGTGGCTGGATAATTTTCCAGCCACCATCTATATTACATTTTTTCTTCAATCTTAGCTGGTTTTTCCTCGCTTTTTGCAGGTTTTTCTTCGGACTTTGCCGGAGCATCTGCAGGCTTGGAATCAGCTGGTTTTGCTTCATCTGCAGGCTTAGACTCAATTTTTGTAGCAGTCAAAGTTCTGGCGAAGTCTTTTTCCTTACCATTTTCATCATAATATTTGATGTTGGCATTTTTCAACAAGGTTTCTACATAGGATTGTATAGCCTTATTGGTAAGTTCGCTTTTAAGCGACTCTTTGCTTTCTGCAAGACTTGGCATTTTCACAGGACGGCGGTCTTCTAGTTTTATAACATGCCAGCCAAAGCTTGATTTAACAGGTGCAGAAACTTCACCTTTCTTCAGTTTATTTGCTGCATCAAAAAACTCTGGGACCATTTTATCTTTAGTGAACCAGCCTAGGTCACCACCATTTACGCCTGAGCCTTTATCGGTAGATTTTTCCTTAGCGATCTTTTCAAAATCCCCGCCTTTTTTGAGGGATTCAGAAAGTTTTTTAGCCTCATCTTCATTTGCAACAAGTATATGGCGGGCTTTTAACTCTTCCTGACCTTTGCTTGCGGCAACCTTTTCATCATAAAGTGTTTTTATTTGCTCATCAGTAACCAGTGCCTTAGCCTTAGTTTCGATATATGATTGGATAATCAATTGTTTTTTAAGATTTTCCAAACGTTTTTTGATATCTTCATTTTTATCATAATCATTTTTCAATGCTTCCTTGTATATAAGGCGTTCCGATACAAGCCCGCGGATAACATTCTGCTTGATATTTTCATCAAAGGTTGAAAAGTCGGGAACAGCGCCGCCTTGGAACAGGCTTTTCCATACTTCCTGAACATCAGAGTTTTTAACGTCATCTCCATCTACAGTAATAACAGTAAAATCCTTAGAGGAGGATTTGCTATCAGATGCAGGTTTTGCATCAGAAGCTTTGTTATCAGCGGCAGCCTTTGTTTCAACAGCTTTGTTTTCAGATGGCTTAGCATCAATATTTCCCTTTGAATCCTGTGCTGAAGCAGGCAGGGCAAATGATATTAAAGCCAGCAATAAAACGTTATGCAGGGTTATTTTCATAAAATTTCCTTAATGTTGATAATTCAGTTAACTAGTATAAAAAATTTGACCTGAGCCTTATGGCATATTCCGCAAATATTGGCAATAGGCACTACAACATTGCAATTATTTATTTTTCTTCTATTCCGCCCGTTGACTTAGTTGCAATTAACACCTATTTAATCCCCCATGCTAAACTCATTTGCAAAAAAGATATTCGGTTCCGCCAACGAGCGCTTTGTTAAATCATTGCAGCCAAAATTGCAGCAGATAAACGCGCTTGAGGCTCAGGTTTCCCGCCTTTCCGATGACGAACTGCGTGGCCGTACGAAATGGCTGCGCGAGCGGTTGAATGCCGGTGAATCACTTGATAATTTATTGGTAGATGCTTTCGCAACAGTGCGTGAAGCCGGAAAACGCGTTCTGGGAATGCGCCATTTCGACGTGCAGCTTATTGGAGGCATGGTCCTTCATAAAGGAATGATAGCTGAAATGCGTACCGGAGAAGGAAAAACCCTTGTATGTACTCTGGCGGCTTATTTAAATGCTCTGCCGGGCAAAGGTGTGCATGTGGTAACTGTCAATGACTACCTTGCAAAGCGTGACTCTGGCTGGATGGGCAAACTCCATGAGTTTTTAGGCTTAAGCGTAGGTTGTATAACCCATGGGCTGGATGACGAGCAGCGTAAGGCTGCTTATGAATGTGATATAACTTATGCCACCAATAACGAGCTCGGGTTCGATTACCTGCGTGATAACATGAAATATTCGCGAGAGGCAATGGTTCACCGCCGTTTTGCCTACGCAATTGTTGATGAGGTGGATTCTATCCTTATCGATGAAGCCCGTACCCCTCTTATCATTTCTGGGCCTACCGAGGATAATTCCGATTTATATACCCAGGTAGATAAGCTGGTCGCCAAACTAGTTACTGATGATTATGAAAAAGATGAAAAGCAGCGCAGTGTAACCCTTACTGAAAAAGGTGTGCAGAGCATGGAAGCAATGCTTGAAGCACAAGGGATGCTGGCAGCTGGGGCATCACTTTATGATATTGATAACGTATCCTTTGTCCACCATGTAAATCAGGCGCTCCGCGCCCATACTTTGTTCACTGCTGATGTGGATTATATAGTTAAAGACGGAAAAGTCGTTATTATCGACGAATTCACCGGGCGCATGATGGAAGGAAGACGCTATTCCGACGGTTTGCATCAAGCTCTGGAAGCCAAGGAAAAAGTAAAGATACAGAATGAGAACCAGACACTGGCGTCAATTACCTTCCAGAATTATTTCCGCATGTACCCGAAACTTTCAGGAATGACCGGAACTGCGATGACTGAAGCCGGAGAATTCCGCGATATTTACAAGCTGGAAGTTATCGACATACCAACCAATGTTCCTGTAGTGCGTATCGATCACCAGGATGAGATATATCGAACAGCTAAAGAAAAATTCCGTTCCGTAATAAAAGAAATAAAAGCAGCGAATGAAAAAGGTACACCAGTACTTGTAGGTACTGTTTCCATCGAAAAATCGGAAATGCTGTCGGAAATGCTCAAAAAAGAAAAAATCCAGCATCAGGTATTAAATGCGCGCTACCACGAGCAGGAAGCGTATATCATAGCACAAGCCGGTAAGCCCGGCGCTGTTACCATTGCCACCAACATGGCAGGACGCGGAACAGATATTACCCTTGGCGGCAATGCTGAAATGCGTATTGCCAAAGAGTTGGGGGAAGATGCCAACGAAACCGATAAAAACAAAATTATCAGCGAAGTGGAAGCTGATAAGAAAAAAGTGATTGTGGCTGGCGGCCTTTATGTAATTGCCACCGAGCGCCATGAATCACGCCGCATAGACAACCAGCTGCGTGGTCGCGCAGGCCGCCAGGGTGATCCGGGCGCTTCAAAATTCTACCTGTCACTTGAAGATGACCTGATGCGTATTTTTGGCAGCGAACGTATTGACGGCTTACTGCAAAAGCTTGGCATGAAAGAAGATGAAGCAATTTTCCACCCATGGATGAGTAAAGCAATAGAAAGAGCGCAACAGAAGGTTGAAGCACGCAATTATGATATGCGTAAGAACCTGCTTAAATATGATGACGTGATGAACGATCAGCGCAAGGTTATTTACGAACAGCGCATTGAGCTTATGGAAGCAGATACTGTATCAGATACAGTTATTGATATGTGCTCGGAGACCATTCATTCATTGGTGCTAAACCATATACCTCCCAAGAGCTATGCTGATTCATGGGAAACCGAGGCATTGGAAAAAGAATTATTCCGCGTTTTTGGCATGCATTTACCGGTAGCTGCCTGGGCGAAAGAAGAAGGTATTGCCGACGATGAAATTACCCAGCGCATAACTGCTGCCACCACCGAACATTTCGAAGATAAGGTGAAAAAATACGGTGAACAGGTAATGCAAATGGCAGAAAAGCGTATAATGCTGCAAACGCTCGACCAGCTATGGAAAGACCATCTGCTGTCACTCGACCATTTACGTCAGGGCATACATTTGCGTGGTTACGGCCAGCGCGACCCGTTGAATGAATATAAGCAGGAAGCATTCTCATTGTTTGAACAAATGCTAACGCAACTGCGCGAGCTTGTGGTAAGCCGCCTTTCTCATCTTGAAATTCATTTCGAACAGCCTCCTTCCCCTATGCCGGTTATGCCAAAGCAAAGAATGTTCGAAAACCGCGTAGAAAATATTGATGAGCAGTCAGATAAGAATATCGGACGTAATGACCCTTGCCCATGCGGAAGCGGCAAAAAATACAAGCATTGCCACGGAAAGCTGGCTTAATCCATCCCTAAAAATGCAGCTTATAAGTAACCATAGCTGAATTGCTGCGTATGCTATATTCAGTGTGCGAATCATCAGGGCTATAATTAAGCTCCAATTGCCTGATGCCGACCCCTCTGTCAGTTGCATAGCGCAATGTTAAATTTCCCTCTGACATTGGGGTTTCAATGCGTTCCTCGCGCAGCATGAAATAACCATCTTTATGGCGTTCATTTATTTCATTGGCGAATGATGTTATTTGCGGGTCGGAGATACCAATTGAGCGCAGCATAGCTAGCAATTTTTCCACTTTTTTTTGCTTGATAGGAGCATTAGCATATTTATCTAAATGCTCTGGATTTTCGGCGGCCGCTGCCACACATAATATTATAGTTGGTTGAATAAGTAGAAGCGCCGCCACTACTGCCAACAATTTATTCATAATTAAATCATAACATAATTTAGCAAAAAAGCCAATATTAAGTTAAAAAATAATTAATTTTATGCTGCTTTGCGGCAATTGTGGCAACCAAATAATATGCTAGCAAATTATATTTTTTATATCTTCATCAATTAGTGACTTGCGGCGGAAATAACAATTCACGGCATTTTCAAGCTGCGGCCAGCATAGACCTGTTTCACCTTCAAACTGCTCATTGGCAATTACAAAAACTTCCATAGCTTCCCTTTTAGAAAGAATAGGCAGGTTTTTTTGCTCGCAGATAAAATTTATATCATCCACATGCCACAAATTATCGACAAAAAATCCATGAGCTTTCAATAATTCCCTTGCAGTTTCAATAACTTTTATATCGCGGCTGTTCATATATCTTAATCCTTATTAATAAATACTGGAGCAATGTTAATAAAGATTAATAGTTAATTATTAGTTAATATTTATTAATAAAAAGCAGTTTTTTGCGTATTTTTAGATTTTTTTTCTATTTTGCCGCTTTTTTTTAAAAAAATGTCTAACAGGGTGTTGTCATTAAATTTTTGCTTACTATATCACATCCATAGTCAGTAACATAAACATGAACAAAAACACAAACAATATACTTAAAACAGGAGAAATTCATGAGTAAAATCATAGGCATAGATTTAGGGACAACCAATAGCTGCGTTGCAATTATGGAAGGCAGCCAGATAAAGGTCATACATTCACAGGAAGGGCGCAATGTTGTTCCTTCTGTAGTAGCCCTTACTGAAAACGGTGAAAGGCTGGTTGGCGATGGCGCAAGGCGTCAAGCTGTGACCAATCCGGAAAATACACTGTTTGCGATAAAGCGTCTTATAGGCCGTAATTTTAGCGATCCGATAGTAGCTAAAGATATGGCGCTGGTTCCATATAAGATAGTAAAAGGTGATAATGGCGATGCGTGGGTTGAAGCGCGCGGCGATAAATATTCGCCAAGCCAGGTTTCCGCATTCATCCTCACCAAGATGAAAGATGTTGCCGAAAGCTATCTCGGCGAAAAAGTAACTCAGGCAGTAATCACTGTCCCGGCTTATTTTAATGATGCTCAGCGTCAGGCCACCAAAGATGCCGGACGCATCGCCGGGCTTGAAGTTCTGCGTATCATAAACGAACCAACAGCAGCAGCGCTGGCTTACGGTCTCGATAAGGAAAAGAAAGACGGAAAAACCGTAGCCGTATATGACCTTGGCGGCGGTACATTCGACGTATCAGTACTGGAAATCGATGATGGCGTGTTCGAAGTAAAAGCTACCAACGGCGATACATTCTTAGGCGGTGAAGATTTTGACAAGCGTATCATTGACTTCCTTGCTGATGAGTTCAAACGCGACCAGGGAATTGATTTACGTAATGACAAACTTGCCCTGCAGCGCCTGAAAGAAGCTGCGGAAAAAGCTAAGATCGAGCTTTCTAATTCAATGCAGACCGATGTAAACCTGCCATTCATCACAGCAGATGCCTCCGGCCCTAAACACATGAACATCAAGCTTACACGTGCAAAGCTGGAATCATTGGTGGATGACCTTATCCAAAAGACCATAGCCCCATGCAAAGCAGCTCTTAAAGATGCTGGGCTTTCTGCTAAGGATATTGATGAGGTTATACTGGTAGGCGGTATGACCCGCATGCCGAAAGTAATAGAAGTAGTGAAGGAATTCTTCGGGCGCGAACCTCATAAAGGCGTTAACCCTGATGAAGTGGTGGCAATGGGCGCTGCGATTCAAGGAGCTGTACTTAAAGGCGATGTGAAAGACGTATTGCTCCTAGACGTTACCCCGCTTTCGCTTGGTATTGAAACCCTTGGCGGCGTGTTCACCCGTTTGATTGACCGTAATACCACAATTCCTACCAAGAAATCACAGGTATTCTCAACAGCTGATGACAACCAGACAGCGGTTACCATCCGCGTGTTCCAAGGTGAGCGTGAAATGGCTAGCGATAATAAATTGCTTGGGCAGTTCGACCTCGTTGGCATACCAAATGCGCCTCGTGGCATGCCGCAGATCGAAGTTACCTTCGATATTGACGCTAACGGCATCGTGAATGTTTCGGCCAAAGATAAAGCAACCGGCAAGGAACAGCAGATACGTATCCAGGCTTCCGGCGGCTTATCAGATTCTGACATCGAGAAAATGGTAAAAGATGCTCAGGCACATGCTGAAGAAGATAAAAAACGCCGTGCATTGGTTGACGCCAAGAACCATGCGGATGCGCTTATCCATTCAGCAGAAAAAAGCATAAAAGAACATGGTGATAAAATCCCATCTGCCGACAAGGACGCAATTGAACGTGATGTTGCGGCCTTGAAGGAAGCTTTGAACAGCGAAGATGCGGATAGTATCACCAAACAGACCGAAGCCCTCACCCAGTCTTCAATGAAGATCGGCGAAATCCTTTATAAGGCCGAACAGGAAAAAGCGGCAGCTGCTGGTGGTGAGGCACCTGCAAATGACGGTGCAGCAAATGATGATGCCAAAGTCGTTGATGCCACTTACGAAGAAGTAGACGAAAAAAAACGTAATGAAGGCTAATGGAATAGTGACTGGTGATTAGTGAATAGTGGTTAGCAAATATTGCATTGCTTATTTTGTATTATTCGTTAGACACCAGTCACCAACCACCAGTCACCTAACCACCAAACAACGATAATTGAAAATGGCAAAAGATTATTACCAGATACTTGACGTACCAAAAACGTCAACACAGGAAGAGCTTAAAAAAGCCTACCGCAAACTAGCAATGAAGCATCACCCAGATAAAAACCCCGGGGATAAAACAGCGGAAGAGAAATTCAAGGAAATCAGCCATGCATACGACGTGCTGTCCGATGAGCAGAAACGCGCCGCCTATGACCGTTACGGACATGATGCCTTCACACAGGGTGGTATGGGTTCAGCAGGCGGCGGCGCTGGAGCTGGAGGGTTTGATTTTTCATCGGGCTTTGCTGATATTTTTGAAGATCTGTTCGGTATGGGAGGCGGGCGTGGGCGCGGTGGAGAAGCAGCAGCTT
This sequence comes from Pseudomonadota bacterium, assembly GCA_963205195.1. Taxonomy (GTDB): domain Bacteria; phylum Pseudomonadota; class Alphaproteobacteria; order Rickettsiales; family SXRF01; genus SXRF01. The sequence continues at coordinate 32,549 of CAUJHR010000011.1, read as the reverse complement.
CCACACGCGGCGCAGACCTACGCTATAACCTGAATGTAACATTGGAAGAAGCTTTCAATGGTAAAAGCGAAACTATTAAAGTAACTACCGCGGTATCTTGCGATACATGTCAAGGTAGCGGCGGAGCTAATGGCAGCAAGCCAATCACCTGCACTACATGTAATGGCAGCGGACGCATCCGCGCAACCCAGGGTTTTTTCACTGTCGAGCGCACCTGCACCACTTGCGGCGGCATGGGTAAAACTATAAAAGACCCATGCAAAACTTGTGCGGGAACCGGACGTGTACGTAAAGAAAAAACATTATCGGTAAATATTCCGGCAGGAGTTGAGGAAGGCACGCGCATACGCTTAAGCGGCGAAGGTGAAGTTGGCGTTCGCGGCGGACCGCCGGGCGACCTTTATATTTTTATCGGCATCAAGGCGCACGGCCTATTCCAACGTGACGGGGCCGACATTCACTGCAACATCCCGATCAAGATGACAACCGCAACACTGGGTGGCTCTATTGAAGTACCTACCATTGATGGAAGCCGCGTAAAAGTTACAATTCCAGAAGGCACCCAGCATGGCCACCAGATGCGCCTGCGCGGGAAAGGCATGTCAATATTAAGGGCTGGAAGCCGCGGCGATATGTATATACATACTCTGGTAGAAACCCCAATAAGGCTGAGCAAAAAGCAAAAGGAACTGCTAAAGGAATTTGATAAGAACGGCGAAAATGTAAGCCCGCAGTCCGACAGCTTCTTTGCTAAGGTAAAGGATTTCTGGGCAGACCTGAAGGAATAGTTGGCCTTATTATTGCCAAAGGCTAATTAAGCTGCCAACATAACTTCGCGCTCGCCCGCTTCTGCCATAACTTCAAAAGTGCGGTCATAAAAATCTACCACTTCCTGCTTAACCAGGACCGGGTCGCTCATGGTATTTATTTTCTGGCGGTATTCGGCAGAGCCATAAAGCCCGCTTGAGTACCATCCAAGATGTTTGCGGGCGATCATAACACCATTTTGCGAACCGTAATGCTCAAGCATTTCATCATAATGGGCAAGCACCACTTCGCGCTGCTGCTTAAAGGCCGGCGGAGCTGTTTTCTCGCCAGTTTTCAAATAATGGCAGACCTGTGCAGGGAACCACGGACGGCCATAACTTCCACGTCCTATCATAACCCCATCTGCGCCTGACTGTGCAAGAGCCATGTCTACATCGTCAAAATTATTTATATCACCATTAACGATAACCGGAAGCTTCACCGCCTCCTTAACATTACGTACAAAACTCCAATCAGCATGGCCCTTATACATCTGGCAGCGCGTGCGCCCATGTACTGTTAGTAGCTGGATTCCAACATCTTCGGCGATTTTAGCTATTTTTGGTGCGTTACGATTGTTATCGTCCCATCCGGTACGCATTTTAAGTGTCACCGGTATTTTTACCGCCTTCACCACTGCCTCCAATATCTTCGCCGCCAGCGGTTCATCACGCAGCAGCGCCGAGCCAGCATTGCCGCCCACTACTTTTTTCACCGGGCAGCCGAAATTAATATCGATCATATGCGCGCCGCGATCTTCGTTCAATTTAGCAGCCTCACCCATAACTTCCGGGTCGCATCCGGCAAGCTGCACCGCAAAGGGGAACTCAAGCGGCGAGAAACTAGCCATACGCATAGTGTTCTTGGTTTCAAGTATCATCGCACGTGAAGCGATCATTTCAGAAACTACCATGCCAACACCGAAATGTTTCACCAGCTTGCGGAATGGTAAATCAGAAACACCTGTCATCGGCGCAAGCCAGACCGGATTTTCAATATTAATGCCACCAATTGTAATAGCCATATTATTCTCTTGTCATACCAGCTAAGGCTGGTATCCATTTTTGGAAAATGTTTGTTTGTTTTTTTAAGCGGCGTACAATATGATATTTCCCAGTAATTTTCAAGGATTTCGCCAAATACCATGCCTACTCCCCCTAAAAAACTGAAAACCATAGCATTACTGGTCGCCGCAGGGCGCAGTGAAAGAATGGGCGGGGGCATGCCCAAACCCTATATCCAGTTCGGTGAAGAAAGCATTTTACGCCGTACAATCAAGATATTCCTTGAGCATCCAGATATTGACGGCGTGCGGGTAGTGATCCGCCGTGAGCATCATCCATATTACCGAAAGGCAATCGAGGGGCTAACAATTATCCCTTGTGTAATTGGGGGAAATTCAAGGCAGGAATCGGTGCGACTGGGGCTTGAAAGCCTATCCCACCACCAGCCAGAAAGGGTATTGGTACATGATGTGGCACGCCCTTTCGTAAGCCATGAATTGATCTCACGGGTTAATGAGGCTTTATACAAACATAAGGCAGTAATCCCGGCTTTAGCCATAACCGACACTATAAAACGCATCGAAAACGGTAAAGTGGTGGAAACTATCAGTCGTGATGGCGCGGTGCGTGTGCAGACGCCGCAGGGGTTTGATTATCAAAGCCTGATAGAGGCGCACAGGATTGCAAATGGCCAAAACCTTACCGATGATGCCGCTGTGTGCGAACTTGCAGGCATTGATGTTTTTACAGTAGAGGGTGATAATGATAATTTTAAGATCACCAATGCAGGGGATTTAAGATATATGGAAAATAATCTGGCTATCAATTCCGAAACCCGCGTGGGCATGGGTTATGACGTACATACGCTGGCACGGCATGACGCCGAAACCCCCGTTTCACAGCAGATAGTGAAGCTTTGCGGTATTCGCATCCCTTTTACCCATTATCTCGTTGGACATTCTGATGCTGACGTTGGCCTGCATGCAATTGTCGATGCGATACTAGGAGCAATCAGCGCGGAAGACATCGGGGCACATTTTCCTCCACATGACCGTAAATGGCAGGGAGCCGATTCCGAGCGCTTCTTGCTCCATGCTTATGAATTATTGCATAACCGCGGCGGTGAGCTGGTAAACATAGATGTAACGCTTATATGCGAGCGTCCAAAAATTTCCGATTACCGGGATGAAATGATCGAGCATATCGCTAAGACCCTTAAAATTGATACACGCCGCATTAGCATCAAGGCAACTACAACCGAAAAACTGGGCTTTGCCGGGCGCGGCGAAGGTATTGCAGCCCAGGCGATTGCAACAGTAAGGCTGCCGCGATGAGTAAGAAACCATTATGGTGGTGGATAGCCACATGGTTCGGCTCCGGCCTCGCGCCCAAGGCCAGTGGTACTTTTGGCTCAATAGCCGCCCTGCCCTTCGCTTATTTTATACAAAAAATTGGTGGCCTATATTCCCTTCCAATAGCAGCATTTTTAATTTTCTTTGCGGGGTGGTGGGCATCGAATGAGTATTTAAAACAAACTGGGCGCAATGACGATCCAAAAGAGATTGTGGTTGATGAGGTGGCAGGGATCTGGCTGCTGCTTGCCGCCCTGCCCCACTCATGGCATGGCTATCTAATTGGCTTTGTAATGTTCCGTATTTTTGATGTGCTCAAACCGTGGCCTATATGCGTTGCCGACCAAAAAATAAAAGGCGGTTTCGGTGTAATGTTTGATGATATTCTGGCAGCAATGTACCCAATTATAATATTACTACTGGCGCAAATATTTTTTCCGCATTTTTATTTCCATTATGTTCACTGAAGCAAATTACAAACAAGCCTCTGAACTGCTGGAAGCCCTCAAAGGCAAAAGGCTTAAGCTCACGACTGCCGAATCCTGCACCGGAGGCATGCTTTCAGCACTTATCACTGAAATTTCCGGCTCGTCAGCGGTATTTGAAGGTGGATTTGTTACCTATTCCAACCAATCAAAAATAAACCTGCTTGGGGTTAATTATGAATTGATCGAAACTCATGGTGCAGTTAGCGCAGAAGTGGCAAATGAAATGGTAGCTGGCGCATTGAAAAAAACCAGCGCCGATATTGCTATTGCAATAACCGGCATCGCAGGCCCAACCGGGGGCACGAAAGAAAAGCCAGTTGGCCTCGTTTACATAGCTGTGGGCAGGAAAGACGGCGTAACCTGCACCGAAAATATCTTCAACGGGACAAGGCAGCAGATCCGCGTGGAAAGCATTTCCAAAGCGCTTGAGATGTTAGGAAAAATAATTTAGTTTCCAAGAAACTGGCCTCTGCAATCGTCTAACCTATATAACACATGGAAAACAGCGAACAGATATTGATAAGCAGGGCGCAGGGAGGCGAGCAAGCTGCCTTCCAGCAATTGCTTACACAGCATTATTCCATGATCTACCGAGTCGCTTACCGTTTTACCGGCAAAACTCAGGACGCAGAGGATATAGCGCAGGATGTTTGTATGAAACTCGCAACCAAAATACGCAGTTTTAATAATGAAAGTAATTTTTCAACTTGGTTATACCGCGTAGTGGTTAATGCCTGCCGCGATATGCAGCGCAAAGATATTTCCCAGCGGAATATACAAAATAATTATATGGAATTTGAATATAATGACCGGGAAAACGATAATGATAACAAGCGTAAGATAGCGTGGTTATACCGTAGTATTTCAGGGCTTGAGCAGTCATTAAAGGAAACTGCATTACTTATACTAACTGAGCAGTTAAGCCATGCTGAAGCAGGGAAAATATTAGGCTGCGCCGAATCCACCATTTCATGGCGGATGCATGAAGTACGCAAGCAACTTAAAATAGCAATGGGTAACGGCAATGGATGATAATGAACTAGATAAAATGCTGGAACTATTAAAAGATTCCACGCCCCCAGAGCCATCGGAAAGCGCCCAAAACATGGCCATTTTCCGCGCCATGGAAGAATTTGATAAAAAAAAATCACCCGCCCGCCAAGGAACTAATCCTCTTAACCGTCTTATGGATACAGTGCTTGCTGTACATGAAACTATTAGAGGAGCAAATTTTATGAAAAGGGAATTTATATTGGCAGGCGGCTTAAGCCTTGCTGCTATCACTGTTGTGTTAATGACCACCAGCAATTTAGTGCCAAGCCCGCCTATGCAGGTAGATCAGGTTACTTCCAAGCTTGCAGATGTAAAGCCTGCCGAGAAAAAATCCGTATGGCATAGGGAAGAATCTCTTGCCGCACAGGACAAGGCGGATAGGCCAGTGACCACTGTGGCCGCGATATCACCCCCACCCACTGCAGAGCTGCAAAAAGTAGAGCGTGAAGCACCACCTTCTGCGCCAGCGTCTATGCCAATAGAATCTAAAAAAGCTGAATTAAGCCATATGCTGGGCTATGCCGCTCCTGCAAAAGAAAAAACTGCGAACTATGCCGCCGTTGCTGGCAGCAGCGCACGCGGCATGGTTGCCGATTCCATGATGCTGAAGCCGGAGCAATACTCCCCGCCATCATACCATGATGAAGGCCGTGATAAATTCCAGGATATAAAGCCTAACCCAACGAAACTGACAAAAGAAGAGCCGGTTTCAACTTTCTCCGTTGATGTAGACACCTCGTCCTATTCCTTTATGCGCGCATCAATAAATAACAATGCCCTTCCACAGAAGGATGCGGTGCGTATAGAGGAAATGATAAATTATTTCCCTTATGACTACGAAGCCCCAGAAAAAAAATCTGAACCGTTCAAGGCTAATGTTTCCGTGTTCCCGACCCCGTGGAATCCAGACACCAAACTCATACATATAGGCATTAAGGGATACCAGCTTGAGCAAAAAGAAAAGCCTCATTCAAATCTTGTTTTCCTGATCGACACTTCAGGTTCCATGAATGAGCAAAACAAACTGCCGCTGCTTAAAAATTCGCTTAAGCTACTGCTAGATACCCTAAAGCCAGATGATACAGTTGCAATTGTAACCTATGCCGGAAGTGCAGGCGTTGCGCTGGAGCCAACAAAAGCCAGTGATAAATATAAAATCAGCATCGTGCTTGATAGCCTTGGTGCGGGCGGCTCAACTGCCGGGGCACAGGGCATCAAAACAGCATATGAGCTTGCTGAAAGCCATTTCGACAAGGACGGCGTGAACCGCGTGATACTGGCAACCGATGGTGATTTTAACGTAGGGATAACCAACACCGAAGAGCTTAAAAGCTATATCGAGCGCAAGCGCGATAGTGGTGTGTTTCTTTCCGTACTTGGTTTTGGGCGTGGCAATTATAATGATGCATTGATGCAGGTACTTGCACAGAACGGTAATGGTAATGCAGCTTACATAGATAATTTAAGTGAAGCGCGCAAAGCATTGGTAGAAGAAGCCAGCTCTACTTTATTCACCATTGCCAAGGATGTTAAGATACAGGTTGAATTCAATCCCGATCAAGTGGCAGAATACAGGCTTATTGGTTATGAAACCCGTATCCTGAACCGTGAAGATTTCAATAACGACAAGGTTGATGCTGGTGATATAGGTTCAGGCCACACCGTCACTGCCATTTATGAAATCACGCCGGTTGGCAGCAGGGCAAAACTTATAGATGATTCTCGCTATCAGAAATCAGCGGCACAGCCGAATGAAAAAGCGGGTAGCAGCGAATATGCCTTCGTGAAGATCCGTTACAAACTGCCAGGTAGCAACACCAGCAAACTCATAACCACCCCTGTTGACAGCAAGGTCGAGTATAATCAGATATCCGAAGTTCCAACTGATGCCCGGTTTGCGGTTTCTGTTGCGGGGTTCGGCCAGCTACTGCGCGGTGATCCTTACACTAAAGCATATAGCTATGACGATGTTATAAACATGGCACAGGCAGCAAAAGGCGATGATAAATTTGGCTATCGTTCAGAGTTCATAAATATGGCACGATTAGCTAAAAATATGTCGCAGGGACGGCCCGTAAATCTGGGAGTGCCTAGAGGGATTGAGTAACATATAAACGAGGTTATGAGAATATAGAGAAGATACAATTTAAGGTTTTTAATAATACTGTAAATAATACATAAAAACACGGTAAAATGGTATGGTCGAAAAAGAAGAGCGGCGCGGAAATCACTACGGCTGGTATGATTTTGATGCAGATAAGGGGATATTGTCAAACTTTAAATCCGGTCAAACTTTGACTTGGATTAGTAAGTCAAGGAAGCCATATCACGAGTATTCCCAATTTAAGCCACCACAATATGATACACATTATGAGGAAATCACACTTGAATATATGGATAGTGAAATTAGTTATCCTATTATTATTAACCGGGTTGTGCCTATTGCTGAAGAAGGAAAAAATTACCATTTTATTTTGGAAATTGATCACATTGAATCTGCTCTTCTTTGGTGTAAAGCAAACGGAAACGCTAAATATCCTCCCTATGGTCTGTGGCAAAGAGTAGATGATTTTATCGTGGATGCCGTCTTATGCTGGCCTGAGAAGATTATAGATGGTAATTGGCTCAGAGTGCAGGTTGTTGGGGGTTGGAAACAAGGCAAATGGGATAATAAATATTGGCGTAAATTTACAGGAAGGACAGATTACATAGATAAAAAACAGAATTATCATATAGCCGAACCTTATATGGAGGATTTAAATGCTCCAATACCGCAGCAATGGAAATATGTAGACGTTGAAACTCCGGCGCTAAGCGCTGAAATTGAGGGAATAACAAAGACTGGTAAAGGAATATATTATTTGCCACCGGATCATCCTCTTACCGGCTTTGAAAAAATGCCTCACCTAATAAGAGAAGATGGTAAGGCCGTAATATTCCCGGCAAGAGCGGAATATCATATGCATAGAGGAGAGGATTATGATCCTTACATTTGGTATACATATGTTGACGAAAATGTATTTTTTACATTTAGAAGCTGTTATTCATATAAGCTGGAGCTTTCTTACTGTAAGCCATATGGTTTCAGAAACCTAAATATTCCACCGCATCTTATGCCAGCTGATGTATACGGCAATCCTGAATTGGACGGAGGAAGGTATGAGAGTTACAATTTGGGTTATTATATGTGTCGTTATATGACTATTGTCATACGAGATGCATGGCCAGAGTGGAGAAGTAAAAGCGCGGTAAATGACTATTTATGGCATAGTAATTATATAACTAGGCGCATCTTTATTTTATTATCATTTTTCAAATTTTATACCCTTCCTACAACAGTGAAGATAAGAATCATTAGTGATGGTAGTGATAAAAAGGGAGTTGCTGTTGGCGAGTATGGTCCAGATTTTTCCAATGGTTTTGAAGGAGGAATTGTCAACCATTGGTATGGTACTATTTCGTATTACCAAGTTATCAAATATTTTGCAGGAAGCAGGTTTTATCTAGGTGAATTTCTTGAGAAACGTAGAAGCGAACGCAACCGAGAGCGAATAAAGAGGCAAATTAAGGGAGCTTTTAATAAAAAAGATAGCCTATAGTACCTTATAACGTAACAATTGTATTATTACTGTTCATTAGCATTGTTTTGTTCCTAAAGAATGCTTGATAGCCTTCTTGCCTAGTATATTTACAAATCTTCAGGAACTCTTTTACGAAAAGTATATATTCCATTTCACGATTCACTAGTGAATAAGGCCTCAAAAGCGACAGGAATTGATAAATGGCCTACTGGCCATTTACCCTTGTGGGCGGCTACGCCGTCCAATTTTTCTTACTGAAAAATTGTGAACCTGCTTCGCAGATAAGGCCTATAATTCTTACCATTAAAAAAGCACCAAAGTGGTGTTTTTTTAATGGTCGGAACGACAGGATTTGAACCTGCGACCTCTAGTCCCCCAGACTAGCGCGCTACCAGGCTGCGCTACGCTCCGAATATCATTTGCTTTATGGAAGTTCTACATTGCTCTTGGCAAGCTGTGCCTTAAGGTCACTTTGCAATTGCTCAAGTCCCTTGGCATTTTCCGCTTCGCAGCGGGCAACAAGCAAAGCCTGTGTATTGGAAGCGCGAAGCAGCCACCAGCCGCTACCTACACTTACACGTACACCGTCAACATCACTGAACTTTGCTCCATCTTTTTGCAATCTGGATTTTACTTCATCAATTACTTTGAATTTTCGTAAATCATCACATGGAAAGCGAATCTCAGGCGTGTTTATGCGCTTTGGCAAAGCCTTACGCAGGTCAGATAGTTTTTTATCGCTGCGTGAAAGCAGACCAAGAAGGCGCACCGCTGCATAAAGCGCATCATCAAAACCATAATATTTATCGGCAAAAAATAAATGCCCGCTCATCTCACCGGCAAGAGGAGAACCTGTTTCTGCCATCTTCGATTTAATGAGGGAATGCCCGGTTTTCCACATAAGGGGAATACCACCGAGCCTTTCAACCTCCTCAAACAATGCTCCGCTGGCTTTTACATCGGCAATAATGGTTGCACCAGGCTTTTCGCGCAGTATATCCGCAGCGTAGAGCATAAGCAGCTGGTCGCCCCAGAGTATTTCTCCTTCGTCATCAACAACACCTATACGATCACCGTCGCCGTCAAATGCAATGCCAACATCCATTTTTTTTCCACGCACTTCGGAAATTACCTGTTTCAAATTTTCTGGTACCGTAGGGTCTGGATGATGCGCCGGGAATGTCCCGTCAATCTTTTCATTAAGTGCAATATGTTTTCCGGGCAAACGTTCACACAAAGCCTGCATTATTTCTCCGGTTGCGCCATTTCCGGCATCCCATGCAACCGATAGTTCGCGTGTACCATCATAAGCTGATAGCAGAGCCTTGATATATGTTTCTCGTATGTCTTGTTTCTCGGTTTTACCACAGCCACTGGCCAGTGAGCCGCTCTCTGCAATGGTTTTAAGCTCGGAAATCGCTGCACCATAAAATGCCTTATTCTGGAATACGAATTTAAACCCGTTATGGTCAGGCGGATTATGCGAACCGGTTATCATAATTCCACCTGCTGCTTTTTTGGTATAGGCTGCGTAATAAAGCATAGGTGTTGGCCCAAGCCCTATATCCAGCACATTCATTCCGCTATCAACCACACCACGGCAAATAGCCTCGTGCATTTGTGGCGAACTCATTCTGCCGTCACGCCCAACACAAATTATTCCGCCGGGATTTACCTGTGCCGCCTTGGTCGCAAAAGCGCGGGCGATATAATAAGCGTCCTGCTCAAAGAGGCTTTCACCTACAATCCCGCGAATATCATACTCACGGAAGATAGTTGGTGTAAAAATATGGGCAGGTTTATTTTGTGCGGTCTGGGCTGTCATTTTTTTTCTTTTCTAATTAGGGTTTAGTAGGGTTGGGATTAGTGGCAGGCGCAGTTGGAGTATTAGCTTCAGGTGCAATCTGCGATTCAGCTCCGTTGGTAACTTTGCTGTTTATTTTTCGTTCATTGGCAAGCTCCACTGTAAGCTGCTTCGCTTTATTTGGATTCATTGCCGCAAGTATAGGTGCGGCTTTCTTTTCCGCCATGGCATCAATTACCAGCAGCAATATAGGCATTTCAACCTCATCAAATATCCTTGCGGCCTCTGCCGGTTTCATATTCTCATAAATTTTCACAAGGCTGCGTATCTTTGCATCTTCCTGAGCATTATATTGGGCAAGCAAGGCAGCCACTTGTTTTTTCATACCCTCGATCTGCTTTATTTTGTCATCTATGCGCTTTTCAGCAGCATCAAGGGTAGATTCCTTTATCTCAATATTATTTTGCCAGCGGTCAAGTTCCTCACGGCGCTTAGATAGCGTCTGAAGCAGTTCTACTTCCACGGCGGTATAGCGATGGTCAGTAGTATTGTCTAATTCCTTTGAAACATTCGGATTGGCTTTTTCTTTCTTGCCTTCCTTTTCACCGTGCCCTTCCTCCGAAGATTTAGACTCGCCTTTGGATTCCTTTTTCTCTTCACCCTTTCCTTCTACCTTACCCTCACCCTTTGATTCGCTGCTATTACCTTCAGCCTTTGCTTCTGATTGTTTACCTTCTTCTGATTTTTTTGCTTCGCTTGCAGCTTCCGGTTTTACTGCTTTATCAGCTGTTGTAGGCTTTTCCGTCGAAACATTAGAAGGTTTTTCTGGCTGCTGCGCTTCGACATTGCCGATAAATAATGATTCGGTATCATGCACCATACTAACAACTTTAACTACAGATAATAAGGCAGCCGTAATAATTGTAGCTGGAAGGAGGCGGAATATTTTGCTCACTGAGGTTATCCTTTAATGCCTGCGCGGATCATATCCAGGAGTTCCTGCTCTGCTTTTGATCTGGCGGCTGATTGATTTTTAGCTTTAGGCGGAGGATTTTCTTTTTCCAGTACGGGCGTATTAGAATTGAAGTTTGCAGGTTTGCGGCCAACAACCCGCTCCAGCACAGCTTCAAGCGAGGCAGCAGTTTTTTCTTTGGCCAGTACTTTCTCAGATGGCTTATGCGTGCTTATATTCTCTTTAACCCTGGGCTTTTCAAAAACAGGTTCTGCCCTTTCTGGTTTATAGGAAGGCTCTGTTTCTTCCTCGTTATCTTCGGCCACAACCCGGCTGCGGGCACGATTCACGGCAAAGCTGGCATCAAGTTTATCGGCAAGCTTATTACCTTTTTCCACCATAAAAGCCAGGTCATCCATAAGGTAATTAACCTTATCAATACGTGATTGGATATTCTCGCCAATCTTTTTACTGGCTGACTGCAAGGCAACAATGCTTTCGGATGCACGGCTGGTAGATTCATCAAAATATTGAAGCAGATTTGCAAGCTCGCTTTTTCCATCCTGCAAAATTTTAATACGCTTATTAAGTACCCAGCAATAGCTTATAGTAGCCATAAGCAAGCCAACAATAAGCAGGTTCAGAAGAAGACCTATGATTGCAACGGTCATAGCTGCGGTTCCTTAGGTTTCTGTTTCACCTGGTCATGGATGGAAACAGCTATATTATCGCGCACACGGCCAAGGGTCCCGGTAGTAACAGGAATACCTCCGCAACGCAGGGTAATATCATCTTCGGGCCCGCAATCAAGCAGGATAGTGCTTCCAACTTTCAGGCTCATTATGTCTTTAAGCGTAACCAGTTTTTCATTAAATATAGCTTCGATTTCTATATTTGTTCCGCGCAGTTCCTTGCCAAGGTATTTTTCCCATACCGTATCTTTACCAAAATTTTCGCCCATGAACATCTGCAAAAGCAGGTCGCGAACTGGCTCCAACGTTGTATGCGGAAGCAGTATTTCCAGCATACCGCCACGATCATCGGCCATATCAATGCGGAATTTGATCAGAAGCGCCGGATTCCCCGGACGGGTGATAGTTGCAAAACGCGGGTTGCTCTCTAAGCGTTCAAAATGAAAAGTAACTGGTGAGAGAGGCTCGAATGCTGCACTCATATCCGCCAGCACCACATCTATCATGCGCTTTACAATATCCTGTTCGATAGTTGTATATGGGCGGCCTTCTATGCGCGTTGGCCGGTCTGATTTCCGGCCTCCAAGTAATATATCCACCATTGAGTAGATATGTGAGCTATCAACTGTTATAATTCCAAAATTTTCCCATTCCACGGCACGAAAAACCACAAGTAGTGCTGGCAGAGGAATTGAATTCAGGTAATCATCAAAACGGATACTGGCCATAGAATCCAGGCTCACATCGACGTTTTCTGAAGTAAAGTTACGCAAAGATGTTGAAAGCTGGCGGACAAGGCGGTCAAAAACCACCTCCATCATCGGCAGTTTTTCATAAGCAGTTGTAGATTTATCAAGTATGGCGAATATGCCATCTGTGCGCGTATCCGCGCCTTCCTTCTTAACATCAAACCCAAGAAGGCTGTCAATTTCGTCCTGGTTCAAAACCCTCGCTGGTTCTTCGGCATTGGGGTCAGCATTAGGGTCAACAAAATCAGGGTCGGCAGCTTTTTTTTCCTCAAGCTCCAACATCGACGCCCATTCCGCGGCGGCGGCTTCGTCATCTATTTTCTGCTGGTCTGGATCGGCCATAATAACTTCATCAATATATAAAAATTAAACAATACACTAGTGAGCAAAACTAATGCCAAATATTCATATAATTGATTATGCACATGTTATTGCACAATAATTTCTTTAAACAAAACATCATTCACCTGCACTGGAGTAATCGCTTTGTTAACACGTAGCAATATTTCCTCGCGAAGGCGCTGGATACCAGCTGACCCTGCAAGGTCGCTGGAACGTAGCTCACGCAGGTAAGTATTGATGCCATCAACAAGACGCGGAAGGTTGGATTCAATGAATGGCACATCAGTTGCCTTAGCCACTTCGAGCACAACAGTAGTTTTCAAAAACACCTGGGATTTTCCAGTAGCATTCAGGTTAACCAGGAATTGCGGCAAGGTATAATAAACAGTCTTGCTTATAGGGTTCCCATGCTCATCAACAGCAGCAGCTTCTTCTTTTGGTTCTTCAGCTTTTTTAGAAAAAGCCATAAACCCGCCAACACCACCACCTATAAGCACTACGGCAGCTACAGCAGCAATTATAATTTTTTTCTTTTTTGATTTGGGTGCGGGGGCAGCTTCACCTTCGGCGCCTTCTGCCCCTTCTGTACCTGCTTCGCCTTTTGCATCCGGGTCTTTTTCTTCTTCATCCGCCTGGTTTGCTTTTTCTGCCTTAGCTTTCTTAGCCATATATTGCCCTTACTTAATTAAACAACAGAATCTACATAATGAAACAGCAGTAATGGAAGCAATATTAAACTGTGCTTATATCCGGCGCATCCACCCGCTTCATTCCCACAACATGGTAACCAGAATCCACATGCAACACTTCACCAGTAGTCCCCTGCCCTAACTGGGATAACAGGTAGAGTGCGGCACCGCCGACATCCTCGATTGTGGTATTGCGGCCAAGCGGTGAATTATATTCATTCCATTTAAGTATATAACGGAAATCACCGATGCCAGATGCTGCAAGGGTTTTCACCGGCCCGGCAGAAATCGCATTCACGCGTATATTATCACAACCAAGGTCCATAGCCAGATAGCGCACACTGGCTTCAAGGGCTGCTTTGGCAACACCCATGACATTATAATGCGGGACAACCCTTTCCGCGCCATAATAGGTAAGTGTCACCATGCTCCCGCCATTTTTCATGAGCTGGCTTGCACGGCGTGCAAGTGCTGTGAAAGAATAACAGGAGATATTCATGGTCATCTGGAAATTTTCCAGCGAAGTATCGACATATTTTCCTTTAAGCTCGTTCTTATCAGAAAACGCTATGGCGTGAACTAAAAAGTCAATTCCACCCCATGATTTTTCTACATTTGAAAACAAGCTGTCAATGCTTCCCATATCAGTAACGTCACAAGGCAGCACCAGTTTTGAACCTACGCTTTCAGCAAGAGGGCGAACACGCTTTTCAAGCGCTTCCCCCTGGTAGGTAAAACCGATTTCTGCTCCCTGCGCGCTTAGATATTGGGCAATTCCCCAAGCGAGTGACTTATCATTAGCAACGCCCATAATAAGGCCGCGCTTGCCAGCCATCAGCGTGCCTTGCGGCACGCTGGGCTGTTGTTCATTGACTTCTGTCATTTGCAAACTAATCGTCATTATATACTTTAACTATTCTACAATTTTCCAGCTACCGTCCGGCTCGCGGCAGGCAGTCCCATGACCGCTTTGCTTACGTCCGCCAACTACGATAGTCTGGTTGTATTCGCGGCAATACTGGCCCCTGCCATTGGTATAATAATTAGAAGGAGTTATAGTACCATAATTACCTGAATCAGGGTTTTTCCATGGAAGAGACTGTCCGGCAGGAGCATTTTCCAAGGCGCGGCGTGAAGCATCATTATAAGCTGCCATATCAGCATTATCCATGGAAGCACCAATTGAATTACCAATTGCTCCGCCAAGCAATGTACCCGCTATAGTCGCAACTGTCTGGCCTGCGCCACCACCGATATTATGGCCGATCACACCACCACCGATAGCACCGGCAACAGTGCCGATATCCTGCTTATTTATGTTGCCGCCCTGCATAACGCCACGACCAGGCTGACCCATAGGCTGGTTACAGGCAGCAAGCATTGAAGCCACTGCAACGAGTGTAAGTATTTTTGAGTTTTTCATAATAAATCCTTTAGCCAAAATCGTTTATAAACCTTCAGCGAAACCCGCCAAAGCTGTATATGGAGTATCCATATATTCCACAAACTTACATCATTAGCAACTACCAATAGATGTCCGTATCGTTACATTCAAGTAATTCATTGTCAAATATTCTATTTCAATAATTAATTATTGTTAAATTCTATTTTTCCCATAAACAGCTTTGCCAACTACCACTACAAAAAGCAACCCACCGATAATTGCCAGCAATCCACCCATTCCCATAAAGCCCATTGCGGCCTTAATATCAGGTGCAAGCTCAATTCCGCCACCACAGGGCGTTTTCCTTTGCAGGCCGCCATAACCGCCTGAATAGGCAAGCCCGGAGATATGCATGATCTGCCCCACGCCATAAACGATAGGTTGCCAGTAAGCAAGGCGCAAGCTTGCGATATTGTTATAACCAAAACGCTCAAGCAATAGATATGATATTCCCATAAAGGCAAGCGTCACACCTACAATAGAACCGTGGTAATGGGCGGGGATAACAACATTCTGCCCCTGAATTAAGCCTGCCAGAAATCCGCCATAAACAAACAACAGCAATGACATAAATAATGACGACCATAGCGCCCGGTTCCTGCCTTTTCTTGCACTACGTTTTTTCCACAGCGCAGGAATGATAAATACGGCAAATACAAGCGGTGCTATTCCGCCTGCTATAATCATTCCATCGGTAAAAAATGCGCGATATCCCGGCGAAGTTATATCATATAAAAAGTAAGGTATCGGGGTAGCAATGGCAACTATAGGGCCGATACTGAATAAGATATAAAGTAATTTTCTGGAAATAGTAAATTCTGGGTTCAGAGCCATCATTAGCCATAGCCAGCACACCAGCAGTAACTGCGTATGTACGAATTGCAGAACATGTCCGCCTCCCCAGAAAAGCATCTCATAATATTGCTGCCCATCAATTTCTGGCGGCAATAAGTGATATGACCAGAAAAACGCAAAAATTACAAAAAGGGAAATGATAGCGCTTCCATAAATGCCGAATTTTACCGGTCCGGAAAAAACCTGGTTATATTTTTTATAGGCAAAAAAATGCGCTATCATCAGCCCAACGCCACATAACAACAAAGACAGGCCAAAGAAAAATAGCGGACTCATGATAACAGGTATGTAATTGCTCATTATCCCTTCCCCTTTAGGGTCAACAGGTGAAACGGCGATAAAAAACATGCCTCCTACAAAGCAAAGCTGTCCTGCAGGGTTCAAATATGAAAGAAGAGCATTTTTTGTATTCACCCCTGATACTGGGCTGGCAAGGCTTAGAAACATGCAGGCAATGGATAAAAACCAAACCAGCACAGATAGGTCTACATGCACCACCAAAGCTTCATGGAACAGCTTCAGGAAGAATGGCATACCACAAAATCCTGGGGTGCGGGCCACTACTAAGATCACGGCAAATATACCCGCAACCGCAAGCGACCAAACCCCTATCATAAGCCAGCGGAATGCCGCTTTAGGGAGGCTGCTGTTTTCTGGAAAAAGTTGGGCCAAAGGAAAGTGAGAATTTGTCATTGTCTGCTAATAATTATATGCTATAGGAAACTTGCGAAGCATAGCTCCGGCGTATGAATTATGCTATAAGAAAAATACAGGTAAATATGTCCCCGCAAATTATAGCCCGTGACCGCAAATCCATACTGGCATGGATGCTGTTATGTATAGCCCTTGTAGGGCTGATGGTTTTTATAGGTGGATATACGCGCCTCTCCGGTTCCGGCCTTTCTATAACCAGTTGGAAGCCAATTCATGGAAGTATACCGCCCACAAACGAAGCACAATGGCAGGAAGAATTCGAAGCTTATAAAGATTCTCCACAATATAAGCAGGTAAATTCCGACATGACACTGGAAGGCTTTAAAACTATCTTCTGGCCGGAATTTATCCATAGGTTACTGGGGCGAATTATAGGCATAGTTTTTTTTCTTCCACTGATATATTTCACATTGCGCGGCAGCATTTCTAAAAATCTGTTCTGGAAATTATTTGCGATACTAGCCCTTGGCGGTTTACAAGGTGCCATTGGCTGGATAATGGTAAAAAGTGGACTTGTAGATTCGCCGCATGTAAGCCATATAAAGTTAGCTCTCCATCTGGGTACAGCCTTCCTTATATTAGCCCTTATCCTATGGGTTTTTATGGGACTTTACGGGATTGCACGGGTTTCTACACGTAATTCATGGGCTGTTTTCTCTTACAGGCTGTGGTTTTTCTTACTTTCTCTCCAGTTAATATTTGGGGCTTTCATGGCTGGTTTGCATGCCGGGCTTATCTATAATACCTGGCCATATATGGATGGGGAGATTTTCCCAAGCAGCACGTTTTCTGGCAACCTGCTGGAAAATATTGCCTTCGTGCAGTTCACCCATCGCACTATTGCAATTTTTCTCGTGTGCGGTTTTTTATTATGGTGTTTTAAATATAAAGAATATATAAAGATAAACAACCTTGGTAAGTGCAGCTCTTTGATTTTAGGAGTTATTTTTATACAATTCATACTTGGTGTATATACATTGGTCAATGAGGTGCCGCTTGCTGCCGCACTTGCCCACCAAATAACTGCTTTGGTTTTATGGATAATTGCGGTGTGTATGCTATATTTGCTTAGGAATGAGAATAACAAAACAAATTACATAAAATTAGTAAAATGACTTATAGCAACATAAATTACGAAGCCCTTTTCCAGCAAAGCATCAACCGCCTTAAATCCGAAGGCCGCTACAGGGTTTTCAATGATCTGGAGCGCAAAGCAGGTTCGTTCCCGCATGCACAGAGCCATATCACCGGTAAAACCGTAAATGTATGGTGCAGCAACGATTATCTCGGCATGGGCCAGCATCCTAAAGTTATATCTGCGATGTCGGAAGCTATAGGCAGGTATGGCGCAGGTGCTGGCGGCACGCGGAATATATCCGGCACACATCACGCGATGGTTACACTTGAAGAAACACTCGCCGAACTGCATAATAAAGAAGCGGCATTGGTTATGACCTCCGGTTATGTAACTAACGAAGCGGCTCTTTCTACCTTATGTTCTATACTGCCGGACTGCATAATATTTTCTGATGAGTATAATCATGCTTCCATGATCCACGGTATCAAAAGCAGCAAGGCCGAAAAAAAGATATTCCGCCATAATGATATAGGACATCTGGAAGAATTACTTAAAGCCGCTAACCCTCTACGCCCCAAGGTAATAGCATTTGAATCGGTCTATTCCATGGATGGGGATATTTCACCTATCGCCGCCATTTGCGACCTTGCGGAAAAATACAACGCTATCACCTATCTTGATGAAGTTCATGCAGTGGGTATGTATGGTGATCACGGAGCAGGCGTTGCCGAGCGCGAAGGCTTAATGGAACGCCTTGATATAATACAAGGAACCCTGGGTAAAGCTTACGGCGTAATGGGCGGTTATATCGCCAGCACCAGAACTATTGTTGATGTTATACGCTCATACGCATCGGGATTTATATTTACAACTGCCCTGCCCCCTGCCCTTGCAGCAGGCGCGAACGCGAGCATAAGGCATTTGATGGAAAGCAGTGAAGAACGCAAGCGCCACCAGTATAATGTTGGCGCGCTCAAGGACATGATGCTAAAGGCCGGAATCCCGGTAATGCCGAGCCAGAGCCATATATTACCGGTGCTGGTCGCTGACCCGGTTCTTTGCAAGAAAGCATCTGACATGCTGCTCAATCAATTCGATATTTACGTGCAGCCTATAAATTTTCCAACCGTGCCGCGTGGCACCGAGCGCCTGCGTATTACCCCAACACCTAACCATAACCATGCCATGATGTTCGAGCTAACCCGCGCATTAGTCTGGGTTTTTGAGCGGCTTGGAATCAAGCCGGATATGAGTGTATTGGACAAGGCCGCTTAAATTTATTGTGTATATTAAAAAATCCTGTAAAATAGCTGACATAAATTAACCCATTATAATTATAGAGGTGTGGTTATGGCCAGTGATGATGTAAAAAAAGAAGGCGCTAAGCTTAATAATGCCGGTGTGATAGGCCCTGAATTGCCGGATCGTAAATTTAACGCCCAGCTATCCGCTACTACATATGGCGCGGGTATGGAGCTTGATTTTTTACCCGTTAAATATTTAAGCCTTGGTGCTTCCGTACATACAGGCGGTCCAGCGCTGGAAGGCCCTGTAGTAATGGGGCGTGCCGACCTTTTGGCATTACAAAAAGAGTTTGATACAAATTCTCAGGTAGGCCCAATTACACTAAAAGCCGGACCTTTCGGAGGCGTAGCCTATGATAATTATAGGGGAATTACTCCCGTCATAGGGGGAACTGTTGGAGTTGAACATGTTAAAAGCGGATTTAATGCCGGATTTGATATAGGTGTATCACCGCTTGGCTCCAGCAATAGCCATGACAATTATAAAGGCTATTACAATTCCAGCCATGTACCATTCGTTGGCGGGAAAATAGGCTGGAAATTCTAGCCATCTAAGCATCCCAGCAGTAAAATATTACAGTAAATTGAATAAAAGCCATAATCCGGCTGCAATTGTCACATAACCTTAACTTGAGTTAATGAGCTTGAAACCGCATAGTTTTAAGCAAGCAAGAAATTTATTTAAAAATTTCATTATCAGGGGAAGGAACAATTGTGGCCGAAGCAAATTACCCAACAGCAGAAGAAACCAAACAAAAGCTAGGTGATACCTTTAAAAATGGCGATCTTCGCGGATTTAAAGCTAATTACACAGAATACCTTGAGCAATTCCCAGAGTTTAAGGAACGCGTGACGGCAAGTAAGGAAGGCTCTATCCCTTCTATCAATTATATGCTTAATGATTCTTCACTGCCAGCAGGCGAGCACCCGGAAAATTTCCGCCTGAAGAGCACTAGCAATGATGAAGTAAAGGAAATTCTTAAAAATGGAAGAGCCGCACAGGAAGTTTTAAGTGAGCTTTCAGTTGGCCAGCGAATACAGCTTATAGATAAAATTGAAGAAAAATTCAAAAAATACGAAAACGACATAGCCCTTACCATAACCGCTGACACAACGAAACCTATCGATATGTCAGCAAAAGAAATGGTCAAAGCTAATGAATGGTTTCAGTATGCGAGGGACAATGCAAAAAAACAGCTTGGTATTATTGAAGACAGCAAAACCCAAGAGTATCCCGCTTTGGGCATGGCGCAAATTATTCCGGCAGGGAATTATCCTGTAGCCCTGGCAATAGGCCCTGCAGTAGGTGCATTGGTATCGGGTAATTCCGTTACAATTTCTTTCCCTGATAAGGCTTTAAATACTGCTGGACCCGTAATGAGAGCATTTCGTGAAGCAGTCAGCGAATTTACTAAAGACCTTGATATATTGCCTGAGAAAAAAGAAGCACTTAATAAAGGCCTTGTGCAATCTACTATCGGCAGAAATGAACTTTATAAGGAAGCAGATATTGTAAGCTTTGTCGGCAGCAATAAAGTTGGCGAAGACATAAAAAAACAAAGGGGTGATAAACCAACAATCCTTGAAACTGGCGGAAACAATGTAGTTACAGTCATGAATTCAGCGGTTACCAAAGAAGGTGAAACTCCGCAAGAAAATGCAAAAGCTATAGCCAAGGCTATATATGAAGGCTTTGGTCCATTATCAGGTCAACGCTGCACAGCGCCCCGTATTCTATGCGTTCAGGAAGGCGATGGTCAAAAAGTTACAAAGGCTTTAAAAGATATAGTAATAGAAGGGCCAAAAATAGGTGCTGGTGGAATAGGCAACCCGTTTGAAAAAGGTGTACAGATGGGTGCATTGATCGATGATGCCGCGTATGCAAGGATAAAGCAGGGTATCAACCTCGCAATAGAGTTGAAAGCTAAAATTTATGGCGTACTGGATGCTAACAGTCCAAGTAGCAACCTTCCTTTGCCGAAGGGCTCAGCACACTTTGTAAACCCGGTAATGATCGACTGGAGTGAAGTGCAGAATAAGAATCCTGAAACCAATAAGAAAATCTTTGATTTTATCAAAGAGGCTGAAACTTTTGGGCCATTGGTTCATATAGTTCATCCAGTAAAAGATCTGAATCATGCGATAGAGATAACTAAAGCACTTGATAAGCATAAATTAGCTGGAGCTATATTCACTGCGAGTGAAGATGACTTTAAGAAATACAAATCGGAAACTGGCGTTAATTCTGTAGTTCATAATGGAGCACCTAAAGACCCGTCACCTAAAGGTATGCATGGGACCAAAGGCGAAGCAGGAGTTGGGGGCGAAAACCATTTCGCTAATTTCACTGCAAAATTCCATACATTACATCAAAAGCCAGACGGACTTGGCAAAGGAAATTATATTATAAAGTCATCTGCACAAGAACATTCTTACGCCCGATAAAGCGCGCCGCCAGTGACAGCACGGATAGCGCCTGTGGTTGTAGGCAGTGACAGCGGCAGTTTTTTCAGAGAGCGCACAGCAAGGAATGCAAATGCCTGCGCTTCCAGCGAATCGCCTACCCAGCCCAGTGATTCTACAGGATAGACATGGTCAAACCTGCGGCGCAACGACTGCATAAGCGACGGGTTAAGCCGCCCTCCACCGCTTACGAACCATTGATTGGCAGGGCGCGGGAAAAATGCTGCGCCCGCCTCTATTGCAGCAGTTGTGAATTCAGTTAATGTCGCCGCACCATCGGCAGCAGATAGATTTTCCACAGGCTCATAGGTAAAATAATTCCTATCAAGGGATTTGGGCGGGTGCTTGGCGAAGAACCAGTCTTTAAGCATTGATTCAACCAGCTTCATATCGGCCTTGCCTGCAAGCGCCAGCGCACCGCCAAAATCGCAATCCTTCCCGGTATTTTTATATGCCCATTCGTTTAGCAGAACATTCCCGGTGCCGGTATCGAACGCCAAAATATCCAGTGCCATTAACTCACTGGCGGTTTCTTCCGAACGGCCTATCCAAGTCACATTTGCTATGCCGCCAAGGTTTAGGATCGCAACCGGCAGGTCCATATGCCGCGCAAGTGCTGCATGATATAGCGGAACAAGCGGCGCGCCCTGCCCGCCTGTTGCAATATCACGGCGGCGGAAATCACAAACCACGTCAATGCGGGTTTTTTCGGCAAGCAATGCGCCATCGCCTATCTGCCATGTCAAATGCTCATCGGGGCGGTGTGAAACCGTCTGGCCGTGAAAACCTATTACCTCTATGTCCTTATAGTGAATATCTGCCTGCTCAAGGAGCTTTTTTACCACCTCAGCATGCTTCAGAGTATTGTTATGCTCGGCAAGCAGCATATCGCCGCGGCCATGCACTGCTTCGCGCAGGGCGATCTTTTCATTTTCACTGTAAGGCACTGTAATTGATTGCCCAAATTCCAGTATATGCTCTCCGTCAGTGCGGATAAGGGCAGCATCTATGCCATCGAGCGAAGTGCCGCTCATTAACCCAAGTGACCATTTAGGACTTGAATTCATTAGTTTTCTCCAGTTATTATGGTTAATATTATAATTCGAATGTAATTAACAAATTGATAATAACGCCATGGCCAAAACAGAAACCGCTAAATTTAACTCAGAATTCATGCAAATAATGCAAGAGCGCGGCTTTATCCACCAGTGCACGGATGCGGTAAACCTCGATAAAAGCATGAAAAACAATAAAGTAATGGCGTATATTGGCTTCGATGCCACAGCGCCCAGCCTGCATGTTGGAAGCCTTGTACAGATCATGATACTGCGCTGGCTGCAAAAAACCGGGCATAAGCCTATTGTTCTAATGGGTGGCGGAACCAGCAGAGTTGGAGATCCTTCAGGCAAGGATGAAGCCCGCAAAATGCTTTCGGATGCGGATATTGCCAAAAATACCGAATCTATCCAGAAATTGCTGGAGCAATTCATCACTTTCGGCTCAGACGTTAATGATGCTATCCTGGTGAATAATGCCCTGTGGCTGGAGAAACTTAACTATATCCAATTCCTGCGTGATTACGGCAAGTATTTTTCAGTAAACCGCATGCTGACGCAGGAGAGTGTGAAGATGCGCCTTGAGCGCGAGCAGAATTTAAGCTTTCTGGAATTCAATTATATGATCCTGCAGGCCTATGATTTTGTCGAGTTGAATAGTCGTTACGGCTGCACGTTGCAGATTGGCGGCTCTGACCAATGGGGCAATATCATAATGGGGATTGACCTATCGAGGCGCATAGATTCAGCAACGCGTTTTCAACCGCTTAATATCGAACAAGATGATAAGAAAGTTTTGAAAGTCCTGGAAGTGCAGCCAATGATAAAATCCACCCGCACTGATCCTGAGGATTATACACAAGCAGCATTTATGAATTTCATTAATGAGGGTGATAATAAAAACCTGTATGGGCTTACAACACCGCTGCTTGCGACCAGCTCCGGCGCAAAGATGGGTAAGTCAGCAACAGGAGCTGTGTGGCTTAACAAGGATATGTTAAGCCCATATGATTACTGGCAATATTGGCGCAATGTTGAAGATGCAGATGTCGGGCGTTTCCTGCGTCTGTTCACCGAGCTTCCGCTTAAGGAAATAGAAAAGCTGGAGGCCATGAAAGGTGCAGATATAAACGAAGCTAAAAAGATCCTGGCTAATGAAGCAACAAAAATCTGCCACGGCGAACGTGCTGCAAAGCAGGCGGCTGATACCGCGAAAAAAACTTTCGAGCAGGGAAAAATTGGGGCTGATATACCAGTTTATTCCATAAGCGCACAGGAACTTGGAAAAGGAATCGCTGCTTATGAGCTTATAAGGCTTTCCGGCCTTGCTGCTTCTGGCGGTGAAGCCAAACGCCTGATACGCGGAGGTGGTGCAAAAATAAATGACCAGAAGATAGAGGATGAGAATATATCAATAACACCGGCTTATTTCAAAAACGAGGGTTCGCTCAAGCTCTCATCGGGCAAGAAAAAGCATATGCTGGTAAAACTTAAATAGGCTTGCCTGTTTTAACGCAGAAACCGTAATAACCAATTTTTCCGAGTATCACCAGCGGCAGGACTATCCTTGCACGCTTGCCAAGGAAAGCGGCGATAAGCGGCAGGAAATTCAGAAGCACGATCCATGTAAACGGCAAAAGCAGCATAAAGAAACGCGAAAATATCTGCGATGCTTTCTGGTATTTTTCCCGGCTTAAATGTTTCTGGCCGGTTTTAAAATAAATATTTTTCATGAGCAGACCAAGCGCGAAGCAGAAAGATGCGCCAATTGCAGAACCTATAACTGCAATAATTACCGGCAGCATCATATCATAATTACCGAAGCCGAGCATTGCAAAAAAGGTCGGCTCATGCCCGAATGGAATTATGCTGGAGACATAGGCTGATTCAATAAGGATATTAAGATAGAAATTCATAAATTATCCTTATTTACAAACAAACTCAGGATTTGCGCGAAATAACGAATTCCGCAAGGTCGCGGAGATTGTCAGCTTTTTTATCGAACACATCGAGATAGGAAATAGCCTGACGTATAAGTATCTGTGCATGCTCACGCGCACG
Source organism: Pseudomonadota bacterium (assembly GCA_963205195.1). GTDB lineage: Bacteria > Pseudomonadota > Alphaproteobacteria > Rickettsiales > SXRF01 > SXRF01. Next base: position 8,062 of record CAUJHR010000011.1, on the reverse strand, counting down.
CTCAACACCCATGCTTGAAACCAGCGTGGCTTTGCCTGCGATCTTATCTTTACGCACACCTTTTCCGGTCTGGGTGCGGGTTCCCTCAACGTCCAGAAGGTCGTCAGTGATCTGGAAAGCAAGCCCCATATCATGGGCATAGGCACGCATTAGCTTACGCATCATTCCCGGCGCTTTACCAAGTATCGCCCCCGCTTCACAGGATACCGCGAACAGCTCCCCGGTTTTTAAACGCTGCAGCCTGATAATCTCATCAACTGATAGCTGCTTGTTTTCTGATTGCAAATCCATCATCTGCCCGCCGACCATGCCCCAACTGCCTGAAGCCTGAGCCAGAGCTGTTATTAATTCACAACGCACAGCAGGGTCAGCATGGGTTTTCTGATTGGCAAGTATCTGGAAGGCATAAGTTAGCAAGCCATCACCTGCAAGGATAGCGGCAGCTTCACCAAATACCTTATGAGAAGTTGGCTTGCCACGGCGCAGGTCGTCATTATCCATTGCCGGCAAGTCATCGTGCATAAGAGAATAGGTATGTATGAACTCAATCGCTGCCGCAGTTTCCAAAGCCGAATCCATACTTACGCCAAACAAGCTGCTGGCACAGATAGTAAGGAATGGGCGCAGGCGCTTGCCGCCGCCCAGCGCGCTGTAGCGCATGGCTTCAACTATTGTATCTTCTTTTACAACCCGCGTATCATGTGAAGTTGCCGCCTGCGAATTTATCGCAACTACAGTAGTGCCGTCAGTCTCAGGAACGCGCAGCAGCTCATCCATGCGCTCGGTTAAGGATTTTGCGACAAAATCAATTGCATCCTGTAAATTATCAGGGAGTTTTATAACCATTTGGGCTACTCTATACGTTATCGAAGGGTTGGGTTGTTACACTGCCGTCTTTGGCCTGGAGGATAGTTTCAACTTTGAGGCGGGCGGATTCAAGCTTTTTCTGGCAGAATTCCTTAAGTTCAGTGCCGCGCACATAATCAGATATGGAGGCTTCCAGATCGCCGGTGCCGCCCTCTAGCTTGCGAACTATAGCCTCTAATTCTTTAAGGGCCGCCTCAAATGAGGTTTCAGCTGGAATTTCTGTCTGGGTTGATTTTGTCATAGGGCGGGAGTGTATCTAAAATAGGCTGCGCTTGCAACAGGAAATGAAATTATCAGGCCTTAAGCGCCTTAACTAATGCTTCCGTGACTTTCTTTGCATCACCGAACAGCATCATGGTGTTATCCTGATAGAATAATTCATTTTCAATGCCCGCGTAACCGGCTGCCATACCGCGCTTTACAAAAATCACAGTTTTTGCAGAGCCGACATCAAGAACCGGCATGCCGAAGATCGGGCTGCTTGGGTTATTCTTGGCAGCAGGGTTGGTCACGTCATTAGCGCCGATCACAAAGGCTACATCGGTAGTTGAAAAATCATTATTTATCTCTTCCAGTTCAACCACGCTGTCATACGGCACATTGGCTTCAGCAAGCAGCACGTTCATGTGCCCCGGCATACGCCCGGCCACCGGGTGGATCGCATAGCGCACTTTTATACCTTCTTTTTCCAGTTCCTCGGCCATTTCACGCACCGCATGCTGAGCCTGCGCTACCGCCATGCCATACCCCGGAACAATGATAACCGAGCTTGAGTTTTTCAGCAGGAACGCAGCATCTTCCGCACTTCCGCTTTTAACTGGCTTATCACTTGCATCACCAACAATTGATGCTGCCTGTGCATGCGCCCCAAACCCGCCAAATATCACGTTTATAATGGAACGGTTCATCGCCTTGCACATAATATAGGAGAGTATAGCGCCGCTAGCGCCCACCAGCGCGCCAGTTATAATAAGCAGCGGGTTGCCAAGCGTGAAGCCGATACCAGACGCCGCCCAGCCAGAATATGAATTAAGCATGGAAACCACAACCGGCATATCCGCGCCACCAATCGGCACTATCAGTAGCACGCCAAGGGCGAAAGACAATAGCACCATCAGAATAAATAAAAATTTTGATTCAGTGATACAAAACAGCAATATCAATAAAATAAGTGAAAGCCCCAGCAGAGCATTCACCATATTCTGCCCGGAAAAGCGCAAGGGTTTTCCAGACAATATTCCCTGCAATTTTGCAAAAGCAATTATGGAGCCGGTAAAAGTTATAGCTCCGATAACCGCGCCTAAGCTCATTTCCAAAAGGCTACCGGCATGAATATTACCACTATTACCAATGCCGTAGCTTTCCGGTGCGTACAATGCCGCAGAAGCTATCAAAACCGCCGCCAACCCGACCAGAGAGTGAAATGCGGCAACTAGCTGGGGCATCGCTGTCATTGCGATTTTACGCGCTATCACCGTCCCGAATATGCCACCTATCATTATACCAAATAATATCATGGCGTAATTTTCAATAGCAGGCATGCTAAGTGTTGTTGCTATCGCTATCACCATGCCCGCTATACCGAGGATATTACCGCGGCGAGCAGTGGCAGGCGATGAAAGACCCTTAAGCGCCAGTATGAATAATACTGAAGCCACTAAATATAATAAGGCGGAAACGTCATTCATGGAAGATTCATAAAATAAATTAGAATTTTAAACTGCCAGAATGATTACACTATTTTGGCAACATGTTGCAAGGATTTTAGCTTGAGGCAGAATATAAAAAAACAGGCTTTTTTCCTGATGAAATCATTGTGCCTGGGTTTTTAATTTGTTATAGTTATTTCTTACACTGCCTGAAATTAAGGAATGGATTTTGGAACAAACGCCTGCTGATGAATCTGTAACTGCCCGTATTGGAGCCATGCGCTCCATGCTTGCAGCTAACAGGGAAAAAGCGGCGCAGCGCTTTGATAAATTCGCCGCCAAATCACAAAATATAGCTGATATAGCATTACCATCTGGTTCACTCCGCGCCATGCTTGATAAGGTGAAAATCGCGGCAAGGGATAATGCGTCTGCATATGCGGCAGGGGCGAATAGCCATTAGTATTATTTATTTAGCCCGCCTTCGCTTGCGCTTCGGCGCGGCATCCACTTCTCTAACGTTCGTTGCGATTGTAAACCCAATCGCGCCGTAGCGTAAGCGAAGGAGGATGGCTCCGCGACCTGGATTCGAACCAGGGACCGATCGATTAACAGTCGATTGCTCTACCGCTGAGCTATCGCGGAACACCTTAAAATCCCTGATAAATTACCAAGGAGGCGTGTCTTATAGCAAATGTCTTTTTTTAAAGCCAGTAAAAATATTCTAAAGATACAAACTTTATAATAAAACAACAAAAATAGCGAAAATTAAGGCATTATTGTTTACTTATGCTATAAAATGTCATGGTTAACAACCCAATATCAATTCATAAATAATGTTCGGCACGTATAGATATATTCTGGCATTGATGGTGGCTATAGCCCATTTAGCTCCTATAAATATGGTGCATGTTGGGTTTTATGCGGTTTTTGGCTTTTTTACCTTAAGCGGATACCTGATGACGCTTGTACTGCACACCACCTATTACAAACTACCCCACAGCTATGAAAAATATACCGCCAACAGGTTACTTAGAATATTGCCATCATATTGGGTGGTTCTGTTTTTTTCTGCCTTGGCAGCCGCTTATTTTCCAATAATTTCAAAAGCAATCCATGAACGGCTGCAATGGCCGGATTCCATCGGTGACTGGATCGCCAATATATTTGTATTGGGACTTACTATCCTTGATGGGCGAAGAAGCGTATTTAATCTGGTTCCACCGGCATGGTCACTTTCAGTTGAGATAGTGTTCTGGCTGCTTATGCCTTTTTTGGTAAGAAGCAAGGCAAGACTTTATGTATGGGGATTTTTTGCAATTGCTTACACAATATTCGTATCGGCCTTTATCGAAAACTCACCTCTTAATATCCGCTACTATAGCCATCTTGCTGCCGCCCTGCCCTTTTTTTCAGGCGCAGCTATATACATGCTTACAAAACGCCCTTTGAACATACGCCCAAGCTATGGTTTCATTCTAATATTGGTTTCAATCGTTTTTTATATTGCCGCCGGCTGGATTTACGGAACCCCCTCATATTCTATAAATGACCTGAACAATCTGCCTATGCTTAATTCCGGCCTATATGCCGCAATGATCTTAAACTGCATAACCATATATTTCCTGTCACGTATCGATACATCAGCATTACCAGAAAAAATCATGAAAATGGATAAATTGCTTGGTAATTTATCATATCCTATATTCCTATTGCATATATTTACTGCTATAGTCATTGTTGCTATAGTTGATAATACATGCACAGGTATAATATGCGGAAGAAGCTGGCAGCTTACTGCTATGGCATTTCCAATCGTTAATATTCTGGCAATAGGGTTATGGCTTGGTGTAGAAAAACCTGTTTCTATAATTCGTGAGAAAATAAAGAAAAAATGTTAGCACAGGCACAAGGATTAAACTTTTACTGGTTACGAAATGTAAGTTTCGATAGCACATTTCTTATATTGCCGCTGGTAACAGGAATTTTCTTTGCTGCTTTATGCACTTCAGACCCGGCACTATTCCCTACTATACTGGCGTTTGATCTATGGCTGCTTGGATATCACCACGTTATCGCCACTTACACGCGAATAGCATTTGACTGGGCCAGCGCCAAAGCTCATAAATTCCTTGTATTTGGCTTGCCACCCATAGTTCTTGGTATAACATTCCTGGTCTATTGGATTTTTGGCAGCTGGATAATCGCCACTATATATTTTTACTGGCAATGGTTTCATTATATACGCCAGAGTTACGGAATATCCCGCTATTATTTATCGCGCTCAGGAAAAGCCCCAGATAAATTATATTCACCCATTCAGACAATGGCTTTATATGCCTTGCCCATAACCGGGATATTATACCGGTCATGGCAAGCCCCTGAAACATTTCTATTCATGCAATTTTGGACAATACCAGTTCCTTACATGCTTGTTATAATATCAGGATGCACTGCCGCTATATTAATCGCTTACCAGCTATATTCATGGTTTAAATTATACAGGGCCGGTCACCTTCATGGAAGCTATGCTCTTTATGTTCTATCCCACCATCTAATATTTCTAGTAAGTTATATATTAATAGACGATATAAGTATCGGCTGGCTGGCAATAAATATGTGGCATAACATGCAATATATAATTTTTGTCTGGTTACAGAATAACAATAAATTCAAAAACGGCATAGACGAATCGCACCGCTTCATTTCACGTATCAGCCAGGACGGTAAAATATTCATCTATATGCTTATATGCTTAGCAATCACCTTTTTCATATATCAGGTGCTTATGGCAATCGGTATCATAATACATTACACATCTGCTATTTCCTTTACCGTAGTTATATTTATGACACTAAACTTCCATCATTATATTGTTGATTCCATTATATGGAAACGCAAAAAGCCCAAAACTGCTATAGCCGCCTGATTTAACGGTTATTGACCAATATTTCTGTTAAATTATCCAATTTGCCCTTGCAATATCCCAACTGATATGCAAATTAAAAGATTCGGCAAATTTTACTTATTAATATCATTATCTTATGCTGCGTTGCAGCAAAATATATTTAAGGCTTATTGTCTAATAAACAAAAAATTAAAACTACTAGCAGGACGAAAAAAACATGAGTTACGAGAAAGAACCGATCACCGACGCAGAAGCACTTGCCTATCACTCTGAAGGCAAACCCGGCAAGATTTCTATTCTGCCAACCAAGCCGCTAATGACCCAGCGCGACCTCTCCCTTGGTTATTCTCCCGGTGTTGCTATTCCCTGCTTAGAAATCCAGAAAGATCCCAACCTGGCTTATGATTATACTTCGCGCGGTAATTTCGTAGCGGTTATATCTAACGGAACCGCGGTTCTTGGCCTTGGCAATCTTGGCGCCCTCGCTTCCAAGCCGGTTATGGAAGGCAAGGCTATCTTGTTCAAGCGTTTTGCCGATATTGATTGTATTGATATTGAAGTTGACACAACCAACGTTGATGAATTCGTAAACTGCGTGAAGCTGCTTGGTCCATCATGGGGCGGTATCAACCTTGAAGATATCGCAGCGCCTGAATGTTTTATCATTGAGCAACGCCTGCGCGAAATAATGGATATTCCGGTATTCCATGACGACCAGCACGGAACCGCTATCATAGTTGCAGCTGGCCTTATCAACGCCGCGCATCTTACAGGCCGCGACCTTAAAGACATAAAAGTTGTAGTGCTTGGCGCTGGCTCGGCAGGTATCGCCTGCCTTGAGCTTATCAAGCGCATGGGTATTAAGCATGAGAACGCTTTCCTTGTTGATAAAACCGGTGTGATCTATGAAGGCCGCACCGAAGGCATGAACCAATGGAAATCAGCACACGCCGTAAAAACCGACAAGCGCACCCTTGCCGATGCTATGAAGGGCGCCGATATGTTCATGGGGCTGGCTGGTAAGAATGCCGTTTCCAAGGAAATGGTGGCTACAATGGCTAAAAACCCGATAATTTTTGCAATGGCAAACCCAGACCCTGAAATCACACCCGAAGATGTGCGTAGCGTGCGTTCTGACGCGATCATCGCAACCGGGCGCTCGGACTATGCCAACCAGGTTAATAACGTAATGGGTTTCCCGTATATCTTCCGCGGCGCGCTTGACGTTCGCGCTTCACAGATAAATGAAGAGATGAAAGTTGCAGCCGCTGAAGCTATTGCAGCACTTGCGCGTGAAGACGTGCCGGAAGAAGTTTCTGCAGCTTATGCAGGCCGCAAAATGGAATATGGCTCGGAATATATCATCCCGGCGCCATTTGATCCAAGGCTTATGACCACCGTTCCGGTTGCCGTTGCCAAGGCCGCTATGAAAACCGGCGTTGCCCGCAAGCCGATAGCAGATTTCGCCGCCTATAAACAGGAACTGGCAGCACGCCGCGATCCAACTGCCAATTCGATGCAGCATATTTTCGACAAAGTACGCGAGAACCCGCAGCGCATGATCTTTGCCGAAGGCGAGGAAGAAAAAATTATCCGTGCGGCTGTGCAGTGGCGCGATAACGGTTACGGCAACCCGATATTGGTTGGCCGTGTTGACCGCATCCAGGCTCTGATGAAAAAAATGAGCGTTGCTGATTTTGAAAATATAGAAATCGCCAATGCAGCAGTCAGCCCTAATGTTGAGGCATATATCGATTATCTGTATCCGCGCCTGCAACGTGCGGGCTACCTTTACCGCGATGTTGCACGCATGGTGAAGAATGACCGCGATATTTTTGCATCCTGCATGCTCGCAATGGGGCATGGCGATGCGCTCATAACCGGGCTTACCCGCAACTACACGGTATCGCTGGATAATGTAAGCCGTGTTATCAATACCAAGAAAGATGAATTCCTTTTCGGGATTTCCCTGGTGGTTGCCAAAGGTAAAACCATCTTCTTCTCCGACACAACCGTGCAGGAACTGCCAAGTGCTGAACAGCTTGCACATATCGCGGTTAAAACCGCTGAGAAAGCGAAAAAGATGGGGCACCAGCCACGGGTTGCGCTGCTTTCATTCTCGACCTTCGGAAACCCTATCCGCGAGAAATCAGTGCGTATCCGTGATGCTGTCAAAGTGCTGGACGGGATGAATGTTGATTTTGAATATGACGGGGAAATGTCGGCAAGCGTTGCGCTCAACAAGGAAATGATGAGCCTGTACCCGTTCTGCCGCCTGTCTGGTCCTGCTAACGTGCTTATCATGCCTGCGCTGCACTCCGCGCATATTGCTTCGCACATGCTGCAGGAATTAAGCGATGGCGTGACCATTGGCCCTGTGCTTATGGGGCTTGAGCGCCCAGTGCAGATAATGCAGATGAACGCTACACTTTCGGAAATACTGAACCTCTGCGCTATCACTGCTATGGAAGCAATCGAGGAAAAACAGGCAAAGGTGACACCGATTGCTAAATCTAAAAAAGCCAAGGCATAGGTTATAGGGTGTTTTTATGGCTGATGATAAAAAAACGATCTGGCTGGTTAATAATGTAGCTGGCCTAAGGGTAGCACAAAAAGATGCAATTGGCGGCCAATTCAA
>CAUJHR010000010.1 GCA_963205195.1 Pseudomonadota bacterium | reverse complement strand
CGCCGCGAAGTTGCAGATCCCCTGCGCGGTGCAGCCAGTTCTGCGCGTGGTTTTTTCAAGCGCATGGCAGATGCTGGGCGCGCACTTTCAACTCGCAATGAGAATGAAAAAGAAATGGAAGAACCAAGGGTGCAGGTAGTCCAGAAGCCAAGCCAGCCAATGCCATCATCTGACCGTCCGGCAAAGGATCAGGATCAGTATCTCGATATCCCCGCATTCCTCCGCCGCCAAGCAAACTAAAGCGTTTTCATTTAGCCCTGCACGTTGTTATCCTCGACTCGTGTATTAGTTATACACTTCGCCTCGGCTGCCTAGTACACACCTAAAGCAAAACACTTTAAAAACTCTACTGGCGTGGGCAACTTGTTTGTGATGGAGCCTCCTCAAAAAGTCACGTACATAAAATCCACAAGTGGGATTTTATATTATAAGAACAAATCCCATATATGGATTTGTTGTGTACGCTCAACTTTTTTCGGTTTCCATCACTTCGCGCTTAACTCGCACTAGCGAGTTTAAGCCATTTCAAATCTACTGACTGGATACCTATTTACTGCGTTCCCACAGCGAGCGTAACATTCCGCGGAAGGTGCGGATCTCCTGTTCGCTCCATTGCCCGCGCAGAAGCATATTTTTTAAATTCTGCCACATGACCGGTTTTTTTTGCTCAACGCGGAAATATTCAGCTTTATCAAGATAAGATTCCAGCTGTTCGAACAGCCCGAAAATATCAGATTTCGGGGCGGGTGATTCATTAGTAATTTCTTGGCTTTCTTTATTCCCCAAATTTGCCTTTAGCCATTCATAACCTATAATAACTGATGACTGTGCGAGATTGAGAGATTTATTCTTTGTATCGGTTGGGATGGTAATTATGCTGTCACACAATGTAATTTCTTCATTTTCTATTCCTGCGCGTTCGGGACCGAATACAAGGGCGATTTTATCTGTGCTTCTTGCAGAAATTTCTGCCATTGCCTGTGCCGGTTCTACTACCCGCTTGTTCATGTCGCGGGCACGGGCAGTTGTGGCATATGCAATATTTATGTCTGCCATTGATTCTGCAAAAGTTTCGTAGATTTTTGTATCATTAATTATATATTCAGCGCCTGCTGCCATTTCTACTGATTTTGGGTTTGGCCAGCCATCCCGCGGGGCTACAATACGAAGTTCATTTAAGCCAAAATTACTCATGGCACGCGCAACAGCGCCGATATTTTCACCCATCTGCGGGCGGATAAGGATAACTACAGGAATTAGAGGTCGGAGGTCGGATGTCAGTAGGTCAGTCACTTATTTATTTCCCCGATCCCTGACCCCTGAACTCTTCATCAATTTATAAGTAACAGAATCATGCAGCGCATTAAAAGAAGCATCAATTACGTTGCCGGAAATACCTATGGTATTCCATATATTCCCTGCGCTATCACGCGATTCTATCATAACGCGGGTAATTGCCTTGGTGCCATCTTGCGGGGTTAAAATACGCACCTTGTAATCAGTCAGTGTTAAATCCTTGATGCTTGGGAAATGTGAAATAAGAATTTTGCGTAGTGCCGCATCAAGCGCGTTTACCGGCCCGTTACCTTCGGCGGCGTTTATAACCTCTTCTCCATCAATTGAGAGTTTTATAGTGGCTTCGCAGATATTGACAGTTTTACCTTTAGCTATGCGCCGCTCGCCGATAACGCGGAAACTCTCGACGCTAAAATATTCAGGAACCGTTCCCAGCATACGGCGCGCCAGAAGCTCGAAGCTTGCCTCCGCCCCCTCATAAGCATAACCCTGCTTTTCGCGCTGTTTTACTTCGTGCACAAGCTCGCCGATGCGTTCGTCATCATCTTTTACCTTGATGCCGAATTGCCTGAGGCGATCTATAATATTCGATTTTCCGGCTTTGTCAGAAACCAGTATAGTGCGGCGGTTGCCGACCTGTTCAGGTTTTATATGTTCATAACTTGAGGAATCTTTTGCCATGGCCGAAACATGCAGACCGCCTTTATGGGCAAAAGCAGCGCTTCCGACATAAGGGGCATGCTGGTTGGAAGCGCGGTTGAGGCGTTCATCGAGAAAATGTGAAAGATGTGTAAGCTGGGAAAGTTTATCTGTCGTGATCCCGGTTGAAAAACCCATTTTCAGCATGAGGCCTGGAATTATGGAGATCAGGTTAGCATTGCCGCAGCGTTCACCTATGCCATTTATTGTTCCCTGCACCTGTCTGACGCCTGCGCGCACCGCTGAGAGTGAATTAGCAACCGCGTTATCGGTGTCGTTATGGCAGTGCACACCAAGATTTTTACCGTCAATATGTTTAGTAACTTCGGTTACGATCTCTTCGATCTCAAAGGGCAGCGAGCCGCCGTTTGTATCGCACAGCACTATCCAGCGTGCCCCGGAATCCAGCGCTGCTTTCAGGCAGTCGATGGCGAATCCTGAATTGGATTTGTAGCCATCGAAAAAATGCTCGGCATCATATAAAACTTCACGTTTGTTTTTTGCAATGTGCGAAATTGAGTCACTTATCATTTTAAGGTTATCTGCAAGGGAGATATTCAGTGTTGATTTAACCTGGCTCGCCGAGCTTTTGCCAACTATGCAAATTGACTGTGCGCCGCTTTCTAAAAGTGCGGCAAGTGCAGGGTCGTTGCCCGCGCTGCGCCCGGAACGCCGTGTCATACCAAAAGCAGAAAGTTTTGCTTTGTTCAGTGCAGGGGGGCTTGCAAAAAAGGCATCATCATTTGGGTTTGCACCAGGCCAGCCACCTTCTATATAGTCGAAGCCTATCTTGTCCATCTCGCGGGCTATGGCTTGCTTATCGGCAACTGTAAAGTCAACACCACGGGCCTGTGCCCCATCGCGCAGCGTGGAATCATAGATATAGATACGCTCTTTTTGCCGTTCCTTGCTCATATTTCTTATTGCCCAGATACTTATTAAGTAAGCTCCTATGGTAACAAAGCCTGCCTGCTATCGCAAGTTCCTTATCATTAATTAATTGTTATTAATGGCTATAATAGGCTTTTTTATGTTGAAAAAGTGCTAAGTTTAGCGTTCAATGCGGAAACTTCTGAATATACAATCAAACATAAGGACTAAAATCATGGCTGGCGAAATTATTGTTCCATCACTTGGCGAATCGGTATCGGAAGCGACTATTGCTAAATGGTTTAAAAAAGTTGGTGATAACGTGCAGGCAGATGAGCCGCTGGTTGAACTGGAAACTGATAAGGTGACTATGGAAGTGAACGCCCCTGCCAGCGGCGCACTTAAATCCATAGCAGCTCCGGAAGGTAAAACTGTTGCCGTGGGTGCACTGCTTGGTATGATCGAAGTCGGTGCCGCCGGTGCGAAATCCGCGCCTGCTTCTGCCCCAGCTAAAGCTGCTGCTCCAGCCCCGCAAACTTCACCACAAGCATCCGCTGCCCCAACTTCAGCGCAGCCGGGGCCTGCTGCGCGTAAAATGCTGGAAGAAACCGGAATCCCTGCATCTTCAGTTTCTGGTACTGGGAAAGATGGTCGCGTGACCAAAGGTGATATAATGTCAGCTTCATCTGCTTCAACTGCAGCGCCAAGCCAGCCAGCCAGCAATGCGCCTAAGGAAGAGCGCGTGAAAATGAGCAAGCTGCGCCAGGTTATCGCGAAACGCCTGAAAGAATCACAGAATACTGCGGCGATACTTACAACTTTCAATGAAATCGACATGAGCAATGTGATTGCCCTTCGCGCTGAATATAAAGATGCATTTGAGAAAAAGCATGGTGTACGTATGGGTTTTATGTCGCTGTTTGTAAAAGCGGCAGTTAATGCACTTAAAGAAATCCCGGCGGTAAATGCTGAAATTCAAGGCGATGAGCTGGTTTACAAAAATCATTATGATATTGGTGTTGCAGTTGGAACCGAGCAGGGGCTGGTGGTTCCGGTTGTGCGTAATGCTGACTTGCTATCACTTGCAGAAATTGAAAAAGAAATTGGAAGGCTTGCAGAAAAAGCGCGCCTTGGTTCGCTTGCCATGAGCGACCTTGCTGGAGGAACTTTCACAGTTTCTAATGGCGGTGTGTATGGTTCGCTTATGTCTACTCCTATCATCAATCCGCCGCAATCCGGCATACTGGGTATGCATAAAACCGAGGAACGCCCTATCGCGGTTAAAGGGCAGGTTGTGATACGCCCGATGATGTATGTCGCGCTTTCTTATGACCACCGCATCATTGACGGGAAGGAATCTGTGACCTTCCTTGTTAAAGTTAAAGAAGCTATCGAAGATCCGCGCAGGCTTCTGCTGGGACTGTAAGATGAATTAAATAAGGCAAAAATTATGAAAAAAGTGTTTTTAGCAGTTTTAGTTGGCTATTTTCTTAACGGTTGCACTCCTATGGTTTGGGATAAAGCTGGAGCTAGCCCACAAGATTATAATCAAGATTCTTATGCATGTGAAAAAGATTCCAGACAGAGCGGATATTTTGGTTATGGATTATCAGGGCAAATAAATATGCAAGCATTTTTTGATAAATGTATGGTTGCACATGGCTGGCATAAACGGGCTGCAGATGCAGTTGGATCTAGTAATGTTAGTCCAGTTGCTGTAGATCCTGATTATAATAAAAAATTGGAAGTTGCAGAGCAATATTGCAAAAAAAGCCTTCCTAAAAAGTCAATTAGTGACCCAGTAAAATATAATAATTGTGTTTCTAAAAAGTTAGACGCAAAGTAACATTTTAACTGGTTAAACTATATGAGATATAGATCGTTATTGGCTACAACCCCTTTGATTAGCATATTGTTAGTTACTCAGCCCGCTTTCGCTGCCGATGCACCGCAAAAAAAAGAAGTAAGCGAGGAAAAGCTGGCCATTGATTTTTTTTCGGCTATGTGCATCAAAACCGGCGGTAAGACTGAGAAAATAGAAGAGCGTTTAGGCAAGGCAGTAAATGAAATAGATAAGAAAACTATCGTTGGAAACCAGTATTCAATGGAGCAGACCGAAGATATCTGGGCGGTGCCGAATTCCGCAAGCAAAGAGCCTTATATATTATCGGTTACAAAAAGCGGGATATGTTATGTCGGACTTAATGCATCAAATGCAGCCAAGCTAAGACAGGACTTCAAAGGTTTTGTTAGTGCACAGGCGGCGCAGATAAAATCGGCTGTGGAAGTGAAAAATCCTGATGTACAGGTTCCTGAAGGTATGGCGATGGATTTTTATGACGTGAAAATACCGCGTGCCAACCATGTAATAAAATTTTCGCTCGCTGTACCCAGTGATTCCAACCCGGCTATACGTTCGACCATGACAATTGCCAGCGAATAAAAATTAGCAAAAAAATTTAGGAGAGATTATGTCTGAAGAAAGTTTTGACCTTGTAGTAATTGGCGGCGGCCCGGGCGGGTATGTTGCGGCAATCCGCGCAGCGCAGCTTGGCATGAACGTGGCCTGTGTGGAGATGCGCGGCACATTGGGCGGAACCTGCCTTAATGTAGGGTGCATACCATCAAAGGCACTTCTTGAATCGTCAGAAAAATTTGAAGACGCATCGCATAATTTTGCAGCGCATGGAATCAAGGCAAAGGTGGAGCTGGATTTGTCCACCATGCTTGCACGCAAAGACAAGGTTGTGCTCGACCTGACCAAAGGTATTGAAGGTTTGTTCAAGAAAAATAAAGTCACTTATATAGTCGGCAAAGGTGAAATTAAAGCTGCCGGGCAGGTTGCGGTTGGCGGCAAAATAATCAAAACTAAAAATATCCTTATCGCTACCGGTTCAGATGTTATGAAACTTCCGGGCGTGGAAATAGATGAAAAGCGCATAGTGTCATCAACCGGGGCGCTGACTTTGGATAAAGTTCCCGCACATCTTATCGTTGTCGGCGGCGGCGTTATCGGGCTGGAGCTGGGGTCGGTATGGCGCAGGCTGGGAGCGAAAGTGACCGTGGTTGAGTTCTTAGAAAATATCGGCGGGGTGATGGACGGTGAAGTTGCTAAGCAGTTCCAGCGTATTTTAGAAAAACAAGGGTTCAATTTTATGCTTGGCAGCAAAGTTACTTCGGCTGACAGCAAGGGCAAAAACATAGTGCTTAATGTTGAGCCGGCAAAAGGAGGCGCGGCGAGTAAAATTGAAGGTGATGTGGTTCTTGTTTCTATTGGGCGCAAACCATATACTGAAGGGCTGGGCTTGGATAAAGCTGGGGTTGCGCTTGATAACCGCGGACGCATTAGCGTTGACAGCCATTTTAGAACTAATGTTGCCGGGATTTATGCAATCGGTGATGTTATAGCCGGGCCGATGCTTGCACATAAGGCAGAAGAAGATGGCATTGCTGCTGTTGAAGGAATGGCGGGGCAGAAAACCCATGTTGATTATAATCTGGTTCCGGGCGTAGTTTATACCTGGCCGGAAGTTGCAAGCGTAGGTAAAACCGAGGAAGAATTAAAAGCCGCGGGCGCTAATATTAAAGTCGGCAAATTTCCTTTCATGGCAAATAGCCGCGGGCGCTCGGTGGGCCAGACTGATGGTTTTGTAAAAATTATTGCAGATGCAAAAACTGATCGCGTGCTTGGCGTGCATATAATTGGTCCGCACGCAGGAACATTAATCGCAGAAGCGGTTTCTGTTATGGAATTTGGCGGCTCAAGCGAGGATATTTTCCGCACCTGCCATGCACACCCGACCTTGAATGAAGCGGTGAAAGAAGCGGCATTGAATGTGTTAGGACGGGCGATACATATTTAGTTCGAGATTAATATTGTTAGCTTGTCATTTTGAACGAATGTGAGGAATCTTTGCAAAGGTCTCTCGCCATGCTCTAGATGACACACTCGCGCAGAAGGGATGACAGACAAAAAAAGGGGAAGATTTCTCTTCCCCCAGTCGCTTTTGTTTAGTCACTTACCTTAAAATTATTTGCCTACACCAAAGCCGTTATTTTGTGCAGCACCTACGCTTTGAACGCTTATCCCATGATTTGTTCCACCAGAAATTTCTGCTAAGCAGGCTTTGCATGTTTCTAAGGCCAGAGGTGTTGCCTTGCCGCTAACCCCGGTTGCAAATTCAGCAGCGTGTCTAGATCCATCTACAGTCATGATATTCCCCATTTTTCGTTGTTTCTTGTTTCGTTAGCTTGCTGCTAATCTTGTTCAATAAGTTAATAATATATAAAAGCGATACTCGGAGCAAATGTAAATAACAAGTAAAAATGCAATTTCACAGTTCTGTAACCGTTTCGTAACAAAACTGTCATAATTCGAGAGTGGATGCGGCGATTAGATTGGATTTATGACAAATTTAAGACAGTTTTTTGGTTATATTTAAGACACTTGCGTGCCGCCAACTGTTAAAGAATCTATTAACATTGTAGGCTGTCCAACCCCTACCGGAACCGATTGCCCGGCCTTCCCGCAAGTTCCAACTCCGTCATCAAGGGCCATATCATTGCCGATGGCGCGAACTTTGGTAAGACAGTCGGGCCCGTTTCCGATCAGCGTTACACCTTTGAGCGGAGCGCCGAGCTTGCCGTTTTCTATAAGATAGGCCTCGGAAGCAGAAAAAACGAATTTGCCGGAGGTGATATCAACCTGCCCGCCGCCCATATGCGCGGTATAAATACCTTTCTTGACAGAGGCTATGATGTCCTCAGGTTTTGAATCGCCGCCTAACATATAGGTATTGGTCATACGCGGCATTGGCTGGCAGGCAAAGCTTTCACGGCGGCCATTCCCGGTTGCTTTCATACCCATGAGGCGGGCATTTAGGCGGTCTTGTATATAACCTGTTAAAATTCCATCTTCTATCAATACATTCCGGCTGCTGGGGGTTCCTTCGTCATCAATGGAAATAGAGCCGCGACGATCAGTGAGAGTTCCGTCATCAATCACTGTTACGCCTTTGCTCGCCACCTGCTTACCAAGAAGCCCGGAAAATGCGGAGGTTCCTTTGCGGTTAAAATCCCCTTCCAGCCCGTGCCCTATCGCTTCATGCAGTAAAACCCCGCACCAGCCTGAGCCAAGCACTACCTGCATCTCACCAGCTGGCGCAGGTATTGCATTTAAATTCAACAAAGCCTGCCGTAGCGCTTCGTCAGCTTGTTTCTTCCAATTTTCCTCGGATATGTAATGTTTATAGGCGACGCGTCCTCCAGCCCCGCTGGAGCCGGTTTCCATGCGTCCATTCTGCTCGACTATTACGCTTACATTAAGGCGTACCAAAGGGCGAATATCGCCTGTAACCTGGCTATCGGGCTTGATTATCTGAACCGCCTGCCATTGCCCCATAAGGGATGCAGAAACCTGTTTTACACGGTGGTCGCGGGAGCGCAGATATTCGTCAATCTGCTGAAGTAACTCGATCTTGTGCTCAAATGCTACTTCCTTAAGCGGGTTTAAATCTGTGTAAAGCCTAAAATTAGTTCCAAAAGGCGGCGCAATATCGGCATGGATATTCTTCTGGCCATGACGTACAGCGCGGGCTGTATCCACAGCGCGGCGAATAGCATCTTCGCTTAAATCGGAAGCATGGGCATAGGCGCTGGCTTCACCAAGGACCGAACGCAGCCCGAAACCCTGTCCGGTGTTGAAACTTGCTGATTTTAATTTCCCGTCATCAAATGAGAGGGATTCCGATTGGCAGTATTCCAGAAATAATTCACCGTCGTCCATTCCATGCAGGCTATCGGCAACTATTGAGGAAATTCGCGGTTTATCAAGCCCGGTACGCGTAAAAAATATATCGTCTAATGTAATCAGGTCAGTCATTAATATTTATTATGTATATCTATATGTTATTTGTTTGCACACACTTTACAAAAAATGTTGCACATACTGCAAGGAAAGTTTACAAAACCGTATTACTCTTTGTCTTTCAATAATTGGCGTTGTTATCCATCGGTTCGCAGTACTCATGTATTTAATATACACTCCGTGCTGCTCACCTCGGCTGCCTAGCCAAAAATTGAACTGCTTTGAGTAATATTCTTAAAATATATCATATAGCCATAGAAGTATAGAGAGATGAAGAAAATTATTTCACTGACGGTGTTGTTGATTGCAAGCATGACAGCCGCTGCTCAAGCTGCTGATAAACCGTACGAAGGTATTGCAAAACCATGGCAACTTAATTTCCAGGAAGCTGCAACCCCGGTAATGGAGCAATTAACGAGCATGCACAATGTATTGCTTTTTATGTGCTTTGCCATATCGATTTTTGTTCTGGCCATGCTGCTATACATATGCGCGCGCTTTAACCGCAAGCGTAACCCGGTGGCCAGCAAAACCTCGCATAACACCAAGCTTGAGATCATCTGGACCACAATTCCTATACTTATACTTATAGCTATTGCTATTCCCAGCCTGCGCCTTCACTATTTCATGGAACGTGATGTTGATTCAGAAATGACCCTTAAAGTTGTGGGTTACCAGTGGTACTGGCATTATGAATACCCTGATGCTGGCGGTGTTAACTTTGACAGCTATATACTTAAGGATAAAGACCTGAAGCCGGGCGACCACAGGCTGCTTGCTGTTGATAACCGTCTTGTGGTTCCGGTTGATACTAAAATACGCGTGCTTATCACGGGTGCTGATGTGATCCATGCTTTTGCGGTTCCTGCTTTTGGCATTAAGCGTGATGCTATACCGGGTCGCTTGAATGAAACATGGTTCAAAGCTGAAAAAATAGGTACTTTCTACGGCCAGTGCTCGGAGCTTTGCGGTGTTGGGCACGGTTTCATGCCAATCGTTATCGACGTGGTTTCCAAGGAAGATTTCGCCAAATGGATAGGCAATAAAAAGAAAGAAGCAGGAATATCCGATGCCTCTCCTGCTAATGCAAATGCTAAGGCAGATGCAAAACCAACAGAAGCAAAACCAGCTGACAAGGCTGCCACTAACAATAAAATAAAGCATTAAGAAGGACCCGTCATGACCGACCACGCGCACGATCACACCCCAACCGGCTGGCGCCGCTGGCTCTATTCCACCAACCATAAAGATATAGGGGTGATGTACCTGATTTTTGCCGCTATAGCGGGAATAATTGGAACCGGGTTTTCTGTGCTCCTGCGTATCCAGCTTGCACATCCGGGTGGCACGCTTTTTGGTGACGATTATCAGCTTTATAACGTAGTGCTTACCGCGCATGCCATCGTGATGGTATTCTTCCTGGTTATGCCGGCCCTTATAGGCGGTTTTGGTAATTATTTCGTGCCACTGATGATAGGTGCGCCCGATATGGCATTCCCGCGCATGAATAACATAAGCTTCTGGCTTCTTGTGCCTTCATTCATATTGCTTCTGGCATCATCTGTTGTTGGTGAAGGAGCCGGAACTGGCTGGACTCTTTATCCGCCGCTTTCGAATATTGCTTCGCATCCTGGTATGTCAGTCGATATGGCGATCTTTGCCCTGCATCTTGCGGGTATATCTTCGGTTTTGGGTTCAATCAATTTTATCGTCACTATCTTCAATATGCGCGCACCGGGCATGACATTATTTAAAATGCCGCTATTCCCTTGGGCGATTTTAGTGACGGTGTTCTTGCTTTTGCTAGCCGTTCCAGTTCTGGGCGGGGCTATCACCATGCTTCTTACTGATCGTAATTTCGGCAGCAATTTCTTTAATCCTGCCGGCGGTGGAGATCCTGTTTTATTCCAGCATCTTTTCTGGTTCTTCGGGCATCCTGAAGTTTACATTCTTATCCTTCCAGGATTTGGCATTATCAGCGAAGTGGTTTCTACTTTTTCGCGCAAGCCGATCTTTGGCTACCTTGCGATGGTAGTTGCAATGTGCGCTATCGGCTTTTTGGGCTTTATCGTATGGGCGCATCATATGTTTACTGTAGGCATGTCGGCTGACACTACATCATATTATATGATAGCTACTATGATCATTGCAGTTCCTACCGGCGTAAAAATATTCTCATGGCTTGGGACAATGTGGGGCGGATCCATCACTTTTGAAACCCCGATGATGTTTGCTCTTGGTTTTATCTTCCTGTTCGTAGTTGGCGGAGTTACCGGCGTGGTGCTTGCTAACGCAGCTGTTGATATACCTATGCAGGATACTTATTATGTAGTTGCACATTTCCATTATGTAATGTCGCTTGGAGCGGTATTTGCAATTTTTGCCGCATTTTATTACTGGCTGGGTAAAATGTCAGGGCGTGTTTACCCTGAGGCATTGGGCAAGCTGCATTTCTGGACTTTCTTTGTCGGCGCTAACCTGACATTCTTCCCGCAGCATTTCCTCGGTCTTTCAGGCATGCCACGCCGCATACCTGATTATCCTGATGTATATGCAGGCTGGAATTATGTATCGTCCATCGGCTCATATATTGCTGCTGCGTCAGTGGTGATTTTCCTCATATTAGTTTTCTATACACTTAAATTCGGCAAGAAATGTCCTCCTAAACAGTGGGACGGCGGAACAACGATTGAATGGGATTTGCCTTCGCCGCCGCCATTCCATAGTTTTGAGCAATTACCTGTTGTTAAGTAAATTGATGACAGATAACGGATGACAAAATTATGAACAGTGCTGCTTTTCAGTCATCTGACATTTGTAATCCATCATCTGTTCGCGACTTCATAACCCTTATGAAGCCCGGTGTTATGTCGTTGGTGGTTTTTACCGGCATGGCAGGAATGCTGGTTGCTGAATTTGCCACTTCCTACCATATCAATTTATTCCAGCAATTACTGGCTGTGGCTTGTATTGCCCTTGGCTCGGGTGCAGGCGGAGCGATGAATATGTGGTATGACCGCGATATTGATGCGGTGATGAACCGCACAAAAAAACGCCCGGTTCCGGCAGGCATTATTGAACCAGATGATGCACTGGCTTTTGGCCTGTTCCTTGCGGCGCTTTCTGTAATGCTAATGGGGCTTGCACTTAACTGGGTAGCGGGGTCGCTTTTGGCATTCGCCATATTTTTTTATGTGGTGGTTTACACTATGTGCCTTAAGCGCAGAACACCGCAAAATATCGTGATTGGCGGCGCTGCTGGCGCTTTCCCTCCTATGATAGGCTGGGCGGCAGTAACTGGTGATATATCATTACAATCATTTTTGCTATTCATGATTATTTTTTTGTGGACGCCGCCGCATTTCTGGGCGCTGGCCTTATATAAAAATGGCGACTATGAGCGTGCTGGAGTTCCAATGATGCCAGTTGTACGCGGTGCCAAATATACCAAGAAGCAAATGCTTATTTACACATGGATGCTTACTGCCTGCACATTGCTGTTGCCGCTTCTGGGTATGGCTGGAAATATTTACAGCTTATGTACCATTGTTTTGGACGGAACTTTTTTATTGTATGTATATAAGACTTTAGAAGATGACAGTGATAAATGGCCAAGGAAAACATTTCTGTTTTCTATTTTATATTTATTTGTGCTATTTACCATTATGATGGTTGATGGGGTATTTTTCCATTATCAGTAATTTTATTTAAACAGGAGATTATAAGATGGAAAACCAGGCAATGCAGAAAGTGCAGATATTATCTGAATTTTCCCAACAGACTGTATATTTAATGGGCAGCGCATTTGTATTGGGCAGCATGTTCACATTGTTCATATTGCTGATACTTGATTGGATCCGCCGCGATAAGAACGAAAAATAGATTATTTGTGACAATTGATAAACCGCAAAAGCCTGATAATAAATTACGCGCTAAGAATCGAGCCATGTTTCTGGTGCTTCTGGTGATAATTACATTACTTTATGTGATTACAGTAATGCGTATCGGCGCTAGGTGATATTATAACTATAAAGCGACCTGCCATTTTTCTTCAGCCAATTTTCTGCCGCTTCATAGCCCGGGTAAATAGATTCAAGTAGCTTCCAGAATTTATGGCTGTGGTTATGTTCACGTATATGGGTTACTTCATGCGCCACTACATAAGCCAGGACTTCATAGGGCGCAAACACCAGCCGCCACGAAAATGAAAGGTTGCCGTCAATGCTACAGCTACCCCAGCGCGAGCTGGTATCGCGTAAGGTGATAGACCCGGTCCTTACACCAAGCTTTTCAGCATGGTTTTTTACAAGCATAATGATCTCGGATTTAAGCTTATCAATAAGATATTTTTTTATACGCCGTGTCATGAATTCAATATCACCATGAATTTGTAAAACCCCTTCCGCTTCCGTAACTGCCCCGCGCCCGCCAACATGCTCAATCCTTGTTTCATTGCCTAATATCGGGATCGACATATTGTGTAAAGGCTGCGATGAATTTACATACTGCAATAATTGCTTGGCTATCCATTCGCGTTTTTCATTCACGAAATGTAATCCTTGCTTAATGCTGGTCGCTTGGGGTAATGTTAGGCTTAATGATTTTTTAATAGGTTGGTAGCGCACTATCAGCCTGCGGGATGTGCGGCGTTTAGTAATATTTATTGGCAGGCGGACATTGCCTATATCTATAAAATAGATACTGGTTTTTGTTGTACGGGGCTGTTGTAATAGTTTCATGGTTATAATATATGCGGTTTAGTCCAAATTTAATAGAGCGTTTAAGATCCCATTTTTCCATGTCGGAAATTATAGGCAGGCGCATGGCTATTAAAAAACATGGGCGTGAATATCATGGCCTTTGTCCATTCCATAATGAAAAAACCCCATCCTTTACTGTTAATGACGATAAAAGCTTTTTCCACTGCTTTGGCTGCGGGGCGCATGGAGATGCCATTGAATTTGTTCGCCGCTTTGAGCGTCTTACCTATCCTGAAGCTGTTGAGCTGCTGGCACGTGAAGCGGGAATAGAAATCGCTCCGCCAACGCCGGAGGAGAGCCGTAAAGTAGCGCAGGCTAAAAGCCTTTATGACGTGCTGGAGGCCGCCTGCCTGTGGTTTGAGAAGCAATTAATGTCACCAGCCGGGATGCTTGCCAAGGATTATATTGAAAAGCGCGGATTGCACCCTGAAACTATCCGCCAGTTCAGGGTTGGCTATGCGCCGGAAGAACGTTCTTTGCTTAACCAGTATTTGACGAAGTCTGGTTTTACGCAGGCTATGCAGGCAGAAGCTGGGTTAATTTTTGTTGCTGAAAATGGAGCTGCTTATGACAGATTCCGTGGCAGGGTGATGTTCCCCATACGCAATGTTTCAGGCAAAGTGGTGGCGTTCGGCGGACGGTTGCTGGCAAGTAACGATGGCAATAAAAACATGCCTAAATATTTGAATTCGCCGGAAACACCATTGTTTAAAAAAGGCGAAATGCTCTTTAACCTGGACCAGGCAAAACGCCCTGCGCGTGACGGTAATATGATAGTCGTCATGGAAGGTTACATGGATGTTATAATGAGCGCACAGGCTGGCGTCACCTATAGCGTAGCTACTTTGGGTACAGCGATAACGCCTGAACATTTACGCCTTTTATGGCAGGTTGCAAAAGAGCCGGTATTATGCCTTGATGCCGATAATGCAGGAAAGCGTGCTATGTTGAGGGCTGCGGAAATCGCACTGCCCCATATTAAGCCAAATTATTCATTGCGCTATGCAGTACTCCCATTGGGGGAAGACCCCGATACTTATATACAGAAGCATGGCAAGGCAAGTTTTGAGAAGATACTCCTTGCTTCGCGCAGGCTTTCGCAGGTTTTATGGGATACGCTGGTTATCCAGTATAGGTTGGATTTGCCTGAGGGCAGGGCAGGGCTTGATGACGCCTGCCAGAAGCTTGCGGCAAAAATCAGTGATGACACAGTTAGGCAGCATTACCTTAACCACTTCCGTAAGCAGTTATGGTCGCTTCCAGCCGCCGGCCCTAAAATTTACGATAAAAAGCAAATTGGAAAACCGGCGGGGCGCCAACAGCAACCTGCTGCCCAGGCAACCACACGTTCGCCGCATATTGAACATATGATAGCGCAGCATCATTCGGCAGCATTGGAAATTGTGGCAGCAAGGCTTCTTAATGTGCTTATACAATTTCCAAAATTACTGCATAAAAGCAATATAGAAGAAACCCTATCACGGCTTGATATAAAGTCACATTATATGAGTGTATTACGTAATATATTGCTTCTTGCAGCCCATAACTGCGATATTGATAACCGCGAATTATTCATAGCATACATAAATGAGCAGTTGGGCGACAGCCAGGCAATTCAGATCCTGGGCGATAATATTAAATTCCCGTACAAGGAAACAATGAATGAAAATGATGCTTTGCTGCTATGGAATGAAGCTATTTCCGCTTATGAAATAGCGCATCTGGAATATGAATTTAAAGAGCTGCAGGAATGTATCAGTTCATCAATGGATGAAGATAGCTATAAGAGAATGATCGAGCTGCAAAATGCCGTTAAGCAGGCACGCTCCCAGCGTAACTTTGCTAATGACGAAACTGAAGTCGCTTAATCTGGGAGCCTGCTATTATTAACGGTTAGCAGAAGAAAGTGAGCTTGAAACCTTGCTAAAAGAGTTTTTTACGTTGTTCCCTACGCTGCCCATAGCTAGGATTGCAACAATTGAAACTAAGGCGGCGATCAGTGCGTATTCAATGGCGGTTGCGCCATCTTCGGAACTAAAAAAATTTGCTAGTGATTTCATTGTATTTTCCTTTAAAACAAGTTGTTAAACAGCTATCTTGGTAGCTAACAGCTATTATAGCTTAAATATACTATTTCAATAATAATATAAGATTTTATTAATTTTTTAAATTAATTTTGAATATTTTATGCTTAAATATTTAATGAAAATGGTGAAATTTTGAGAAAACTATTGAATTTTTTAAAAAAAGCCTTATCTCTAGGCTGTTTAGGTGGCGCGCTGGAAAATATCCCAATAATTGTTATACATGTGTTTTAAATGTTCCCATAATCTTAGATTTCGCTAACCCTACAGTTCGCGCAGGAGATGTTATGTGGTGGTTGTGGTTGGATGCGAAAGAAAAAAAAGGCAATGAAACAAATATGAGCAAAAATACAGCAAAAAAAAATACTGCAGTAAAAAAACCTGCCATTAAAAAACCGGTAGCAAAAAAAACTGCTCCCGGGAAGCCTGTAAAAATGATAGGGAAAACTGCACAGAAAAAATCTGCAAAGCCTACATCAGGAATTAGAGCAAAGGGCAAACCAAAAAGCAAGCAGCAAGTTGTAAATAAATCCGCATCTAAAAAAACTGTTATTAAAAAAATGGCAGTAAAAAAACTTCCTTCAAAAAATAATGTTGCAAATAATAAAGGAAAAGCCTTGAAACCTGCGGTAAAACCTTTATTAAAGTCTGCTGCTGCTAAAAAAACATTGCCTGCTGCACCTAAGGGCAAGGTGTCTTTAAAAGCAGCAGAGAACAAAAAAAACAAAGCTATAAAAACACTGCAACGCCATACAGAAGTTATAATATCTACTAAATCACCAGCTGAAAAGAAGCCCGCATCCACGATGAGTAAAAATAAAATTGAAAAAGATTCTAAGTCCAAAGAAGTTAAAGTGAAAGAATCCAAGGCCAAGGAAATTAAACCAGTAAGCAAAGAAGATTTGCAGCAGGCTATAGTACGCAAATTATTATCTATGGGTAAGGCGCGTGGATTCATAACCTATGACGAGCTTAATGCGGTTTTGCCCTCTGACGAATTTTCACCGGAAGCAATTGATGGCGCTATCAGCGCGCTGGCGCAGGCGGATATTAATGTAGTTGAAGAAGACCCTGCAACTGACCCGGCTGACCGTGCAGAAGGCGCTGAAGCTTCGGAAGAAATAGAAAATGTCGGCAGGTCGGATGATCCGGTACGCATGTATCTGCGCGAAATGGGGAATGTTGAGCTGCTTTCACGCGAAGGTGAAATAGAAATTGCTAAGCGCATAGAATCCGGGCGAGAAGTTGTAATCAGCGCACTTTGCGAATGCCCAATGGTTATGAAGGAAATCCTCTCATGGCGTGATGAGCTTGATGCAGGGACAATTTTACTGCGTGATATTATCGATCTTGATGCTACTTATGGCGCCGGCAATGAAAGCGGTGAATATACAGGAAGCGTTGTTCCCAGCATGCCTGCAGTTTCTTCTAAGATATCAGCTAGGGATGATGAAGAAGAGGATGAAGAAGAAATAGAAGAAGATGATGGCGAAGAATTAGAAGAAACGCACGGTTCTGACGAAGGTGATGAGGAAGAAGATGATGGCTCCGTTTCCCTGCTTGCGATGGAAAGTGCGCTTAAACCGCAAATACTTGAAACCCTCGACCAGTTTGCGAAGATAAGCAAAAAGATGCGCGTGCTTCAGGAAAAGCGCATGAATAAATCCTTTGGCGATGGTAAATATAGCAAGGAAGATGAAAAGAATTACCAGAAGCTTCATCGCGAATTAGTGGAGCTTATGCTGGGTGTGCGTTTTACCATCCTGCGCGTTGAAAGCCTTATCCTGAAATTGTATGATATTAACAAGCAGCTTATGACCCTTGAAGGGCGTTTGCTGCGTCTTGCAGAACACCGCAAGGTAAACCGTAAATTATTCCTTGAAAGCTATATAGGAAATGAACTTTCGCCGGACTGGCTGGATACAATAAGCAAGCGCACTGATAAAGGCTGGAAAGAATTCGTAAGCAAGGATGCCGCTGAAATTGATGAAATACGCGGTGAAATTGCCAAAATTGCCGGTTCTGCCGGGCTTGATATTGGTGAATTCAAGCGCATGATTATGGCCGTTCAAAAAGGTGAGCGCGAAACTAACCGCGCTAAAAAAGAAATGATAGAAGCTAATTTGCGTCTTGTTATTTCCATTGCTAAAAAATATACCAACCGCGGCCTGCAATTCCTTGATCTTATACAGGAAGGAAATATCGGTCTTATGAAAGCGGTGGATAAATTTGAATATCGCCGCGGTTATAAATTCTCTACCTATGCAACATGGTGGATACGCCAGGCTATAACTCGTTCTATAGCAGACCAGGCACGTACGATCCGTATACCGGTGCATATGATCGAAACCATAAATAAAATCGTACGTACCTCAAGACAGATGCTGCATGAAATCGGGCGTGAGCCAACACCTGAAGAGCTTGCTGAGCGTCTTGTTATGCCGCTTGATAAGGTGCGTAAAGTTATGAAGATCGCCAAGGAACCGGTTTCGCTGGAAACACCAATCGGTGATGAGGAGGATTCGCACCTTGGTGATTTTATTGAAGATAAAAATGCAGTATTACCGCTTGATGCCGCTATACAATCAAACTTGCGTGAAACCACTACCCGTATACTTGCTTCGCTTACACCGCGAGAAGAGCGTGTTTTACGTATGCGTTTCGGTATCGGAATGAATACCGACCATACTCTTGAGGAAGTAGGGCAGCAATTTTCGGTAACCCGCGAACGTATCCGCCAGATTGAGGCGAAGGCGTTGCGTAAGCTCAAACACCCTTCACGTTCACGTAAGCTAAGAAGTTTCCTGGATTATTGATATGACTATAACTACCCGTCTTTATACTTATTTTAATGGTAAACTGGTTGGCGAAGATGAATTCGGCAACCGCTACTACACTGAAAAAAAAGATACTAAACATGGGATCGCAAAACGTTGGGTGATATATAAAGGAATGGCTGAGCCAAGCAAGGTCCCTGCAAAATGGTTTGGATGGCTTCATTATTCAACTAATAAATCACCCGCGGAAAATAATACCAGGCCTTATGAATGGCAGAAGCCACATCTTCCAAACCTCACAGGTACAAAAAATGCTTTCACTCAAACTGGCTCATTGCAGGCAGAGGGTATACATGCTAAATCTACTGCTGCTTATGAAGCGTGGGTACCTAAATAAGGAAAAATTATGCAGAAAAATATTATAGAAACCATTACTGGGGCCGTGATTTTACTAGTTGCTGGCGTGTTTTTGGCATTTGCCTATAATGGTAGCGGCATGCGTATTGAAGAAGGCTATACTGTAAATGCTAATTTCTCCAACGCTTCTGGTATCGCACTGGGCAGTGATGTGCGTATTGGCGGAATAAAAGTCGGGACAGTGAGCAACCTTAAGCTTGATCCAAACAGCTATGAAGCTGTAATTTCCATGCAGATAAGAAATGCAACCCAGATCCCAAAAGATTCCTCGGCATCTGTTGTAAGCAGCGGTTTGCTGGGTGAAAAATATATACAGATCACACCCGGTGGCGAAGAAAAAATGCTTGCTGGCGGTGATAAGATTTCATTTACCCAATCAGCAGTAAACCTTGAAGAAATGATTGGTAAATTCATGTTCAGCGGCGGTGGTGTCGATAAAAACAAATCGGCAGCTCCTGCGCCAGCTACCGCTACACCGTGATGCAATGAAAAAGCACTTTGCTTTATTATTGCTTTTTATGGGTGCTTTACCCTCCATTGATATTTCTGTTAAAGCCCAGACCATGGATATACCAGCCAGTGAGTCTGGTGACGATGAATCTGTCCCTGATGAAAAAACACCTGCGGATGCCTCTCCTAAATTACAAAAACAGGAAAAGGTGAAGAAGGAAAAGCAGCAGCCAGATGATGAAAAGCAAATTGAAAGCAACGTAGCTATACTGCAGGGACTGAACAAAGTTATTGGCCGGGTTTCTACTTTTGAGGCGCCGCTTGGTACATTATCAAATTTCGAAAATCTTGAAATAATAGTGCGTAAATGCTGGAAATCATCTCCTGATGAACGTCCGGAAAATGCAGCGCTTTTAGAAATACGGGAAATCCGCTCCGGTGAAGCTCCAAGGCAGATATTCTTAGGCTGGATGCTTTCTTCCAGCCCCGGACTTTCCAGCCTGGAACATCCTGTTTATGATATTACAGTTATATCCTGCGAGTACCGCAAAGATATAGAAATCAATTAATATCGCTGCCTATTGCTTCGCTGATATTTTTAAAGCCGTCACGTTCCAGCATGATAGGCAATTTATCATTAATAGAGCGTACAAGCCCTAATCCTTGGTAAACAAGCGCTGTATACATCTGGATTAGCGATGCGCCTGCCCGGATTTTAATGTATGCATCTTCGGGTGAGGCTATGCCACCGACACCAATAATCGGTATTTTCCCTTTAGTTATTTTATACATATTAGCTAACGTTTTGGTAGACGATGCGAATAACGGGGGACCACTTAATCCACCTGTTTCACTGCGCCTGGCAGATTTTAAGAATTCGGGGCGAGAAATAGTTGTATTACTTATTATCAACCCATCAACGCCGTTTGAAATTATGGCTTCTGCTATATTCTCACATTCTTTTCCATCAATGTCTGGTGATATTTTTAAAAATATAGGGATTTTTTTATTGTAGGTATTTATTGCTTGCTCCCGCGCTTTAGATATCTCTGCGAGAAGGGGGGAGAGAGATGCGCGCTTTTGCAGGTCGCGAAGCCCTTTTGTATTTGGTGATGAGATATTTATGGTTATGTAATCGGCATATGGATAAATGGCAGTCAATCCTTTCACATAATCTACAGCTGCATCTTCTGTATCCCTGTTCTTTCCAATATTAGCTCCTGCTATGCCAAATTTTTTATTATGCTTAGAAAAATTTTTAACAAAAATATCAAGCCCATGATTATTGAACCCAAGGCGATTAATGATCGAATTGTCTTCAGTCAATCGGAAAATACGGGGCTTATCATTACCAGCCTGAGGAAGAGGGGTAACAGTTCCGGCTTCTATGAAAGAAAAACCTTGCATAAGCAAAGGATTTACCACTTCCGCATTTTTATCAAACCCCGCAGCAATTCCAAGAGGCGTTTTGAATTCCAAGCCCAATATATTCTGGCTAAGTATAGGGCTTGTAGCGGGCTTATTTGCGGGCAAGAATCCGCATTTTAATGCTTTAAGGCTTGCTTGATGCGCTAATTCTGGGGGAAGTGCATGAAGAAGTGGGCGAATTATAGTAAATAAGTCAGGCATAATAGATGCTAACCATATATTTACTGTTATTGCTACCAGTTTTTAATTATTGGACGCTTCATTCTGGTTTTGAGTAAAAAGCGATAATATCTGTTGTGCCTGCTTAGGTGTCATATCGGGTTTGGTGCCGGATTGCTGCAAAGTCTGAGCTGGTTCTTGGGATTTGACTGGCAAGGTCTCATTTTTTGCTGACTGGGTGAGAGGCGCAGGATAGCGCGCCTGGTTAAGCGGAAAAAATTTTGCTTCAGGAATTATTAATGGTTGGCGTGAATGCTGGTTTATTGAAGGCTGGCGCAATGGTATGAATTTCCTGACCGGCGCATAAGCAGCTTCACTGGCTGAGGCTGCATTAGTTATGAATAAAGTAAATAAAGTTACAAATATATATGCGCGCATTGCCAAGTCCCTAAATTTATTTTCAAATAATTTCGTCTCTTCCTGTTTAGGAGCAATTTATATGCCAGCATAAAAACCATTGTGAAAATTGCTAAATTAAATTGTTTTTTTTGGTGCAATCATCGTGTAGATGATATAGTTATGTATTATAATTTTTCTAAAAATAGAACTGTATGATGTATAGAAGACCGCATATAGACCACAAGCTGTGGGGTTTATTTTTAATCTGCGGTAGTATCGTTGTCACTTTTTCTCACGAAAGTTGTGCGCTTGACCAGCCACCAAAAACACCTTTGAAAGTCTATGTTCCAAGCGCTGCTGCCCTAGTTAATTACTTTAAAACTGACAGGCTGGAATATAACCCGGATGAGTTTATCTTAACGGCGCGTGGTAATGTTGAAATCCAGCAAGATGACGTAATAATAAAAGCAGATGTGATCGAATATGACCAGCTGAAGGAAACACTTAATGCGCGTGGTGATGTTGCTGTTTTAGAAGCCGACGGCAATGTCAGATTTGTTAATGAGATCGAAATTAAAAATGGCATGAAAGATGGGGTGGTTCGCAGGCTTGAAGCGCAAATGGCTGATAATGATATTTACAATCAGGTAGAGTCACAAAAAAACCTGGTGCATAAAGTCAAATATCCTGTTGCAATTAAGGAGCAGAATAAATCACTTTTAAGTAAAATGTGGGCATATATTTCCCCCAAGCCAGCAGCGGTTGATGGGATTGCCTATGCCCAGCTTGAGCCAGCGGCTGGAGGTGATAATCCGCAGATAGGCAATGTGCCGCTTATTGTATTGCCGCCAGAAAATGCCCCAACAAAAATTGAAACTAAAAATGATAAGCTTAAGCCATTGGATGCTGTTAGCCCGCCTGCACCTATTGCTGCGCCTCCTTCAGAAAATAAGGATATTACGCCTCCTTCGCCTCCCAAAGATGTTGTACAGGTAGCGCCTGCTGCATCCGCAACTGAAAATGATGCCGCGATAAAGGCAGTAGTTGAAGCAACCAAAGATATACCTGCGGAAGATAAAAGCAAAAAATCCGAGAAAAAAACTGAAAAGAAGCCACAAAAGAAAATAACAAAAAAAGCAGATCCGCTTCCAAAGCTTGCAAAAGAGGAAATTTCTGGCGAACCACCAGCCGCTCTTGCACCTGAAAGCAAAGAATTATTGGAAAAAGTCGGCTCAAAGCTTTCCCCGCCAAAAGACAAGCCTTCCCCTAAAGCCCTTAAGGTAAATCATGCGCGTGATATGCAGGATTTATTCAAGGCCGATGAATTGCCTGCTGCTGGTATTCAAAATGATGCGCTTGGGGTTAAAGTCGAAAATAAAAACTCTAAAGTGAATATTGATTATGAGCTTGAACGCGCTTATGACGCGATAAATTCCGGGCAGAGCGAAGCCGCTATCGATACCTATAAAACAATTCTTGATAATGCGCCGAATAATACCCAGGCGCTATTCGGGCTGGCTACATTATACCACCGCGCCCGCCAATTTGAAAAAGCACGTCCGCTATATAGCAAATTGCTTTCTATTGACCCTAACCATCAGGATGGGTTTAATAATTTTCTTGTATTGCTTGCGGATGAAGCCCCGCGTGAGGCACTGGGAGAGCTTGAAAAGCTGGAAGAAAAAAATCCGGGCTTAAGCACAATTCCAGCCCAGATTGCTGTTATTTACTCAAAATTAGGGGATGAGGATAAGGCAATCGGTAAAATGTTCCGTGCCGTTTCCCTTGCCCCGGAAAATTTAACCTATCGTTATAATCTTGCTATCATGTTGGATAAACAGAAGAATTATGATGAAGCCGCAAAACTTTACCGGCAATTGATAGAGGCTGTGCAGCGTGGTGAGAAAATTCCAGGAAATATAGACAATATTCAGCAAAGATTAACCTTTATTAGCTCTAATAGACCCTAGGCCATAACCATAAATGGCTTTTAGTCATTTGGAGGCAAATAGTGGAAATAACTGATTTATTAGTTTTTACCCAGAAAAATAAAGCATCGGATTTACATTTATCTTCGGGTAACCCTCCTATATTGCGTATCAATGGTGATATGGTCACTTATAAAGGTGATGCGCTATCGGGTGATGATATAAAGCAAATGCTCTATTCAATTATGACCGAACAGCAGCGTGCTGAATATGAGCGTGAGCTGGATATAGATTTTGCTATTTCCTTTGGCAAGGATTTACGTTTCCGCGTTAATGCATTCAATACTTTGAATGGTGCTGCTGCCGTCCTGCGTAATATCCCAAATCGTGTATTGAGTTTAGAAGAATTGAATGCGCCGGAAATACTTAAGAAATTATGCGGCCTGCATAAGGGGCTTATACTTGTTACCGGGCCTACAGGCTCTGGTAAATCAACAACTCTGGCCGCGATGATAAACCATATAAATAGTAACGATTCCAAACATATCATTACTATTGAAGATCCAGTGGAATTTATCCATGTTTCGAAAAAATCCTTAATTAACCAGCGTGAGGTGGGTAAAAATACCCGCTCTTTTGCCAAGGCGCTTAGAAGCGCCCTGCGCGAAGACCCGGATGTTATACTTGTAGGTGAGCTTCGCGACATGGAAACAATCCAGCTGGCGCTTACCGCAGCGGAAACCGGGCACTTGGTTATGGGAACCCTGCATACTAATTCCGCACCTAAAACAATAGACCGTATTATCGACGTATTCCCGGCTGCAGATAAGGAAATGGTGAGGGCTATGCTTTCAATTTCCCTGGAAGCAGTTGTTACCCAGACGCTACTTAAAAGCAAAGATGGCGGCAGGATGCCAGCACATGAAATAATGCTTGGTACACCTGCTGTGCGTAACCTTATACGTGAATCACGCATAGCCCAGCTTTATTCTCTTATCCAGATGGGGTCTAAGCTTGGTATGACCACTATGAAAGACTGCATTTTTGGCCTTTTGAACCAGAATCTCATTTCCGAAGAAACCGCCCGTTCAGCGCTTAGCACCAGTACTTCCGACGAATCAGAAAACCTGATGGAAAAAGCTATAAAAGCCGGTGAGCACGCGCAGGCTAAAACTACTCATAAAAGCGGGTTCTAATGGTTTTTAATTTACATGAAACATTAGACCAATTCGTAAAAGCCGGAGCTTCTGATTGCTACCTTACGGTAGGTACGCAACCCAATTTCCGCTTTGCCAATGATATAAAAAAAATTGGTAATGAAATACTGACCCAGCAGGATATTGAAAATATATTAAAAGAGCTGTTGGCTGAAGACGCTATTTTAGAATTCGAATCTACGCTTGAATATAACACCGCGATTATATGGAATGAAGCCCGTTTTCGTATGAATGTATTTCGCCAGCGTAAACAGACCGGGATTGTATTGCGGCGCATCAGCACTGACATACCAAAGATAGACCAGCTTAGCCTTCCTACAATCTATGGCGAACTTGCTCTTGAAAAGCGCGGGCTTATATTGGTAGTTGGTGCTACGGGATCTGGTAAATCGACATCACTTGCGGCTATGCTTGGTCACAGGAATATGCATGGATCTGGGCATATAGTTACGATTGAAGACCCTGTTGAATTTATACATGAGCATGGAAATTGTATATTCATGCAGCGCGATGTGGGTATTGATACTTATTCTTTCGGCATTGCCCTTAAAAACACCTTGCGCCAATCACCTGATGTTATCGTGATAGGTGAGATACGTGACCGCGAAACTATGGAGCATGCTATTGTATTCTCCGAAACCGGGCATTTATGTATCGCAACATTGCATGCCAATAACGCTAACCAAGCCATAGAACGCGTAATTAATTTCTTCCCTGAAGAAAAGCATAAGCAAATACTTTTAAACCTGTCGCTTAATTTAAAGGCTATTTTATCCCAGCGCCTCGTAGTCAATAAGCAGAAAGAACGCAGTATTGCGGTTGAAATAATGCTTAATAGCGGTGTTATACGCGAATTGATCGCCGATGGCCGGGTAAAGGAAATCCGTGAGCATATAGAAAAAGGTAATGTACAGGGAATGCAGACTTTCGAGCAGGCCCTGTTCGTTTTGTATACAAGTGGGATAATTACCGAAGAAGTAGCCCTTGCGGAATCGGATAATCCGGCTAACTTACGCCTTATCATAAAACAATATGAAATGGGAAAGGCGCTCGGTGGGCCTAAAAGCAATTTCTCGCTGCCGCCTCTTGATATGCCAGGAAAACAGCAATTCTAACCGCTTCTAAATATTTGGCATTTGTTGCTTAAAACTGCTATATATGCCGGGTTATGGAATCAAAATTCTCGCGTATACTTGAAACTTTTACCTTCCGCCTTGCTTCGGTTTATGTCGGGTTGTTCAGCCTTTCGGTTGTCATACTTTTTGGCTTTATTTATACTTTTGCCATGGGCTATGTGCAGGCACAGGTAAGCGATGCAGTCAAGATGCAATATAGCTATCTTGCCAATGAGTACCACCAAAGCGGGTCAGCCGGGGTGGAAGCGCGCATAAAGGAATTAATAAGTGCTGATGATGACAGCACCGAGATATACATTCTGATTAATAATAAAAATGAAAAGCTGGCTGGCAATTTGAATGAATGGCCAACTAATGCTGTAGTGGAATCTGGATTTGAAAAGAACGGCAGCTGGATAAATTTTCATATTGAAGGAGCGCCTTACGACCAGAAAAAGGTGCAGGTTAAGGCCATAACTATTCCGTTATCGAAATGGCGCACTTTGCTGGTTGGGAAAACCATGCAGAACAGTGAAAAGATCGAGCAGATAATATTGCAGACATTCTGGGCGAGCCTGATCGTTACCATGATAATGGCGTTTATAGGTGCTCTGGTTATTACCCGCAGTGTTATGAACCGTATAAATGTAATAAACCGTTCTGCTTATAATATTATGCACGGGGAACTAAGTACCCGCATACCTTTTACCAAGGGTGGCGATGAGTTTGATGATCTATCCTCCAACCTGAATAATATGCTGGATAAAATTGAAATGCTGCTTAAATCGCTTGGCCAGTTTGCCAATAATATTGCACATGACCTGAGAAGCCCGCTTAACCGCATTATAAACCGGTTGGATGCCGGGCTTCGTAATATTGATGAAGAAAACCCTGCCCGCAACCTGCTTGAAAAAAATATTGCCGACATGCACGAATTGATCGGTACATTCAATTCAATATTAAAAATTTCCGAGCTTGAGGCAAATACTGAATTCCGCGATTTCCAGCCTTGTGACCTTTATAAAATAGTTGAACATATGGTGGAATTTTATGAGCCATACGCCGCTGAAAAAGATATAGTACTGGTTAATAAAATAGATTCCGGGATAATTGTATATGGTGAGAAAAACCTCCTTACGCAGGCATTCACCAATATCATAGATAATGCTATCAAATTCACACCCAAGGGGGGGCGCGTTGAAATTTCATGTGAGCAGGCGCCGGGAATTATTGATGTGATAATCGCCGATAATGGAGTTGGCATCCCCGATAATTATATGGATAAGGTATTTGAAAAATTCTTCCGCCTTGAGCAAAGCAGGCATACTAAGGGCAATGGGCTGGGATTGAGCCTTGTAAATGCTATTGCTAATATACATAATGCGGAGGTTATACTTAGCAATAATAACCCAGGTCTTAAGGTATGCATCAGGTTTCATATGGGAAATAATGATTAGGAAGCACCATGGCCGCTGTAATTAATACTAAAAAAATAAATTTAGCACTGCAGGGAGGAGGCGCTCATGGCGCTTACACCTGGGGTGTGCTTGACCGTATTTTGGAAGAAGATAAACTGATAATTGAAGGTATAAGCGGAACCAGCGCTGGGGCTATGAATGCCGCTATGCTGGTCAATGGTTATATGCAAGGCGGAAATAAAGGGGCGCAAGCCATGCTTGCGGATTTCTGGAGGCGCATAAGCGATGCAGCCTTATACAGCCCGTTGCATAAAAACCCTATAGAGAGGATGCTTACCGGATGGAACATGGACCTGTCGCCGAGCTATCATTTTTTTGACCTCTTAAGCCGGGTTTTTTCGCCATATGAATTAAATCCACTCGATTATAATCCTATGCGCCAGATAATCGAGGAGGTTCTGGATACTGATGCACTGTCTGCCTGCAGCAAGATAAAATTATATATTTCTGCCACCCATGTTGGAAGCGGACAAGCACGGGTTTTCCACTGTGATGAAATAACTGTCGATGTGCTAATGGCTTCTACCTGCATACCGTTTCTGTTCAAGGCGGTAGTGATCGACGGCGAGGAATATTGGGATGGCGGTTATATGGGTAACCCAGCGATCTGGCCGCTGATTTATAACTGTGGCAGTGAAGACGTGGTGTTGGTGCAGATAAACCCGCTGCATAAGGAAGTTATGCCAAGAAGCGCAAGCGAGATAATCAACCGGCTGAATGAAATAACTTTCAATTCAAGCCTGACTGCGGAAATGCGTGCTATAAGTTTTGTTTCAAAACTTATCCATACGGGGAAGCTTTCGGATAAGGAATATAAAGATATGCGTATGCACCTTATTTATTCGCCGGAGGAAATGAAATCGCTGAATGCTTCAAGCAAGATGAATGCCGACTGGGATTTTTTCCAGCACCTTCACAAGATTGGTTATGAGGCAGCGGATAAATGGCTTAAGGAAAATTGGGCAAATATTGGGAAGAAATCAACTCTTGATATTCATGATAAATTCCTGTGCGGGTCAGTTAAGAAAAATTTAAAGGGCTCTGCGGATAAAAATACACATATGATAGAAATGCTAAATAAAAAAGCCAAGCCCGACAAAAATAAATAAACATTGAAGTGTAAAAATGAACTGGGCGCGGGTTATGTCAGCAGTTCCTGCTTCTATTTTCCCGCTTCCTACCCATTTATCGCTCACGTAAGGAGAAGTCCTTCCGCCCAGTGTCAGATTTAAAGCATATGCGGCGCAAAGGACGGCTAAATAGTTGGGAGGTGCTGACGGCATGTCTTTTGAGATTTTATTTGCCAGAGAATAGCCATTGCCGCTAGGCAGGAAATATACTGTTAAGACCCATAAAATCGCTGCGATCCTTGCAGGTATATAATTTACGAAAAGCTGTATGTCGCGTGCGGTTTTCCCAAATGGTTTATTCTCAGGCCCTGATAGTGTCTCCTGCAAAATATTTATGGCAAGGCTTGCGAATAATCCAGGCACTCCAAGCAGCATGAACCAGAATATCAGTGATAAAATCTTCTCGGAAAACTGCACGGACAGATATTCTATTGCTGAGCGTGCCAGCGAACCGGCATCCATAACCGCATGGTAGAGGAACGGGGTTTTGTCCAATTGGGCGCGGGCAGCAGGAAGATTACCAATCTGAAGCTGCTTTTTTATAGTGTTGGCTTTATGCCAGCTGTTTCCTGCTGGTAGGGATAAGACCAGTAAAACAAGTGCGAAAATAAAATGGTTGAATATAATGCTGAACAGAAGACCAAATATCAAGCTTACCGCAAGTGCCAGCATGGTAAGTATGGTACCGCGGAAGTTCTGCTCGGCGGGTTTAAGGGTTGGCCTGTTTAACTTTCTTTCAGTATCGCGCAGGGATTTTGTTGCTAATTGCCAGGGATCAGGGATATTTTTAGATTCCAGGTAACTCGATATAAAGCTCCAGCGGCCACCGAACGCAGCGCTGATCAAAAGCGCAGATACGACTAATAATGCTTTATCCATGCAGATTCTTCCACAGTTGTGGATTTACTCTATAGCTCCGGCTGATAATGGCAACTTAAATAAGGATCTAACCTAACCCTAAATTGCTCCTGTTTGCAGTTTGCTGCCTAATATCCGCTGCTTCTGGATTTACTCCCGATTCCCTGAGATTGCTCAACAATTTAAGGCCTTCTTCGCGAGCTGCTCCTTTAACATGATCAGGTAAATTGACGCCTTCGATTTCAGATTTTTGTAATTTAGGAGTGAAACTATCCAATAAATTTTTTTTCATATTTTCTATTGTTTTGTCATGCCTGCCTCCTTCGATTTCCCCCTTCGTATTCTCTATTGCCTCATTATAAGCTTTTTTAAGCTTGCCTGCCAATGGGTTGCGAGGATCAAGTGCATCGATAGGATTTGGAATTGCCATATATTCCATTATTTTGTTCGGATTTGCTTGAACCAGCGCAGGATTATCCTTTGTCAGGCCTGTGACGGCGGCATATCTTAATTCATATTCCTTGGCAAAGGCTTTTACTTTTTCAATTGCTTCCTTTTCTTCGGGATTTAGTGGAGTTTCAACTTTAGCTGTATTTGGAGTAGTTTTATAATCGGCTTTAGATTCTTTATCAGGCAGAGGGGAGGCATCTTTCTCTTTTGCTGCTAAGACGGCTGGATATTGTTTGGGAGTTACTTGATTGAGATAGGAAGCTTTTAATTCTTCAACTTCCGTGCGTAATTCTCCAGATTTAAGGGCTTGATTTGTGTCATTCAATGTTTGGTATATTACGCTGTTGGGAATTTTTGCGTCTGCTGCTTCCTTCAGCGGATTTTTATTTTTTAAAGTCAGATCACGAACTTCTTTTTTTGATATATCAGGATTTTCTTTAATAAATTCATCGTGGGCAAACACAGCTATGGCCCATTTCCTTGCAGACTCGATCACTAACTGTTGCTTTTCATCAGGTATGAAGGGAGCTTTTTTACTATCAACCATAGGAAATTCCTTTAATATGGCTATAGTTTAACATAAGCAGGACAATAATATTGTTAAATATTTATTAAAGTGAATTTGTAACATTTGATATTTCATAATATATTGTATAATAACTATTAATATGCCAAATCTGCCAGCCCTTAAAGATGTGATTACTCAACACGGCTTATTTACCCGCAAGTCATTGGGGCAGCATTTCCTATTGGATAGCGGGATTACTGATAAGATAGCTCTTTATGCTGGTGATTTGAAAAATCACAATATTATTGAAGTTGGTCCGGGGCCAGGAGGCCTTACCCGTTCCTTGCTCAATAATGGTGCAAAAAGCTTAACCGTTGTAGAAAAAGATGAACGCTGTATCTCTATCATGCAGGAATTATCATCTGCTTATGGGGATGGCAGGCTTAAAATCCTGCAGGCGGATGCGCTTAAGGTGAATTTGCTTGAGCAGGTTCCCGCACCGCGCAGGATAGTTGCCAACCTGCCTTATAATGTCGGGACTTTGATGCTGCTTAACTGGCTGGATGACATTGCTGTGCATGGGAGGGCGGCCTATAGCTCACTAACATTGATGTTCCAAGATGAAGTGGCGCAACGAATTATTGCAGCACCCGATACCAGTGAGTATGGCAGGCTTTCGGTAATGAGCCAATTTTTATGCGAATGCCGCTATGATTTCCAACTACCGCCAGGCGCATTTTCTCCGCCTCCTAAAGTTCATTCCGCTGTCATAACGATTACCCCAAGGGAAAAACCATTATTCCCGGTTTCCAAAGAGGCTTTGGAAAAAGTAGTGGCTGCTGCTTTCGGGCAAAGGAGAAAGATGTTGCGTTCGGCATTAAAGCAGTTAGGCGTACCGGTTGAGGAATTGCTGGAAAAAGCAGTTATTGATGGCACATTGCGCGCAGAGGTGCTGGATGTCGCAACCTTCTGCCGCTTAGCTCAGGCTTACGAGCTTATGGCTTCAAAATAATCATTCGATATGGACTATACGGTCATATAAACGATTATTCAGGCTGGTAAGCTGGTCGACCATGTAAGGCAGTGTCAAAACCAATACGACCAGCATGGCAAGAACTTTGGGAACAAATGTAAGGGTTGCTTCCTGAATTTGTGTCAATGCCTGTATAATTGCTATTATAAGGCCTACTATCAGCGCAACTATCATCATAGGCGCTGATATAAGTATAAGCACATATATAGCATCACGCATTACTTCCAATACTTCAGCTGTTTCCATAAACCTTATCCTAAAAAGCCCTTCGCTTCGCTCAGTATGCTTTTTATATTACATTGGCATGCGGATTATGTCCTGATACGCGCCGATGACTTTATCGCGCACAGCTATAACCGTATTTAGGGACAGCTCAGCATTGGTAACTGCAGTAACTAAATCGGCAAGGTCAACTTTCCCGGTGGTAAGGGAATCCATTTTCATGGATTCGCTTTTGCTCTGAGCGCCAATTGCGCTTTCCAGGCCTTCTTTGACTAAATTGGAAAAAGAGGATTTGTTTGCTTCTTCCTGAACCGGAGCATCCGTAATATCGCTTTGCAGCTTTAGCTGGCTGCGATAGGCATTTGCGGCTGATAATGCGTCGATACTCATAATTTACCCTTTAGCTTAGGCGCTTATTATATAATTTTTACCTTAGCAAATCAATAGTGCGCGACAACATAGATTTTGATACTTCTACCATATTAAGGTTGGCTTCATAGCCGCGCCGCGCTTCGCGCATATCCATCATTTCCACTATGCTGTTAACATTGGGATAAAGTACATAACCCTGTACGTCGGCAGCTGGATGATTGGGATCATATTTTTTGCGGAATTCTGACATGTCATGCGTACGTGCTGAAACTTTTACAGTATTGATGCCTAATTCCTTATCAAGGCTATTTTGGAAAAGAACCAGCTTGCGGCGATAAGGGGCTTCCCCAGGTGTTTTCCCGGTTGAGTCAGCATTAGCAATATTTTCGGAAACAACGCGCAGGCGGTCACCCTGTGCTTTCATGCCTGCTGCAGAAATTGAAAGTGAATCTGATATTTGCATAATATATTCCTATTATCCGTTAGTTTTGCCGATAGCGGTTTTGAACATATCAACCGATTTCCGGTACAGGTTTAGAACCTTCTGGTATTCAGCCTGGTTTGCAGCAACTTTTGACATTTCCTCTTCTATGGCAACATTATTGCCACTTGGGTTGCGTTCATAAGTTGAATCGCGGTGTATTATGCGGGTGGCGGAAGCGGAAGTTCTGGCGCCGCTGAAATGTTTGCTGTCAGTTGCGCGCATCTGTAATTGCTGGCTTGAGTGCATAAGTGATTTTTTAAAATTCGGGGCTTCTACATCAAGTGCCTGGTAGCCCGGTGTGTCTGCATTAGCAATATTCTGGGCAAGGACGCTTTGGCGCTCGGACATATAACCCATCTTGGATTTCATTACGCTAAATAATGGTATGTTCTCAAAATTCATGAATTTTATGCCTTATGGGTAAATATTACCTAGTTTGAAGGAATGTAACTTATTTTTTCTCTTATATCCATCTATTTTTTATTGATATAAAGTGGATAACAAATTTAATGCAATTCTAATGCCAATCAGGGAAATAGTATGCTCGCAAAACAAAAATGCTCATCCACAAAAAATGGTGAAGCCATAAATGAAAAGGATGCCAAGTCAATGTTAGGGCAGGTTCCAGGCTGGGCGCTCGCGCATGGCGGCACTGCTATATTCCGTAAATTTACATTCCCTGATTTTGACAATGCATTTGCCCTTGCGGGTAAAATAGCCAAAATCGCGCAGGAGGAAAACCACCACCCCGATATTAATTTTGGCTGGGGTTATGTGAAGGTGCGCCTAATGACCCATGATGTAGGCGGATTGCACAAGAATGATTTTATAGTAGCTGCAAAGATAAACGAGCTTTAGAGTTTGCCATTCCTGCGAAAGCAGGAATCCCTATTAATTCTTGGGGTAAACTATAGAGAGATTCCCGCCTGCGCGGGAATGACAAGGAAATAAAATATCAAACGTATTTAATTTCCAGTATCTCGTAATTGCGGCCTCCTTTTGGGGTTTTGACCTCAATTGAATCACCTTTTTTCTTGCCGATCAGTGCGCGGGCTATAGGGGCGGTTATTGAAATAAGGCGCTGGTTTATATCGGCTTCATGTTCTCCGACGATCTGGTATTTACTTTCTTCCTCGCTGTCTTCATCAACCAGTTTTACGGTGGCGCCGAATTTTACTGTGTCGCAGGCAAGTGATTTTACATCAATAACATCAGCGCGGGAAATTACGGCTTCCAGCTCTTTGATGCGGCCTTCAATGAAGCTCTGTTTTTCTTTCGCTGCGTGGTATTCAGCATTTTCTTTCAGGTCGCCATGGGCGCGGGCTTCGGAAATCGCCTCGATTATAGCAGGGCGGTCAACCGATTTGCGTTGCTTTAGTTCTGCTTCCAGGCGCGCATATCCTGCGGTGGTTATAGGGAATTTTTCCATTGTCTTCTCCTCTGTGTCGCAGCAAAAAAATAACCTAAGGCTAAAGCGAGCCTTTTGTCGTGCCTTGTTATTCTGAATTAATTATTGCTAAAGTACGATTGTATTGAACGTACGTCAAGCCCCCCCCCATTATTAATGGAGGATATGGCGCTGGCTATGGCTTTTGCCCCGGCAATGGTGGTGTAGTAAGGAATTTTTCCAAGCAAGGAAGTGCGGCGGATGGAAAACGAATCGGCAACTGACTGGCCGCCCTCGGTGGTATTTAAAACCAGCGCGATCTTTCCGTCTTTAAGCATGTCAACAATATGCGGCCTGCCTTCGCGGACCTTGTTTACTACTTCAACTTTTATTCCATTTTCATTTAAATAGCGCGCTGTCCCGCGGGTGGCGATTATAGAAAAGCCAAGCCCTGCAAGTTCGCGTATCGCAGGGGTTACGGAAGCCTTGTCGGATTCTTTGACCGATACGAAAACAGTGCCGCCTTTAGGGATGGTGCTGCCAGCCGAGAGTTGCGACTTGGCAAACGCACGCGGGAAATCGGAATCTATACCCATTGCTTCGCCGGTTGATTTCATTTCCGGACCAAGTATTACATCGACACCTGCGAAACGCGCGAATGGGAATACAGCTTCTTTTACGCAGACATGTGAAATGGTTTTGTGGCTTATATTAAAATCTTTCAGGCTTGCACCAGCCATTAAACGCGCCGCGATCTTTGCTATAGGGACGCCGATGGATTTTGCAACGAAAGGAACCGTGCGGCTGGCGCGGGGGTTTACTTCGATCAGGTAAATTTCTCCATCCTTCACCGCGAACTGAACGTTCATAAGTCCGACTACATTCAAAGCACCGGCAAGCGACTCAGCCTGTTTTTTAATTTCAGAGAGGATTTTATCATTGAGTGAATAAGCCGGCAGCGAGCAGGCTGAATCGCCGGAGTGAATCCCAGCTTCTTCTATATGCTGCATGATTCCGGCTACGAATGTATTACCATCTTTGTCGCGCAGGCAATCGACATCGAGTTCGGTTGCATCCTGCAAATAGGAATCGACGAGTATCGGCCCGTCGCCGAACATTTTTATTATCTCGCCGACATATTGCTCAAGCGTTGTCCTGTCGTAAATTATTTTCATTGCACGGCCACCCAGCACATAAGAAGGGCGTACCAGAAGCGGAAAACCAACATTATCGGACTCGGCGAGCACTTCTGATATACTCCGGCCAATGCCGCTTTTGGGTTGTTTTAGCCCCAGTTTTTCTACCAGCTCACGGAAGCGGTCTCGGTCTTCAGCGAGGTCAATGGAATCTGGCGAAGTGCCGATTATTATATCCTTGCCGAACTCTGCTTCAAGCGCACGCGCAAGCTTGAGCGGGGTCTGGCCGCCGAACTGGACGATCACGCCTTTTACCTTGCCGTTTTTCTTTTCGGTGTGGATTATCTCGAAAACATCCTCGGCGGTCAGCGGCTCGAAATAAAGCCTGTCGGAAGTGTCGTAATCGGTGGAAACGGTTTCCGGGTTGCAGTTGACCATGATAGTTTCGTAACCAGCGTCACGCAGCGCGTAAGCGGCGTGTACACAGCAATAATCAAACTCAATGCCTTGCCCGATGCGGTTAGGCCCGCCGCCCAATATGATAATTTTTTCTTTGTCGGTGGGGCGTGATTCGCACTCGGCATTCATGCCTTCGTAGGTTGAATACATATAAGGAGTGTCGGAATCAAATTCAGCCGCGCATGTATCGACGCGTTTATAGACGGGATGGATGCCGAGTTTATGGCGGAGTTTGCGGATATCATTTATCGGCTTAGCAGTAAGCTGTGCTATCCTTGCGTCAGAAAACCCAATATGCTTTGCTGGGTAAAGCAGCGATT
This sequence comes from Pseudomonadota bacterium, assembly GCA_963205195.1. Taxonomy (GTDB): domain Bacteria; phylum Pseudomonadota; class Alphaproteobacteria; order Rickettsiales; family SXRF01; genus SXRF01. Next base: position 42,572 of record CAUJHR010000010.1, on the reverse strand, counting down.
CAATATTCCCGGTTTTTAATTTTTCTGCCATCTGCACTATTTCGGAAAGCTCACGCATGAACCACGGGTCGTATTTGGCAATGGAACAAATTTCTTCAACTGTAACGCCAAGGCGCAGGGCTTGGGCGGCAACCAGCAAACGGTCAGGAGTTGGGCGCGAGAGTTCCGAGCGCGCTGTATCGGCATCTTTAATTTCAACTTCGTTAAGCCCAGTAAGTCCGGTTTCCAGAGAGCGCAGCGCTTTTTGCAAAGCTTCTTTAAAATTGCGGCCCATCGCCATTGATTCGCCAACCGATTTCATGGCGGTGGTCAGTATAGGTTCCGAGCCGGGGAATTTTTCAAAAGTGAAACGTGGAATTTTCACTACCACATAATCTATGGTCGGCTCAAAAGATGCGGGAGTTACTTTGGTAACATCATTTAATATTTCATCGAGCGTATAACCAACAGCAAGCTTGGCCGCTACCTTGGCAATCGGAAATCCGGTAGCTTTTGAGGCAAGCGCGGAGGAGCGAGAAACACGCGGGTTCATCTCGATCACGATCATGCGGCCATCAACAGGATTCACTGCGAACTGAACGTTGGAACCGCCAGTATCCACACCGATCTCGCGCAGCACCGCAAAGCTTGCGTTACGCATATTCTGGTATTCTTTATCGGTGAGCGTAAGCGCAGGGGCGACGGTTATAGAGTCGCCGGTATGCACGCCCATTGGGTCTAAGTTTTCAATTGAGCAGATTATGATGCAGTTATCGGCTTTGTCGCGAACCACCTCCATCTCAAATTCTTTCCAGCCAAGTACTGATTCGTCGATCAACACTTCGCCTATGGGGGAAGCATCAAGACCGCTGGTGATGATCTGTTCGAATTCTTCGCGGTTATAGGCGATACCGCCGCCCGCGCCGCCCATGGTGAAGGACGGGCGTATGATGGCTGGAAGCCCGACATATTCCATGGCCTTGCGAGCTTCATCGAGAGATTTTACAACTGCGTTCTTTGGAACTTCCAGCCCGATCTTTTTCATCGCATCATTGAATAGCTGGCGGTCTTCGGCTTTATTTATTGAATCCAGTTTTGCACCGATCAGCTCGACATTATATTTTTTAAGCACGCCCGATTCGGCCAGAGCCTTGGCACAGTTAAGCGCGGTTTGTCCGCCCATTGTCGGCAACAGCGCATCAGGTTTTTCCTTGGCGATAATTTTTTCCACCATCTCCGGGGTTATGGGTTCTATGTAAGTTGCGTCGGCAAGATCAGGGTCGGTCATGATCGTTGCTGGGTTGGAATTGACCAATATTACCCTATATCCTTCTGCGCGCAGAACCTTGCAAGCCTGGCTTCCTGAATAGTCAAACTCGCAGGCCTGTCCGATCACTATCGGCCCTGCGCCGATTATTAAAATTGATTTTATGTCAGTACGTTTAGGCATAGGCGAGTTCAGAGTTCAGAGTTTGGGGTTCAATTTTGGATTCGGGATTCAGGATTCGGGATTCAGGTGTTTTCAGGCAGCGCTCCAGGCTAGATAATAATCCATTAAGCATCCTACCTATTTCAGCATAGCCACCCAATAATGAAGATACATTCTTTTCTGTCGTATAACCCAAATCACAAGCTATAAATAACTGTGTTTCAACTTCAGCCACAGAACCATAAGCAATATCTAAAAAGCGCATATAATCTTTTGTTGCACGCCGCGATTTTCCTTCCGCAATATTTGATGGAACTGAAACCGCTGCCCTTCGCAGTTGACTGGTAAGCCCATAATTCTCTTCTTTTGGGAATGTTTTGGTAAGTTGATAAAGCTGTGTTACCAACATTCTTGATTTTTGCCAAACTTCTAAGTCCCTGTAGCTTTGTATACTCATAGGGAAGTTTTTCCTCCCTGAATCCTGAATCCTGAATCCTGAATCCTATCCTTCATCATATTCACAAAATCGTCAAACAAATAGGTGCTGTCATGCGGGCCGGGGGAAGATTCCGGGTGGTATTGTACGGTGAAAACCGGCTTGCCTTCTACGCGCAGGCCCTCAACTGTTCCGTCAAATAGGGAAACATGAGTTACTTTGACATGTGCCGGCAGGCTATCGGCCAGTACCGCGAAACCATGGTTCTGGCTGGTTATTTCTACTGCTCCTGTAAGTAAATTTTTTACCGGGTGGTTGGCGCCGCGGTGTCCCTGCGGCATTTTCGCGGTTTTGCCGCCAAGCGCCTGTGCAAGCAATTGGTGGCCAAGGCAGATGCCAAAAATAGGCACTCCGGAATCTATAAGTTCCTTGAGTATCGGAGTTGAATACTGGGCAGTTGCTGCCGGGTCGCCGGGACCGTTGGATAGGAATATTCCGTGTGGTTTTAATCCAAGGATTTCTTTGGCGCTGGTTTGCGCGGAAACCACTTTAACCTTGCATTCGCGCCCGACAAGGCAGCGCAGGATATTAAGTTTTTCACCGTAATCTATCGCTACCACATTGTAGATTTGCGGTTTTGGCGTTGCTGGTTTGAATGAATATTCGCCGCTTGTCCAATCATAATGCTCTTTGGTGGTAACATGCCCCGCTAAATCCAGACCTTCCATAGAAGGATGTGTGCGGAGCTTATCCTGCGCTTCTTTTAACTGGGTGTTATATTTTTCAGCGGAAACAGGAAAAATTGCGGCATTCTGCGCCCCGTTTTTTCGGATATGGCGGGTGAGGGCGCGGGTATCAACCCCGCTGATGCCGCTTAGATTGTTTTCTATCAGCCAATCATTGAAATGCTGTTGGCTGCGGTAATTGGAAGGTTGTGTGATAGGCTCGCGCAGCACCAGGCCGCTTGCGAATACGCGGTTGGCCTCAATATCATCCGGGTTGCAGCCGACATTGCCTATATGCGGAAAGGTGAAGGTGATTATCTGCCCGGCGTAAGATGGATCAGTGAGGGTTTCCTGATAGCCGACCATGCCGGTATTGAAGCATATTTCACCCATAGAAAATTCCGATTTACCAATAGCTTCCCCAAAAAATACCTTGCCATCTGCAAGAAGCAGGCAGGCAGTGGCATTTGCGGGTATTGGTGTGGCGTTCATTATATTTTCTAAGGTATTTTTTGTTAAATTCGGCGGATATTATGGGTAATGCCAGCATGTGTCAAGGGGGCTGGGGATTTTTGTCGAACCAAGGTTCTCGTCACGCTTACCATTTAAAAAGTGCCTAAAGGCGCTTTTTTTATGGTGGGCGGTAATGGACTCGAACCATCGACCTCCACGATGTCAACGTGGCGCTCTAACCAACTGAGCTAACCGCCCTTAATCTCTAGCTGCGGCGCAGGTTGGTTAAAGCATTTCTGCTCATGCGCCGCGGGGCTGGCCAACTGAGCTAACCGCCCCCGGCTATTCCTATAGGATAGGAGGCGCTAACTATCAATAATAATATTCATACAAGGCGGTTTAATGATATTTCCCTTGAATATAAGGGTTTGCTCGCGTAACACGAATGGGCTAAGCCTTGCGATCCCGTAGCTCAGTTGGATAGAGCATCAGCCTTCTAAGCTGGTTGTCGGGGGTTCGAATCCCTCCGGGATCGCCAATTATTTATTAATGGCCAACAGCAGATAGCAGGGTGATGGCATCAATAACATGATGTGAAGCTGCTGAAATAAGCAATATATCCTTATCCACCTGCACATACTGATAACCGGCAGGCACTGGCTGGAGCTGAATTAACAGTGGCTGCGGTACTGGCTCCCATTCAACATATTCCGGGAGAGGCTGTCCAATTATATATAGTTTTTTAGCTTGGCCTGGAGGTAGGCAGCCATTATGCTTTTTTGCAAGCCCAGGAGGGCAATGTGACCTATAATCATTAACCACATATTTTTTGATTATGATGCGGTCATTGTCATGTATATAAACGCGGTCACTATGATGTCCATGGCCGCGATCATCATCGCGGTCATCATGCTTGCCATGTCCATGCCCGTGACCTTTTCCACCTTTGTCAGCAAAAGCTGCAGGGGAATAGCAGACTGCCGCAACTAGAAGAGCTGCTGTAAATTTTGGAAATTTTTTGATGTTCAACATGTGATTCTTTCTCTGCTAAGAATTTATATTATTGCCTGCATGTTACATTCTGGGTTGGTATATACTGGTTTCCGAGGTAAGCGCCCCCAATAACCCCACCAATTATAGCTGCGGTCTTGCCTTTACCTTTACCAAGCTGGCTTCCTACTATGCCGCCTCCGGCACCGCCAGCGACAGTACCAATTATATTACTGTCATTACAGCTTGGTTTTGCAGGTGCAGGCGGGTGGGCGGATGCTGTTTTCTGGGAAGGTTGTTTGTTTTGCTGCTTATATTGCTGCGGTGTGGCAGCAGGTAGCGGTGCAGTCTGCGGCATTGCCTGCTCTTCCTTGCTTTGCAGGGATTCTTTTGTTGCATAGGAAGCAATTGCCGCTGTAGCTGCTACTAAAAGAATGATAGCTGCGCCAATACCTGCCATTTTTTTGTTTATATTTTTCATAGCATTTCCATTTAAATTCTTACTAACAGCAAATAATATATTTATATATATAAATTAATATATGGAAAATATTTAAATATATAAAGAAATAATAATTATTCTAATCTCCGGCATGGAACTGGTTATGAAGATTTTTAAGCACTCCATTTACAAATCCTATCTCAGCTTCACCGAAAAAGCGGCTGGTGAGTGTGGTATATTCATCAATGAGTATTTTGTGCTTGGTGTCTTTGTAAAAAAACAATTCAAAAATCGCACAGTTTAAAATAGCAATTAAAATGGGGCTCATGCGCTCACGCGTCCAGTCTTTGCTAAGAGCTGAATTGATCCTCTTATCAATATCCTGCTGCCATTCTTTTGTGCCTTCTAAAATTGCTGTAACCAGCGGGTAATTCGGCTCCAACATTACACCCAAGGTCAATTTCTGTTCATCCTTGTTGTTTGCAAGGCGCTTTTTAAGTGCAGCGATCTGTGCTTCCGGACTTGGTTGTTTTTCACTAACTAAGCGCTCATAAATGGCTTGCACCGCTGCTATACGCGCTGCAGATTTTTTCTGGAGTGAGGGATTGGATTTTTTCTCAGAAGTTTGCGTCATAAGGCAATGCCCAGACGGTTTTTAATTGAAATTAATTGCAGGCAGGCTTCCACAGCATCGCGCCCCTTGTTGCCTTCGCTGACCTTAGCGCGTACCATAGCCTGTTCTTTATTCTCAACTGTCAGTATCCCATAGCCGATTGCCGCGTTCTGGGTAAGCGCCAGATCCATAAGCCCGCGCGCGCTTTCTGAGCAGACATAATCATAATGTGTTGTTTCGCCGCGGATAACGCAGCCCAGCGCAATATAACCATGGTATTTACGGCTTTGGATGGCGAAATTGATAGCTGCCGGAATCTCAAATGCCCCAGGTACTTTAATTTCATCAAAAGTTGCATCCATGCGCTTGAGTTCAGCGCTTGCTCCAGCAAGTAACTCCCTGGTTATATCGGGATAAAAATCGGCAGAAACTATTAGTATATGGGGTGATATGTGCGACATATTTTCTATTTAATTAAGCGGTTGATAATCATGAACAGTAAGCCCGTAACCTTCCAGCCCGATTATCGAGCGTTTGGAGTTGGAAAGCAGTATCATATCGCGCACACCAAGGTCGAGAAGTATCTGAGCGCCTATGCCGTAATCGCGAAGGTCGGCTGGTGAATGCGGCTCTTCGCCAAGGCGCAGGCGCAAGCTGTCGGAAACTGCTGTTCTTATTGGTTCGCGGATAAGTACTATAACCCCGCTGCCGTGCTTGTTTATATATTCCATGGCCGGTTTTAAGTGGCTGGAATTTCCGGCATGGCTATCACCCAGCATATCTTGCAGTAGATTAAGAGAGTGCATGCGTACAAGGGTTGGCTTGGCATTGGAAATATCGCCTTTTACCAGCGCGATATGTTCGGCATATTCGGTGCTGCTGGTATAGATAATAATTTTAAAATCACCGCCGAAATCACTTTTGAAATTGCTTTCTATAACACGCTTAACCAGTTTTTCTGAGCGGCGGCGGTAAGAGATCAGGTCGGCGATTGTTGCTATTTTCAGTTGGTGATGTTTTGCAAATTCCAGCAGGTCGGGAAGCCGCGCCATGGTTCCATCGTCATTCATTATTTCACAAATTACGCCCGATGGGTTAAGTCCGGCAAGGCGTGAAATATCAACTGCTGCCTCAGTATGCCCGGCGCGCACGAGAACCCCGCCATCACGCGCGACCAGCGGGAAAATATGCCCAGGTGAGGCAATATCAGCTGCTGTTTTCGATGGGTCTATCGCAACCTGAATAGTATGCGCCCTGTCTGCTGCTGAGATCCCGGTGGTAACTCCTTCGCGAGCCTCGATTGATACTGTAAAAGCGGTCTGGTGCCTTGAGTTATTATCGCGTGACATAAGGTTTAAGCCCAGAGCTTCTATGCGCTCTGAAGTCATGGAAAGGCAGATAAGTCCGCGCCCGTATTTGGCCATGAAGTTAATCGAGGCGGGTGTAGCAAACTGTGCTGGTATCACAAGGTCGCCTTCGTTTTCACGGTTTTCATCATCAACCAGTATGAACATCCTGCCATCGCGTGCATCGGCGATAATATCTTCAATAGGGGAAAGTAACTTGGAATAAGGCATGTTTTACTGTTTCATAAATCGGGCTATGTGGCGTGCTATTATATCTATTTCCAGATTAAGCTGGCTACCTGTTTTCCGTTGATTAATGGTGGTATTTTGCCATGTATGTGGAATGATATTAACCGTAAACTGATTATTTTCAACTTTATTTACGGTAAGTGAAATTCCATCAAGGGTTACAGAGCCTTTTTGTGCGATAAAAGGTGCAAGTTCTGGTGGGGATTCAAGGGTAATTATATGCGAACCGCCTGATACTTCAATTGATTTTATTGTTGCCAGGCCGTCAACATGGCCGCTTACCATATGTCCATCCAGTGTGTCGCCAAGCTTCAGCGGCCTTTCTAAATTAAGATTTTGACCGGCAGCCCAGCTTCCTGGAACGGTGCGGGAAATAGTTTCTTTGGAAAGCTCAACTGCAAAGCCATTTTTTAGTATTTCAACTACGGTCAGGCAGCAGCCATTGCAAGCGATTGAATCACCGAGCTTTATGCTTTCAGGAGGAAATCCGCAAGATATGGAAAGACGTAAATCTGCCAATTGTTGCGCTTGCGTAATTGTACCTATATTACTTATGATTCCCGTGAACATTCCAATATTTCCAAATTATCTTCGCCAAGTTTAATATTCTCTATTTGCTTGAAATTAGCAAGTTTACTTAAGGAAGCAGATAGAGAAAGGCCATTTTCTCCAACTATTATAGGGGCGCGGAACCAGTAAATCCGGTCAGCCAACCCACTTTCAAGGAAAGATGAAGTAAGTTTCGCGCCGCCTTCTACTAAAAGTCGAGTTATTCCATTTTTTGCTAATTTTCTAGTAACTTCGTCTAATGTTTTATCGTTCATGATAATTGTTTGCGCTATTTCCTGCTGCTTCATTATATTTGATGATTTTGGAATATTATTATCCCTATCCAGGACGATTCTTATTGGCGAATGACCTTCCAGCCCAGGCAGGCGGCAGGTGAGAAGCGGATCATCGGCAATAACTGTTCCAGCGCCTGTTAGAATGGCATCATATCGCGCACGAAGGAGATGCCCGTAGTTACGGGCAGGCTCGCCTGTAAGCCAGCGGCCTTTGGGATTGGTAATTTTTTCATCAAGGGAAGTTGCTATTTTAAGTGCTATATAGGGGCGTTTTTTTTTAATCACCGAAAAAAAACCACGGTTGATTTCCAAGGCTTCTTTATGGCAGACATTTTCTATAACTTTGATGCCGGCTTTTTTTAAGGCTTCAATGCCTGCGCCATTTACTTCAGGATTAGGATCTCTACAAGAAATATACACGGCTTTAATACCGGATCTTATAATTGCATTAATACAAGGCGGGGTTTTGCCATGGTGCGAGCATGGCTCAAGGGTTACATATAAATCAGCATCCTTTGCATTTTCACCAGCGTCATTTAGGGCTATGGTTTCAGCATGTGGCCTGCCCCCATTTGCGGTTATGCCATTTGCTATTATCTGACCATTCTTAACTATGACTGCGCCAACTGAAGGATTAGGATGGGTGCGGCCAAGTTGCCTGCGTGCCAGCGACAGCGCCACCTTCATATATCTTTCCGGCGCAATCATATGATTTATTTTTGGACTGGACTAGCTTGCTGATTTTGAGGTTGTGCCGTTTTAGATGCAGAAGTATTTTTTGCGGCTTCTTCCATGCGCTTGTTCATATCACTCTGTCTTTGCCCTTCACTGGTTACGCATTGCCAGTTATGGCATGGCTCGCCAATGGTTGGCATATGGCTTCCAAGGCTATCTGCAGCATTATATATGGTTTCGCAGCCTGAGAGTAAAAATAAAGAGGCGAGTAATGGCAGTTTTTTATTCATCGGTTTTTCCAAGCTCCTCTACAATATCTTCAAAATCCTTGGCTTCGCTGAAATCCCGGTAAACAGAGGCAAACCTGATATAGGCGACGCTATCAAGTTTTTTAAGCTCATCCATAACAGTTTTTCCAATGAGGGAAGTGGGTATTTCATTTTCACCAAGACTTTCCAGCTTCTGGGTAATACGTGTAAGAAGCTGCTCAACCTGATCTGGCTGGATAGAGCGTTTACGCAGGGCTATGCCTATGGAGCGCGCCAGCTTGTCACGATCAAACATGCGCCGTTCACCACTTTTCTTAAGCACTGTGAGTTCGCGAAGCTGAACACGCTCAAAAGTTGTAAAGCGTGAATTACATTCCGGGCAGAAACGGCGGCGGCGAATTGTAAGCCCATCTTCACTGGGGCGTGAATCCTTAACCTGTGTATCCAGATGACCGCAAAATGGACATTTCATACTCTTTGTCTTTCGCTAATTGGCTTCGTTATCCATCGGACTCGCATAATTATTTCTGATCCAACCCTTGATAAATAGGGAATGCTTTACATAGCTCGGCAACTTGTGAGCGGACTTTTGTTTCGGTGGCGGAATTATCCCCGCCTTTTGAAAGCCCATCCAGAACATCTCCGATAAGTTCACCGATCTTTTTAAATTCTGAAACGCCAAAGCCACGGGTGGTTCCAGCGGGTGTTCCAAGCCGGATGCCGGAAGTAACGAAAGGTTTTTCCGGATCAAAAGGAATGGCGTTTTTATTGCAGGTAAGCCCGGCACGTTCCAGGCTTTCTTCGGCGGCTTTACCGGTTACTTTTTTCGGGCGCAGGTCAACCAGCATAAGGTGGCAGTCAGTGCCGCCGGTTACGATATCAACACCACGTTTAACCAATGTTTCGGCAAGGGCGCGTGAATTATCTAGCACTGCCTTACCATAAGTTTTAAAAGATGGCTGGAGAGCTTCACCAAAGGAAACTGCTTTAGCTGCGATCACGTGCATTAGTGGGCCGCCCTGTGCACCGGGGAAAATCGCGGAATTAAATTTTTTTGCCAGTTCCTCGTCATTGGTGAGTATCATACCACCACGTGGGCCGCGCAGGGTTTTATGGGTGGTAGTGGTTGCAACATGCGCGTGCGGAAATGGGCTTGGGTAAACTCCAGCAGCTATAAGCCCGGCATAATGCGCCATATCTACCATGAAATATGCACCAACTGAATCGGCAATTTTGCGGAAGCGGGCGAAGTCGATAACGCGGCAATAAGCTGAGCCGCCAGCGATTATAAGCTTAGGTTTATGTTCTTTGGCAAGGCGCTCAACTTCTTCATAATCGATCAGCGCATCTTCCTTACGCACGCCATATTGAACGGCCTCAAACCATTTGCCAGACATATTAGGTGCTGCACCATGGGTTAGGTGTCCGCCTGCCGCCAGCGACATGCCAAGGAAAGTCTCGCCGGGTTTAAGAAGTGCTAAGAATACACCCTGATTGGCCTGCGAGCCGGAGTTTGGCTGTACATTGGCGAATTTACAGTTAAAAAGTTTGCAGGCGCGGCTTATTGCCAGTTCTTCTGCCTTGTCTACGAATTCGCAGCCGCCGTAATAACGTTTGCCGGGATAGCCTTCCGCATATTTATTGGTAAGGACTGAACCTTGCGCCCTAAGAACTGCTTTGCTTACTATATTTTCTGAAGCGATAAGTTCGATCTGCGTCTGTTGGCGGTTAAGCTCTTCCTCAAGTGCAGAAAAAATTTCAGGGTCGGCATCGGCTAAATTGGATTCAAAAAAACTGTTCATTTTATCATTCTCTTTATATTGAAGTTTAGTAGCTTGGCTGGTCATTGGGATTCTCTTTGTAAAATTGATAATTTATCTATGCGCTTCTGGTGTCTTCCGCCTTCAAATTCGCTGTTTAAAAATTCGTTCACGCAATCTTTTGCGGTTTCTATGCCTATGAGCCTTGCACCTAAACATAAGACATTGGCATCGTTATGTCTGCGTGAAAGGCTGGCCGAAAGACCGTCATGGCACAGCGCCGCGCGAATATTAGGGTTGCGGTTGGCGGCGATGCTCATGCCTATTCCTGAGCCGCAGATGAGTATGCCCATATTGCCAGGATTTTTTTCAACCCATTCGCTGAGCTTTTGTGCATAATCGGGGTAGTCTACTGATTCACTGCCATTTGTTCCCAGGTCTGCAACCTCTGTGCCGGATTCCTGCAAATAAATGGTGAGTGATTGTTTTAATTCAACACCACCATGGTCACTGGCTATTGCAAGCGTTCTCTTTTTCATCGAAATAATTTATTATTTATTGCATCAGTTTGTTATCAAAATTATTTGCACCTACCATATATAGCTATTAAGATAGGCTTAGCCATTTTGACATGCTTAAATAAAAAGCGCAAGCTTCCCTAGATAAATAGATAAAAATCGTTAATATAATGAATTTGCTGGACATATCCCTTTTTTTTATAATTCCTGCCATAGCAGCCGCGATCAATTCGGTGGCTGGGGGTGGTACTTTCCTTACTTTTCCGGTGTTTATTTTTTATGGGCTTACGCCGTTACAGGCCAATGTAATGAGTACAATCGCGCTGTGGCCGGGGACTATTTCCAGCACTTACGGTTACCGAAATGAACTTGCGGCTGACCGCAAAAGGTTAATTCCGCTGCTAGTTATTTGTATAATTGGCGGCACTGCCGGTTCGCTTACGCTTTTATACACGCCGGAGATAACTTTCAGAAAGCTTGTGCCGTGGCTATTACTTGCGGCAACTATGATATTTACTTTTGGGCGCTACGTAATTGCCTGCCTGCACAAAAGGTTTCCACATTCAAAAGGGCAGCCGATGGTTACAATGTTCTTGCAGCTGGTTATTGCTTTTTATGGAGGGTATTTTGGAGCTGGCATAGGTATATTGATGCTTGCGATGCTGCAACTAATGGGGCTTTCCGATATACATAAGATGAATGCTCTTAAAACTTTACTAGCTGGCGCTATCAATATGGCAACAGTTGTGATATTTATTCTTGCAGGCGCAGTTATGTGGAACCTTGCGGCTGTGATGGTAGCGGGTGGAATATTTGGAGGTTACGTAGGTGCACGCATGGCGCTGAAAGTCGCGCCGCAGCACATACGAACGCTGGTAAGCGTGATCGGATTTTTGATGACCGCATATTTTTTTCTGCATGATGTGCGATAATGCTTGAGTCGTAATTGGCGACGACTATACTCATAAAAAATTAAAGAACATTGGAGGGGAAATATTATGACGCAGCCTATATTTAATGCATCAACACCGGCATCGGCACCATCCAAAAAAGCGCATGTTATTGTCCTTGGTAACGAAAAGGGCGGTTCAGGCAAGACCACAACCTGCATGCATCTTATAGTGGCGCTTCTGCGCCTTGGTTTTTCGGTTGGCACTATCGATATTGATTCACGCCAGCGCTCACTTTCGCGCTATCTGGAGAATCGGCGCCAGACCATTCTCAAGGAAAACGTAGCGCTTCCGCAGCCGCAGCATGTTGTAGTGCAGCGCAGCCCTTTCAATATTGTACAGGAAGCCGAGGAAGATGACCGGGAGCGTTTTACAAAGACTCTTATGCGTCTTGTAGAAGCCAATGACTTTATAGTAGTAGATAGTCCCGGCAGTGATACTTATCTTTCCCGTGTTGCCCATGCCCACGCTGATACCATTATTACACCTATAAATGACAGCTTTGTAGACCTTGATGTGCTTGCCAATGTTGACGGGCAGACCATGAAGATCATAAAGCCAAGTATATATAGTGAAATGGTTTGGGAACAAAAGCTTATGCGTGCCAAGCGCGATGGCGGCTCAATCGAATGGATAGTTATGCGAAACCGTTTGAGCAATATCGATGCTAAAAACAAACGCTTCATGACGCAGGCGACAGGAGAGCTGGCACGCCGTATTGGTTTCCGAGTGGCGCCGGGTTTTTCTGAGCGTGTGATCTTCCGTGAAATGTTCCTGCAGGGCCTTACCGTGCTAGATATTATGGAGATGAATGGCGGGGTAGGGCTTTCACTTTCCCATGTTGCCGCCCGCCAGGAAGTTCGTGACCTGCTTAAAACCCTGCGTATTGCCAAGCTCGACGAGCATATAAACAGGCAGAACGAAGAAGCTGCTGCCAAGGAAGAGGCGCAGAATAAAAAGGATGAAGCTAAAGAGGAGGCAGCGGAAGCTTCTAAAGAAGCTGCTAACGCCAATCCTGCATCGGTTTCTTCAGAGCCGTTGAAAACTGCTCCAGAGCCGGTACGCGAGCTGGAAGCCCTTGCATCTTAATTAGAGATTAGGGATTGGAGATTAGTTATCAGAGCTTCCAAGCTCTAATCTCTAATCCCGGCTCTATTGTTTTTATTTGCGCTTATCTAAAGGTACAAACTGACGCGGTGCAGAACCGGTAAATAACTGCCGTGGACGCCCGATTTTAGCCTTGGGATCTTCCATCATTTCTTTCCACTGAGCTATCCAGCCCGCAGTGCGCGCTACTGCAAAGAGAACGGTGAACATTTTAGATGGAATGCCCATTGCGCGGTAAATAATGCCGGAATAGAAGTCCACGTTGGGGTATAGTTTACGTTCAACAAAATAAGGATCGTTCAGGGCTATCTTTTCCAGTTCTACAGCTATTTTCAGCAGCGGTTCGTTGATTTGCCCTAGTTCGGCTAGGACTTCCTTACAGGTTTCACGCAGCACGGTTGCACGTGGGTCGTAATTCTTATAAACGCGATGGCCAAAGCCCATGAGTTTTATGCCGCTGGTTTTGTCTTTTACCTTCTGGATAAAATCAGGGATTTTGCTAACGTCGCCAATTTCGCGTAACATATTAATTACTGCCTCGTTCGCGCCGCCATGAGCAGGCCCCCATAGCGATGCGATACCAGCGCTCATACAGGCAAAAGGATTTGCGCCTGATGAACCGGCAAGCCTTACTGTTGAGGTGGAAGCATTCTGTTCATGATCGGCATGGAGGATAAGTATCTTATCCATAGCACGGGCAAGAACCGGGTTTACAGTATATTTTTCACAAGGTGTTGAGAACATCATATGCAGGAAATTCTCAGAAAAGCCCAGGTCATTCTGCGGATAAATGAATGGCTGTCCGATTGAATATTTATAAGACATTGCAGCAAGTGTTGGCATTTTTGCTATCAGTCTGTATGCTGAGATCTCGCGCTGCGCCGGGTCGTTCACATCGAGTGAATCATGGTAAAATGCTGCAAGTGAAGCTGCTGCGCCTGCCATAACAGCCATAGGGTGTGAGGCACGGGGGAAGCCGCGGAATAGGAAGTGCAGCTGTTCATGCACCATTGTGTGCATAGTTATAGTGCGGTTGAAGGATTTTTTTTCTTCAGCATTGGGCAGCTCACCATATAATAGCAAATGAGCAACTTCCAGATAATCGCTTTTTTCGGCAAGCGGTGCTATATCATAGCCGCGGTAGCGCAATATTCCCTGATCTCCATCAATAAAGGTGATCTTTGATTCGCAAGAGGCGGTGGACATAAAACCTGGGTCAAAAGTAAACATGCCGGTTTCTGCATATAGCTTACTTATATCAAATACGCTTTGCCCTTCGGTTGCATCATAAACAGGAAAAGAAATATTTTTTCCGTCTACAGATAAGGTAACTGTTCGGTTTGAGGCAGCAGCAGATTGCTTTGCAGCAGCAGATTCAATTTTGGACATTGCAACAACTCCATTTCTATGTTTTTAAATCCAGCCTGCGAATTGAGCCGGAATTTATCAAGGTTAGGGTAAGCATTGCAGATAAAAGTAAAGAAAGTATTTATAAAATAATGACAAAACAATATTTTATTTTCTGTATTAAATTCTTATATGGAGTATGACATATAGTGTTTTCTCTGGCGGTATTAAAAGGTTATTTTGTATGAAATTTGGAACTGGTATATCTCACTCCCTTCGTTTGATGCTCGGGCTTTGCGTATTTTTAACATGCAGCAATTGTAGCGGTACAAAGCAGGGCGGAGGATGGGATGATATAGATTATTCCAAAGTGCGTGACCGGGATGTGTATGAAAATGATGGTAATTACACCCAGCCAACAGTGCTTTCTTGCACAAGTGATGATTTATACACTTGTAATTAATTTTCTTAATTCAGTATTAATTATATAAAACAATGGGATATATTTTGCAATTATTTTCTTGCGAATGATTCTCAGTTGCGTTACAAATTGCATAATAACGTTAAAGATAATATTTGTATTAAAATAGGAATTTTATGAAAAAAGTAATTGCCGCTGCTTCTTTAATAACCTGCTTTTCCCTGCCTGCTTTTGCAGATACGCAAGTTTATGAGATTATAATAAAAAATCATAAATTTACTCCAGACTCGCTTGAAGTTCCTGCAAATCAGAAAGTGAAGCTGATTATTAAAAATCAGGATGCTTCTTCAGAAGAATTTGAAAGCCATGAGCTTTCACGCGAAAAAGTTATTGCAGGAAATTCAGAAGGGGTGGTTTTTATAGGTCCGCTTAAAGCTGGTGAATATCCTTTCGTAGGGGAATTCCATGAAGATACCGCAAAAGGCAAAATAATAGCAAAATAATTTCCACCAGCATAGATAACAGTAATGCCCGCCGCTTTCATAATCGCTTTCCGCGAATTTTTAGAAATAGCTATCATTATAACTATAATACTTGCTGCAACCAGAGGTGTTAAGGGGCGTAACCTGTGGGTTTGTATCGGGCTTTGCGGCGGTCTTGCAGGCGCTGTTATAGTTGCATTTTTTGCTGAAAATATCTCAGGCGCGATGGAAGGGGTAGGGCAGGAAATATTTAATGCAATAATTCTCTCCGTTGCCGTTGCCATGATTGTCTGGACTGTAGTCTGGATGCAGTCGCATGGCCGTGCGCTGGCGCAAAAAATGAAGCAGGTAGGTAAATCGGTCAGTGATGGCGACATACCGCTTTATTCGCTGGCGGTTGTGGTGAGCATAGCCATGTGGCGTGAGGGCGCTGAAATAGTATTGTTCATGACAGGGATAATCAAAACCTCGAATGATCCTGTCATTTCTATCATCGCGGGCGGAATTTCCGGAGCAGGATGTGCAATATTAATAGGCACGCTGCTATATTTCGGGCTGATAAAACTCTCGTCAAAATACCTGTTCATGGTAACCGGGTGGCTGCTGATCTTACTGGCTTGCGGGATGAGTGCCCAGATCGCTGGTTTTTTAAATGCTGCGGATATATTGCCGGCTTATGGGCAGATGTGGGATAGCAGCTGGTTGCTTACGCAAAACAGCGTCCTGGGAAAAATACTCCATGCAATGCTGGGTTATAGTGAGCGCCCAACTGGAATACAGGTTATATTTTATATTATCTCGCTTCTATCAATAAATATCTTAATTAAAATTACTAATAAGGCAAAATATGAAAAAAAAATATAATTCTATAAATAAAGCCCTTCTTCTATCAACAACTGTCTTGTTATTAGGGCAAAATGCCTATGCGCTTGAGGTGTATTCTCCGTATGTGGAAAAAGGTATAATGGAGATTGAAAGCAAGAACCGTTTCGATTTGGATTCCCGGCAAGGGGAAAGCGGTTTTCGCCAGCACCAGTTTGCCATTGGTTATGGGCTGACTTCGAGATGGCAGGCTGAGCTTTATGGCGAGTTGGAAAAAGAGCCTCAAAATGGATATAAATACACTGCTACCGAAATAGAAAATATCTTCCAGTTGACGGAAGTGGGGGAATATTGGGCAGATCTGGGTTTGCAGGCATCTTATGAGTTTGCCCATCCAAAAGGATCTTCTGACAAGGTTGAATTATTCCTGCTAGCCGCTAAAAATATAAATAAATTTACAACTATGCTTAATATCGGCTTTGAAAAAGAGGTAGGGGATAACAGCAATAAAAACCCTGAAGGTGAAATTAAATGGATGGCAAAATATAATTATTTGCCAAAATTCAGCCCTGGGGTTGAATATTATGGTGAATTTGGTGAAATCGGTGACCCAGAAACTTACAGCAACCAAAAACACCGTCTTGGGCCTGTTATATATGGGCAATTGGCGCCAGGTTTCAAATATGACGTTGGTACTTTGTTTGGCATATCCAAGTCTGCACCGGATTATACTGTAAAAGTGAATTTAGAGTATGAATTCCCTGTAAACTGGTAGTTTCTTTATCTTACGAGCTTGTAATCGCCTGTAACTCTGTTAAAATCCCCCGGATTAATTCAGGAGTAATAGATGCGTACTGCCAAACATGAGCGTAAAACCAAGGAAACACAGATAAGCGTGGAGCTTAACCTGGATGGGACCGGGAAATACGAAATTTCCACCGGAATCGGGTTTTTGGATCATATGCTGGAACAGCTTTCGCGCCATAGCCTTATGGATTTGAAGCTCACCGCTAAAGGTGACCTGCATATTGATAACCACCATACGACTGAAGATACAGGAATTGCCATAGGTGAAGCATTAGCCAAGGCTCTTGGCGAACGCAAAGGTATAGTGCGTTATGGAGCTGCAACAATACCAATGGATGAAACCCTGACCAATGTTGCAATCGATTTATCGGGGCGGCCATATTTCGTATGGAATGTCGATTTTTCCAAGCCAAAACTTGGGGATATGGATACCGAGTTATTCCGCGAATGGTTCCAGGCTTTTGCCTTTGCCGCGGGCGCAACCTTGCACGTTAAAAATGAATATGGTGTGAATAACCACCACATAGTTGAATCCTGTTACAAGGGATTGGCACGCGCACTTCGGGTTGCGATAGATATAGACCCACGTAAATCTGATGAAATTCCTTCAACTAAGGGTACTCTTGGAGGCAGCTTATGAGACCATTGTATAATTGTCTTTTTGAACGTCTGCGTCGTCACGCCCGTCCTCAAAACTCACATACTGGCTGTATGCTAAAGTTTTTGCGGGTGGTTGTTCCTAGCATCCATCCCAAAAATCCTGATTATTCGCAGGTCTCATAATGTCCTTATTTTCCAAACCGCAGATATACACAGTGCATATAAATCCGGTGAATAATAATGCAGTGGAAAAAGCAATATTCGTGCGCGAAGGGTTCAGCGTTTATGCTTTCATTTTTGGCGTATTATGGGCTTTATACCACCGCGCATGGGGATTTGCTATTTTCCTTGGGGTATTTGCTGTGCTTTTTGGGGTAGCGGAACATTCAAAATGGATGGACCGTGACAGCCTCACTATAATCCAGTTGGCTTTCAGCCTGCTTGTTGGTTATCAAGCGAATGATTGCAGGAGGGCCTCACTCGCCAAACGCGGCTATATAATGTCGGATGTTGTGGCAAGTGATAATGAAATGCGCGCCCAGCAGCGCTATTTTGACCGTATGGCGGCAGCATAAAAATGGCCTCTGTCGTTATTATTGATTACGGCTCGGGAAATTTAAGGTCAGTTGCTAAAGCTTTTGAGGCAGTCGCATCCAATGTGGTAGTAAGTGATGATTCACGCATGCTTGAAAATGCAAGCCATATAGTCCTGCCCGGAGTTGGTGCTTTTGGCGATTGCATGGCTGGTCTTTCAGCTCTTCCTGGCATGCTTGAAAATTTAAATGAACAGGTGCGTGTGCATAGAAAATGGTTTTTAGGCATTTGTGTTGGTATGCAGATGCTTTTTGAAAATGGTTACGAAAACGGAATTCATAAGGGGCTTGGCTGGCTGGGTGGTGATGTGATCCCGCTTCCGAAAGCTGGTATTAAAATACCACATATGGGATGGAATAATTTAGAAATCAAAAAAAAATCGGAATTGCTTAAAGAAGTAAATAATGGTGATTATGCTTACTTCGTGCATAGTTATTATGCAAAGCCAGCAGATAATTCTGTAGTTATGGCAACAGCTGGGTATGGCGTGGATGTTACTGCTATAATTGCCCAAGATAATATTTTTGGCGCTCAGTTCCATCCTGAAAAAAGCCAGAAGACCGGCCTTAAAATTTTAGAAAATTTTGTGAGGCTATAATGGCTACACGTGTTGAACGTATTACTGAATTTCGCCATGCAGACCTTTATGAGTTATGCAGCGCAACTGAAGATGCTATTCGTGATGGCATCGGGTTCAACTGGGTGGTGCCGCCGGGAAGCGACGTGCTGGAGGCTTATTGGAAAGGTGTTTTAGTAGTACCTGACCGCGTGCTATTTGTTGCCAGGCTGGATGGGACGCTTGCGGGTAGTGTGCAGTTGCTCAAACCTGGAATCAGCAAGGAAACATCATCTTTTTGCGTATCGATGGAAGCGCATTTTACCGCTCCATGGGCACGTGGGCATGGGCTTGCGAAAAAGCTACTTGAAGCAGCGGAACGTGAGGCGCGGGCACAGGGTTTTTCGGTGATACGGCTAAGTGTGCGCGAAACGCAGGACCGGGCGATAAAACTTTATGAAGACCATGGCTATGTGCATTGGGGAACCCTGCCTTACTATGAATTTGTCAACGCGCAGATGATAGCAGGGCGTTTTTATTATAAGAATGTTGATCCATTAACTTCCTTGATTTGATAATGACTAAATGAGCAATTATGAATTTATATCCTGCTATTGATTTGAAAGATGGAAAATGTGTGCGCCTGCTGCGCGGCGATATGGACAAGGCAACCGTTTTTGAAAATTCCCCTTTTGACCAGGCTGCAGCATTTGAAGCAGACGGATTTTCGTGGCTGCATATTGTTGATCTTAACGGAGCTTTTGAAGGTAAGCCGGTGAACGCTGCTGCGGTTAAAGCGATACTTGCGAGGGTTAAAATGCAGGTGCAACTCGGCGGCGGGATCCGTACGCTGGAGATGATCGACACATGGCTTACATGCGGAGTTTCACGGATAATTTTAGGAACGGCTGCGCTTAAAAACCCGGTGCTGGTTAAAGAGGCCTGCCGCCTGTTCCCAGGGCAGATAGCTGTGGGTATTGATGCGGTAGGCGGTAAGGTTGCCGTTTCCGGCTGGGCGGATGTTTCTGACATGCAGGCAGCAGAACTTGCCAAAAAATTCGAAGATTGTGGGGTGGCTGCGATTATTTACACTGACATAAACCGCGATGGGGCAATGCAGGGCGCGAATGTTGAAGAAACCGTTACGCTTGCACAGTCAATAACCACTCCGGTTATCGCCTCTGGCGGTGTAAGCAATATAGAAGATATAAAAAACTACAAGGCAGTGGAAAATTCGGGTATTGAAGGAGTCATCATCGGGCGCGCACTTTATGATGGTGCAATTAAAGCTAGGGAAGCACTTGCTTTATGCTAAGAACCCGCATCATACCCTGCCTTGACGTTAAAGATGGCCGCGTGGTCAAAGGGGTAAATTTCGTGAGCCTTGTTGACGCTGGCGATCCGGTGGAGCAGGCGAAGATTTATGACGCGCAAGGCGCTGATGAATTATGCTTCCTTGACATAACAGCAAGCAGTGATGATCGCGGTATATTGTATGATGTTATCTCACGCGTTGCTGAGCAGTGTTTTATGCCGCTTACTGTTGGCGGCGGGGTTCGTACCATTGAAGATATAAGAAATTTGCTGTTGGCGGGTGCAGATAAAGTTTCCATCAACACAGAAGCGGTTAAGCGCCCGGAATTTGTAGGGGAAGCTGCTGCAAAATTTGGCTCACAGTGTATTGTTGTGGCGATAGATGCGAAACAGGTTGCTGCTGGTAAATTTGAGGTTTTCACGCATGGCGGGCGCAACGCAACCGGCATTGATGCAGTAGAATGGGCGAAGAAAATGGTTGTCCTGGGAGCAGGGGAGATATTGCTTACTTCCATGGACCGAGATGGTACTAAGCAAGGTATAAACATTGAGCTTACCAGCGCGGTTTCGCAGGCGGTGAGCGTTCCTGTTATCGCTTCTGGAGGAATTGGCGAGCTTTCGCATTTTTCACAGGCAGTGAAAGAAGGAAAGGCAGACGCAGTCCTAGCCGCTTCTGTTTTCCATTTTGGAACTTTTACAATCGGCCAGGTAAAAAAATCTATGCAGGCAGATAACATTGCGGTAAGGATATAGCTATGTCAGATACACTTGATAGATTATACAAGGTGGTGCAGGAGAGGCGCAAGGCTGACCCGGAAGCTTCTTATATAGCCAAGCGCATGAAACAGGGCACTGCAAAAATTGCTCAGAAACTAGGTGAAGAAGCAGTGGAAACAGTAATCGCGGCAGTAGAAAAAGACCGCGCTGGAGTTATCAATGAAAGCGCAGATCTATTGTTCCATTGGCTTTTGCTGCTCGCTGATGGCGGGATTGAAGTAAGTGAAGTAATGAAAGAACTGGAGCGCCGCGAAGGAATTTCAGGGCTTGATGAAAAAGCCCGCCGGAAACTTAAATAAAATGGCTTACGACAAAAACAATATATTTGCGAAGATATTGCGTGGCGAAGTGCCGTGCAAGAAAGTCCATGAAACTGAATTTGCATTTGCATTTCATGATATAGCGCCTGATGCCCCTGTGCATGTGCTGGTGATCCCTAAAGGAGAATATGCCTCTTTTGATGATTTTTCACAAAATGCCAGCCCGGAATTCATGAAAGGTTTTTTCGTTTCTGTACAAGAGGTTGCAAAAATGCTCGGTCTTGTGGAAAATGGCTACCGTATTATAAGTAATCACGGCAGCGATGCCTCTCAGACGGTGCATCATTTCCATGTGCATATACTTGGCGGAAAAAATCTTGGTAGATTATTAGGCTGAATAATGGTAAATTAACCCCAGTATAATTTAATATTTCAGGTGTTGTATGAAAATCATGAAAACAAGTGTAGTTTTAGTATGTGCTGGTTTTATAGCAATCCCGGCCTATGCCCAGACTGCTACAAAGCCCGCTGCGGCGAATCGAACAGTTCCTAACGCCATAACAACTGATGGGGTAACATTTAATCCTGATAATCCCAGTGATGTAAAGCAGATAAAGTTCAGCAAAAAGGCCTATATCCAGCAGGTTGAACAGGCTTTTGACAAGCTTGATACTAATGGTGACGGAGTTATTGACAGCCAGGAAATGGCAAATCGAAATGTTGCAAGCAAATCTGGCTCACGCCCGGAATTTGATGAAGATCCGCAAGATACTGCATATGGCAAGAAAGTTTCATCTGCAAATGCAGCTGCAGGAAAAACTGGTGGTACCATTTCCCCACTTAACAGTATTCCTCCGGTTAACTCTAAAGAGATGATTAAAAGGTAATCTGGCTAGCGGATAGCTGCTGTTATTGGCCCTTCAGCACGACCATGGATGAACTGGTCTACATAGTCATTGCCACTACGCTCTATTTCGCGCACGTCACCTTGCCAGATAAGCTTGCCCTTGTAGATCATAGTAACGCGGTGGGCTATGCGGCGGACACTCGCCATATCATGGGTGATTGTGAGTGTGGTTGCACCCAAATCCTTCGAGCATTTTACTATGAGCTGGTTTATTACATCAGCCATGATCGGATCGAGCCCGGTTGTTGGTTCGTCGAAGAAAATAATTTCCGGGTTTGCGGCGATAGCGCGGGCAAGAGCAACACGCTTTTGCATGCCTCCGGAAAGTTCGGCAGGGGATAGGTTGGCAACATCAGCGCCAAGGCCAACTGCCTTTAATTTTTCGATAGCCAGTTCTTTAGCGGCGGATTTGCTTATGGATTTATTTTGCAGTAAGGAAAAGCTGATATTTTCCCACACAGGCAAACTATCAAATAATGCGCCGCCTTGAAACAGCATCCCGAATTTACCCATAATCTTCTGGCGCTCAACGCGTGATAATTTTCCTACATCAACACCATCAATTTTAATTGTCCCTTTGTCGGGGGTAAGGATACCAAGTATACATTTTATAAGTACTGATTTACCAGTGCCTGAGCCGCCGATAACCACCAGAGATTCGCCTTCATTCACGACCAAATCTATACCATCAAGCACTTTCTTGCTGCCAAATGATTTGTATACGCCGGATAATTCAATTTTCGGAGCCATTCTATTTCCCAAAAAGCAGTGCAGTTAAAACATAATTGGAAAGTAAAATCAGGATGGAGGCGGATACAACTGCATGCGTTGTGGCAGCGCCAACACCTTGTGCCCCACCTTTAGAATGGAAACCATGATAACAGCCCATAAGGGTGATGATAAAGCCAAACACTGAAGCTTTTATCAGCCCGGAAACCACGTCTTTGCTTTCCAGGTATTCAAAGGTGCTTTTAAGGTAAGGGCCGGGGGAGAAGCCGAGATTATGGATCGATACCATATAACCCCCGAACACTCCTATAATATCGCCTATAGCAACGAGGAACGGGAGCATGGTAATGCCGGCAAGCAAGCGCGGAAGAACGAGGTATTTATGCGGATCGGTAGACAGGGTGGAAAGTGCGTCTATCTGTTCTGTTACGCGCATTGTACCGATCTCTGCAGCGTAGGATGCGCCGATTCGCCCTGCAACCATAAGCCCGGCCATAACTGGCCCCAATTCGCGAGTGATGGCCAGCACCACCACGATAGCAACTGAGCTTTCGGCATTGAAGCGTGAAAAACCAGAATAAGTTTGCAATGCAAGTGCCGCGCCTGTGAACATAGCGGTCATGCCAACTACAGGAAGGGAATAATATCCCAATTCTATGATTTGTTTGAGAAGCATTTTTCCGTAAAAAGGCGGGCGGAAAATTCCGCTAATACTTGCCCAAACGAATATGGCAAGCCTGCCAACTGCTTCTAGGAAGGAGTAAAATACAGAGCCTACTGAACCCAAAAATGTAAATATAATATTCATGCAATGGTTTTACTTGTAATCCTGTGAAATGCAATAGCCTTTACAGAATAAGGCTAATCATCATGGCAAATCATGGTGCCTGCACCAAATTTTGTAAAGGTTTCCAGCAGCAATACGTGAGGCAGACGGCCATCAAGTATATGGGCAGCTTCGCAGTCATTTTCCAGAGCATGCAGGCAGGTTTCAACCTTGGGTATCATGCCGCCACTTATGGTTTTGTCTTTAATAAGTTTCCGCACTTCCTTGAAGGATAGTTCACTTATAAGTTCCTTGTTTTTATTTAAGACGCCGGAAACATCGGTTAGGATTATCAGTTTAGATGCACCTATGGCAGCAGCAATAGCTCCGGCAGCCGTATCCGCATTTATATTATAGGTTTCTCCGCTTGCCCCAATACCTATAGGAGCTATTACCGGGATTATATGTGATTCAGAAAATTCCTGAAGCAATGTTGGGTTTATGCGTGTTGGCTCACCTACAAATCCCAAATCCAGTATTTTCTCAATGTTAGAGTCTGTATCACGCACGCTACGGCGAAGTTTGCGAGCTTCTATAAGCCCGCCATCCTTGCCTGATATACCAACCGCCATGCCGCCTGCGGCATTAATTTCAGCAACTATTTGTTTGTTTATAGAGCCAGAAAGTACCATTTCTACTATTTCAACAGCCGCAGCGTCAGTCACACGCAGCCCATCGATAAAAGAGCTCTGTATCTTGAGGCGCTCAAGCATTTTACCGATCTGCGGCCCGCCACCATGCACGACTATAGGGTTGATACCAACCTGTTTTAGTAGAACAATGTCCTCGGCGAACTGGCGTGAAAGAGTTGCATCACCCATTACATGGCCGCCATATTTTATAACGAAAGTTTCGCCCGCAAATTCGCGCATATAAGGCAGTGCTTCGGAAAGCGTTGTTACCGTTTTAAGCCATTCGCTGGGGTCTTGTATGGTTCTTGTTTTCATAGTTTATGCCTTATTTATAATGCCAATTATTTTAATGCGAACGGAGCCAGTTCATTTTGTAATTCTTCAATCCCGTGCCTATCTTTAGAACTGGTTGCTATAATAATAGGATGGGCGGCAACGTGTGACTTTAGCGCATCTTGCGTATTTTGCAATATTTCGCTGGATTCTTTAGCGCTAAGCGTGTCTGTTTTAGTAAGTACGATCTGGTAATTGACTGCCGAATCATCAAGCATGGACATGAATTCATCATCATGAGGCATTACACCCCTGCGGCTGTCGATAAGCAGGCAGGCGCGCTGCAAAGTAGGCCGACCACATAGGTAGCTGGCAATCAACTGGTCCCATTCGCTTTTACGCTGTTTTGAAACCTTGGCATAGCCATAACCGGGCATATCCACCAGCATAAGCCTCTCATCAAGCAGGAAAAAATTAAGCTGCTTGGTATGGCCTGGGTTCTGTGATGTTTTCGCCAGTGCCTTTTGCCCGACCAGTGCGTTTATAAGGCTGGATTTGCCAACGTTGGAACGTCCGATGAAAGCAACTTCAGGCTGGCTGAATTCGGGAAGCGAAGCCATGGTTGCAGCTCCGGCCATGAAGCGGCAGGGCTTACGGAAAAGTATGGCATTTTCGCTTAAATTGCTCATGATTTTTTTGCAGCAGCCTTATCCAAAGCATTTTGTTTCTCACGCTGTGAACGGTGCGTGCCGTGGCGCAAGGTTATAATTTCCTGCTGCATAATGGAAAGTATATTGCTCCATATCCAGTACACAACCAGGCCAGCCGGGAAGCTTGCAAACAAGAAGAGTAATGCGAACGGCATTATTTTCATCATTTTTGCCTGCACCGGATCGGGAGGGGCTGGTTGCTGGCGCTGCTGGATTATCATCGTTATACAGTAAAGTATGGGCAGTATGCCAAGATGCAGCAGGTGCGGAGTTTCCCAAGGATATAGCCCAAATAATGTGAATATGTTGGAAGAGTCGGGAGCAGAAAGGTCGCGCAGCCAGCCAAAGAATGGTGCATGGCGCATTTCAATCGTCACATAAAGAACTTTGTAAAGCGCAAAGAATACCGGCATCTGGATAAGAAGGGGCAGGCATCCTGAAGCAGGGTTCACACGATGAAGCTTATAAAGGGCCATCATCTCCTTATTCAAGGCGATATGGTCATCATGATATTTTTCGCGTAGCTTTACCATTTCCGGCTGTAAAATACGCATTTTTGCCATAGCCTTATAGGATTTGCTTGCTAGCGGGAACATGCACAGCTTTACTACGATTGTTACCATCATAATAGCCAGCCCGAAATTGCCGATCATTGCATAAAATAAGTTGAGCATGAGGAATAAAGGCTTGGTGAGGAAATATAATACCCCAAAATCCACGGCCCTGTCGAATAACGGAATTGGCGGGTTGGCGCCGGAAGAATCACCATCGGCATAACGATCAAGAACATTTATCTCTTTGGCACCTGCAAAGAGCCGCATTTTTGATTCGTGGCTTGACCCTGCGTTTATTGTCTGGGTGCTTCCTACATAATCTGCCTGATAACGCTCCTGCCCATTCTTTGTATAATGGCTGAATGTCCCTTTGAATTGTGAATCTGGAACAAGTGCGGTAAGCCAGTATTTATCAGTTATACCGAGCCAGCCATTTGCATTTTCATAGGTTTTGTTGCCTTTTTCATTCAATGTTTTGTATGGGACTTCAATGATTGCACCTTCAACAACACCAAGGGGGCCTTCGTGCATAACGACATTGCCCTGGAGTCCTTCATTATGGCTGCGATTGATATAACCATAAGGCGCAACTGATATTTCGCTGCCGGAATTATTTTCCACGCGCTGGGTTATATTAAACATATAATCATTATCCACTGCAATTGAGAGGATAAAAGTTACACCTGCTCCATTATCCCAGCTTAGAGTGCTAATTTCATTCGCCTTTATAGAGGCTTTGTCAGATTTCCAGATGGTCTTGCCATCAGGAACTTTAGTTTTTCCATCGGTTGCAACCCAGCCTGCCTGTGCAAAATATGCTTCATTATCGCCATTAGGGGATAGCAATATGACCTCTGGGCTATCCTTATCTAGGGTAACTTTATACTTTGCCAATGTAAGATCGTCAAATCGTGCACCTTTTAAGTCTATGGAACCATGTAGTTTATCAGATTTTATTAATACGCGGGTCGTATTCTCAAGCCGCTGGGCGCGGGTAAGGTTCGGATTAAAATCCGCATCGATTTCCTTGGCCTTTATCTCCTCAACCTTTTTCTCTTTTATAGCTTCTGCCCTTTGTGACTGCACTGCTACAGCTTGTGCAAGATGCTGTCTGCGCGGCCATTCATATAATGCCTGCCAGCTAAGCAATACTATAGCTGCTATGAAAATGGTAAGTGTTATGCGTTGATAGTCTGGTTCATTAAAATTTTTCATATTAGCTCAAACTTTGGATTTAGAGTTGATAGCTGGTACCGGATCGTAACCGGATTTTGCAAAAGGGTGACAGCGTGCAAGCCTGCGTAATGCAAGGTTTGTGCCTTTATACGCACCATGCTTTTCTATTGCTTCCATAGCATAATGCGAACAGCTTGGCGTGAAACGGCAGTTAACCCCAATTACTGGTGATAGCAAAAGCTGGTAGGCACGAATAAATAATTTTGCTGATCTGCTAAATAATAACATGTAAGCCAGTTTAATTGTTTGGTTTAGGATTATTGCCCTTATGATGGATAATTCTGGTAAATGCAAATTCCATATCACGTTTTAAATCGCAAAAATCGCAATCCAGTGCTTTTATTCGTGAAATCACCACATAATCATGCCCAGCCAGGCCATTTTTTAATAATGATTCTTTAGACGCTTCGCGCAGCCTGCGCTTAATACGGTTACGCGTTACCGCACCACCCATTTTTTTAGTAACCGTAAAACCAATTCTTGTTTCGCTTACAGGAGCAGGATGGTTATCCTGACGTTTAATCATCTGCAATATAAAACTATTGGTGATAAATTTTTTGCCGGCAGCAGTGGCTTTGAGGAAATCCTTACGGTCTTTAATCGTAACATATGCCATAATACCTACTTGCTCCTAAAGAGAGCAGGTTTTTATTAAGCGGATAAGCGTTTACGACCTTTTGCGCGGCGGGCATTAAGGACGCGACGGCCACCTACAGTTGCCATGCGTGCGCGGAACCCATGGCGGCGTTTGCGTACAATGTTGCTTGGCTGGTATGTTCTTTTCATAAAAAATCCTGAAAAATCAGTATATCAAGTCAATTATGCCATGATATGGTTTAAACGGATGGTGCTTGTAGCCTTTTGCAGGCTATCTGTCAAGTATCTGCTTGCCTATAATAACTAAAAATATGGCATTTTATGTATTTTTATAAATTTTTTCCTATAATTTCAATCTTTTATTAACTGGAACCGGTGTATTATTACCATGACTTAACAGCAAAAGTTTTAATATATGTTTGGGTATTTCCGGTTATTTTCCCTGATAAGCCTTATTGTCGTTGTCGGCATAACCAGCGCGGCTGGGATTATGTTCCGCAATGTTGCGGTTGATGACATAAAAAGGCTTATCGACAGGAACAATGCCAGTATAGCGGAAGGCTATATAGAATCGGTCTGGAAAGAACACAGGGAAACTGTGTCCATGTTCAGTACCACCTTGTCTGAAAAGGACAGAAATAACCCTGAAACCCAGAAGTTGGTGCAGAATTTTGGGCTTGATACTGTGCGCTATTTTAAAAAAATGCCGCTTCTTCGGGTCAATATATATAATTCAGTTGGCACGCTTCTTATCACAAGCAATGTGAATTCTGGGAATGCCCTTGTAGGGCAGGATATATCACCCAACCCTAATTTTGTAAAAAACCAGTTCCGTGGTTCATATATGAGTAGCCAGACAACGGAAACAAAGTTGCATAATGGCAGCGGAATTGTTCTCCAGACACTGGTTCCTATTATAGATGGATCTGGAGTATCGCAGGGCATGATCGAGCTTGTTGCTGATCTGACTATGCCGCTGGAAAATCTCCAAAGCCTGCAATTTATCGGTACCGCATATGTTATAGGCTTTTTGCTGTTATATATGGCTATATTGTTTTTAATAGGGCGCAGGACAGAAAGCATTATAAGCAAGCAGCATGAGGCCAATGTGGAGCTTGCCGCAGCTGCAGCAATCGCCCAATCGGAAAACCGCGATAAAACCCAATTCCTTGCTAATATCAGCCACGAGCTTCGCACACCGCTTAATGCAATTATTGGTTTTTCTGAAATCATTAAAAATAATCTATCACACGAAATGGATCATAAAAAATTCGAAGATTACATTAATGATATACATTCTTCCGGCGTACACCTGCTCAGCCTTATTAATGATATTCTCGATTATTCTAAAGCGGAGGCTGGAAAGCTGGAAATGGAAGTTTCCGAAGTAAATTTAAATAAGCTTGTACATAACTGCGTACGGCTTGTTACACCAAGGGCTGAGGCGGCGCAGGTTATTCTGGTTGAGGCGCTTCCTAAAGAAATATTGAACATTGTAACTGATAGTAAAAAATTTAAACAGATACTCTTAAACCTGCTTTCCAACGCAATAAAATTCACCCCGGCTGGTGGGGAAGTGCGGATTGTTGCGTGGGCTGACATAAATACTGATAATTATATGTTTGAGGTGCGTGATAGCGGTATTGGTATTGCCCCTAAGGATATTTCCCGCGCTATGTCGCCATTTGGCCAGGTAGATAGCGCTATGAGCCGAAAATATGAAGGAACAGGTCTGGGGCTGCCACTTACAAAAAAATTCGTGGAACTTATGGGCGGAAAATTTGAAATTGCAAGTGAAGTTGGCGTTGGTACTACCATACGCTTCTCAGTGCCCCGTGAGATTAAGAGTAATGATGAAGTTATTATAAAGAATGTAGACTAGATTTTCCTGATTTTTATTGTAATATCGCCGCATGAAACGCTTAAACATCCATGACATTATGGCACATAAAGGTAAAGAGCCTTTAGTGGTGCTGACTGCTTATACTGCATCCAATGCGCGCCTGCTTGATGAATATGTTGATATACTGCTGGTTGGAGATTCACTGGGAATGGTGGTTTACGGAATGGAAAATACACTGGCCGTAACAGTGCCCATGATGATAGCGCATGGTAAGGCAGTAGTTTGCAGCACAAAAAAAGCACTGGTTGTTATTGATCTGCCATTTGGAAGCTTTCAAGCTTCGCCGGCCCAGGCGTGTGAAACTTCTACTTCCATAATTGCTGCAACAGGTTGCGGCGCTGTTAAATTGGAAGGAGGGGTGGAAATGGCTCCAACAGTTAAATTCCTTGTGGAGCGCGGAATACCGGTTATGGGCCATATAGGGCTTAAGCCGCAAAGTGTGAATGCAATGGGCGGGTATCGCACTCAGGGCAAAAACGAAAAAGATGCACAGTCCTTATTGGAAGATGCCAAGGCTATTGAGCTGGCTGGCGCTTTTGCAATAGTTATTGAAGGTGTTGTAGAGGCAGTGGCAAAAGATATAACAGCGCAATTATCTATACCGACCATTGGTATTGGAGCATCCCCTGCTTGTGATGGCCAGGTTTTGGTGATCGATGATATGTTGGGGGCGGGAGGCGAATATATACCAAGTTTTGTGAAGCGTTATGCTGATGTCGCAGGCATAACAAAAAAGGCGGTTTCTGAATACGCCAAAGAAGTGAGAGCGCGCAGATTCCCAAGCGCTGAATATTGCTATCCTTACAAAAAAAATTAGAGCGTTTTCATTTAGCCCTGCACGTTGTTAGGCTTCGGCTCATGTACTCTTTGTTTTGTACACTTTGCCTCGCCTGCCTAATGCAGAACTAAAGCAAAACGCTCTAATTGCTTACGTTATTTATGCTATTTTCCGGCTGCCCAAGGCTATCCATTTCCATACATGATTCGCAATGCAGTTTCCAGCTATCCTGTGTATGTCCACATGATTTGCATAGCCATTTGCCCTGTTGCAATTGTCCAAGTTTTACACGCAGCTTTTTAGCCTTGGTTGCCTGCTGGTTCCTTTCATAAACCTCGGCGCAAAAATCAAGTGCCGGAGGAAATTTTGGCAAAGTAGAAAGAATATTTTTTGTAAGGGATAGCGCTTCTTCATCGCGGCTATTTTCTATAAGTGATTTACCGCGCTCAAGCGATATAAAGGCGCGAATACGGTTCTTTTCACGGCGCGGAATTTTCAGGCTATGAATATTTGAAATTGCCTCATCCCAATGCCCAAGCCGTGTTTGCAAGCTTATAACCGCAAGGGCTGATGCAGCGTTTTTAGGATCTATGGAATGGGCTTTTTTAGCCATAACCAAAGCTTTTGGCAAGTTGTCCTGCTTGTTGGCGCTATCGCTTAATGAGCGTGCCGCCAGGTACTCTGTTTCCTTGTATTCCAGTAATTGTTCCAGTAATTTCTGGGTCTTTGCTTCATCGCCTTTGGTTTTTGCTATTTGTGCCGAGAGCAGAATTGTAAGCGGCGTATTGCCAAGTAGTTTCTCGACCTTGCGGATATGTGTGTCGGCAGCGTCAATATTAGAAGAAGCAAGGGCGGAGATACTGTAAGTAAGCTCTGTAATGCCTGACTTAAGCTGCCTGACATTACGCCTTTCCATGAACCTGGACGGAGCATTGAAAATCAACCTTATAATAAGAGTTAGCAGTACTATCAATACCGCGCTGATTAATATCGCAAATATAATAAATGCCACACTGGTTTCAACTTGGTAATCAAACCAGTGCATTTTAACAATACCCGGATTTTCAACTACGAGCGTGGCAGCAATGCTTACACAGGCGATAAAAAACAGGAATAACAGCAAATTTATCATGGCTTTTGCGTGATTTCGGTTTTGGTAAGCTGCAATTGCAGTTTGCTGAGTTTATCCTGTGTGGACAGCCAGTCATTTGCATTTTGTGCCCATTCAGAAAATACAGCTTGGGATTGTGGTGTTAGACTGGTTAACTCATCTGCCGCACCTTTTAAGTCATCTTGGACTAGCTTGAATTCTGCGCGGGCAATTATGGATTCATCATCATCACCGGTCTGCTGTCCGGTTTTACGTATAGTAATGAATCTATGCAGTATATTTTTGTAGCTGCTTTCATCTTTACTAAATAGTGCTTGCCTTATAAGCGGTAAAAATTTTTCTTTAAGTAGTGCTGGAATTATTATTCCGTTTTCGGAATGATTCTTTATGGATGATAAAATTTCCTGTGTGTTTGTATCCGAGGCTGTTAAATTTACTAGCTGGTTTAGTTCGCTTTCATATGGCTTGCCGCTATTGATCGCGTCTTTTAGCTGGCCAAAAACGATTAATGCAGAAAGCAGCGATGCCACTTTGTTTTGTGATGCTTGGGTTTTTGAATCAAATTTTGCTTTAAGGTCAGTTATTTCCGTTTCATGCTCTGCCTGCATTTTTGAAATCTTATCTTCAAGCGCAATTAAACGCTTATCATTACGCGCCGTTTCTATAGATGGTTGCGTAATTACCGAAAGATTTTCAGCAGGTACTGTGGATTCTATGCCAGAATTGCCTGGGGTATAATTCTGTTGCTGGTTTGCAATTGCCTTCTCAGGCAATGTTTCGGTAGCACCTGTTTCTATATCATGTTTTTTTTGCTGTTTAATGGGAGTATATAATTTGGCAAATGATATGAAAACCATAATTATGATAAGCGCTATGGTAGGCTTTTTAAATTGAGCAAAAAAGTTGGGCTGTGTTTTGCCTTCCTTTTCAGAATTAATTTCTTGTTCGCCGGACATGTTTAATCCTTAATATTTCTGTATACATTATCTATGCAACTCACCATAGATGCAAGCGTTGGCTTTCTTGAACAGTAAATCGCCTTCCAAGTACCTTTTTCAAGGCTATGGGCGATAGCTTCGCTTAAGCAGAAAGCCTCCATTTTTTTAATTGAATCTAAAATATCGCTTTTTTCGGCAAGCTTCAGGAAAATATCGGCTGTGCGGACGGAGAAAAATGTAAGGCTTCCGATTTGTCCGCGCCTTATCTGCTCTACCAGCGTATCGGAAAGTGCTTCGCTGGCGATAGCTTCATAAGCGGCGATACGTTCCACTTCCATACCGCGCACACTGAGCTCTTCGCTTAAGTCAGTGGTTATATGTTCGCCGGATATATACAAGAAACGCGAATCTTCATCATAGCAATCGAGTATATAATCTACGAGGTGCTCAACTGTTTCCCCGGTAACGCTTACACGGTCAAAGCCAAGCTGGATTGCAATATTAGCAGTTGCTTCTCCTACGCAAAGAAGGAACATATCACGCAGGTCAGTAAGCAAAGCCAGAGCCTGTACCCCATGCTTGCTGGTTATTATTATGGCATCGGGATCGTTAAGCAGGGCGTGTTCTACATTCAGGCGAAGGTCATGGCGCAGGAAAATATCAGTAAGAGGTTCATGTATAACCTGATAGCCGCGCTCCAGAAGCTCGTCGCGCAGTATTATTTCGTCACCAAGCGGGCGGGTGATAACAATAGGTTTGTTTGCATTATCAATTGTCATAGCTACCTTATATTAAGCGGAATTGAATCTATTACTACATAGGCTTGCGCGTATGGATATTCATCGGCCATAGTTAAAAGAATTTTAGCCTCGCTGCCTGGAGGGGTAATCTTTTCAAGTTGTTTTAGGGCATTGCCATAAAGCTTCATTTGCGGTGCGCGGTTCTTATCATTTACGACTTCCATGTCCAGCCAGCTGATACCGTTATGTAGTGTTCCCAATGCCTTGTAACAAGCTTCTTTTGCAGCAAAACGCTTGGCATATATCGCTGCCATTGCTTCAATATCACCGTTTTTTCTGCGCCTTGCATAATTCTGTTCGTTCTTGGTAAATACCCTTTTTTCAAAACGCTCGCCAAAGCGCTTGAGCGAATCCTCAATACGGTGGATGTCTACCAGGTCATTTCCGATGCCTAGTATCATAAGCTATCTCGCGCCTTGTTCATTATATCCAGCATTTGTATTATGGCTGGTTTAAGACCAGTAAATATGGATTCTCCAATTAAAAAATGTCCGATATTAAGTTCTATAATTTCAGGAATTGCTGCGATGTTTCCAGTGTTTTCGAAATTCAACCCGTGTCCTGCATGAACTTCCAACCCCATGCTTTTTGCATATTTGGCTGCTTGTGCTATGGCGTCGAGATTGTCGGGCGATGGATTCTCTGCGTATGTTCCAGTGTGAAGTTCAATCGCACGTGCGCCGCATTTTTTTGCTGCTTCCACCTGTTTTTTATTAGCATCAATGAACAGCGAAACACGGCTTCCATTATCCTGTATTTTTTTTATGTAAGGCTTAAGGGTAACTTCATGAGCTGCAACATCCAGCCCCCCTTCGGTAGTTAATTCTGCCCGTTTTTCGGGAACGAGGCAAACAGCATGTGGTTTTATTTTAAGGGCTATAGCCAGCATTTCATCGGTTGCTGCCATCTCAAGATTAAGCGGCAGGGGCACTTCATTGTTCAGACGTTCAATATCTATATCTTTTATATGCCGCCTGTCTTCGCGTAAGTGGGCGGTAATGCTGTGTGCGCCAGCTTCCTGCGCGATCAGTGCTGCACGAACAGGGCAGGGATGAATGCCGCCGCGAGCATTACGCAGGGTTGCCACATGGTCGATATTTACCCCAAGGCGCAGCATTATTCTAATACCATATCATCGCGGTGGATCAAAACATCACGGCGTTTGAACCCCAAAATCTGCTCGATCTCTGCACTTTTCTTGCCGATTATCCGCTTGGCATCCTCGGCATCATAAGAGATGAGACCGCGCCCTAAACGCTTGCCTTCACTATCCTGTATAATAACTGCATCACCACGGTCAAACATGCCTGTAACATTAGTTACTCCAGCAGGAAGCAGGCTTTTGCCACTATGCAATGCTTTAGCAGCGCCTGAGTCGATAGTTATAGTTCCGGCGGAATACAATGTTCCGGCTATCCAGTGTTTGCGTGCGGAAAGCGGATTTTCTTTCGCAAGGAATATTGTTGACCTGCCGCCATCTGCCAGAGCTTTAAGCGGGTGGTCATCTATCCCTTTTGCTATAATCATATTGCAGCCTGCATTGGTTGCGATCTTCGCAGCCGCGATCTTTGTTGCCATACCGCCGGTTCCCACCAGGCTCCCGGCACCGCCTGCCATTTTTTCAATATCAGGAGTTATCTCGGTGATTTTTTCCTGGAATTTTGCATTTTTATTTGTGCGTGGGTCGGCGTCATATAGCCCGTCAATATCAGAAAATAAAATAAGCAGGTCAGCGCCTGCCATTTGAGCAACACGCGCTGCCAGCCGGTCATTATCGCCAAAGCGCAGCTCGGCAGTCGCTACAGTATCGTTTTCATTTATTATTGGAACTATGGCCGGATTTTCGAGCAAAGTTTCCAGCGTATTGCGGGCATTCAAATAGCGTTTGCGGTTGATACTGTCATCGGCGGTAAGCAGTATCTGTGCCGATGAAAGGCCAACAGTTTTCAAGGTTTCTGCCCATAAGGAAAAAAGAGTTATCTGTCCGCAGGCAGCGGCGGCTTGTTTTTCTTCCAAAACAAGTTGCCTGAGTCCATAACCCAGAGGTTTCCTGCCCAATGCAACAGCGCCCGACGTTACAACTATTATTTCCTTGCCGCTTTTTTTTAATTCAGCAATGTCTGAGGCAAGGGATACAAGCCAGTTTTTTCGCGCTTCATTACTGTCACCGATTATAAGCGACGAGCCTATTTTTATGACAATGCGTTTGGCGGTGCTTAACATTACTGGTTTTCTTCGTTACGTTTTTCTTCAATTACTTTCAGCATTTCACGCAGTATCGGTTTTACCCCTTCGCCGGTTGCACCGGATAGCTGCCATATTTTCTTTTTGCTGGCTTTTTTAAGGGCTGCGGATTTTTTCTTTATTTCATCTTCTTCCAGCGCATCGCACTTATTAAGCGCAATTATTTCATCCTTGGCATAGAGTTCCTTGCTGTACTCCTTAAGTTCCCGGCGTATGGTTTTATAGGCTGCCACCACATCTTCCTGGGTCCCGTCAATCAGATGCAGCAAAGCACCAGCACGTTCCACATGCCCCAGGAATTTAAGACCGAGTCCTACACCATCGCTTGCCCCTTCGATAAGGCCAGGAATATCAGCCAGCACGAATTCTCGATTATCCACATAAACTACGCCAAGCTGTGGAGTTAATGTTGTAAATGGATAATCGGCAATTTTTGGTTTTGCGCGTGAAACCGCGGCAAGGAAGGTTGACTTTCCGGCGTTAGGAAGACCGAGAAGCCCGGCATCGGACATTAGTTTCAATTTCAGCCACAGCCAATGTTCCTCGCCTTCTTCACCGGGAGTGGAAATGCGTGGTGCTTGATTGGTTGAGGATTTAAAGCACTGGTTTCCCAATCCGCCTTTGCCTCCTTGGGCAAGTTTTACTTTCTGGCCGACACGGGTTAAGTCGGCTATCACAGTTTCTTTATCGTCTGCAAGTATCTGGGTTCCGACTGGCAATTGTATCACTAAGTCGTCGGAAGATGCGCCGGTGCAATTGCTGCCCATTCCATGCTGCCCTTTTTTCGCCTTGAAATGCTGCTGGTAGCGGAAATCTATAAGCGTATTCAAACCGCCCACACATTCAGCTATTATGCTGCCGCCATTGCCGCCGTTTCCGCCATCAGGCCCGCCGTCAGGAATGAATTTTTCACGCCGGAAGCTGACGCAACCCTTGCCGCCATCGCCGCTGCGAATATAGATTTTTGCTTCGTCTAGGAATTTCATGGCCTATAATTACCAGCCAATATCTTCAAAGGTAACTTTTTCCTTGGAGGAAGCATAAGAGAAGCGGCAATAAGTGAAACCCTCATTCCATGCCTGCTTATACTGGTCGTTCGCCGCCATTTCCGGGCGTTTCTTGAAACCATGCATCATTTTGTCAGCCCAGCCGCCTTCTGCTGACATACCACTATCACAGCCGTCTTCCCAGCCTAATTTATATTCAGGCGGCCCTGGGGGATCAACGAAGCTTAGCCATAGTGGTTTGCAACCGGAAAGTGTGAGTGCTAATGCTGATATAACTAAATATTTTTTCATAATATGGGCATTATAGCATATATTTCCTGCGATAAAACTTAATTTATTGAATCTTTGCTGCGCTGGCTGTATAGACGCGGGCTATGACATATGAAGCAACTATAGCACCCTATATAAACCGCCGGACTTTCGCGATTATTTCGCATCCTGACGCCGGTAAAACCACGCTTACCGAGAAATTATTGCTTTTTGGCGGCGCGATACATCTTGCGGGTGCGGTAAAGGCCAAAAAGGGCGGGCAATCAGCACGTTCGGACTGGATGGCAATCGAGCAACAGCGCGGTATTTCGGTAACCGCTTCGGTAATGACCTTTGAATATGGTAAAAACACCATAAATTTGCTTGATACACCGGGCCATAAGGATTTCTCCGAGGATACGTACCGCACACTTACGGCAGTTGATTCGGCGGTTATGGTGCTGGATGGTGCAAAAGGTATTGAAGAACAGACACTTAAATTGTTTGAGGTTTGCCGCCTGCGCGATACACCTGTTATTACCTTCATCAATAAAATGGACCGCGAGGTGAAAGAACCTTTTGCGCTGCTTGATGAAATAGAAAAAACCCTGGCGCTTGATGTATGCCCGATAACCTGGCCGATTGGCATGGGTGAGCGTTTCCGTGGCTGCTTTAATTTGGTTACGGACAGCCTTTATCTGTTTGAAAGCGGTCATGGCTCAAAAATCTCTGATGCAATGCAGTTTACCGGAGCTGATGACCCGGCGCTGGATGAACATATCCCGGCTGGCGAACTTGCTACTTTCCGTGAGGAAGTGGCGATGGTAAAGGCTATCTATCCGGCATTTAACCGCGAACATTATCTGGAAGGGCATTTGACCCCGGTGTTTTTCGGCAGTGCTGTTAATAATTTTGGCGTGCGCGAACTTCTTGAGGCTTTGTGCGAAGTTGCGCCCAGCCCAAGAATTCAGGAAGCTGAGCCACGGGCAATTGCACCAGATGAGCCTAAATTCACCGGATTTGTATTTAAAATTCAGGCGAATATGGATAAAAATCATCGAGACCGCATAGCTTTCGTACGTATCTGTTCTGGGAAATATACACGTGGGATGAAGGTCTTGCATGTGCGAAGCGGTAAAACTTTGGCGCTTAATAATCCGGTATTGTTCCTCGCCCGTGAGCGTGAACTGGCTGAGGAAGCATGGCCGGGCGATATTCTGGGTATTCCTGGGCATGGCCATCTGCATATTGGTGATGCACTTACCGAGGGCGAACAGCTGGTTTTCAGCGGTATCCCCAATTTCGCGCCCGAACTTTTCCAGCGTGTACGCCTTGATGACCCGCTTAAATCCAAGCAGCTAAAAGCAGCGCTGGAGCAACTTGCGGAAGAGGGTGCATCGCAAATATTTAAGCCGTTGGATGGTTCACCTTGGATCATCGGAGTGGTCGGTCAATTGCAATTTGACGTTATCGCCTCGCGCCTGCTTTCCGAATATGGGGTGCGCGGCAGCTTTGAAGCTGTGCCATATACCAATGCCCGTTGGGTGAAAGCAAAAACCCCCGAAAAGGCACGTGAATTTGCCGAGCGCAATAAATACAATACCGCCGAGGATGCTTCAGGTGCTCTTGCCTATCTTGCGCCTAATGCCTGGCATCTGGACCGAATCGCGAAAGATTTCCCGGATATTGAATTTTTAAAGACGCGGGAATTTAGCTAATTCAATAGGATATTAAGATTAATATTATGTGATTTCCATGTCACGGAACTGTAACTTGTACGGTTTTGGGATTATTGTTAATATTATTGCTGTATAACCAAACAAATACGGGTTTTTTGTGGCTGTAGTAACCGAAGAAGAAGGCATTAAGAAACCCAGGAAATGGAGTCCTGGAGAATTGCTAAATATTGCCGCTTACCCGGCTTCTGCAATTATAGGTTTATCGGTTGCCCATGCTAATACCGAGGAAAAATCTTTTGAGAAATTAAAGGATGGCCCACTTAAAGATATTGCTGATGGTATCAGGTCAGATATTGTTAAAGCCTCTGTAAGGGTAGATGGTGAAAAGAAAAGTTTTATACCTGACGTTAACGAAGAAATTGCTGAAATAAGAAGAAAAGGAAGAACTGACCTTAAAGAAGCTGCTTCCGTATTAGGATTTAAAAATATATTCAAACATTACCAGAACCTCAATAAACTTAATAAACAAAGCGTGCATATTGAATCATTGACGGCAAGTGGTATTACGCTTGGTGCATTGCTAATGGTTGCAAATAGCAAGAATATATTTAAAGAAATGTCTGGAAAAGACCAGGATCAGGATAAAGGCAATAGCAGGTAGATTAGCTAGCCCTTAGCCAGTTTCTTCAGTACCCCAGTCTGCATACTCAATGCCTGTTCAACCAGTGCTTTCTGCTCGCGTTCATGTACTTTCAGATAACCAACAGCAGGTGAAGCAGCTTCCGGGCGGCCTGTATAGCCCACGCGGATGTTGCGGCCTGTTTCAGCCAGCACATCGTCTATACGCGGCATTACAAAGCTCCATGCGCCCATATTTTTAGGCTCTTCCTGGCACCATATAACTTCGGCGTTCTTATAGCGTTTAAGTTCCGCGGCGAGTTCACGTGCAGGGAATGGATAATACTGTTCCATGCGGATGATAGCGATGTCGTTTATATTCTGTGTATGGCGGCTTTCAAACAGGTCGTAATAAACCTTGCCTGAAGTTATGATGACGCGGCGTATCTTATCATCCTTTACCAGCTTTTCATTATCAGGAATAATGCGCTGGAAATGCGCTTCTTTGCCGAAATCCTTTAGGTCGGAAACGGCGAGCTTATGGCGCAGTAATGATTTCGGAGTCATAACGATCAGCGGTTTGCGGAAATTGCGTTTAAGTTGGCGGCGCAGCGCATGGAAGAAGTTGGCAGGGGTAGTGCAGTTAACTACCTGCATGTTATCTTCCGCGCAGAGCTGGAGGTAACGCTCAAGACGCGCTGAACTATGTTCGGGGCCCTGGCCTTCGTATCCATGCGGCAGCAGCATGACAAGGCCAGACATACGCAGCCATTTAGCTTCGCCAGAAGAAATAAACTGGTCAATAATAACCTGTGCGCCATTGGCGAAATCGCCGAACTGCGCTTCCCAGATGGTCAGGTAATTAGGAAGCCCCATGCTGTAGCCATATTCAAAACCAAGTATGGCGAATTCAGAAAGCGAGCTGTCGATAACCTCGTAAGGTTTTTGCTGCACGCCAAGATTATTAAGAGGTACATAGCGTTCCTCGGTTTCCTGATCCACCAGCACACTGTGGCGATGCGAGAATGTTCCGCGCCCGCAATCCTGCCCGGATAAACGCACACCTGAACCTTCAGCCAGCAAGGAGCCGAAAGCAAGCGCTTCACCCATTGACCAGTCGAGTCCGGAGCCGGTTTCCATCATGACTTTTTTTGCGTCAAGCTGGCGTACGATCTTTGAATTCACTTTGATTGACTCAGGATTTTTAGCGAGCGCCAGGCCGATCTTTTTCAGTGTTTCAGTATCAACCCCGGTATTGCCTTCGGGATGTTCGCCTTTAGCTTTTTCCAGCCCAGCCCATTGGCCTTCCAGCCAGTCAGCTTTGTTAGGTTTGAAGGTTTTGGCGGCTTCATATTCGGATTCAAAAAATGCTTTATACTGTGCAAATTTCTCTTCAACGCCTTCCTGTGTCAGCACTCCTTCAGAAACCAGCCTGTCGGAGTAAATCTTCGCAGGCAGCGGTTTTTTTGCGATCTCGCGGTACATGATCGGTTGGGTGAATGCCGGTTCGTCGGATTCATTATGGCCATACTTACGATAGCAGAATATATCTACTACTGCGTCACGCTTGAAAGCCTGACGGAATTCTGTGGCCATGCGGCAAACATAAGAAACTGCTTCGGGGTCGTCGCCATTTACATGGAAAATAGGCGCCTGAACCGCTTTGGCTACATCGGTTGGGTAAGGGGTAAAGCGCGAATATTTGGGGCTGGTGGTAAAACCGATCTGGTTGTTCACTATAACATGCACAGTGCCTCCGGTGCGGTAGCCGCGCAGATCAGCAAGCGCCAGCACTTCCGGCACAGAACCTTGTCCTGAAAATGCAGCATCGCCATGTAGCATAAGCCCCATTACGGTGCTTTTCTCTTCGGTATCGCCATAAATATCCTGTTTTGCGCGAACCTTGCCCACAACAACTGGATTGACTGCCTCTAGGTGCGAAGGGTTAGCAAGCAGCGAGAGATGGATTTTCCCATACGGGGTTTCGCGGTCAGACGATGTGCCAAGATGGTATTTCACATCACCTGAAGATGTTACCCAATCAGGGAAATCCATATTGCCCTGGAAGATTGAAAGTAATTCGGCGTATGGCTTGCCCATGGTGGTGGTAAGTACGTTCATGCGGCCTCGGTGCGGCATGCCGATGACAATTTCTTTTACGCCTTCTTTGGCAGCGGTATTTATGATTGATTCAAGTGCTGGAAGCAGGGCATCCCCGCCTTGCGCGGAGAAGCGTTTGGTCCCGGTGTATTTTATCTGCACGAACTGCTCGAAAGCTTCAACTTCAACGAGGGTATTCCATATGGATTTTTTCTCGGCGTCGGAAAAACCAAAACGCCCGTGATCTTGCTCGAAGCGCTTTTGTATCCATGCTTTCTGTTCGGGATGCTGTATATGCATGAATTCCACACCGATATTGCCGCAATAGGTCTGGCGAAGTATGGCAACTATTTCTTTGAGCTTAGCTTTTTTGATTCCCAATGAACCATCGAGGAAAATTTCACGTTCCATATCAGATTCGGTAAAGCCGTAACTTGCCGGATCAAGTTCGGAATGGGGAGCATGTATTTCTATTCCCAGAGGATCGAGATTGGCAAGAAGATGGCCGCGCACACGGTACGCCCGCACCATCATGATAGCGCGGATGGAATCATGGGCAAATTTTTCAACATCTGCTATATTGGAAGCGGGGGCTTTTTTCCCCTTGTCGCCTTTTTGAGCGCTTTGAGGAATTTCTTCAACAGCGCCAATAACCTGTGATTTGACTTTCGCCCAGCTTGCACCTTTTATGCCACTTGCTGCTGCGCCATTCATGGTATCGCGGAAAAAATCGCGCCAGCTTGCATCAACCGACTGCGGGTCCTGCATGTAGCGATCATATAATTCTTCAATAAAAACGCTGTTACCAGCGAATAGGGGGGTAGTGTTTTCAAACTGTGACATAATATCCCTTAACCCAGAATATATAATATTAAGCTGCTTTTTTCTTAAGCAGTTCTGCCATTGTGCGCCCAAGGTTAGCAGGTGAATCGCTAACGATAATTCCCGCCGATTTCATGGCTTCAATTTTATCTTCAGCGCCGCCTTTGCCGCCGGAAACTATCGCGCCAGCATGACCCATGCGCCTGCCCGGAGGTGCTGTGCGGCCAGCAATAAAGCCAACTACTGGTTTTTTCACTTTGCTGCGTTTTAAGAAATCGGCTGCCTGCTCTTCCGCGTCGCCGCCGATCTCACCGATCATCACGATAGATTGGGTTTCTGGATCAGCGAGGAAAAGTTCCAGCACGTCGATAAAATTGGTGCCGTTAACCGGGTCGCCGCCAATACCCACGCAGGTGGATTGGCCAAGACCTTCTGCTGAAGTTTGTGCAACTGCTTCATAGGTGAGGGTGCCTGAGCGCGAAACAATACCAACAGAACCTTTTTTGTGAATATGCCCCGGCATGATACCGATCTTGCATTCGCCGGGTGTGATAACTCCTGGGCAGTTTGGCCCGACAAGACGTGTTTTGCTTCCTGAAAGGGCGCGTTTTACTTTCACCATGTCAAGAACCGGGATTCCTTCGGTGATGCAGATAACCAGTTCCAGCTCTGCGTCAATAGCTTCTAAAATAGCATCTGCCGCGAATTTAGGCGGAACATAAATTACCGAAGCATTGGCACCGGTTTTCTGTGCAGCTTCTTCAACCGTATCGAAAACAGGAAGGTCGATATGCGTGGTGCCGCCTTTGCCGGGAGTCACGCCGCCAACCATTTTGGTTCCGTAAGCTACCGCCTGTTCGGAGTGGTAAGTTCCTTCGCGGCCTGTGAAACCCTGACAGATTACTTTTGTGTTTTTATTTATTAAAATAGACATATGTGTTTCCTTTAAGCAGCTTTCTTTTTAACAGCGGCGACGATCTTTTCTGCAGCGTCGGCAAGATTATCGGCAGGGGTTATGGCTAGTCCGGAAGAAGCCAGCATTTTTTTGCCAAGCTCCACGTTGGTGCCTTCCAAGCGCACAACTAATGGCACA
>CAUJHR010000009.1 GCA_963205195.1 Pseudomonadota bacterium | reverse complement strand
ATGGTGGAGCATAGCGGAGTCGAACCGCTGACCTCTTGCATGCCATGCAAGCGCTCTACCAGCTGAGCTAATGCCCCAATTTAATGGTATTTGCAAAAAAATTGAGTGCTTACAGATAGCTAAAAAACCAGCATTGTCAATATATCACAATGTTTAGTTGTTGATTTTTTATTATTTATTGCAAATGTTAATTAAATATCAACCTTTTGTGGATACATATACGCAGGTGGGATTTCCTGCAATCTTTTATTGTGGGAATTTTTTAAATATTAACAAGGCGTATAATTGACCATTTTTATGGCAAATAAAGATATTCCTGTGCAAGAAACAGACGAGCCGTCACAAAAAAAACCTGGTGATGCGGGCGTGCATTTGCCCGCAAAAGAGGCTGTTGAGCTTATTCCTCCTGCTCCTCCTGCAAAACCTCTGCGTCTGGGTGAGAAGCTGATATCTCTTGGCCTTCTATCACCTGACCAGCTGGATATTGTGCTTACCGAGCAGAAAAGCAGCAAAAAATTGATCGGGGCTATCCTGGTAGAGATGGGGTTTCTGACCGAAAGTGCGCTTGGCGAGGTTCTCGCGGAGTCATCTGGTACTAAGAAATTCGACCCTAAAGCCACCATGCTTGATTCATCAGTGGTGCGTTTGATCCCTAAGGAGATCGCAACGCGTTATAAGATTATCGCTGTGGGTTTCGAGGGCGATACTTTGCAGCTTGCCATGAGCGATGTTTATAATGTTCTGGCAATCGACCAGGTGCGGCGGTATGTGCCTAAAAGCACTAAAATAGTGCCAATATACTGCACAGATTCGGAA
The DNA here is from genome assembly GCA_963205195.1 of Pseudomonadota bacterium. GTDB lineage: Bacteria > Pseudomonadota > Alphaproteobacteria > Rickettsiales > SXRF01 > SXRF01. The sequence goes on along the minus strand of CAUJHR010000009.1, from coordinate 16,650 downwards.
ACTCTGGAGCTTATAGACCAGTATTATGATTATGAAATATCAGTAGATGGTATTTTGCGTGAGATCGAAACTGGGATAAGGGGCAATAGCAATAAGCTTGACGGCAGGCAGGAAGGTTATATAAACCCAACTGTACGCCTTGTGAACGCTCTTCTTGTTGATGCTATTAAGGTTGGTGCGTCGGATATACATTTTGAGCCGGAAGGCTCGTTCCTGCGCTTGCGTTACCGGGTGGATGGGCAAATGGTTCAGGTGCGTTCATTCCACCGCGATTACTGGAGCGCAATGGTGGTGCGTATAAAGATCATGTCGGGCATGAATATCGCGGAATCGCGTAATTCGCAAGATGGCCGCATTTCCTACAACGTACTGGGCCGCGAGGTGGATTTCCGCGTTGCTACCCAACCTACGATACATGGTGAAAACATTGTAATGAGGTTGCTGGACAAGGCAAAATCTCTAGTTCCGCTGGAGGACCTTGGTTTTTCCGAACATAATATAACTATACTAAAAAAACTGCTTAAGCGCCCTGAAGGTATCATTATAGTAACCGGCCCAACAGGTAGCGGTAAAACCACAACCCTTTATTCTATCCTCAGCTATATAAACGATATTGATACTAATATAATGACCTTGGAAGATCCGGTGGAATACCAGCTTCCGCTTATACGCCAGACTAACGTGCGTGAAGGGGCTGGTTTGGACTGGCTCAGCGGCATGAAATCGCTGATGCGTCAGGATCCCGATATCATATTTGTGGGTGAAGTACGTGATGAAGACACCGCGCTTATGGCGGTGCGTGCAGCGCTTACCGGGCATCAAGTGTTTACCACCTTGCATACTAATGATGCTATCGGTTGTATAGCAAGGCTTGGTGATATTGGCGTGCCAGGGCATTTACTTGCCGGTTCATTGATTGGCGCTCTGGCGCAGCGTCTGGCTAGGAAATTATGCTTAAACTGCCGCAAGAAACGTAATGCTAATCCTGAAGAATGCCAGATACTGGGGGCTGATCCCAAGAATCCGCCTGAAATATACGATGCGGTAGGTTGCGGCAAATGTAAAAATAAAGGCTATAAAGGCCGTGTAGCAATTGTAGAGATTCTGCGTATTGACCGGGAAATGGATGAGTTGATCTCAACCCATGCAACGCGCCGGGTTATTTTGGATCATGCTATAGCCCAGGGTTTCCAGACCATGCAGCAAGATGGTATATCCAAGGTGTTAGCGGGAGAAATAACGGTTTCAGAATTGATAAACACAATAGATTTCACCGAAAGGTTATAATCAGTTTATGCCTTCCTATAAATACAGCGCAATAAATGATAGGGGCAATACAATACGCGGCACTGTAGTCGCCGAAAATGAGATGGATCTCGAAGGCCGCCTTAAGGATCTTGGGCTAGACCTTATTTCCGCACGTGAGGTCAAAAGCAGAAGTAAAAATTCTGGCAAAAATGCAAAAGTTAAAAACAAAGATTTAATCATAATGTGCATGCACTTAGAACAGCTCGACAGGGCAGGGGTTCCGCTGCATGATTCAATAGCTGACGTGCGTGACAGCACCGAATCGGCAAAACTTAAAGACGTGCTTACGGGTGTTTATGAATCAGTAAAAACTGGTGCGGTTTTTTCCAAGGCTTTATCGGCATATCCTCGCGTATTCAACGAGGTATTCGTGGGGCTGGTTGCTGCGGGGGAAAAAACTGGTAATCTATCAATGTCATTTATCCATTTGGGCGAGCATCTTAAATGGACTGACAATCTTCGGCGCAAAGTAAAAAAAGCGACCCGCTACCCAATAGTATTGCTTGTAGTTTTGTCCGGCGTTATCACTGCACTTATGATGTTCACTGTTCCTAAAATGATCGAGTTCATCATATCCCAAGGTTTTGAAATTCCTATTCATACCAAAGCGCTGATAGCGGTTTCCCATGCCTTTGCCAGCTACTGGTATCTTATTTTAGGGCTTCCGGTCACAGTTGTTTTCTTGTTGATGCTGCTTTACCGCATTAATGAAAGTTTTGCATACAAAGTGGATGCTCTCACACTGAAAATGCCCCTTATAGGGCCTGTGGTGCGTAAAATTGACATGGCACGCTTCACCCATTTTTTTGCAGTTATGTTCAATAGCGGCATTGACGTGATAGAATCGCTGGAAGCGGCTAGGGGGGTGGTGCATAATAGAGTCCTGAAAGAATCTATAACCCTGGTAATAAATAATGTATCTGACGGTAATTCTATAACTTCCAGCCTGCGTCTGTCCCAGCAGTTCCCAAATCTGGTTGTAAGGATGTTCAAGGTTGGTGAGGATAGTGGTAATTTAAATGAAGCATTGGAGAATATTAATTTCTTTTATAACCGTGAAGTGAACGATGCAGTTGAGGGTTTGGTTGGTGCAATCCAGCCTATACTTACAGTGGTTATGGGTATGCTGATTTTCTGGATAATAGCTGCTGTATTTGGGCCGCTCTACCAGTCATTCAGCAAAATGAAGTTTTAGTTTTTACCAATGTTTGCAGACAGTAAAATTATGGGTGACGTGGGATTAAAAACAATGCTATTCTAATCCTTAATAATTTTTTTATAATATGATACAGGCATGGGTTTTTCGTTTAAGAAATTTTCTAAAAAAAGCGCTGGTGATGTTGAGTCATCAGGGAAGGAAGCATTGCGTAAACCTTCCGCTGTTAAGAACGTCAAGGAATTAGGCGGGTCTAACAAGGTCAAACCATTTAGAGGGACAAAAGGCCATAAATTTGCCCTTATCCTTGGTGATGAAGGCGCTATCCTTATCTATATGATCGGGAAGGCGGTGCAAAGCCGCAATTTTATTTCCCATGCCAATGAGGAAGGCCTTAAAGAGTTTGAAGCTATATTGTCGCGTGATTCTAAAGCCCCGATATACCTGATTGTAGACAGCATGGACCAGAGTTTTGTCCAGCAATCCCTCCCGCCAATTAGTCCGCTTGGAGTCAAAAAGCTTATAAAGCGCCGCTTGGATAGGGATCTTGCCTCCGATATGGTAAAAGGCTATGTGCTGCTGGAGCGCGATATGAGCGGCAGGAGGGACTGGAACTTCCTGATGGTATCTCTGGAAAATAGCCCGCACCTGCATGTCTGGTATGATTTCATAGAGAGGGTTGATAACCGGTTACAGGGAATTTACCTGCTGTCAGTGGAAGCTGAAAATATTATCAAGAATATTGACCGGGTAATTAATCCTCCCAAGAAAGACAAAAAGAGCAAAGCGGAAATACCTCGTTGGAAATTTTTTGTAACCCATAATAAAGTTGGCGGGTTTCGGCAGGTTATTTTAAAAGATGGACGTATAATCTTTACCCGGCTTACACAGCCGGTTGGTGAACTTACAACCGATGTAATAGCCGGAAATATTGAACAGGAAATGGCAAGCACCGTTGAGTATATGAAGCGCTTGTCGTTTAGTCCAAGCCAAGGGTTGGAAATTTATATAATCGCATCTGTTGATATAAATAATGCGCTGGATCTTTCGAAAATACCATCGGTCAAGATACATAAATTTACGCCGTTTGAAGTAGCCGGATTCTTTGGAATAACTGGTGCTGCACAGCAGTCTGATCAGTTTGGCGATGTGGTCATGTCCGCATTTATAGCCTGCACCCGTGTGCACCGCCTTGTGCTGTTTTTACCTAAGGCAGTAAAGATAAACCAGATATACAACCTAATGCGCTACCAGCGTACATTCGTAGGCTTATGTGTGTTGGGGATGCTTATATATGGCGGTATGCTTGCTATTGGCCTTATGCAAAAATATACAGAAATAGAAAATCTGAAGCAGAAAAAAGCTATACAGCAGCGTAAGCTTGATGAGATTAATGCGGATGTTCAAAAAAGCGGGATTGACGTAATAAAGGTTAGTGACACCATAGCGTTATACCAGCAATTAAATAATGAAGCCCAGTCGCCGCTTAAATTGCTTGCGCGTATAAGGCCCGCCATAATTTCTCCTGTTATAATAAAGGACGTGGAATGGAAAGGCGCTGATGTAAGTGATGGTAGTACGGCTCCTGGAGCTTCTGCAGATAAAGATGAAGCTGTTACATTAATATTACGTTTCCCAGAAATTTCAGATACGGACGAGGCATTTAAGGCGGTGGCAAAAAAAGTCCTGCTTGATGTCAGGGCAGCATTCCCGGAATATAAAGTTTCATATACAAAACTACCTGATGTGCTTTCCCATAAAGCTGATGTTGGGGAAATTACATTTGATAATAAAGACAAGCTGATAGAAATTGATAAAGCGAAACTGGAAGCAACGCTTACAATTACAAAACAGGCGAAAAATCCAGCTGCCCCTTCTGCAATGCCTGGTGTTCCGGTAATTCCTGGAGTTACGACTGATGAAATTATAGGATTGGGTAAGTAATGAAAGTACCTGCTATAAAAAAAGCTTTTATAAAACAGACAGCGATAGTTATCGGTGTGCTTGCTGTCTTTGCTTCACTAGTATGGTATGTTGATTCATTTAATGAAGAGTTTGACAAGGATATAAGCCGTTTAAATACAGAAACTAATACGCTTGCCAAAAATGTGGCTGATTTAACCATACAATACAGCAAAGTTACCAGTAATATGGCTCTTTATAACGACATAAGGAGCAAACAGGAAAATAAAATGCTGATGATAAATAAAATTGCATTGCGTGATGCAATTGCCGGATCCAGAAGCAAATATTTCTTTGATGATATTGATGTTAAGATGGGAGAAATAAAGCCTTTGGCAGGGGATAAATATAAAACTAATACAACTTTTATTGAGGCCAGCAATACATCTATTTCTATCAATGCCCTTACTGATATTGATGTTTTAGGGCTTGTGGAAGTCCTGCAAAATTCATTCTCTGGCATTAAATTCACTTCGCTTAAGCTTGCTTCGGCCAAGCCAATTGATAACGCTTCATTAATCGCGATAAAAGACACTGGTTTTACACCTATAGTAAATGCAAAAATAGCATTTACATTGTTTGGTCTGCGTAATGTAAATGCGACGGATAATGAATTGCTAAATGATGGTGGCAATGCCCAGCCCTCCACAAGTGCTGGCGGCTTAAATAAAAATAAACGCATTAGGTTAAGGCAGCCCTGATATGATAAGATATAGTCAGGTAATATTATCTTTTTGCATATTGGGTATATTCCTTTGTCCGGTTGCCAACGCACAATCTTTGCCTTCTGCTATGCCTGCGTTGGAAGCGCAGCCATTAGAAGCACAGCCTGCTAAAGCTCCTGAAGTTGAATTCACTGGCGTTGCAGGAATGAAAAGCATTTTATTTAATGATACAGATATTGATGCAGTACATAACGCCCGCAAGTTTTATGACCAGCATTTAAATGGTTCGATTAGTGGCGGCATAGCTGAAGATGATTTCTTGAAGAATTTAGAAAAAATAAATGCTATAAAATCAGAAAAATCTCCAAAAACATTTACTTATCCTCAGTTTTTTCTTTCTTCCCTTGCCTATCATTCACCTAAAGACTGGGTTGTGTGGATTAATAATGAAAAATTCACGCAAGATAGCGGGGTAAGTTTGGCGGGTCTGCGTATCCTGAATATTAATAATGAAAAGGTAACTATAGAATGGCAGCCTGAGAACATGGATAAAGTTATTGATGATGGTAATATCGATGATAATTTAATCAATGTTGATATTATGCGGAATAAAGTGGTATTTAAGCTAAAAGCAAACCAGACTTTTACCTCCTATGCTATGAAGGTTGTGGAAGGTAAGGTTGTGCCGGTAACTATAAACCTCAATGGTGCTGATGCTACTAAAATGCTGGTAAAATAATATACGAAAGGGAATATATATGGGCGCTGCTGTAGCTCCACTGCTTATACAGGATGTTCATAAAACTTATAATAAACACAAGGTTTTGGAAGATATTGGCTTTACGCTTAATTCCGGCGAGATATTTGGGCTTATAGGGTTAAATGGTGCAGGTAAAACTACACTGATCAAAATTATGCTTGATCTTATTACCTGTGAAAATGGCGGGATAGAAATTGCCGGTATTTCTGCACGTGATATTCAGGCGCGTAAAAATATTTCCTACCTGCCGGAAAAATTCCAGCCATCACGTTATTTAAAGGGAATGGAATATCTTGATCTGGCATTATCCTATTACGGAAAAACACTGGACCGGGAAGCCGCCAGGAAAAAGGCTATGGAGCTGGATCTTGATCCAGATGTGCTGACTGCTCGGGTAGGCTCGTATTCCAAGGGCATGGGGCAGAAATTAGGTCTTGTTGGTGCGTTTCTGGTGGATGCCTCTTTCCTCATTCTTGATGAACCTATGAGCGGCCTGGATCCCAGGGCGAGGATTATGTTGAAATCAGAATTAATGGCTAATAAACGCGCTGGCAAAACCATATTTTTTAGCTCGCATATACTTTCCGACCTTGATGAGATATGTGACCGTATCGGTGTTATCCATGATGGAAAGCTCTGCTATATAGGTACACCTAAAGACTTTAAGCATACAATGCACGATGAGTCATTGGAGCAGGCTTTCCTTAGGGTTATTGAGAATGGGAAAAAAGAGGCGGCTTAACCTACCAATACCTTGTCGCGCGGCCCGTCTGCCAGTATTTTCGACTTTCCAATAACTATTATCCTGTCGCATATCGAAAGAAGCTGGCGGCTATGGGTGCTGATAACTATTGCCGAATTGCCTTTCATCTTCTGAAGTTGCTTAGCGATATGTTCTTCAAGCGGCGCATCCAAGCCGTTGCTTGGCTCATCTAAAAGTATCAGCGGAGGGTGGGAATAAATCGCCCGCGCAAGCGCCACCAGCTGTTTCTGTCCGCCGGAAAGATGTGTTCCTCGCTGGCCGATCTCGGTTGCCCAGTTTAGCCCATTTTCCTGGAAATCGCGCATAAGGCCTGTGGTTTCCAATAAATATTTACGCATTTCTGCTGTTGGCTGGCTACGTCCGAAGCGTATATTTTCTTCAATGCTGCCATCCATCAGGCAAATATCCTGCGGCTTGTAGCCAATGGTGCGTGAAATATCTTCAGGTGATAGCTTATCAATTGGTATATCGTTAATTAGAACCTGCCCTCCGTCTGGCTGTATCAATCCGCATATAAGCCGCAGAAGAGTGGTTTTGCCGCTGCCCAGCGCGCCTGCGATTCCTATAATTTCGCCATGGTTTATCTGCAAGGATACATCTTTTAGAACTGGATGCCCGCCATGCCCGACATTGCAGCTCACCCTGTCGATCCGCACTGAACCATGCAATTCGCCATTATTATTTTTTGTCAGGTTTTTAACGCCGGAAGGCAGGATTTTGTTAAGCTCGGCCACAGCATTTTTAAATTCATGGTAGCGCACAAATAAGGTGGAAACAGATGAGAAATTCCCAAACATACGAGCGGTAAGCATAGAGGTTGCAAGCAGCCCGCCGGAAGTAAGTGAGCCGTCTTCCACCATATAAGCACCTCCAACCAGCACTCCTACATAAGAAAGGAACGAAAGTGAATTGGTGGTGGATTGTCCAAGCCCAAACCATAGCCTTGCCATGCTTGAGGAATTGCTTGCGGTAAGGCTTGTCGCTCGCCATTTCTGAGCAAGTGAATCCTGCGCGAAAGCTCCTATAATCGCATCGCGTGCTGACAGTATATCAGTAAGCAGGGCCAGGCGTTTTTCACTAGCTCGCCGCGATTTCTTTTCATAATCGAATGCTGGGAATACAAATATCATATTGGCTATAACCACCAATACCCCGCACAATATACCAACCAATACCAGCGGCCCGGAAACTATAATTATAGCTAGCATGAACAATAGTAGAAATGGCAGGTCGGCAAGCGCAAGCATATAAGAAGATGATAAAAAATCCCGGTATGAGGTAATCTGTTTGTAACGTTCAAGAACAGTCCCAACTCCCGGCAGTGCATTAGCCTTGGTTTCCACCAGCCCCCTAAAAACAGTGTGGTCGATTGCCGCATCGCTTAAACGAGAAATTCTCTCAGCGATAATTATACGGATTATCCTGAGAGAAAATTCTATGGCAACAATCAGAAGCAGTCCGATAACTAATGCCCACATGGTTGAAGTTATGCCGTTGCCCAATACCTTATCATAAACAAAACTACTGAATAGGGGCAGGGTAAGGCCGAATAAATTCACCAATATCCCGCAGCAAAATATCTCAAGCAATTTGCTTTTATGCCGCCGTAAATAAGGCAAAACACGGCCTGTACTCCCATCTTGTTCACTTAACACCAATATCTCAGTAATTTTTTCAAGATCTTCAGTGTTTGCAATCCGGAATGATGTTCCATCCGCATTCAATAATATTGCATCTTCGCCAGCTCCAATTATCGGCAGATACTTTCCATCCGGCAAAACTGCTACGCAACCTATCTGCTCCTCCTCATCAGGAATAACCGAATGATTTATTGCCATGCGTTGCAGTTTAAGCCCCATTCCGCCTAAATACTCGTCTATATTATTTATATCTTTGCTTTTGAATTGCTCATTCACGGTTATACCGTTTGCAAGCAGCAGGGCGCCAAGTGCCTCATCTAATGTAAGCTTTGGCATCTATTCTAACCAGGGCCGTAATGCACGTTAAGCAGTGCGATCTGTGTTGTATGCCCGGCATCAGAATAATAGCGGTAGGTAAAATCAGAACCAGATCCAGACGTAGTGAAAAAACCGCTGGGCGTAAAAGTGTCGCCGCTGTCAAGTTTTAGTGATACGGTGGAGGAGTTGCCGTTGTCTGCGAAAGATTGGATGTCGGTTGCGTTTAATCCGTAACTGCCGCCAGCCGCTGAATTGCGTACATCCACTGTTTCGATGGAAACGAATTTGCTATTGGTGATTCCGCCTGCTGAGAAGCTCCAGCCCGGAGAAAGCACAGTATCTGTTGCCGCACCGCCGTCAAAAACCGTAACACTGGCAAGGTCGCTGGCCAAAACGCGGAAAGTGTCGTTGCCCGTACCTCCATAAAGCGAGTCCGTCCCACCCATGCCAGCTATTATGTCATCACCGGTATTGCCGTAAATAGTGTTGGCGCTGGAATTTCCGTATAGAACGTCATTATAATCGCTTCCGTTGATATTTTCTACATTGCTTATCTGGCTGTAAGAGTAGGCGGAGGTAGTTCCGGTTCTTGATTGGTATATGGAGAAACCGGAACCCCAGTAGCTATCTTTGTCTGAAGCTCCAAGGAATGTCCCATCGGAAAGGAATACCTGCACGCCATAAGTATAATTCGGGCTGATTGTAGAAAGTGAACCGCTATTAACTGTTGCGGCGTATTGAAAATTCACCATGTCACTGCCACCGCCGCCGTCAATAGTATTAGAGCCGTCAATAGCGGTTATTATGTCATTACCGCCCAATCCGAAAATAGTATTATTACCGGCGAGGGCATTGATCTGGTTGTCGTTGTTATTCCCAACCAGGTAATCATTGGAAACGCTGCCAACCATATTGTCAAAATTCTTTATAAGTGTCGCGTTTGACCATGATGTTGCGTTGGCCCAGCCATATTCAAAACCAGTATAAGTATTGCCGCCATTTGTTAGTGATGTAACACCGCGGTCAATATAATCAGCAGTACCGTTTGAATTAGTGTCGGCATTGGCGTCCAGATACGCAACCATATTGTAAAGGCTGCCAAAAATACTACTGGTTCTTATAGTGTTAAATCCTGTGCCGCCATCGGCAACGTCAGTGCCGAAGCTGAAATAGTAACTGTCATTGCCGCTGCCGCCAAAAAAAGAATCATTCTGAGAATAACTGAAATAATTTACAGAGCCTGTGCTGCCATACAATATGTCATTGCCACCGCTGGCGTAATAATTCATGTCATCGGAGCCGGTAAAGATCATATCGGCAAAGCCTGAGCCGCGTACATCATTAATACTCGTGCTGGTTCCTGAAAGAACAGTATAATGGTCGCCTATGGAATAGCTGGTAGCATCGGCAGCGGTCACGCCTAAATTATCGCCGCTGAATGCTGCAACAGTCCTGGTCGCTCCTAAGCTGTTTACATAGCTCTGGGTAGAATTAGTGAGGTTTACAACTATCCCGGCTGTGGAAGTATCATAGAAAAGCAAATCCCATGTGCTGGCAGAACCAACAATAGTGTCATTTCCCCTGCCCATGGTATAATAATCATTTGCCCCGCCGCCACCGATAAGGGTGTTATTGCCAAGCCCGCCGCTAAGCCTGTCTACCAGCCCAAGCCCGCCATTGATCGTATCATCGGAATTTGAGCCGGTGATAGTATCACTGTTACTGCCGCCGGTAATGGAATTTATGCTGTTATATCCCAGTAAAGAGGTAAAGGCGTAGATTGAACCCTCGGCGGTTCCGCCAACACCGGTTCCAGCCTGCAGATTGATTGTAAGTGAAGCTGAATCAGCCGAATAATCTATTGAATTAACCTCGCCAACCGAAAGCGTTATGGAATCTGTGCCAGCGTAATATGTTCCTGCGTGAGGGGCTATGAAACTGTCATTTCCACTTCCGCCATAAAGGAAATCGCTACCGCTTGCGCCGCCGCTGATGGTATTATTTCCTGCGCCCCCATAAATATAATCATTACCTGTTCCGCCGGTAAGTATGTCATTGCCGTCATTACCGTAGATTATATCATTTCCGCCGCCTCCGGCGATGGTATCGTTTCCGGCTCCGCCTTCCAGAGTTTCTGACGCCGTGCTGCCGGTAATGCTATCATCCTGCCCGGTAGCTATTAAATGGCTGATTCCGGTAAAAGTATCATTAAGCCCGGTTCCGGTAACTGTTCCGGCAAGCAAGGAAGCTGTTATCCCGGTGGTGGTTATATCGCTGTAATCCACAGCATTGCTGCCGCCGCCGCCGGTTATAGAGTTTGTTCCAAGCCCTGGGTGGAAAGTATCGTCGCCGCCGCCGCCCACCAGTGTGTCATTACCACCAGCCGCTGTGATACTGTTAGTTCCGTTCCCTACTGTAACCGAGTTATTTCCAGCCCCGGCATTTATAATATTATCGCCATTGCCAGTCAGTATAGTGTCAGCGCCACTGCCGCCGGTTATGGTATAATCCCCATCGCCAACATTAATATTATTTATACCATCCCCGGCATTGATATTGCCACCTCCAGAAGCCAGAGTTATTCCATCATTGCCTGAGCCGCTGGTAATTGTGAAATGCCCTGCGCCGCCAGTTATTGAATTTGTTCCATCGCCTGCTGCTATAATGCTGTCACCATCACCTGTTGTGATGGTGTCGCTGCCGCTGCCTGTTGTTAAATGGTTCGCGCCATTGCCGAAGGTCAAATGATTGGTTCCGCTTCCGGCATCCACTGTATTATTACCGTCTGTCCCAACTATTGTGTCATTGCCTGACCCTGTAGTTGCCGTGTTACTGCCGCTTCCAAGGTCTACACTGTTATTGCCGTTGCCCAGCGTAACGCTGTCATCACCTTCTCGGGCATAGACTGTTTTATCACCGCTTGTACCGTTTATAGTGTCGGCACCACGCCCGCCATAAACCGTATCAGTACCGCTATCCAAAGTTATGGTATTAGGCTGGTCCATGGTCGGAAGTATATATATTTCCTGCAATCGGCCATGATCCTCGTAGATAAGCGACTGGTCTGTAACCTGGCTTACATCGGTTACATCCATATACTGGAAGCGGAAATTCTGTTGACTGTGGAATGTTGAGCCGCGTGTGGTTTGCCCACTTACATCTACTGTAATATCAAAACTTCCTGTTGCAGCAGTATCATATATCATCGTAAATGATTGCGCGTGCTTTACATAATCAGCTGGTAATGTCCAATTGCCGCCGCCGTTATTGGTTGCACCAACAATGCTCACTCCTGTAGGAACACCGGTAAAAGAAATATCATTCAGGGTTATAAAGTAACCTGCAACATTCAGGATAAATTCCTTGGCATAATTGGAGGTGCTGACAGCGGGGTTGGGGTTGCCCAGAGCGGGGCCTTCTGCGTATATTAGGTCATCTCCGCCAGTTCCGGCAATTGTAGCTGCTGAGAATTGCAAAGAATTACGAGGACCGATTTGCGCGGCAGAATCCGAACCAGTTGCACCCCCGCCGCCATAAATTATTGTAGTTCCCGGAGAAGTTGTTGTGTCGTAACTTGTTCCTACCACATTGCCCATAAATAATGTTGTAACCGGAGTAAGGCTTATCGGGGCAGGGACGCCGGGAGGGGAAGCAGCAGCTTGTGGTGGCGGAGTGAATTCATGCGGCGGTACGTAGCTATAATCATGCGAATGCAGGTCGTCGATTATTTTTTGGGCTTTTTCCACCATATTTTCCACCGAATTTTCTGTATTGGTGGTAAGTGATGCCGTTTGCTGCTGTTGTTGATGTTGCTGCTGTTCCTGATGCTTATGTTCTTCGGCTTTAGTTTCTTTTACAGCCTCTTTTACGGCTTTTTCTACAGCCTCTTTTAATTCTTTTTCAGTTATTTTGCCTTTGCTTGCTTCCGGATCAGCGCTGGTTATTATTGTAGAGCTATCTACATTATGTAGTGTTGTGCCGACACTTTCAAATAATGCCTCAACTGAAACTGTCTGGTCTTTAAAGGTAACTTTAGGCGGGGCTTCACCCATTGATGCTATACCCGCATCAGGCAGGACAATTTCCTGCCCGTTTTTTGTCAGGATAATTATATCAATATCGACAACATCAACTTTGGAAATATCATCACGTGCGATATTGGATAGCACATAAATGCCTGCCTCATTTTGCTGCACTATCATGTTACGCGCCATATTCTTCCCTAAACCAATTCCAGCGGCTTATTGTTCATTATCTTTTTTGCTGCGTTTTATCAGCTCGTTTATATCTATATTATCAGGGTCGATCTCGCTCAAATCGACATTGCTCAGGTCAATTTTATCAAGGTCGATTTCATCTATTCCCTCAACCGCAGCTTCAGCATCGCTTTCCTTAATTGCCACGGCGGTTGAGTCTTTTATCCTTCGTGCCTCTGCGATCATTTCTTCGAATAATATGGTATGATGATTCATGCCTGACGACATGGTTTCTATCATACTATATAATGCACTAAAATTGGTAAATATTTCCTTAATTTCGTAGAGATGGCGGCCTGCTCCGATATTGGTTTTTTCTATGGAATGTGCGCGTTCAACTACATTCCTTAGTGCGTTTATAACCTCTGTCTGCGAGCGCCTGTGGGTGTCAAGTACCAGTACCATAAGGTCTTTTATGCTTCGTTCCTCACCTACAAGCTCTTCAACAAGGGTGCTTTGGCGGTCAATGTCGGCCATCATAGACTTAAATGGCGATTGTAATGCCTCCATGCCGTGTAAGCCTTCGCGTATTTCAGACAAATGCCTTCCACTGCCCATGGTTGACTGTTCAATTGAGCCCAGCTTCTCGCCAACCATACGGAAAACCCCGGATAATTCTGTTTGGGTACGTCTCTGGCTATCGGTAATGGAATTAAGGGAGTTTACAAGAAGGGACTGCGAATCTGCTATCTGCTGCATTATTCTTTGCTGCTCAAGGTTTGAGGAGGCAACAGAACGTATTTCTTCCAACGTGTTCTCTGCGGTTTCCTTCATGCGCGGGCCAAATCCCAGCAGTTCATTTGTCCTTGTAGTTCCGGCAATACTATTCTCAAAGGATTTTATAACTATTTCCAGCTTTTTCAAAAGCAGGTCCATGCGGCTGGCAAGCAGTATGTTTCCGCTATTACGGGTCGAAAGCCCAAACCCGGCATCGTCACTATGGCGGCTATGGGTTTCTTTGTTTTCTGATTCCCCTGCACTGTGTCCTGTCTGGTTGGGATGTGATTTCCGGGTAATTTCGGTGAGGTCGTGCATTACGTTGCGTGCACACATAACCACGCGGCTTATGAAATGGCGTAAGTTCGTCATCATTATGGAAAGCATAAGGCTTGCTATAAGGCCGAACATGGAAGCTGAAAACGCGATACCCATACCGGCAAGGGGCTTACGCAGTTCATTTACCAGCCCTTTAAATTGTTCCTCAGCGCTAGCTGTACCAGAACCCATTGAACCAAGCATCGCGGAAATACCGGTGAGTGTTTCAAGCAGCCCGATAAATGTTCCAAGCAAACCCATGGCTATCATGAAGCCAACAAGGAATTGAGGAAATTCCAGCTTGCTGTCATAATCGCCCTGCAATGCGTGAAGCTCGCTTTCAATAGCGTTCTGGTCGAGCTGGGAGCTAAGAGTGCCTCCTGTTTCTGCAATATGTTTAAGATAGTGGCGTACATAGCGGTCTCGTATCCAAGGCTCATCAAGTAGTTCTTTCATTGGGACACCGCTGTGTGCTTCCTGACCGAAGCGTTCTATAATGCGAAAATCCTGCTGAGCATTGCGTAAACGTTGCAATATTATAACAGTACCATAAATTGAAGTAGATAATATTGCCCCGCTAATTGCAAAGTCAGCTTCTATAGCCCGCCATACGAATTCATGGAAATACAGCCCAAGGAAAACAACCAGGGCAAGTGGTGACATTATTTTTAAAATTATTACAGTATCACGGTAAGCTATAGGGTTACGTTTCCGTAAGTTTTGCAACATAGGTGTTATTATTATCATATCGAATCCCTGAAGATGTTGTATGTGAATTTACGTATAGGTGAGAGTATTAATCCCATTACTGTGCGGCTGCCGGTAACTATGTCTGCAGTTGCGGTCATTCCCGGTACCATCATATGGTTCCTGTAGCTATCAGGTATAGCGCTTACCAGAAGATTAACGCGGTAATATGCTTCGCCGCGCTGGTCAACCATGGTGTCGGCGCTCACCTCTACAACCTTGCTTTTTAAAACCCCAAGCTCGCCAATATCATAGGCGGAAATCCGTACAGTTGCATCAAGTCCTGGGCGTAAATAACCGCGGTCTTTCGGCTGGGCGCGGGCTTCAATCAAAACCTGGTTGGTATATGGTATAAGCTCGATAAGTTTATCGCCCGGCTTTATTACCCCGCCAATTGTATTAACGCTTATGCGATTTATTATACCATCTATAGGAGCGCGTATCTCGGTACGCTTAAAGCGGTCAGAATCGCTAAGCAGTACTTTTTCAAGGCGCTCTTTTTCGGAGGCTGTTGTCACAAGGTCGCCTTGGGCGCTGTTTATGAAATCCGTCTGCAGGGCTTTGGTACGGGCTTTCTCTTCTGCTATTGCCGCTTCGAGTGTAGGGATGCTGGTTGCTGTATCGTTTAATTCTGTATCAAGCCGTTTCTGCCTCTCCTGCGAATCCAGAACCTCTAGCTTGGAAGCTGCGCCGCGTGCTGCCATGTCTTCAACCAGCTTGGCACGGTTATGGGCAATATTAAGTTCTTCTGCTAATTTACTGCGCCTGGTTTTTATTTCGTTCAGCTTTGCCGCCTGCTGGTTGGAGGTGCTCTCATGGATAAGCATTTCCTGCCGTAATTTTTCGCGGCGCGATAAAAATAAATTCTGCTCTGCTTTTGCTGAGGTCGTATTGACAAGGTCATCGGGAAATTCAAGCTTGTCTTTCCATTTAACCTCGGCATCAAGCCTAACAGCTCTGGCACGCTGGGCATTAAGTTTTACCCTTGTTTCATCAAGGTTGGCCCCAGCTGTTACATCATCAATAGTAAGGAGCAGATCCCCCTTTTTAACCGCTGCACCTTCTGTGGTCTGTATTGATGCTACAATCCCGCCCTCCAAATGTTGTATTTCCTGGCCGCGCCCCGAAGGGATTATTTTGCCGCTTACCCTTACAACCTTATCAACCTGCGCGAAAGATGCCCATACCAGTATAAGGAAAGTGCATGTTGTTATAATGCTTAAATATAGACGCAGACCTTCCATCCTGTGGCGTATTTTTATATCTTTTAGCAGGCTTAGCCCATGTGCTGGTATATGGAGGAATTTAGGCAACATTCTAATTCTTTTCTAAGATAATTTCTACATGACCAACACTCTGCTTTTCAGGCTGCAATATCTTGCTGGCTATGGATTGGTTATCGGTTATACCCTTATCGATCAGGAATTTGCGTACATATAACACCCGGTAATATGCAAGCCTGTTAGCTACGCTGTATTGTTCCTGGCCTATATATGAATTTAAAATAATTTTATATTTATTCAGCTTGTCTTTATTAGCCAGCAATATTTTTTCGAGTCTTTCAGCAGTCTTTTCACTAAGCTCCACCCCGGCAGAAGGGTAATAAAGAACTATTTTTCCTGATGATTCCTGCAAATCTACAGGTGCATCGATTGCCCTTGTCCCACTTTTCTGGGTCGTATCATTATTCTCTATCTCAATGTTTCCGCTGCTGGTTACAGTATCATTTTTCTTAGCTGCTCCAGATTCGTTATGTTCAATATCGGTTGCACCTTGGGTTGTTGGTGTAGTTGGCTTGCTTATCACCTGGCTTTCCGATGCTGCTTTTTCTTTCAGTATTTCCTGCATCCTTTTTTCAACTTTATTGGCGGATAATGCAAGCGCCATAACAAATACAACTAGCACGAACACAAGTGTAAGCACCACGTTGCTGAGTACATCCACAAATCCAGGCCAGTAATTCTGTTTTTTTCCATTTCCTACGACAGAGATATCAATCGTCCTTTTTTGATGAATGTTCATGTTCAATTACTTCCTAAA
>CAUJHR010000008.1 GCA_963205195.1 Pseudomonadota bacterium | reverse complement strand
GCCATTGCCGATACCAGCTGCGCCACCTGCCCATCGAGCTTTAAACCATCGGACGTATTAAAGCTTGCCACCTGGGCGCTGGCGTTTGCACCATACCAGCCTGCGATGGTGATGGTGTTGGTAGTGCCCAGCAGGTCAACGCGCAGGTCATTGCCAACCTGCTCGAACCATAGTTTCCCGCCTGTGATGCCGGAACCAAAGGTAACCTTGCCATTTTTAACTGTGGCAGTGGGCGAGAGGTTGTTGATGGTGTCATGGCCAAAGCTTGAGCCGAACACATAATTATCATTCCCGCCGCCGCCGGTCAGTACGTGGTCTCCTGTTGCAGTTGCGGTAAACGTATCATTATAGGTAGAGCCGGTTATGTTTTCGATATTTGATAGGATATCGCCAGAAGCATCGCCATAGCTCGTCTGGGCAGTGCCAACAAGGTTGAGGTTCACGGTCAAACCAAGGTTGTAATAATTATAGTAACCAGCGTAGGAAACGGTATCAATTCCATCTCCGCCATCAATGGTATCGGCTCCGGCACCCCCATTGATAATATCATTACCCGCGCCACCGCTTATGGTATTGGCGTATAGGTTACCGGTTAATGTATCATCAAAATCAGAGCCGGTAAGATTGGTTACGCCATACAAGGTATCGCCCTGGGCATCACCGCCGGTATTTGCGTTGGTGTTTATATTAACGCTAACCGCCGCTGACGATGTTGCATAGGATGCTGTGGAAACACCTGTAAACCCGTTAAGATTATCAGCACCCGCGCCGCCTATCAGTATGTTATTGCCGCCTTGCCCGTAAATAGCGTCATTGCCGTCATCGCCATAAATAATATCGTCACCATTACCGCCATAGATAGTATCGTTCCCCGCATCTCCATGCAGTATGTCATTACCGGCAGCGCCATTGACAGTATCCCAGCCAGCCCCGGCGCTGATTGTGCTGCCTGAGTTCTTCGCGGTCAGGTTATCGTCATTGGCTGAGCCGATAAGGTTCTCAATATTAAGGACTATATCGCCCGATGCACCCCAGCCCTGGGCAGTTGTAATATTAAGATTAACATAAACAGCAGGAGCATAAGAATATGAAACAGTATCAATACCATCTCCGCCATCTAGCGTATTACCGCCATAACCTATACCGGAGAGCAGATCATTGCCTTTGCCGCCAGTAAGGATATTAGAGAAGCCGTCACCGATTATCGTATCGTCAAAATCAGTGCCGGTGATGTTAGTAACACCATACAGCCTATCCCCCTGCGCGTCACCGCCGGTATTAACATTGGTGGTGAGGTTGATATTAACCGCAGAAGAAGAAGCGGAATAAATTCCAGTCGCAGTGCCGCCAAAACCATTCATGGTGTCCGCCCCGACGCCGCCGATCAGGATATTATTCCCGCCTGCGCTGTATATAGCATCATCGCCGGCGCCGCCGTAAATGGTGTCGTCGCCATCACCGGCGTAGAATGTATCATTGCCGTTATCGCCATAAAGCGTGTCATTGCCTGCCGCACCTTTGATGGTGTCATTGCCGTCGCCGCCACGTATCACGCTGCCGCCATTAGCAGCAGTAAGGTTATCGTTGTATATAGATCCTGTAACGTTCTCGATATTATAGAGGCTGTCGCTCGATGCGCCCCAGTCCTGCCCCACATTGTTAAGGTTAATCATAACCACAACCGAAGAGCTGGCATAAGACACAGTATCAACACCGGCCCCGCCATCCATATAGTCAGCTCCAGCACCGCCGATAAGAGTGTCATCCCCTTCGACGCCATACAACGTATCGTTGCCCGCACCACCGTCAAGAGTGCTGCCAGTAGCAGCAGCGGTCAGGTTATCATTGTAAGAAGAGCCGATCACGCTCTCGATGCTGGTAAGAATATCACTCGCCGCATAGCCGCCCGTGTTTACATTGGTTGCGAGATTGACGGTAACCAATGCTCCGGAAGATGCATAAGAAACGGTGTCAAAACCATCGCCGCCATCAATATTGTCTGGCCCGGCACTACCATTAATTATATCATTACCGCCAAGACCATAAATACTGTCTGCGCCAGTCGTTCCATTTAAAGTGTCATTACCTGACGTGCCATTAATAGCATCACCGCCAAAATTTGCTGCCGTAAGGCTGCTAGCCGTTACATTCTGCAATGTAAGAGTCTGGCCGTTTTCAAGGGTTATTAAGGTATTGCTTCCAGACTGGCTAATAGCCAAATGAGCAAAATCAACCGGACTAGTAAATCCAAGCAAGCTTATATATTCTCCGGCAGTGCTTGTGCTGAAATCGGTTATTATATCACTCGATCCGGCATCTTTATTTATAACAAATACATCTATCCCAGAACCGCCAGTCAATGTATCATTGCCTAAACCTCCAACAATCGTATTATCTCCACCATTACCAATTAAAGTATCATTATACTTTGAACCAAGTATGTTTTCTATATTTGCCAGTGTATCAACTTCAGTAAATCCGTTACTAGGAACCTGAACTGTATTTGAAACAAGATTTACAATCACAGCAAATCCTGAGTCATCATAAGATGCTGTGTCTATACCAGCTCCACCATCAATGGTATCATTACCAGCACTACCCATAATAACATTGTTACCACTATTACCGGTTAAAATATCGTTGCTGTATGTTCCTATAATATTTTCTATATTGGTAAGCACATCTCCAGATGCATCACCACCACTAACCTGAGCAGACGTAAGTGCTAGATTTATTGTAACAGCACCATAGTAGGAATTAGCATATGAAACTGTATCAATGCCATTTCCTCCATTAATATGGTCAGCGCCAGATCCTCCATTGAGTACGCTTCCTCCAAATGCAGCGGTCAAGGTATCACTATAGTTAGAACCTGATAAATTCTCTATGTTGGACAAAATATCGCCAGCAGCATCACCACTTCCCAGTTGTGCAGTTGAAAGTGAAAGATTGACTGTAACTCCAACCGTAGAATTAATATAGGTTACTTCATCTATTCCTGCACCACCGTTGATAATATCCGCACCTAAATCACCAACTATTATATCATCACCAGATCTAGCATCTATATTATTTACAGCAGTGTTTCCAGCCAATCTATCATTGTTGGAGGAGCCAATAATATTTTCAACATTGGATATGATATCACCCCATTGGTCTCCACTATTATCCATATAACCGCCAGGTACGTAGCCGCCTATCTGACCTGTAGTTAAAGAAAGATTTACCCCTACAGAAGAGTTGGACCCAGCATAAGACACCGTATCAATTCCGGCACCACCATTGATAGTATCAGCACCTTTACCACCAATTAAGGTATCATTTCCGTTCCCGCCGTAAAGAAAATCACTACCAGCTCCACCATCTAAAACACTGCCAGAAGACAATGCTGTGAGTGTATCAACATAACTAGAGCCAGTTACATTCTCAATATTGGAAAGAGTGTCTCCAGCAGCATAACCACCTGACTGGCTGGAATTATTTAAATTAACAGTTACAGCAGCATTAGATAAATAATAATTCACAGTATCATTGCCAGTGCCACCATCAATATTTTCAGACCTCGATGTTCCTATTAAAATATCATCACCTGAAGTACCTTTTATAATATTTGTGGTACTAAAATTAGCCGCTGTTAGACTACTGAGCAGAACATTTTTTAAAGTTATAGTTTGAGAATCTTCTAGACTGATTATAGTATCGTTTCCAGATTGAGTTTTATTCAGGGCAGCAAAGTTAATAACATTATTATAATCTGGTAAAACGATATATTCACCAACAGTGCTAGGACTGAAGTCCGTAATTATTATACTTCCACCTGAGTATTTTTTTACAATAAACACATCAGCGCCTGTACCACCAGTTAAAGTAGCATTGCTTCCCCAATTAGTGGCTATTACGTCATTTCCAGCGCCACCAGAGAGTGTATTATTAACATCATTGCCTGTAATAAAATCGTCAAAAGCTGAGCCAATAACATTTTGGATTTTTATTAAAGTATCGCCGTAAGGATTATTTGGATTGGAAGAATAACTCATTTGCAATATTGCGTTTACGCCAGCAGTTGAGTTTGAATAAGAAATTGTATTCACACCAGATTGGCCATCATATTTAGTAATGCTAGAAGAACTACTGGAAAATATATCATCATAATATGTACCAATAACATTTTCTATGCTGGTAAGAACGTCACCTGCTGCATTATTACCCGATGCTACGGTAAAGTTTATGCCAACAGAAGAATTACGGTAGTCAACAGTATCAATGCCTAAACCACCATTTATATTATCTGCACCTGCACTGGAATAAAAAATATCATCTCCGGCAAACCCCTGCATAGTATCATTTGCGGCTGAGCCAAATAATGTGTCTTTTCCCGATGTGCCTGATCCTGCAAACAACGCAAAATTTATATCTGAATAATGTTTTATGGTTCCATCTGCAAATACTAGAGATGCGTCCCCTGCTATATTATTGAGATCAAGTATTTTTATAGAACCGCTTCCTATACCTATAACAAGGTTGCCACCTGTGCTTTGTATAGATAGTGAATTATAAGTAATACCATAGCCAAACTTTATTGTTCCAATGAAGGGGCTGGTTGGCTGCGTAGTTATAGTATCGTTGCCATCTCCAATATTATAAAGAAAGTTTGCGTCATTGCGTGCATAAAAAATATCATCACCAGCAAATCCCTGTATTTTGCTTTGGGATGGTATCACAGTTAATGTATCATTCCCTGATGTGCCAAAAATTGAAGTAAAGAACAGTGGAAAGCCAGCCGCCGCTTCAACTTTTGCTTGGTCGAAGCCACTATCATGATATTGAAAAACGCGCAGTACTTCATTCCAATATACGGATTTTTCTGTTGAATTAGTTGGCTCAAGCGCTTTTGCCTGAACTAAAATCTGATCATAGGTCTGCCCCAAGACCAGCTTATCACTTGAATAATCATAATAAGATTGCGAGAATACATTATGCAACGGCCCCTGCGCCAGGAAAGTTGCAAGGATTTTATTAAATAGAACGCTATAATCATGATCCACATGAAGAATTGACGTGCCCCTATCAACAAGCTTTTGTAGGACTGCTAACCTAGCAGCATTTTGATCTGTTGCCGAACCAGAAGAACCTAAATTACTTGCCCCACCCCATTTAAGAATTATTGCATTTACTCGATCATAAACCTCGTGCATCTGGGTTCCAATATTAAGATTGGCCAGGTCAGCAACCATGGACTTAAGAATCTGGTCTTGGGTCATTGCATATTGAAACGGCAACAGCGATCCATATCCGCGTTGCAAAGGCATAAATAGAGTGGTTAGGTCAAGTGCTGGAGCGACAGAGACATCTGATCCCACATAAATACTGTCAACTTGGTGCACATCAAAAATAGCGTCAGCAGCATCGCCTGTAGTTCCATTGGTCCTGGTAAAACTGGAAGTTCCAGCGACAGTATGCCCTTGAAAATTCGTATAGCTGGTAAGCTGTAATGATAAACTCACTATACCAGCTTCTGAGAGAGTCATCAGTTCACCAGCATCCGTACGGCCATTACTGTTAGAATCGCGCCACACCCGCAAACTTGCAAACCCTGTATCGCTGGCATCTATCTTATTGTCACCATTGGTATTATACTGTGCCAGCTTATAATAAGCTGATGTACCTGCATTATCCCCAAACATTTCGGCCTGGTTGTCAATTTTGCCATTTCCGTTAGTATCGCGGACTAGGAATCCATCATTGGCATTCAACCATTCCATACCTTCGGCAAATCCATCATTATCAATATCGAAATGGGCGTTTACACCCGTGTTAAAATTATATCCGATGTATTTAAGCCCATCACCGTTCAAATCCAGTACTATAGGACAAGGTGGATTATCCTGCGATATATTCTGGATACCGCCGTTCGGCCCCATAGGACCATTTCCATCTTTATCACGATCTGTATCGTGCTTATCATCAGCAGGAATCGTAATGTCAGCATAAGTATAGTCTTTACTATCATCATAGCCTTCAGAAAAGAATCCGTTTATAGTAACGCCAGAGCCTGCACCATCAGATGTTACATATAAATTAGCCCCTTTTTTCTGAAGAGCAAATCCTTGCAACTTATAGTTTCCATGTTCTAAGTTAGTAGCCTTACCCGAAAGGGTTGTTTCATTATAAATAATCTTATCGCCATCTGCCAAATCGGTTATAGTATCGGCTCCATCGCCGGAATTGATAATAAAAAAATCATTTCCAGCGCCGCCGGTTAATATGTCATCTTCATCTCCACCAATAAGGGTGTCGTTGCCTCCCAATCCAACAAGAGCATCATTGCCAGCTCCACCGTTAAGAATGTTATCAGCAGAATTCCCTATCAACAGATCCTGATCATTCTTAGTGCTGTCATAAGATGTTCCATCTCCATCTAGATTTGCAAGGTTTAAGCCAAAACCAACTATTTGCGCTTCCTCTATAACAAAAGATTGCGGTATATCATATTCTGATTCCAATACAATTATTGCCGGCTGTAATTCTTCATAAATATCTTTTGCAGGAAGCTCGCCGGGATAGTTAGAATTAGACGGTTTATATGTGAACTCATATTGTAAAATTGTATCTCTATGAATAGTATACATTTCAATTACTTTAGTGGCCTCTTCATCACTTATAGATGGAAGGAAATTATGATCATTATACAAACTAAAATGTTCTGATTCTGAATAACGACGGTTCGCAATACCAGCACCAGCAGATGCTCCTCCATTAGAAGCATAGCGTATATTATACCATGCCTCAGGCCGATCACCGCTAATTACAAGACTTCTTAGGGTAGGGCTTACTCCAGTATTAATAAGCCCATTATAAGCCATAGAAACTAAAACTGTGCGCTCTACAGATTGAGGTATACCAGCAAGCCAATTATCAACACGAGTTTCATAAGTAGGTACCTGTGCAGCAAAGACACTATCACTTTGAGCTGTTGTAAGAACTAAATCAGTTGGTATGGAACTATTGGCATTATGAAATTGTGTCATTTTATTAATGATGGCATTATGAAGTGTAATACTGCTGCCAGTATGAAAAGCTGTAGTATCTGGAGCATATGTTTGATTAATAACATTGTTTTGCAAATCTAATTTCTGAGCAGCACTGAGAGTGGTAGTATTCATTACGGCATTAAAAATTGCAGCATCTGTCAAATCAAATCCATAACCTATCGTAGGATGTCCAACCAAATCCACATAACCTGTTGCTATGAATCCCTCAAATTGCGTAACTAAATTAAATCTATATTGCGCATAAGTTTGCCCGCCAAAATTTGTACTGAAATTTAGCATAATATCTCCTACGGTTAGTGCTTTTGTATTTCACATATTGTTTCTGGATAAAGGTTAGCATAGTTATAACCACCTTCTATTCTCCAATGTGGCAATGAATTTAATTTTTGTATGTACATATAACCTAAATCAGAGTTTTCTATATAAAAATTCCCATCATATTTAAATAATCCGCAATTTCTTCCCATTACAGCGGAGCCATCTTTAGGATTGAACGATTCATCAAAAGAATTTGGTTCATTTGCACTAAGACCGAGTATACAGTTTCCCATACCCCATGTTGGCAAATGGTAACGAATCATAGTTCTAGGTGGCAAATTTGTGTCATAATCCACTAAAGTTTGCTCGAAAACAAAATCTCCTTTTTCATCCCAATCTTTTTCAATATTTAAAGCCTTATCTCTTTGCTTATCCATAACCTTATACAAATAACCTTCGGGAGTAAGTTTTTTTGCTTGCTCAATAGTTATTGATTCCCAATTAACAGGAGCAAAACTCTTATATTTTTTGGAAAATAAAATATCTTTTATTTTTGTACGCTCGCCAATAGCATCTGCATTTTCTGGCAAGTTGACAATTTTGATTAACTGATTGCAAATCGGGATATCTTTGCCTTTTTTCAAAACATAGCCATTATCAGCAAATACAGGCTGTGCAAAAGCAATTGCAATAATAGCAATTAACCATAAAATACCGATGTTCATAACATTAAGCCCCCTAAATTAAATCTATATTGCGCATAAGTTTGCCCGCCAAAATTTGAACTAAAATTCAACATAAATATTCCCTAATGCTTAGTTTTATCTATACGGCATATTTGCCTCTTATTTACATTCCATATTGTACCATCTATATCCTGGCCAATTGACTCCGGTTTAAATACATACATAAATCCATATTTTTCACTTGCTAAAACATGTGTTAAGTATACTTGTCCATTATAGTTAAATATGCTGCATCCTTCTCCTGGTCGTAAGTATGAACCTCTATTTTCAGAAGGATTAAAATCATCACGCATTGGATTTGGAGTATTTATAGAAAACAAGCAATTCCAACTCCCTAAACTTGGCAATCTATAACGGATTATAGTCTCAGAAGGTGGAATGTTGTCATAGTCAATCTCTGTTTTTTCAAAAATAAAATCACTTTTGCCATCCCAATCTCTAGCCACATTAATTGCATAATCTTTATCTGCTGCCATAACTTTATCCAAGTAATTATCGGGCGTTAACTTTTTTGCCTCTGCTAGGGTTATAGGTTGCCATCTAATAGACTTGAAATTACTTGAACTTTTTGGAAATATAATATCTTTTATTTTTACCCTATTATTGATAGTATCTACGTTTTCTGGTAAATTGACAACTTTAACTAGCTTACGACAAACCGGATATTCTTTACCCTCTTTTAAAATAAAGCCGTTATCAGCTAAAGCAGGTTGCGCAAAAGCAATTGCAGTAATAGCAATTAACCATAAAATATTGATTTTCATTTCAGGCGCTCCAAATTAATTCTCACCCAACGATACTACTGGGATATATCCTGTCAATTGCATTGTCATTGGCCGTCATATGCGCATTGACGACATCATTGCCCTTGCCGGCATTGATCGCCGTCACGCTGGTATTATACTGTGCCAGCTTGTAATAAGCTGATGTACCTGCATTATCCCCAAACATTTCCGCACCGTTATCTATCTTCCCGTTGCCGTTCAAATCGCGCGCAAGGAAGCCGTCATTGGCATCCAGCCACTCCATGCCCTCGGCAAACCCATCATTATCAATATCAAAATGCACATTATAGCCGGTGCTCGTCCAGCTTTTGTATTTTATCCCGTCACCGTTAAGGTCCAGCACTATCGGGCAGTAGCGCACGTTATCACCGGGTATCGCCTGCACGTTTAAGTCTACTATGCTCTTTTCGTTATTGGTAACCGGAGTATCAGTACCCGGGATCGCAACCCATCAGTAAAAGCACTTTATCA
The DNA here is from genome assembly GCA_963205195.1 of Pseudomonadota bacterium. GTDB lineage: Bacteria > Pseudomonadota > Alphaproteobacteria > Rickettsiales > SXRF01 > SXRF01. Next base: position 76,322 of record CAUJHR010000008.1, on the reverse strand, counting down.
AAATTCCAAATACAACAATTTTTTTTACTGGCGTGGTATGTGTTAGGTATATTTATACAGATTTGGTTAGAAAATATGAAAATATTAACACATATTCTAACACACTAGCACATTATACTTGCTATTATATGTTACTTAACAATAGGCTATTTATACGGATTCCCAGCTCATAACCTAAAGGTCGTCAGTTCAAATCTGGCCCCCGCAACCAGAAAATTAAATAACTTACAAGCTCAGTTCAAATCCTTAAATCTTCGCGGTAAGCACCTGGTAAGCAAAAAGCGTAAGTTGGCTTCTTCTCTGCATATCACTGAAGCATTACTCTCCAGCGCAAGAACATCCAGCCTTGTGATTGTTTTACGCATCATGCGTAAGGGTGGCTCGCATAATCGGGTTGTGGTCGTTGGCGTTCCGACAAACATGCCCAGCATTGCCCCATATATCGGGTATGGATATATGTTCCGGGGAAAACCGACCCATGACACCATTACATCAATTCGGGTCCCCATGACCATTTAATACGTTAACCATTTCCGGCATATTCTATGCATGGGAGGGGCTCCCCCTTATCATTATGGATAACATAACTCGGGGACCGTCAGAAAATTTCCGCGAACCTAAATTGAATGAGGACTGGAAAACATGTTATCTATTAGTAATGAAAATAAAAGACATAACTTCTGCTATTAATTTTACAGACCAAATATATGGTCTTGGTCATAAGAGACGCGCCAATTATGAGCTTTCCCAGAGGAAACCATAAAACTATAACTTACAATAAAACTACACTAAAAACGATTAAATGGGATACCGGTTAAACTGGCGGCGGGGTTGCTGCTGATTTTCTTTGCAACAGCCGAGATGTCTGCATTTCTTGCACGATGGAAGCCAGGAAAAAACTCTCTGCCGATTGGCGGGCTACTTAGCGGCTTCTTTGGAGGGCTTTCAGGGGTACGGTATGGCTAAAGAAAATCACAATAGGCTCTATTCAACGCATAGTTGCTATTACACTTTATCTGCTAGGAATTGCCTTAGTTATTGGGGTGATTTAACCAATATGTTGTAAAGTTACAAAAAGATTGTATAATCACCGCATGAAAAAATGGATTAGTATTCTCACAATGGTAGCGTTCGTAGTAACGACGAGCGTTCCTGTTATGTCCTACGCAATGCAGAAAGATGATGCCAAAATAGAACATGCTTCAGAGGCTGGTGAAAATCATGATTGCCACCACAACAAAGAAACAACAAAGCAATCTACACATAAAGAATCCCAAACAACCGATAAGTGCTGTGATAAGGGTGTTTGCAAATGTATTGGTGGAGCATGCTATAGCCTTTCTAAGTATTTTGGTGGTGTAAATGTGAATGTTTCCTTGCCCTCACAAGAGAACAGCCGAATTATAGGTTCCAATGAAAGCGGTGATTCCGCCTTTCTTTCACGTTCGAAGCGCCCCCCCCGAGCTTAATCCTATTGGTGTTTACGCCCTAGGTGCGCCCCGCATCTGGCGATTATTCTCATACAATTAGGATTATTTATGCGACTACATCTTTTATGGATGGTGGCGTTGCTGATGGTGGGGTTTCTAACCACTCCTGCACTCGCCAAAACATCTGAATACTCGCTTGCGATTGAGCGACTTCCTGTGAACATCACAGGCAAACCAGTCGAGAAAATCACCGTCAATGGTGGCATACCAGCCCCCACGCTTCGCTTTACCGAGGGCGATGAGGCAGTGATTCATGTCACCAACAAAATGGACGAGCCAACGTCCGTCCACTGGCATGGGCTGATTTTGCCCGGAGCAATGGATGGGGTAACAGGGTTTAATGGTTATGAGGCTATCAAACCGGGGCAAACTTTCACCTACCGCTTCCCGATCAAGCAGACGGGAACCTATTGGTATCACTCGCATACAGGTGGGCAGGAACAGGATGGGCTGTATGGTTCGATCATCACCTCACCGAAGGGTAAAGACCCGATACAGGCTGACCGCGATTACGTCGTCGTGCTTTCCGATTTTTCGGAGGAGCATTCCAGCAGCATCATGGCTAACCTAAAAATGTCATCGGACTATTACGCCAATGCGAGGCTAACATTCTCCGATTTCTTAAAAGATTGGGATGAGCGCGGCTGGGACAAGGCGTGGAAGGATGCCAAGGACTGGGGAAATATGCGGATGATGCGTACTGATCTGGCAGATGTGACGGGCTACACCTTCCTTACCAACGGAAAATCGCCAGAACAAAACTGGACGGGTATTTTTAAACCCGGTGAGAAAGTGCGCCTGCGCTTTATAAATGCCTCTGCCATGTCGTTCTTTGACGTTCGAATTCCAGGCTTAAAAATGAGTGTGGTTCAGGCAGACGGGCAAAATGTAGAACCCGTACCAGTGGATGAGTTCCGCTTCGCACCAGCCGAAACCTATGATGTGATTGTCAAACCTGAGTCAGATAAAGCCTACACTATCGCCGCCGAGCCGATAGACCGCACGGGCTTTGCGCTTGGCACGCTGGCCACTCGCGAAGGTATGAAGGGCGAGATTATAACGCAGCGTCCACGCGCACTGCTTTCTATGGCCGATATGGACATGGAACAGATGATGAAGGACGACCCCGATATGGAAATGACCCCCGCCGATATGATTAGCGGCTGGGCGAAAACAGGAACGCCTGAAGGCCAGAAAGCTTTGTCGTATGCAGATTTGCGCTATGCAGGGATGCAGAAAGACCAGCGTGAGCCACAGCGCACGATTGATGTGCGTTTGGGCGGCAATATGGAACGCTATATCTGGACGATTAACGGTAAGAAGTTCTCGGAAGCTGAGCCAATTCGCTTGAAATATGGTGAGCGCGTGCGGCTGAAGTTTACCAACGAAAGCATGATGGCGCACCCGATGCACCTGCATGGCATGTTTGTACAGCTGGAAAACGGTCAGCCAGCAGCAAAACTCCCTAACAAGCATACGGTGATTGTCCCACCTGGGCAGTCATACTCCATATTGCTCACGGCTGACGAAGTTGGTGAATGGGCATTCCACTGCCACCTGCTTTACCACATGGCAAGCGGAATGATGCGGCAGGTTGTGGTGGCGAAGCTCGATGCGGCGGATATGCCAGCCACTCAAACCAAAAGCAATGGAGGCCATCATGCACACTAAGCAATTCTTGGTGACTTTGTGCCTCACCACCATGTTTGCCCAGCCTGCTATGGCGCAAGAACACTCTGCTCATGCAGATATGGCGGAAGAACATGGTGGTGGTATCTTTCACATGTTCCGTTTGGAAACCGCTGCAGGTAGCAACACCGATGGCACCCCCATTCAAAGTTGGGATTTGGATGGCTGGGTCGGCACGGATGAAAACAAACTCTGGCTCAAATCAGAGGGAGAGCGTGCCGATAGTAAGCTGGAAAGTGCAGAATTCTGGGTACTCTATAGCCGCAATATCAGCACGTTCTGGGATGCACAGGCTGGTATCCGTTATGATTCCAAGCCTGAATCCACCACCTACCTGACATTAGGTTTTAATGGGCTTGCGCCGTACTGGTTTGAAACCGAAGCGCATCTGTTTGTCAGCCAGCATGGTGATGTGACAGCGAGGTTGCGGCAGGAAAATGACATCCTGCTCACCCAGAAGCTAATTATGCAGCCCTATCTCGAAGTCAATCTCTCGGCGCAAGATGTTCATGAACAAGACATTGGCGCAGGCGTAACGGACGGGCAGATAGGTTTGCAGACGCGCTACGAATTCACCCGAAAATTCGCGCCTTATGTGGATGTCCACTATGGCCGAAAATTCGGTGAAACCTCCTCCATCGCAAAAAGCCACGGTGAGGATAATGACGAGCTGGTTGGCTCACTGGGCTTACGTTTAATGTTTTAATCCACTAACTAACGAAGGAAAATCTTATGAAAAAACTACTACTCACCACCGCGCTTATGCTGGCTACGACACCTGCTTTGGCGGCTGAATTCACCATCAAAGAAGTGACTGATTATGATGCTAAGAAACAGAACTTCTTTTCACCCGATAAGCTAACGATTCAGCCTGGTGACACGGTGACATTTGAAAACGCTCAGGATGAGCCACATGAAGTGATGTTTATAAGCGTTCCCAAAGGAGTGGATGAAATGATTATGTCCCCCATGCACGAAAAGAAGGGCGATAAGTTCACCTACACTTTCACCGTTCCCGGTACTTATAAATTCCACTGCCACCCGCATGAGAAGCTAGGCATGGAAGGTACGCTGATTGTGGGTACGCCATCAAAAGCAGGTGAAACCAAAATGATGGATCACCACAAACTGGCAAAAAAATTGGAAGGCGGTGAAGCCGCCCCTGCTGCTGGCGGTAATGTTGCCGCTACAGGCAAAGTGGTGAACGTGGATGCTGAGAAGCATACCATCAAAATCAAGCATGACCCAATTAAGGCACTGAATTGGCCTGTGATGACCATGCTCTTCACGGCTGAAAGCGGCGTTGATCTCTCCAGTTATAAGGAAGGCGATGCCGTATCCTTCACGCTAAAACCAGCGGGCAAGGATGACTATACAATATCCAGCATGAAAAAGAACTAACCACCAACTCAACCAAAGGAGAATATTATGAAAAAATTACTCGCAATCGCCTTATTAGCCCTTACCACAGCCTGCGCCCAGACCGGAACATCCAACATGGAATCTGGCATGATGTGTGACAAATGTACTTGCTGCAAAAAGATGATGGAAGGCGGCATGAAGATGGATGGCATGAAAAGCGGCATGCAATGCCCTATGATGCAAGGAGAAAAGAAAGAAGGCATGCAATGCAGCTGCTGTCAGGGAATGATGGAAGATGGAATGAGCAAGAAGTCCACTCCAGCACCTAAAAAACCTGCCGGGGTGAGTGCTGAAGAACATAAACAACATCATCCAGCGCAGTAAGGAGGCATTATGGATAACCACGAACATTGCCAGCATCCAAGGTCATATAGCCTCTGGCATAAAGCGGCGGTAGCATGCCTTATGTTGCTTGGCGCACTATTGGTTGCTGACCATTGGAATCATGTGGTTAGCGCATTACCTTATCTCCTGTTATTATCGTGTCCGCTCATGCATTTGTTTATGCACGGGCATCACCATCATGGAGATAAGAAATAATGTATTTCCTTACTAAAACCCTGATAACTGCGTTAATCGTTGCAGCCATATCGGAGCTATCGAGGCGTTATACCGTTTGGGCTGCACTTCTGGCTTCGCTGCCGCTGACTTCGATTCTCGCCTTTATCTGGGTTTATAAGGATACTGGGGACACCGGCAAGATTATCGAATTATCCTATTCGTTATTCTGGCTGGTGTTACCCTCGCTGGCATTTTTCCTGATTCTACCTTTTTTACTTAAGCAGGGATTGGGGTTTCCACTAGCGATGGTTGTGTCAGCAGCAGCAATGGCTGTGCTTTACGCAGCTGGACTATGGATATTTAAGACAATAATTTAAGGTAGCGGCATGGAACACGACCACCATAATCATAAGAATCATTCACATGGCGACCATTGCAAACACCATCAGCATAAGCATGCGATAGCAGCAAACCCTAATATCCCTGCTGGAGCAGATATGGTTTATACATGCCCGATGCATCCGCAGGTGCGACAGAAGCAACCGGGGAATTGCCCAATTTGCGGTATGACGTTAGAGCCGGAAACCGTATCGCTTGATGCTGGGCCTGACCCAGAATTACAGGATATGACACGTCGCTTCTGGGTATCAGCATTGTTGGCCTTACCGCTGGCGATTTTCGTGATGGGTGCTCATTTTATTCCAAATCTTCCGCATGAATGGCTGAATTCACCGCTCACCCATTGGATTGAACTTGCCGTTGCATCGCCTGTTGTGCTGTGGGGTGGCTGGCCTTTCTTCATGCGGGCTGTTGAATCGGTTAAGCATCGAAGCCTTAATATGTTCACATTGATAGCGCTGGGTACTGGCGTTGCCTATATTTACAGCCTAATACTTACGCTTTTTCCTGAACAGGTTGCACAACTCGCCGGTGGACTAGAGCTTGAAGTGTATTTCGAGGCAGCTTCAGTGATTACTGCACTGGTGCTCCTTGGTCAGGTGCTGGAGCTCAAGGCCCGCAACCAAGCTAGAAATGCCATGCGTGCGCTGCTCGATTTGGCGCCCAAAATGGCTCGCATTATTCGCCCCGATGGTAAGGAAGAAGATGTGCATTTAGCGCAAGTGCATCAAGGCGATCTGCTGCGTGTCCGTCCTGGCGAGAAAGTACCGGTGGATGGCGTAGTGGTAGAAGGACACAGCAGTGTCGATCAATCCATGGTGACGGGCGAATCTGTGCCAGTGGAAAAGAACCCTGGTGATAAAGTGATTGGTGCGACGCTGAATAATACCGGCGGTTTTACCATGAAAGCCGAGCGTGTAGGCGACGAAACCATGCTGTCGCAGATTGTAGATATGGTGGCAAAAGCCCAGCGCAGCCGCGCACCGATTCAGCGCATGGCCGATATCGTGTCCGGCTATTTCGTCCCTATTGTGATGCTGACTGCAGCGTTAACCGCTGGCGCATGGTGGATATGGGGGCCGGAGCCTAAACTTGCATACGCCATCGTCAATGCCGTGGCCGTGTTGATTATCGCCTGCCCATGCGCCCTGGGATTGGCAACACCCATGTCGATCATCGCTGGTACTGGCCGGGGTGCTCATGCAGGCGTTCTTATTAAAAATGCCGAAGCTTTAGAGATCATGGAAAAGGTCGATACGCTGATTATCGATAAAACCGGCACACTCACCGAAGGCAAGCCGAAGTTGATGGAAGTCGTTACAATGGATGGCTTTGAGCAAAACGAAGTACTGAAACTGGTTGCCAGCTTGGAAAAAGGCAGTGAACACCCGCTGGCTTCTGCGATTGTTAAAGGTGCAGAAGAACGTGGTATTACGCTTGCCGCCGTTCAGAATTTTGCCTCTATCACCGGACAGGGCGTAAAGGGAATAATCGACGGGCATAGTGTTGCGCTGGGTAATAAAGCCTTGCTACAATCGCTTGGTATTGATTTCAACGCGCTCAATACCAGTGCAGAACAGCTACGCGCCAAAGGACAAACAGCAATGTTTGCCGCCATTGATGGTAAGCCCGCCGCTGTTATTAGCGTAGCCGACCCGATAAAAATCACTACGCCGGAAGCACTGAAACAACTAAAGGCGGAAGGCTTGCGTATCGTCATGCTGACTGGCGATAGTAAAGCCACTGCTGAGGCCGTAGCTGAGCAACTGGATATTGATGAAATTGAGGCGGAAGTTTCGCCTGATCGTAAAAACGAAGTCGTGCGTGAGCTTCAGGCGAAAGGCCGCAAAGTAGCGATGGCCGGAGATGGGGTAAACGATGCGCCCGCCCTGGCGCAAGCGCAGGTCGGTATTGCGATGGGAACCGGTACCGATGTAGCAATGGAAAGTGCAGGTGTAACGCTGGTGAAAGGCGACCTGATAGGCATCGTCCGCGCTCGTCGTTTAAGCCATGCGACCATGCGTAACATTCGGCAAAATCTGTTCTTCGCATTTATCTACAACGCGCTTGGTGTGCCGGTAGCGGCGGGTATTCTCTATCCGTTCTTTGGATTGCTCCTAAGCCCGGTGATCGCCAGTGCAGCAATGGCATTAAGCTCGGTGTCGGTGATTGCTAATTCCCTTCGATTACGGAACCTCAAATTATGAAGGCACTATCAATCGAAACCAAAGCCTTCCGCTTCGTCTTGATGATTGGTGTTGTCAGTCTGTTTGCCGATATGTGCTATGAAGGTTCACGCGCGATTATTGGTCCATATCTCGCGCAACTGGGCGCAAGTGGAACCGTGGTGGGGATCGTTGCGGGTCTTGGAGAATTGCTGAGTTATGCACTGCGATATATTTCGGGACGAGTAAGCGAAAAAACCGGTAAGTTCTGGCCTATCACTATTTTCGGGTATGTATTCCAAATGCTTTCCGTGCCTTTACTTGCGCTTGCTGACAGCTGGCAAGTAGCTGCATTATTGATTATTGCTGAGCGCATCGGTAAAGCCATCCGCAACCCACCGCGCAATGTCATGCTCTCACATGCGGGTAGCGTCATCGGTCATGGCTGGGCGTTTGGTGTGCATGAGGCACTGGATAAATTCGGCGCATTTGTGGGACCGCTGGCGGTAGCGGTAGTGCTGGCCCATAATGGGGAATACAAAACGGCATTTGCCATGCTGTTAATTCCTGCATTAATGACCATCGCTCTGGTGATTCTAGCACGGGTTCTTTATCCTAAGCCGGAAGAAATGGAAATGCATCCCACTGTATCAATTCAGGCGGGTAAGCTACCGCGCCGTTTCTGGGTTTATTTTATTGCGGCTGGATTGATTGCAGCAGGCTTTCCTGATTTCTCGCTGATATCATTCCATTTAGGGAAAGTGGAAGCCATGCCGGTGCAATGGATTCCTGTGTGTTACGCTCTGGCGCTCGGCGTAGGCGGCATCAGCTCGCTAATTTGCGGAAAGCTCTTTGATAAGCGCGGCATCGGCATATTGATTCCGCTAACCGTGTTGACCTTGCCTTTCGTGCCGCTGGTATTCCTGGGCGGCTTCACCGCTGCAATGATCGGCTCGATTTTGTGGGGCATAAGCAACGGTGTTCATGATTCTACCATTTCGGCAGCAGTTGCCGGAATGGTGCCAAAAGAACGCCGTGCCTCAGCATATGGCGTATTCACTGCTGGCTACGGCATCAGTTGGTTTACCGGCAGCGCCATCATCGGTTTGCTGTATGATACGTCTATGCAGGGTGTGATTGTGTTTTGCGTTCTCACCCAGCTGGCGGCGTTGCCTTTATTATTTAGCTTACTGAAAAAGAGGCATCACGCTTAAAGCCGCTTCAAAATGCCTTCCATCTGGTCGATCTCGCGCTGTTGGCTGTCGATGATTTTTTTGCATAGGCTTTGGATTTCCGGGTCGGCGATATTGGCTTCCCGGCACATGAGAATCGCACCCGAATGGTGCGGGATCATGGCGCGGAGGAATTGCTTGTCACCAACACCGGCTTGACCGCGAATCGCATAATAAGAGCCGATGGTAAGCAGTGCAAAGGCAATGCAAATAGCGATGTTTAGCTTTTTGTTAGAATACATATGGCGCATGGAAAACACCATGAATAACGTCACGGGTGCTGCCATCAGCACGGCCATGTAAAGCATGTTGGTGTTATTGTAGAAATACGCCCCGCGATTAATCATTGCAAACATCGCTACATACATGATGAGCATGTGAACAAGCGTCATCATCGCCAGCTGCTTGTAGGGTGATTTGTACATGAATTGGGACGTGTCGTGAGAATGCATAGCCTTCCTTTTTTGAAAATCATATGAAATTCAAAATAAAATTTATATTATTAAATTGTTTGTTTAGGCAGCGAGAGGGAGTTTTGCTACCAAATCTCCCTGCTGGCCTTTTATGGGAATCTGCACTATAAGCGCCGGAGGGTCGTCAGGGGTGTTAAAGTTAGAACCAAATCGCGCACACGCACAACCAAATTTAAAATGGTTCATCCATGAAAGAACCTTTCTACCCTGATGGTTTCGGCTTGTATTGCTGATAACATTTCTAGTTTCTTAGGTTCGACATCTTCAAAATGTAGTTCAGCGCGTTTGCAAAGATGATGTAATTTCATAGCTCCTAAGTTACCAGCTGAGCCCTTGAAGCGGTGAGCGGCGGATTTCCATGCTTCATTATCATTTTCTCCGGTATTTTTGTTTAATACATCAATCATGATATTTGCCTGTTCCATAAATAATGTGAATAGCTCTTTCTCTTCCTCCGCATCACCATTAGTAAATATTCTAAGCTGCGCCATATCTATAGGAGTTTCATATAATTCCTTGGGTACCTCTGGCGGCAAGTTGGTAATGATCGCTTTCTCTGTATCTAAAAGGAACCATGTTTCCAATATTTTCCTTAAGTGTGCAGCACGCAGTGGCTTGCTCAAATAATCATCCATACCAGCTTTAAGGCATTTTTCACGGTCTCCCATCATGGCATTGGCTGTCATTGCTACAATGGGTGTATGATGATTGGAAAGCGCTTCTAACATTCGGATTTCCTGTGTTGCTATGTATCCATCTATCTTTGGCATCTGGCAATCCATAAAAATAATATCGTATTGTTTTTCATGAAATTTAAGTAATGCCTCACTACCATCTTCTGCCATATCAATATTCTGGCCGCCAAATTTTTTAATCAGCTTCTGCGCGAATACTTGGTTAACCGGATAATCTTCTACAAGAAGTATATGGGCTTGTGATAAAGGCAATTTATTGATCTGGTTTGGAAGAATCTGCGAAAGAGTTTCTTTGGTTGCTATAATATCCGTAGCCTGGGCTATTTCGCATGGTACTACAAACCAGAAAGTAGAGCCTTTACCCAATACACTTTCTACACCTATATATCCACCCATTAATTCCACCAATTGTTTAGAGATTGCAAGGCCCAGGCCAGTGCCGCCAAATTTGCGTGTAACTGAGGCATCGGCCTGGGTAAATTTATCGAAAATCTTTTCTAGCTGATCGGCAGGTATACCCATTCCGGTATCTTCTACACTGATATGCAAATAGTTGCCATTTGCCCGTTCTTGCATGCGGGCAGTTAAGCGTACATAACCACTTTCGGTAAATTTAATCGCGTTACCTGCAAGGTTGGTAATAATTTGGCGTATGCGTCCAGAATCACCCCAAATATAATCTGGCACACATGCTTCATACTCAACTTGAAAATCAATGTCTTTTTTGTCTGCTTGTGGACGCAGCAGGTTCATAGCGCCGGTTATTGCCTCTTTTACAGGATATGCAATATTTTCTAATGTTAGGGCACCAGCTTCTATTTTAGAGAAATCAAGTATGTCATTAAGAAGCATCAGAAGATTTTCTCCTGAACCATTAATAGTTGAAACATACTGGCGCTGTTCTTCAGTTAGTTCGGTATCTGCAAGTAAATGGGCCATGCCCAGCACGCCATTCATTGGGGTGCGTAATTCATGGCTCATATTAGCAAGGAAATCACTCTTAGAGGCAGCCGCTTGTTCGGCAGTTTTTCTTGCATGGCGTGACTCGCGTTCGGCGCGCTCAGTTTTAGTAAGGGAATTGAAAAGGAATATAAATAAGGCCCCAAATCCTACGAAAGCAATAACGCTTGCGCCTAAAACCAGATTGATTTTTAGAGCATATGAATTCTGGCGATGTTCTAGCGTTTGATAAAAATAAGCGGCAATCTCATCATAAAGATTGTCATATTTTTTTATCAAATCTTTAGATTCATCAAGGAGCTGCCTGTAAGACCAAAGTATCTCACGGTTGAAAACCATTTTGGCATAACTCTCACGAAAATTCATGTGCGACTGTTTTATCATATTATGATAATATGCTACGAATTTTCCAGCAGAAGGATTGCTCTTGCTTGCGCGGGCTAGATCATTATTCATTGATTTATCAAGTACGTCCATTTTGTCATAAAGTGATTGCAGCTTACGCACTTCTTCATTTGTCCAAATGGATGGTGAGTAATTACCGGATGCCAGGTAACCCGATGCCAGACCGCGCATTTGACCTATGGTTTCCGTAGTTTCAGGAATAATGTAAAGTGACATATCGGCCAGAAAGTTACTGTCGAGTTGCGGGTCAGCATTAAGGTTGGAATGATCAATGATTTCTTCCATAAAGCTCATAAGTGAGCGTATTATAGTGCTATGTTTGTTGAATTCAAATTCGGCAGCGCTGTGCTGATATACAGAATGTTCTTCTAACAGATCCTGGAATTGCGGGCGCAACCCTTTCCAGCTATCATGAACTCCCAGCTGTGTACCCATAGATTTATCTATTTCATCAACCTTGGCTATCCAATCGCGTACAAGCTGCTTTTGTTCAGCAAGTTCATATTCTGCAATCATCCCGCCATTCTGGGCAATATTAGTAAGCGCGCGTAATGTCTGCAGATTGATCAAAAGATCAAGCAATTCTTCATGATAACGCGCCCCTTGATATTCTTTCTGTGCAAATAATATATCCCTGTTAAGGCCTGAAATTGCCTGGTAAACAATTGTAACAATAGGTAGTGAGAATATTGCAGCGCAGGCAACCAGTACTGCAAGCCTGTTAGCTACACCAAGCATAAGGCTTATTATGCAGATAATAGAAGTGGCAGCAATTATACAAATTCCTAATATAGGAAAATGCTGGGCAAAATCCATCCTGCAATCGGCGAATGGTAAAATAACCATAGCTTCCATGCCGGTATAATGCATACCGCATATTGCGATACCCATAACGAGAGCTGCTAAAGTCCGCCAGGCAACCTGCCTGCTTGTTATGTGCTGCGCCAATGTAAAAATAATCCATAAGGCAGCTCCGGAAGCTATAATGGCAATGGCAATGGACAAAGCGAATATATTTGGCAAATAACGGATGTCTGCATCAATACGCATTGCCGCCATACCAGTATAATGCATTGTCGCGATTCCAAGACCAAGTAAAATAGCGCTGACTGATATGCGTTTCCAAGTAAGTGTATATGCCTGAGTAATTTTAAGCGCAGACCAGGCAACCGCAATAGATATAATGGCAGATAAAATAGTCAGCCAAGGATCATAAGTATGATTCATTTTCATATCATAAGCTAGCATGCCAATAAAATGCATTGACCAAATGCCGCTACCCAGGGAGATGGCGCCAGCCCAATGTAATTTGCGTTTTTCTTGTAACGCCGTAACGCCTATCATGCGGCTGGCTAAAGTGAGGCCAGTAAATGCACCTAATGATGCAACCGCGTAGGAAATAAATACCAGAATAGGTATGTATTCACCTTGTATTATGTTTGTAGTTATTGTGCTGTTGATAAAAATATTCTCAAGCATGGAATTTCCCTATATGCAATATTTATGATGATGAACGCTGCTGCCCTTTATGTAATTGTGTAATGCTTCCCTTTTGAAAGGTTTGGATACAAAGCCTTTTGCACCGTTTTTTAGAGCTTTATCTATTGTGCACAGGTCTTTATGACCACTGAACATTACAACAAAGGCATCCGGGTCGATTGCCATGATTTGGTCGAGTACGGTAAAGCCGTCAGAGTCTGGCAGTCCTATATCAAGAAATACTACATCAGGTGCATGTAACAAATAGCTGGTGACAGCATTCTGCGCGTTTTCTTCTGTAATAAGAGCATTGGATTCTCCAAGTGTTCCTACTACCACATGTCTGGTCAATGGGTCATCTTCAACCAGCAATACATAAGCGGGGCAGCGTGCACGCCGCAATTTTTTAGCCTCCAGGAAAACTTCCCTGAGTGAGGCTATTTCACCAAAGTTGGAGGTTTGTGCGTGCGTGATCATTGAATCTTCTCCTTACTGATGGTTGGGCAGCGTTCTATATATTGAAATAATTTTTCGCGGCTGAACGGTTTGGCAACAAATCCCACGGCCCCATGCTTCATTGCCTGCATTACATTGTTTCTATCTGCATTCCCCGACAGAATTACTACATATGCCGTAGGGTCGAGCGCTATAATTTTTTCCAATAGCTCATGCCCTGTCACATCGGGTAAGTTTATATCAAGAAATAACAGGTCAGGGGCAATATCTATATAAGTTGAAAGAGCGCTTTCTGCCGAAGTAAGCCCAGTTAAACTATATTGTTTTTGCAGTACCTTTTCCACCAGGCGAAGGGAAAAGGGGTCATCCTCGATAATCATAAGTATTGGTTCGCTACGCATCTTACGTTGCGTAGCGATTTGTGCTGCATCTTTACGCATATTGTGATCAAATATTTTATTGCGCTTACGCGCTGCTAAAAGTGCTGCCTGTTCTTGGGCCTGGTTTTTGGCTGCTAGTACTTCTTCTTTGCGGTTGAATTTCAATTTCTTTTCAAGAAGCATCAGCAATGCGCCGGTTTGCAATGAAAGATTATAAAGTTCCCCAAGGTGCTCGGCGGGGTATATTTTTAATGCTGCAGCTATTTCCAGCATTGCCTTTTTGCATTCTTTTACAGAGGACATGCTTGTAAGTAAGTAGGTTTCTCCATCGTCAAAGAAATACAAATCAGTTCCAGGGAGGTATTCTTGTGATTTTGAAATTATTATTCGGCTATATAGATCTATATTTTCTTTTATTGGATATATTCTTATGCAGTGCCTTCCTTCAAAATCAGCCAGGCTATTTAATGCCTGTATCAATTTATTGCCTGCCATCTCGTCTATTATAATCATAGAAATTTACTCCCTATGATTACATGATACAGTTACGGCTTGAATTTGAGTCGAAAAATATTTTCAATAACTATCAGATATTTAATAATTTTGCTAAAATTTTAGCAAAAAGCAATAGTTCTAAAATGAGAAAAATATACAAAAATTCTCATTTTGCTACTGTTGGATTTGTGTTATAATGGCTTATGACCAATACAATCCTAATAGGTGAAGATGAGCCGCTACAGCGCAGGGTGCTTAAGGCCCTGCTTACAAAAAAGCTTGGTTATAACGTTCTGGAAGCCGAAAATGGATACCAGGTTCTTAAACATGTAAAAGATAGTAACCTTGGTGATATAAGCGCCGTATTACTTGATCTGGAAATGCCGGAACTGAATGGATTTGAAGCTCTTAAATACCTTCACAAGCACCGTCCTGATTTACCAGTTATTATCCTTACTTCAAAAAGCGATACTGAAACTGCAGTTGCGGCGATCAAGGAAGGGGCTAGTGATTTTATAGTCAAGCCACCTGATCCTGCTCAACTTGATATTATACTTAAGAATGCCATACGTTTGTCTAATTTATCACGTGAGCTAACGCGCTTAAAACGCGATAGGGAAGGCGCGATGTCGTTTTCTGACCTAATCGGTTATGATGCGGGATTGTCGCAGTCGGTTAGCTATGCAAGAAAGGCGGCTGCATCGGATATACCAGTGCTTATTACTGGGGAAATTTCTACTGGTAAAGAATTGCTGGCGCGTGCCATCCATGGTGAAAGCAAGCGTGTTGGCGCGCCCTTCATTGCTATACATTGCGGGGCTATACCAGAATCCTCTATGGAGAATATATTATTTGGCCAGGAAAAAGGAATTGGAATACCATTAAAAATCAGGGGTAAATTCCGTGAAGCGGATCGTGGTACGATTTTTCTTGATGATGTGCATGCGCTGTCACCTGATGCACAGGTAAAATTGTTGCGCCTCCTGCAGCAACGCGAAATAGAGCCTGTGGGTGCTGATAAGCCTGTAAAGATAAATGTGCGCGTAATTTCGGCAACTGACCAGGATCTCAAAGAAGAGGTAAGGTTAGGGCGCTTCCGTGAAGATCTGTATTTCCGGTTAAATGTACTTACTATCGCAATGCCGCCCCTACGTGAACGGAAGCAAGATATTCTCGCATTAGCAGATTATTTTATGCAGCAGCTTTCGGCTCTTGATGCGCTTCCCCTTAAATCCTTTGCTATGGATGCGCGTAATTATCTGGTTGAATATAGCTGGCCGGGCAATATGAGGGAATTGGAGGCTTTAATTCACAGGGCGTTGGTATTGAGCGAGGGAAATATCATAACCCGTGCTTTAATTAAGCAAATCCATGAAACCGATAATGATTCAGATATGCCTGCAACTGGACCGCATATCATACTTAGAAAGCCCAATGGATTGCATAAAACTATGGCAGAAATTGAGGAAGAGGCAATGCAAAAAATATTGGAGCAATACGATAATAATATTACTAAAGCTGCTGAAGCGTTGGGTATAGCCAAGTCAACTTTTTATAGAAAGATCAGGCAAAACTAAATTTGCAATGATTAAGCGTAATTATTGAATGACGGCAGATATCTGGTTGGATTTTTGCTGCATTACGTTTGTCCGCCAGCTTTTATTTTGAATTCTAGATAATTCACTGATGCGCTGGGTCAGGTCACTGGCAATTTGTGTGGCGGATAATTTAATATCCGGCTGTCCGGCCAGGAACCCTGATGTTTGCTGTATTACCTGATTTCTGATCTCTTCCGGCTGTGCTGCAATCACACGGGCAGCTGTAGTTTCCAATTGTTGCATGGCCTTAGAATTGCCATCTTTGTCTATGTACGACACGCTGTCTTTTGAAGAAATAGCCAGCAATCCATTCCCTACCATATAGCTTGCAACAGTTAATAATTTGAACATATAGCTTTTTTGCAGGGGATTAGCTTTTCGTTCCTTTAATGCGCTGGTAATAAGCGCGGCATTATTGGCCATGTACATATATCCAGAAACGCGTAATGGTTTTTCCTGTGCCCATTCAACTACTTTATCAAGCGAGGTCTTTGATAGATGATCTGGAGAATGCTGCTTTTCGGGAATTAGTATACCTGCAAGTGCCCCGGCAGCTACTAATGCACCCGAAGCCGAATCCCATCCTTTGCTATGTTTCATTCCTGAATGTATCAGAGAGAAACCCCCTATAGCATACATTGTATTTAAAATCTGCGAAGGGTACGCATACATAAAATCTTCAATGCGATCAATAATACTTCCCTCACTCTTAAGGGTAATTGAATTTAATTCAGAAGCCTTTGGGATCTGTATATGTTCATTGTCAAAATACTCTTTAAGCCGGCCTTGCATTGTATGTAGCCTGCGTTCGGCATTTTCTTTGCCATAGCGTGCCAATACCAGGCCGCCCGCAGTATAGACAGCGCCAGACAATGCTTCATGCTTGCGCCCACTCATAATTCCTGATGCAAAAAGCGCGGCGTCACCTACCAGATAGCTATATCCGGCAGCGCGCAGGCTTTCTTGCTTAAGATAATTTATATCACTGTTCATAAAGGAATTTTAGCATAGCGTGGTTGACCCATCCAGCCTGCAAATATGACATTTTTGTGGCAATTAATAAGCAAATTGCTATAGTTGCAGCAATAATTAATAAATAAAATCAAAGGAATAGGTTTATGCTGGATTTCTGCCAATATATATTTTCCCAATTAGTGGCTGGAATGTCTTCGGTGCTTTTTTATAATATTGGCGGTTTTCCCTTCATAGTTTTATGGCTTGTAGTAGCAGCTGTGTTTTTTACTATCTACTTGCGGGGGGTGAATTTTCGCTTATTCCGTCACGCGTTGCAGATTGTTTCAGGGAAATATGACAATCATGATGCTACCGGAGAAGTAAGCCATATGCAGGCGCTTTTTTCTGCAATTGCGGCAACTGTGGGGCTTGGTTCTATAGCAGGTGTTTCAGTCGCTGTTGCGGTTGGAGGGCCGGGGGTTGTATTTTGGATAGTTATAGCCGGGTTTTTTGGTATGGCCACTAAATTTGCCGAAGTAATGCTTTCAATGTGTTACCGTGAGCATGATGAAAACGGGAAAATTTTTGGTGGTCCATTTCAATATATCAAAAAAGGATTATCTGATATTGGATTGCCCAGGGCAGGAAAAGTACTTGCTGTGATATTCGCAATTTTCTGCCTTGGCGGTGCACTTGGTGGTGGTAACATGTTCCAATCCAACCAGACGGTCAAAGTGATGACAACAACTTTTCCCGGTCTTGCCGGGTATGGCTGGGCTATCGCTCTAGCATTTGCCTTGCTGGTATTTTGCGTTCTTGTAGGCAGTATTAAACGTATAGCGCGAGTGGCAGAAAAAGTATCTCCGCTCAAAGGTATTTTATATCTTATTTGTGCTATGATTATTATAGGGGCGAATATCGAAAAATTGCCCGATACTTTATTGCTAATAATGCAGGATGCCTTAAGTGGTAAGGCAGTAGCTGGCGGGCTTATAGCCATGCTTGCAATGGCCTTTAAACGTGCTAGTTTTGCTAATGAGGCTGGTTTGGGTTCTGCTCCTATTGCCCATGCTACTGCACGTACAAAGGAGCCGGCGCGCGAAGCTATAGTTGCGCTCCTTGAACCATTTTTTGCTGCCATGATAGCCTTGCTTACCGGCCTCATGGTTACTATAACCGGAGCCTATGCGGGAGCCAGTATTAATGATGGTGTAGCCATTGCAACACATGCATTTGCATCTGTTTCAACGTGGTTTCCTGTTATGCTTGCGCTAAATGTTTTTATCTTTGCTTATTCCACTACGATTGGCTGGAGCTATTATGGTGAGATAGCCTGGAGTTATATGTTTGGCTCACGTTATATACGTTTATACCAACTTATATTCTGCCTTGCTACCTTTCTAGGCGGAATTATGCAGTTTGGTGTTGTATTGGATTTTTCAGACCTGCTAATATTGGGAATGGCACTGCCAAACATAACAGCATTATATTTACTTAGGAAGCGTGTAAGATCTGAAATGCTGAATTATATGGAAAAATTGTAGCCATAAAAATACTCCATTAATGCAATTTTTATAAACAGCTAAAAATTTCCGATAGCTTACTTAGCCTAGAGTTGCCAGCATATACCTGCAAAATAGATGCAATAAGGCATCTCTTAATATGGAGGTTTTTATGACTGTTACTGGAAAAATAAAAGAAGCCGCAGGATATTTAAAAGAAGAGCTTTATGAGCATGGTGATTCTGCAGAATCACGTAAAAAAGCTCAGGAAGGCCGTAACCTTCGTAATGAAGGCCGCGTTGAAGATGGGAAAAGCATCAAAACCAGCAAGCCTGGAAGCAATCATTAATCATCATTGCTTTTTTATGCTCACTCAACTCACTATGCCTATCCCACTCAGTACCCCAAAAGGGAATGCATGGGCTGTAGCCATAATAGACTACGGCCCACATTGGGATTTGCTGTGGGTCACATTTGTTAAAGAAACTGGAGAATGCTGGACCTTTAACAATAAGGATATAAGGCAGGAAGAAAATTATACTTTTGGGCTCAAATCCTCATCACCTGCTAATGCCAATAGTTATCAGGCTAATAATTATAAGGATATTGTAGAGCCTATTAAGAAAACGAAAAATTATATAAATAATAATATTTAATATGGAGTACTATATGAAAAATATTAAACTAGCAGCTTATGGTCTGATTATAAGCACATCAATGCTTCCTGTTGCTGCCTATGCAGCCAGTTCATCTAACAGTAATTGGTATGCTGGTGTCAGTGGTGACCTTACATGGCCTAACCATGCTGATATGGGTGGTGGCGGTAATGCTAACCTAGGCTATAGGTTTGCACCAGGCAGTATGGGCAGCATGCGTGCTGAAGCAGAAGTAGGCTATCACTGGGCCGATGGTGATAATGGTTTTGGCGACAGGCGCTATTTCAATTATATGGGTAATTTTTATTATGATTTTGCAAGCAGTGACCGCTTCGCCCCATCAGGGTGGCGTGTAAGCCCTTATATTGGCGGTGGTTTAGGACTTGCCGAAATACGTAATGGACATAGCAGCTTCAGTTCTGCTTTTCATCATAATACTAATGCCTTTGCCTATCAGGGGATGACCGGTCTATCTTTTACTTCGGCCAGTGCTCCTAATAGCGAATGGAGAATTGGTTACCGCTACCTTGGCACTAACAGGGAAAATGGTGATAAGCTGCATGCCAATAATCTTGAAATCGGCTATAACTATCACTTCTAGGAGGTTGTTATGAGAAGTATCGATTATGAGCAATTCCGGGAATTCAAAAGGCATAATGGAGCAACCATTATTAATGTGCTTCCTGCTCAATCATTTGAAAAAACCCGTATTCCGGGCTCTATCAATATACCGCACGAAAGTGCTAATTTTGTAAAGGAAGTGGAATATGTAATAGGAGGAAAAAATCTTCCTGTAATTGTATATTGTGCAAGTGAAGCCTGCGATGCTTCAAAAAAAGCCGCAACTAAACTTGATGAAGAAGGGTTTACCGACGTTATGTGTTATGAAGGTGGTTATAAGGAATGGAATGAAAAAATTCCTAAAGCAGCATAAAATATAATTAGTTCTGCTAATAAAATAAGGAGGGGCAAATGCTCCTCCTTTTCTTAATTAAGTTATGCTGACCGATTGATTAACATAATCGTACCTTACAATATCATCTTCACCAAGATAATGCCCGCATTGTATTTCTATTAATACTAATACAGTATCATTTTCATTGCTTAGGCGGTGTTTCTGGCCTGCTTTTATATATGTTGATTGAGAAGGCATAAGTTCACTAAATTCATCACCATTTTGTACTTTGGCTATTCCTGATATTACTACCCAATGCTCACTACGGTGCTCATGTTTTTGTAGGGAAATTGATTTTAGAGGCAATACTTCTATACGTTTTATCTTAAAACCTTCGCCCTCCTCAATTATTGTATAATGTCCCCAAGGTCGAAAAACAGTTTTGTGCTCTTTTGCAGCCGGATGCCCATCTAACTTAAGCTTGCCTGCCATTTGCTTTATTTCTTGTGCATATTCCCTGTTTGCTACCAAAAGTGCATCGGGTGTGTCAATAACCAGGAGATTTTGTAATCCTAGTGCAGCTATTAAGCGTTTGTTGGATTGTATGAGACAATTATTAGTTTCATAAGCATAAACATCGCCGCTTAAACGGTTGCTTTCATTATCCGGCTCCATTAAGTCACTTATAGAGTTCCATGAGCCTACATCATTCCATCCCATATCACAGGTACATACTGCTACATTAGAAGATTTTTCCATAACAGCATAATCAATGGAAATATTTGGAACTTTGGCAAATAATTCCCTATCTAATTCTACTAGCCCGTGCGCTATCAGGGTTGAATCCCACGTATTTGCAATTTTCGTAGTGGTTGTAAATATATCATTGGCATGTTTTTCTAGCTCATCGAGGAAAACTTGGGGTTTGAAGCATAGTATTCCGGCATTCCATAAATGATTTTTGCTAGCTATGTATGAGCTGGCAGTAGCCATATCTGGTTTTTCTGTAAATTTTTTTACTAAGTATGTATTGTCAGCATCATTGATAGCTTCTGAAAGTTCAATATAACCAAAACCTGTTTCAGCACGGCTTGGGATTATACCCAAGGTCACCAAATAATTTTTTTCTGCAAGTTTTTTCGCTCGCTCTATAGCTTCACAAAACGCCATTTGATCTTCTATCAACTGATCGGCAGGAAATATAAGTAATGTTATATCGTTACCGTATATATTCACCGCGTATTGAGCGGCAATTGCAATAGCGGGAGCTGTATTGCGCGCTTCTGGTTCAAGAATGAAGGAGGTAATTATTTTAGATTGTACAACCTTATTATAATCAATTTGGGTTTTATAGTAATAATCGCTGTTAGTTATAGTAAGTATTTCAGAAACTCCATCCAAACCGCAGGCTCTTAAAAACGATTTTTGCAGCAGGCTCTGCCCATCACTAAGGGTAATAAATGGTTTAGGAAATGATGCCCTTGAGACTGGCCATAAGCGTTCACCGGAGCCGCCAGAAATTATTACAGGTAATAACATTGTATTATTTATACTTAATTTATATCAGTTGAAAAGCTTTAGTATATAGTTACTCAATAATAAATATATTACTGAAAATCATTTAAAAACAATAAATCATTATAGATTTTTTATATGCGCTTATATCTTTTGTCATAACACTCTTAAGAATGGTCCTGCCATGCGCTCTGCTCCCTTATTCGCAATCGCTATTTTAGCAGTCGGCATTGGTAACGTTGCTTATGCGAAGGACCCCGCGCCACCTGATCCAGAATTTGATGAAATACTTGCAAGGGACATATCCGAACTTACAGTTACTTCTGTCGCTAAACGCTCGCAACGTTTAAATGATACGGCGGCTGCTATTTATGTTATAACTAAAGAAGATCTGCGTCGGTCCGGTATATATACTATTCCTGAAGCTCTCCGCCTTGTCCCGGGTATGCAGGTGGCAAAACAAAATACTGACCATTGGGCTATATCAGCGCGTGGGTTCAATAGTACGCTAGATAATAAGCTGTTAGTGCTGATCGATGGCCGTGCTATTTATACCCCTGTATTTTCTGGTGTGTACTGGGGGGACCAAAGTACCTCAATTAATGATATTGAACGTATTGAAGTAATACGTGGACCAGGAGCCAGCCTGTATGGGGCTAATGCTGTAAATGGCGTGGTTAATATCATAACAAAATCGGCTGAAGATACGCAGGGCAATATGTTATCAGCTACAGCTACGGTTAAAGGCAATGGCATATATGAAGCAAGGCATGGTGGAAAAACAAAAGATAATTCCTATTACCGGACGTATGCACAATATTATGATGCGGCAGGCTGGTATCGCGGGCGTTCTGGCTTCAGGCTTGATGGTAAAACTACTAACAATAATGATAGTTATACATTGCAAGGAGATGCCTATGGCGGTGAACAGAAAGCTAAATTAAATACTCCGGTAATAACTTCGCCTTTCTTACAAACTATTAGCAGCACCGATGATTCGTATGGCGGTAATTTATTAGGCCGCTGGAACCATAGGATAGAAAAAGGCTCTGATCTTAGTGTGCAGGCGTATGTTGATCATTATTCGCGGCTTGAGTCCAATTTCGACCAGCATGTAAATACGGCAGATATACAATTTCAACATAGTATTAAGTTAAATGACCGTAATAATTTTATTTGGGGCGGTGGGGCACGTATATCATATCTGGAGTTGGCAGGCACATTTTCAGCGAGTGTTAGTGACCGCTATGACACTCATGAAATTTTAAGCACTTTTGTGCAGGATGAATATGCAATACTGGCAAATGAACTTTACCTTACCCTTGGCTCAAAGCTTGAATACAATGATTTTACTGGCATTGAAATCCAGCCCAGCACACGCCTTGCATGGCACCCAACTAAAAACCAAACTGTATGGGGAGCTATATCGCGTGCGGTAAGGACACCAAGCAGTATTGAAGAGGATGTAAGCCTGTTATCACTGGTAACTCCGGGGGCTCCTCCAACTGAATACAGAATTATGGGTAATGCTGACCAGAAATCTGAAGAATTGATCGCGTATGAGATTGGGCATAAAATAGAGTTTAATCATTCATTGTCGTTTGATACGTCACTTTTTTACAATGATTTTGATAAACTGCAAACTATCGGTATCCCAGGCGCTTCATATACGGGGTCTGATGGTAATATAATCATCCCTTATATGGTTAATAACCTTGGATCTGGACATGTATATGGCGCTGAATTTTCAGCAAGCTGGAATATAAATCCAGATTGGCGCCTTGCTGGAAGCTATACTTATTTAAAGATGAACCTTGATGTTAGGCCAGGAGCTGCAACTACCCTTAAGGCTGGTGAAAGGCTTGCTCCGCGTAATCAGTTCTCTATACAGTCATACTATAATATTTCTGAATCTGTGCATTGGGATAATATGCTATATTATGTTGACCATTTATCACCCCCAGTTAAAGATTATGTAAGATATGACACTCGAATAGCATGGATGCTCCAGCCTGGCCTTGAAATTAGTCTTATTGGCAGGAATTTAATTGATCCGCATGTCGAATTTCCCTCCAATCCATCGGCAGAGATTGATCGAAGCGTAATAGGTCAGGTTCTTTGGAAATTCTAGGGAAATATATGTTGGGAGAAAACTGCATTTCAATAGGGTGGAAGAAAGCTTGCTGTAATATATTCGCAGCAGTCATTATAATAGTTTTTTCTAATACAGCTTCAGCGGAAGAACGCCAATATAAGCTGGAGGCCGCATTTCTTTATAGTTTTTTCAATTATATTACTTGGCCTGGTTTGCTTACCCCTCAGGACCTGCAAAAACCAATCGTCTGCGTGTATGGTGAAGATCCTATTATTCCTTATTTAGTATACATAAGCAATAAGATGTCCGATGAGCGGACACTTACCATAAAAACAATAAACAATCCTGAATCTATTATAGGTTGTAATATATTCTTTATACGCCATCGTATGTCGCAGGCAATAGAGGAGTCAACGCCCAGAGATACATTGGTAGTATTTAAACCCGATGACCCTCTAGATAGTGCGGGTATGATAGAGTTGGCACAAGATGGCGAGAGGATCTCAATAAGGATAGATCAGTCCCGGCTTGAGCATGAGGGTTTTCAGGTAAGTTCCCGC
The DNA here is from genome assembly GCA_963205195.1 of Pseudomonadota bacterium. Taxonomy (GTDB): domain Bacteria; phylum Pseudomonadota; class Alphaproteobacteria; order Rickettsiales; family SXRF01; genus SXRF01. The sequence goes on along the minus strand of CAUJHR010000008.1, from coordinate 52,306 downwards.
TTGCTTGATTTGGCTCGAAAGGCAAGATAATGACTAAGTATATATTTAGTAATTTGAAAATATTCAGACGTTTCCATTTATGGTCTCTTAGGCATAAGTTGATTGCAACAATTGTTGCAGTTTGCGCGGTAGCCTTGCTGCTTTCTTCAATAATAAATATGATATTTCAATGGAATTTGCTTACTAATCAGGCAATTAAAAGACTGGAAATGACTGCTGAGAGTATGTCCGTGCAATCGCGTGCCGCACTTGAATTCATGGATCCTAAAGCAGCAAAAGAAAATCTTGCCTCATTGCGGATCGATCCTCTTATTGAGAAAGCCTGCATTTATGATGAGCAGGATAAACCAATTGCTACATATCGCTCTATTATTAGCAAAAAAGATGACGTTAATTGCCCTTTGCATGCAAATTACGAATTATACCATCATTTTGGAAATTTAGAATTATACAGGGCAATTTATACAGAAGATGGAGGGCGCCTATTAGGAAGCCTTTATGTAAGCTATAACCTAAGCGAAACCCATTTAGAGCTGCTTAAAATAGCTGTTGTTAAATTCAGTGTTATATTTGTAGTGCTGGGATTGATATGGCCTATCTCGCTATATTTCCAGCGCATAATTTCACGCCCAATTATTGATTTATCCGACGCAGCACGTTCATTTTCCAAAGATTTAAGCAAGCCAATAAAAGCTCACAAATATAGTAATGATGAGATAGGGGAGTTGGTGGATGCTTTTAATGTGATGATGGCAGAAATTTATGATAATGAGCAGGAATTAAGTAAAGTTATAAGTGAACTCAGGGAAGCCAAGGAGAATGCAGAAAGCGCGAATCGTGCAAAAAGCGAATTCCTTGCTAATATGAGCCACGAGATACGGACCCCGCTTAATGCAGTTATCGGGCTTTCACATGTATTAACCCGTACTCAACTTACAGAGCGCCAGAAAGAGTATGTTGATACTTTACGTATTAGCGGTGACAACTTGCTGTCACTTATTAATGACCTTCTTGATTTTGCAAGGCTTGAAGACGGTTCTATCATGCTTGAGAATGTAGAATTTGACATGCTGCAAACCATTATGAATGTACTAAGCATAATGGGTGTGCGCGCTCAGGAAAAAAAACTGCAGCTCCTTATTGATTCATCACAACTTTATCACCGTTATTATATGGGTGATCCTCTTAGATTGCAGCAAGTTATCACTAATCTTGTAAGCAATGCGGTAAAATTTACCGAAGCAGGATATGTAAGGATTATATTGTCAGAATATCAAGGATCAGCAGATTCACCAGCAGGCATTAAAATTGAAGTAAGTGATAGTGGGATTGGAATAGAAGCAGAGAATCTTGCGACTATATTCGATAAATTTACCCAGGCTGATGCTTCTACAACAAGGAAATATGGTGGAACAGGGTTAGGGCTGGCTATAAGCCAATCACTGGTTGCCCATATGAAAGGGCGAATTGAAGTTCAAAGTACAATTGGCATAGGTTCAATTTTTACAATATTCCTGCCGCTTGAATGTGTAAAAAACAAAAGCAATTTGCTAAGCAGGGAAAATGGTGCAGATAAAATAAAAGGTAATGATGTTGATTCAAACGGGAGAACAGTTTTGCTGGTTGAGGATTATTCCCCCAATATACTGGTTGCCTGTGCTATATTAGAACAGTTGGGATTTTCCTGTGATGTAGCGCATGATGGGATAGAGGCATTCAAAAAATTTCAGGAAAATAATTATTCTCTAATATTAATGGATATACAGATGCCTGGTCTTGATGGAATTGAAACTGTGCGTCGTATACGTGCTATGGAATATGTAAAAGGGCAGAAGAAAATCCCTATAGTTGCTGTTACTGCTTTTGCCATGCTTGGTGATAAGGAAAAATGCCTGCAAGCCGGAATGGATGATTATTTGACCAAGCCATTCTTGCCGGAAGAATTGATGGTTAAAATAAATGTTTTATTAGGAGGCATGGCAGCATGACAGAAGATACAAAAGCCCATATATTACTTGTCGAAGACTACAAGGCGAATGTCCTTGTCGCTACAGCGCTGCTCGAAGAATTTGGCTATCAGTACAGCGTTGCTTATAACGGGCAGGAAGCCTTGCATAAAATTAAAAGCCTATCTTTCGATTTAATACTTATGGATGTGCAGATGCCAGGAATTGATGGTTTTGAAGCTACTCATTTTGTCCGGGAATGGGAAAAAGAAAATAATAATACTGGCAAAAAGCGCTTGCCTATAATTGGCATGACTGCCCATGCCTTGTCAGGAGATCGCGAAAGATGCTTGGCTGTAGGCATGGATGATTACCTTGCTAAGCCATATAACCCTGATGAATTCAAGAGTAAAATTGAAAAACACTTAGGAAAACAAGCCATATAACCCCTTATCACTTTTTTATAAAAGCGTATTAAGCAAGCTATCGTTTCCTGATTTATAATTTCCAATAATTGAATTATGCGTAGCGGATAAACCGCTTCGTTATTTCTTAATGATGAAGGAGAAATTTATGAATAAGGATACAATTGAAGGTAACTGGGAGCAGTTAAAAGGCAAAGCAAAGCAGCAATGGGCAAAAATTGGTGATACCGATTTTGAATTGCTTGCTAAGGGAAAACGCCAGGAATTCGCTGGAAAAATCCAAGAAGCTTATGGCAAAACTAAAGAAGCTGCAGAAAATGAAATTTCTGAATTTGAAAAAAATTGCGGGTGCTCGTCTTCTGATAGGGCAGCCTAATATTTCCTTATAATTTATGTTGTTTATGCCCGGATTAAACCCCGGGCATTTTTTTCATCCAAATATCAATTTATATAATATTTACGATTATCTTTGAGGTGCATAATCGTTTTTTCATATAATAGCTGCCACTCTGTAGATACTGATAACACTCAAATCCTATTTAATGTTAACCATAAAAGGAGAATAATATGTTTACTGCAAATAAGAATGATAACCTGCCTAAAACAACAGGCCAGAATTTTCATAATGAATTGAACGATAGCATAGAAGAAGTAAAGGATGATGTGCGCTATACTGCCAACAAAGCAGCACGCAAAGCCCGTGGTTTGATAGATACAGCTATTGATTCGGCAAGTGATGAGATTGATAGCGTTAAAAATTCTGTATCCTCACAGATTCGTAGTAACCCGCTGCAATCAAGTGCTATTGCGCTTGGCGTTGGTTTCATATTAGGGGCGTTACTTAATCCAAGCACTAAGGAGCAGGCTGCTAAAATGGATGAATTGCTCAGAACTATTCGCCGTATGGATAAAATAATTGATGAAAGCAATATTTGCACGTCGCATTAAAAGGAGATTCTATGCCTATTTGCAAACAAGGTGCCGCAAATAATTCATTCCCTATATTAGATGATGAATTTGATAAATTTGCATCTATTGGGCAGATGCCATTTGAAGGTCAACATCTAGGTGATGATTTATCCTGGGAAGAACAGATAAATGACTGGCATGAATTGAGTTTATAATTAATTTTAATCAAAAAGGAGGCTTTATGGCTGGCTCTAATAATCGTAATAATGGTCTAATAACCTTAATAATATTTATAGTTACGGTTTTGCCATCAACCTTTTTCTTATGGTGATGCTCAACATTGCCATCCTTCACTTTAACAGTGTCAGTTGTAGAAGTTTTTGTTTTGTTCATAAGCCCTTTAGGATCAGAAGATGTTTCAGTGGTAACGGTCTTTTTGCCATTGCCATCAGCATCAACGCTTTCCTTAACATTGGTTTCCGATTTGTTGGTAGTACCTGCAGAATCAGTGCTTTCAGAAGATTTAGTTGCTTTCTTGCTGTAGCTGCCGTCAGAATCTTGCTCCATTTTGGTTTTGCTGCTGCTCTCAGAAGAAACAGTTTCTGCAAATGCTGGGGCGGTAAGGCCAAAAGCCAGCATAGATGCCGTAACAATATAAAACTTATTCATAAAATACTCCTTGTTTGTTGATGTACCCAGGCACCTTACCTGGTTAACTGATTTATAAATTTTTTGATATTAAGCAGCGATAGTTCAGCTTGGCTATAAGCATAAGTTTTTTATAAAATAATTCTATTTATGCCTTTTTAGATGACTTATTGTCATTTTGATATTTTGATTTACCAGCCTTTTTAAGTGAAATCGCTACTGCCTGCTTAACTGCTTTTTTCTTGCTCTCTGGGTGGCTATTGCCAATCTTGCCGGAATGTTCCCAGGAATCGACCATTTCTTTGATATTATGGCTTACCGTTTTCTTGCTGCTGCCTTTTTTGAGTGGCATAAAACTTCCCCATAGAATACAGAATGTGCAAACTGGAATTATTATTCGGCCAGTTTGCACATTCTGGTATATTAATTATTGTTCGCTACGTTTTCCTTCGTTGCGATTCTGCTCATTATCGCGATTCTGGCTTTTTTGCTGTTCGCGGTTCTGAGTCTGGTTTTTATTAGCTTGTTGGTTATTGTTCTGGTTTTGCATAACATTTACCCCCTTTCTATTTCATGGTATTAAAAAGGTTAGCAATTGCTACCTCAAGAAACGATTGGCAAGAAAGCAAAGGGGTATAAAACTTCAGTAAATTTTATACCCCCGAAAATGCTAAATTATATGAAAAATATTAAGAAGAATAATAATACTTATAGGCACTCCTAAAAGCCAAAGAATAAAACTACGCATATAAATACCTTCCTAAGCAGCTTTAATCGTTGCGCCTGATACAGAAAGCGCGGCTTTGGCAATAATAGCTTTGTTTTCATTAGCCACGTGGACTATAACAATTGCTTTCCCGCGCTTTATTTCATCTTCAAAACGGTTTGCATCATCGGCTGCAAAGCCAGAGCTTATTAATGCGCCGCTTAAACCACCAATTGTTCCGCCTGCGCCTGCACCAAATAAAGCGGTTACTATAGGCCCTACAGCTAGTAAGGCCCCGCCCGGAATTGCTACAACTCCTACAGTAGTAAGGCCAGCAATAATAGCTCCTAGCGCACCACCAACTGCTGCTCCGAGAATGCCGCCTTTAGCTACGCGGTTAGCTTCATCATCTGTACTTGAGAAAAGTTTATCACGAGTTTTATCTGACATGATAAGGCTTATATCATCCTTGGTAAAACCTTCATCAAGAAGTGATGATACGGCCCTGTCTGCTGTAATGTCGCTATCAAAAATTCCGGCAACTGTTTTCATAAAGCTATTCCTTATTAGTTATTAGTTGAACATTAGATAAAATATACACTTAACCATATTAAATATAAGTAATTTTTTATCAGGATACTATATGCAACATCTATTCAAACATAAACGCAGGATAATATTAAACTTACATTGCCAGTCTTTATAACATTTTGATAGCACAGTTATTTTTGCTGCTCGCTTCTTTATCCTATTTTAACCTAGATTTTAATATTGATAAATATATAGAAGGAGGGTCCCCATGCCGCGATCTAAAAAATTTATAGCGATTGCTATTGCAGCTGCAATGCTTTCCGGGTGCACAGAATCTGATGGTTCACCAGGCAGAGGTATAATGAATGGCGGTGCTATTAATAAGGCAGATGTAGGAACTGCCGTAGGGGTTATTGGCGGAGGTGTTCTGGGAAGCACCATAGGTTCGGGCGCAGGATCGGTGGCTGCAACAATAGGGGGCGGATTGCTAGGGGGATGGTTAGGAAATTCCATAGGTACATCGCTTGATAATGCCGACAGAAATACCCACGCCCGCATTTCGCAACGTGCTATGGAAACTGGAAAAACCCAATCATGGAATAATTCCCATAACGGTAATCATGGGTCATTCACTCCGCATAAACGGTATAAAAATAAAGATGGTGAATATTGCCGCGAATATACACAGGTTATTTATATTGACGGAAAAAAACATACCGGGCGCGGTAGGGCATGTCGTGATGAAGATGGGGTATGGAATATTTTAGATTAATTTTAATTTTTAATTAAAGGAGGTTTTATGCCTAATTATAATGTGAACCAAACATCAGATACTATAAATCTTCCTGACAGGACGGGTAGTAATATTATAAGTAGCCTCCCAAATGAGCCTACACAGAAACCAGATGAGCAGATACCGCCTATAGAGGTTCCAGGACGTACGGATATACCAGAGGATATACCGGAAAAAAGCGTGGCAAACCAGAGTATCTAGCTAGCCAGACCCCTTATATTTAAATGGGGTCTTTTTATCACAAAAAAGACCGCCCATTTCTGGGCGGCAAGAGCAGGGAGGAAAGTAAATTATTAAAGTGGTAGAGTGCGTTCAAAATTACGCAGGTAAGCTTCAACCGATAATGAATCGACCCCGTATTTTTGCTCAACCAGATAAGCCAGTCGGCTGCGGCTTGGGCCAATATTGTCGATCTCGTAAGGTGTTAATTGTTTCCATTGGGATAGAAGCTGCTCCCTTAATGTTTTCCAATCGCAAACCACATGGTCATCTGAAGATAGGGCTTGATAATTAAAGTCAAAATAACTTGGTTTTATTTTCAGGTTTTGTTGCATTGCCACCCCTTTAATATCATTTCATATAATTATTGCTAACATGCTGCCTTGTTGTAGCTAAAACCACCATACACAATTAATAATTTCATATAAAAAACCTATAAATATTAGAGTAAAGCTTGAATAATTAATAAATTTAAATAAAGTAAAGCCATGGCAAAAAAGAAGAATACAATACTTGTTATCGAAGACGAATTATCAATTCGCAAGATCCTTGCAATATCGTTGGAATCTGCCGGGTATAGAATGGTTGAATGTGATAATGGCAAGGAGGGAATCCGGCTTGTTGCTTCAGTAAAACCTGAGCTTGTATTGCTTGATCTTGGGCTACCAGACATTGATGGGCAGGAAGTTATTGATGGTATAAGGCAATGGTCGCAGGTCCCTATTATTGTATGCTCGGTTCGTAATACCGATAAGGAAATCATAAATGCACTTTCTGCGGGTGCAGACGATTATGTTACCAAACCATTTAATCCTGATGTATTGCTGGCGCGTATCCATACCAACTTGCGTAAAGCTGCCGCGCAAGAAGCAGGCGAGCCAGAACTGGCTAATGGTGATATAAGGATGGATCTGGTTCGCCATGAAGTTTTTATGGGCGGCCAGAAAGTAATGCTGACACCAAAAGAATACGAATTGCTGCGCTACTTCCTAATCAATCGCGGGAAAATGCTTACCCACAAACAGGTTTTAAAAGAAGTATGGGGAAATGCCCATATGGAGGATATGCAGTATCTGCGCGTATATGTACGCCAGCTGCGTGAAAAAATAGAGCCGGTTCCCACCCAGCCACGCTATATAATAACAGAGCCGGGAATTGGTTATCGTATGGAATCGATTACTTTACCTGTAGGGCACCCTTAATCACCTCAACAAGATTATCCATTATAAAGGGCTTTGTTATATAAGCATCGGCCCCTAATTCTTTTGCCTTTTCCCTTGATTCCTGCTCCTTGCGTACTGTGAGCACAACTACTGGCATAGATTTATTCTTCTTTAGTCGTTTGATTCGGGGTAATATATCAAAGCCCTCATGATCTGGAAGCCCCAGGTCTAGTATTACAAGGTCAGGGGATTCGCTTTCGCACATTGCCATTCCGCCGGAGGCTGTTGCTGCACCAGCAAAAGTAGCCCCCATTGCTTCAAGGGAAATTCTAAGGAACGTAAGAATGGAATGCGTATCATCTATTGCTACGATATGCTTATTTTCTAATAACATACGTTCTATCCTTTCATTCCTCATTATATTTTTCATTAGAACGCCGCCACTTAGGTAGGCATATAGTGAATAAAGCTCCTCCATCTTTATGGTTTTCTGCAGAGATCCATCCGCCTTGTGCTTCCATAACCGCCTTGGCTATTGCAAGCCCAAGACCAGTTCCGGCGACTTGCGTATCTTTCTTTTCCAGCCTGGTATATTTATCAAAAATAAGCCCAAGCTTCTGGCTTGGTATGCCCATTCCATGATCACGTATTTTACATAAAAAACCTATTTGATTATCAATTTCACAGCTTATTTCTATCGATGTTCCAGGTTTTGTATATTTGCAGGCATTATCTATTACATTCTGCAAAACCTGCTCGGTCATTAAAGTATCCATACATACTTCAATATCTTCAGGGCAGGGCTTTATGATAACAACATGCTTGCTGCAGCGTGTATGCATTCTGCGGATTACATTTTCTACCATGCCTTCTGCGTGGTACCATTCCATCCTAAAATTTACACTGCCACTTTCAAGGCGCGTCATATCAAGGATATTGGTTATGAAACTGTCCAGGCGTAATGCTTCTTCAATAGCGGTTTCGATCAATTCTTCGCGTTTAGCCTGAGGCAATTTGCTTCCAAGGCTCCTGAAAACACTTAGTGCCCCAATTATTCCTGCAAGTGGGGTTTTAAAATCATGCGATACACTTGAAAGCAGCATGGAGCGGAGTTTTTCCCTTTCCTCACGCATACGCGCTTCTTCCATAGAGCGTTCCAGCCTTATATGCTGTAATATAGTGGCGGTCTGGTCAGCAATGGCAGTAAGTAACCTGCAAAACCATGCATCAAGCTGCTTTTTGCCATGTGGCCTAACACCAAGTATCCCTACTTCTCCGACTGATGAGATCATAGGCTCGAAGCGCCACATAGTGCCCGGATTAAATGGCGAGCCTAGTCCAGTAGTTTTCATTTCACTCCAGCTTTCATTAAGTGCTTTGCGGTCAGCCTCATCGAGTTTAATGTTATCAGGAAATGCCGGCTCAATATTAGATTGGTACATTACAGAAGGCGTGAAGAATGCCACAGTTACTTCCAGCATCATCTCAAGCCTTCTTTGTAATGTTGACAGCGCTTCTTCACGTGAATGTGATTCCGATGCTATCCTGTATAGGGTAAATAATGCCTGGGTGCCTCGTTCCTGTTGCGTGGCTTTTTGTGCATAGCCTCTGGTCTGGCTGGTAAATAAGGAAATCAGGAGAGCTGCGAATAAAAACAACCCCATATTAAGTAGGTCGGTAACAGTTTCCAATTTCAGTGTATGGTAGGGAAGTGTAAAATAATAATTTACAGTAAGAAAGCTTGCTACCGATGCTACAAGTCCTGACATAAGTCCATAGCGTCCAGCCACAAACGCGCAGGCTATCATGAATAATAAACCTACATTTTGGTCATTTATACGGAATAGGGCAGGAGGTAGGATTGCCTGCAGTATAAGTGCCGATAAGTATGCGAATCCAACTGCAACTAAAGCATAAATTGCATATTCAATTCGAACTATATGTACATAAAATTTTTCTTTAATACTGGTTTTGTATGGCTGGCCAATCAATTGCACAATCTCAACTTGGGTATAACGGCTTGCCACTTGTGCTATATTAAGCCAGGAAGGGTTGCTTAAAAATATTGATTTCTTTACTTTGTTATGTGTTCCGCCTATCATTACCAATTCAAGGCGTGTTTTTTCCTTTTCAAGAATTGTTGCCATCCCTTTCTCTTGGGTTTCGGCTTCAAAATATATTGTTTCGCCGCCCATTTGCGTAGCCATTGACCTAAGCCTTGCGATTCTCTCTTTCGCTTGTTCATCAATATTTTGTGGTTCTACTGGCGTTGCTATAAAAACGGCACACCATTTGCATTGTCTTTCTGCAGCCCGTCTTTTCGCGGCACGCAATAACATTATTGTCTTTGGGTGGTCTTCCATATAGACAATAATAAGCTGACGGGAGGATGAGCTGTTTTTTTCAGTAGGCATATCTTACCATAGTTAATCTGACAAAATGTAGGATACAGTATAAAAAAGCTATAATTTTCTGGCTATCACAGTAGATTGCCAATTATTACAATATTATTCTTATTTGCGTAACTATCATAGATACTATAGTTTATTTTAAATTATAGCTGGTATCATTCCAGGAGGAGTTATGAACACATCATTGTGCTGCAAGCTTATCCGTCTTTTTATATGCTTGAGTCTTGCTGCAAGCCTTTCTGGTTGTAACGACGCACCGAAGGTAGCAAAACATCCAAAGTATATAAAAACAGCAAAAAGCAAGCCAGAAAGTAACGTAAAAAACATTAAGCCTTCCGATGAGCAGGAACAGTCAGAAGTAAAAGATACACTTCCTGATTATGATACGGGCCTGAGTTTTGATGCTAAGCCCCAGGCTTTACTTGTATTGGAATATAAAAGCGCAGGTGAACATGATATGCGCCAGTCATATCTGTTGATACCAGCAGCAGCGGATAATGCAGAATTTCCAGAGCTTCTTGAAACATTGAGCCAGCTTGCAGAAAATAAGTCAGTATTACATAATATCCATATTACTGATGTTATTAATAAATCAGCGGAAATGGCTATATCTGCCGTTAATAATAAAAAATTGCCTGCTGAAAATGAAATAGGGTTGGATCTTCAACTGATAAAATTTTTTATTGATAGCCGCCAAAGGGATGCGGCTTATATTATGGTAGATAATACTAAAAAGATCCTGGCTTCATTATCTGGCCCGGGCGCTAGGGAAAAAGCGAAGCGCCTATCTTCAGAGTTGGAAATACTTGAAAGTGATATGCGTAAGACAATGCCATTTACCCTGTGATATTGAGATTTTGCATGGTGATTCTAAATTTATACAGATTAAAGCTTATGCCCTGTAAGTAGAATCAGTATTATAATATGTCCCGTGTAGATTTCTGCTGTATACCAAGAAAGAGGAAGTAGTGCTTTCGCAAAATAGGTACTGCATGGCAATTGGCCTGTTGGTTCCCGCGCGAACCAGCGTAGAAGGGCGTTAATTAATACAAAACCTATTCCGACTATAAACCACCTGCTGATTTCATAGTTACCAAGAAGGCATACGGCAATTGCGTATATCAGCGTCACCACTATCAAAAACCGTGATGGCGTGTTCTGGTGGTATTGTAATTTATGCCTGTAAATAAAGCCTGCAAGCATAAATAGAAAACCCAATGAGCCATATTGAGTAATAAAAACGCTTGTTGATAATGCTATACACCCGATAACCCATTCATATAACTTTAAAGGATTAGAATTATGGCGTTCCAGCCAGCCAAGAATGGCGCGGCCTAGTATAATAGTAAACAGTATATTCAATGTGCTTATCTGGTTCTGCATTCCCCAATCAAGAATAGTAAGTATGATAGCAAACAGCATAAGCCGTGTATTAAAACGGTAATGTGGCGCAAACCCGGAGAGAAAAAAGAATATTGGCGCGCATGTGCGGCCAATGGCGCGCAGCCATAATTCATTATGAAAATAAAAATGCCCTGCATGGTCAATGAACATCAGTAGCAGGGCGATGATTTTCAAAGCATCCCAGCGGGTGAGGAAGTATTTATTAACCATCGTCACAAGGCCTTCTTATTAGTAGGCATTAAATTTAAGATTATTTTATCACCCTTTTTACAACAATCTATTAATATCCAAATATGGATATCGTTTTGGCCAGGAAAATTCTAGCTATTCCCTTGAGGTAAGGCATCACAATATATTATTCTTTGTAGCTTCCTTTTATTTTTTCTATTGTTCGTAAGCCTCCAAGCCCAAGCATGCCCATCAAAACGGTTGATAAGCTCTGCATATCGAAGGTTGGGAGTTCAGCTTTTCCTCCATTATTGGCAATAGCAAATGCTAAAACAGGTTGTATTATAAAATGGTAAGCAAATGCTACTCCGCATACCCAGCCGATAAATGGCCGCCAGCCTGCAATAAATAAGTTATTGCTGGCGGCTTCTGCCTTGTTTATGTCGGCCTGCATCTGGTCGGCACTAATAGCAATTCTTAATTCTTCGATATCAGATGCGCGTTCAGCTTTTATTAATTCTATTTTTGCTTTTTCCCGTTCCTCGGGGTTAGGGATAATTTTATCGAGTAATTGCGAAATAGCAGGAATTAATGCAAGGAATGTAGTCATATTTTTCCCCTGTTTAGTTGAAATATAATTAAGTGGCTAAAATTCCTGCCCCGGAAGATGAAAATAGCTTTTATAGGCTTATTTTATTACATATTGTTTATAAATGATAATTTAATGCTTTGGGGCAGAAAGGTTAATTTTTCGTTTATGTAATAAAACGTAACAAACAGTGATTTGAAAACCATTACGTTAAATCGTAGTTTAAGACTAACTAATGTAATGCTTAAATATAATAGGAAAATATAGTGATAAATAAACAGGTAATATCCCGCCAGACCACGGTAAGCAACAAAGTTTCCTGCCAAGGTGTTGGGCTTCATAGCGGTAAGCAGGTTGTAATGAATATACTTCCAGCCGCTGTTGGAAGCGGTATTGTTTTTAAGCGTATTGATATAACAGGTACGAAGTCTTTGGTTCCAGCTCGTTTTGACGCTGTATGTGAAACCAATCTTGGCACAACTATTCGTAATGCTGACGGAGTTACCGTTTCTACTATCGAGCATTTAATGGCTGCCCTGTGGGGAGTTGGTATAGATAATGCTTTAATTGAACTGGATGGCCCTGAGGTTCCTATTATGGATGGAAGTTCAGAACCTTTTGTGTTTATGCTGGAATGTGCCGGCATAACTAATTTGGCTGCTCCGCGCCGGATACTTCGTATCCTTAAGGACGTCGAAATCCATGACGGCGACAACCATGCGCGTATTTCTCCTAATAAGGAAGGCGATAGTGGCATGCTTCTTAATATAGAGATTGATTTTAACCATACACTTATAGGCAGGCAAAGGGCTGAGTATGATTTCCGTGATGCTACATTTAAGCAAAGTGTAAGCCGCGCCCGTACCTTTGGATTCGAACATGAAGTTATTGCACTCCGTTCTATGGGGCTGGCTCTTGGCGGTTCTTTGGATAATGCGGTTGTAGTTGGTAAGGATTCTATCCTTAATCAGGAAGGATTGCGTTATTCCGACGAATTCGTGCGCCATAAAGCCCTTGATTGCGTTGGTGATTTGTTCCTGGCTGGTGCCCGTATAGATGGCATCGTAACTGTTACCCGTCCGGGCCATGCTATAAATAACATGTTGCTGCGTGCATTATTTGCCGATGATTCTGCTTATATAATTGAAAGTGAAGATGCCGTTGCCCCTATGATTCCTGCTGCGCGTGCTGCAAATAGGGCATACGCTTAAAATATTCCCCTAAATGAATTTTATCTTGTGTGAGTGCATATTTGCCTGATATAAAACCGGGATATGCAGAATTTTAAAATTTTATTATTGATTCCAGTTGTCGCATTTCTTGCCTCTTGTTCAAGCAAGGATGATGATGCCACGCAGAAGCCTCTTGAGAGCGCTGAGAAGCTATATAATGACGCCCGCAATAAAATGGATGAAAGGGATTACAAGGAATCCATTAAAGGGTTTGAAGAAGTCGAGCGCCAGCACCCATACTCCCCCCTAGCCAACAACGCGCAGGTAATGTCTGCTTATGCCAGCTATAATATTGAGGATTATGATTCGGCTATCGCCACACTTGAGCGCTTTGTAAAATTATCGCCCAACAGCGAATCCACTCCCTACGCATATTACCTGATCGGGCTTTGCTATTATGAGCAAATCTCCGATGTGGGGCGTGACCAGAAAATAACTGAGCAGGCTTTAACTGCTCTGCGCGAAGTAGTACGCCGCTTCCCTGATTCAGATTATGCGCGTGATGCTAAAATCAAGGTTGACCTGACGCTTGACCATCTGGCTGGCAAGGAAATGCAGGTTGGGCGTTATTACCTGCGCCATGATGATACTATAGCTGCAGTTAATCGTTTCCGCTATGTTGTGGAAAACTATCAAACCACCAGCCATGTACCTGAAGCGTTGCACCGTCTTGTAGAGGCATATCTGAAGCTTGGTATTACAGAGGAAGCGTACCGATATGCAGCAGTTCTTGGACATAATTTCCCTAATAACGTATGGTACCGCGATAGCTATAAGCTTATGACTGGGGTTGGCACGCAAAAAACAAAAAAAACAGCTAACGTCGCGCAACTGGAAGCCAAGCCTGTAGAACTTAAAACAGCGCAGCAGCAAAAAACTTCTGAGCAGCAGGCAGAAAAGCCAGGGCTTGAAAATTCTGTAAAGCCTACTTCCTGGTGGGAACGTATAATACCGTAGGAGCAGAACTTAGTTATGCTTATACAGCTTTCCATCCGTAATATAATACTTATAGAAAGTTGTGATATTACACTTAAAGAAGGGCTATGTGTGCTTTCCGGTGAAACGGGGGCGGGTAAATCCATTCTTCTGGATTCGCTTGGCTTAGTGCTTGGAGCGCGAGCTGACATAGGTCTTATACGAAGTGGTGAAGCCCAAGGTTCGGTATCTGCTGAATTTGATATATACAATAATGTAGCGGCCAAACAGATACTCGCTGAGCTGGATATAGAGCAGGCGGATACACTTATAATACGCCGTAGCATAAGTGCTGATGGCAAAAGCCGTGCTCTGGTGAACGATCAGGTTGTAACTGTTGCTGCACTAAAAAAAATAGCCGAAACTCTTGTGGAACTTCATGGGCAGCATGACCAGAAAAGCTTGCAGGATACAGTTTTGCACCGCTCTATGCTTACTGATTATGCCAAGCTCGGTGATATGCAAAAAATAGTTGCTGCCAGTTACCAGAAATGGAATTTAAGTAAAAATGCCATATCTGAAATGATGGCGGAAGTGGAGCGTGCCCTGCGTGAGCAGGATTATCTGCGTCATATGCGCGGCGAACTTAAAATTTTGAATCCTCAGCTTGGCGAGGAAGAAGCGCTGACTACTTCCCGTACCTCTATGATGCAGAGTGAGAAAATGTTTTCTGTTCTGAATGAAGCGATAGCAGAGCTTAACCATGGGAAGGGTGTACTTGCGGCATTGCGTAATTGCCAGCGCACACTTACACGATCCAGCATTTCTACAATTTCGCAGGCTTTTGCACCCATTATTGAAGGTCTGGAAAAAGCTGCTATTGAAGCGGAAGAGGTGCAATACGCGCTGGAAAAAATTGGGCAGGATTCACAGTTCAACCCAACTAAACTCGAAGAAATAGAAGAACGGTTGTTTGCATTAAAAGCTGCAGGGCGTAAATATAATTTACCTGTTGATGAGCTTGCGGTATTGCGTGACCAGGTTGATGAAAAACTATCAATTATAGATTCGCAGGAAAATAAATTAAAAGCCCTGAAAGCCGCAGAGAAAGAAGCTAAGGAAGATTTCTATTCAAAGGCCAGCACCTTATCAGAACAGCGTGCAAAAGCTGGAGCAAAACTTGAAGCAGCGATTGAAAAAGAGCTCGCACCACTTAAAATGGAGGGAACCCGTTTCCGGGTTCATATCGACAGATTGCCTGAAGCTAATTGGGGGGCAAGTGGGATCGATTATGTGCAATTTGAATGTGCAACCAATGTTACCAAAGGAGCAAAGGATATAGCATATTCATCGCTCAGTAAAATTGCATCTGGCGGGGAACTTTCACGCTTTATGCTTGCTATGAAAGTTGCTCTTTCCGGTAATAATATTTCTACAATTATTTTTGATGAAATTGACACCGGAACCGGGGGTGCGGTAGCTGATGCTATAGGCAAGCGGCTTGCCGCTTTGGGTAAGAACTCACAGGTTCTGGTAGTTACCCATTTACCACAGGTTGCTGCGCGCGGCAGCCAGCATCTTCTCATTAAGAAACAGGAAAAAAATAAGAAAATTATTACACAGGTAACTGAACTGGTTGGAGAGCAGCGCGAAGAAGAGCTGGCAAGGATGCTTGCTGGTGAGGTCATAACTTCTGAAGCCCGCAAAGCCGCACAGAAACTGCTGGAGCATGCTGCGTGAATTTAGATATAAAGAAAAAATGGCAGCAGCTTGCTGATGAAATACGCAGTCATGACGCATTATATTACCAGCAGGATAAACCTATAATAAGCGATGCTCAGTATGATACTCTACGGCGCGAATTAGAAGAGCTGGAAAAAACATTCCCTGAGTTACAAACTCCTGATAGCCCTACACAGAAAGTCGGCGCTCCGCCCTTGGAAAAATTTGCTAAGGTCCGGCACAGCATACCTATGTTGTCACTTGCTAATGCGTTTACAAGGGAGGATATAGAAGAGTTTTTAGAGAGAATAAGGCGCTTTTTAGGACTATCCGAACAGGAAGAAATAATATTAGTTGGTGAGCTAAAAATAGATGGTTTGTCATTTTCGGCGCGTTATGAAAATGGAAAATTCATACAAGGGCTTACTCGCGGTGATGGCGAGATCGGGGAAAATATAACCGATAATCTTGCCACTATTTTGCCACCGCAATTGCATGGCAATTTCCCAAAAATATTGGAAGTGCGTGGCGAAATATATATGACCCATGAAAACTTTGCCTCCTTAAACTCCACGCTTCCAGAAGATGATAAGTTCGCTAATCCGCGCAATGCCGCAGCTGGCAGCTTGCGGCAAAAGGATGCAAGCATTACCGCAAGCAGGAAGCTTGATTATTTCATATATAGCTGGGGTGAAACTAGTGAAAAGCTTGGTGATACTCACAAGGAATATATAAAAGCATTAGGCCATTTAGGTTTTAGAACTATTGCGCGTTTTTTTGGGAATTGGCGTCAAAATTTTATTTATACACTTCACAGCTTAAATGACATCATTGCTTTTTATGAAGAAGTGCATAAAGAACGCGCTAATTTCAATTTTGATATAGATGGGCTTGTCTATAAAGTTGACCGTCTTGACTACCAAAAACGTCTCGGTGAAGTAGCCCGTGCGCCACGCTGGGCAATTGCCCATAAATTTCCTGCAGAACAGGCCGTAACGCAGATAGAAGCTATCGATATTCAGGTGGGGCGCATAGGTACGCTTACCCCTGTCGCACGTTTAAAGCCTGTAACAGTTGGCGGAGTAGTGGTCAGCAACGCCACCTTGCATAACGAGGATGAAATAAAGCGCAAGGACATACGCGTGGGTGATACTATCGTGATCCAGAGGGCAGGGGATGTAATTCCGCAAGTGGTTTCGGTTGATGTTGGCAAGCGCCCGGCAAATTCTACTGAGTATAAATTCCCGGAGGTTTGCCCGATCTGTGGAAGCCACGCAGTTCGTGAAGAAGGAGAGGTAGCTAGGCGTTGCACTGGCGGACTGATGTGTGAAGCGCAATTGGTTGAGCGTATCCGTCATTTTGTGTCGCGTGGGGCATTGGACATTGAAGGGCTTGGTGAGAAGCAGATCCAGGCATTTTGGAATGACGGACTGATAAAAAATGTAAACGATATTTTTGACCTTGCAAATAAGGCTGACATCATAAGCGCGCGCGAAGGCTGGGGCAAAAAATCCCTAAAAAACCTGATTGCAGCTATTGAAAAATCTCGTGACGTGACTCTAGAAAAATTTATCTATGCGCTGGGAATACGCCATGTAGGAGAAGTAACCGCGAAACTATTGGCGCGCGAATATTCGAGTGCAGAAAACTGGTTTTTCGAAATGAAGCAGCTAGCAAGTGATACCACAAAACGTGAAGCGGTGAATAATATTCATGGTATTGGTGATATAGTTGCTGATTCTCTTACAGATTTTTTTTCTGAAAGCCACAATGTAGAAATAGTGGAAAAACTTATTGCTAGGCTTAGCATTAAGGATACAAAAATTGCCAGCAGCAATTCCCCGGTTTCTGGAAAAACTGTTGTGTTTACCGGAGCTCTTACCAAAATGACACGTGCCGAAGCTAAAGAGCGTGCTGAAAATATGGGGGCGAAAGTGGCTAGTAGTGTTTCAGCGCAAACTAATTATGTAATTGCCGGCGATGATGCTGGATCAAAACTTAAAAAAGCACGTGAACTGAATGTAACAGTCCTTAGCGAAGATGAATGGCTGGAGCTTGTTAAATGAAAAAAATGTTTGAAAAAAATCCCTTCGCCCAGAGCGCTATATATTGGCAGGTTTTATTTGTTCTGCCAGCCAGCGCGGTTGGGACTGCAGAAGAGGCTTTTTCTGATATCTCAACCTCTGTTGCTAATTTTGAAACCGATGAAGAAAATTCTATTTGGACATTTGAGTTGATATTTTCAGAAAAGCCTGACGAGCAGGAAATAAATCGTCGTTTGTTGGTGATTTCTTCTCTGCATAATATAGAAAAACCTGAAATAAAACTTGAGCAATTAATGCAGTCTGACTGGCTTTCGCAGGTTGCCCAGGATTTTCCGCCGCTTTCCATAGGCCGCTTTTTTGTTCATGGCGCGCATGTAAAAGAATCTCCAAGGGCAGGCAGTATTTCCATTCAGGTTGATGCTGGTGCGGCGTTTGGTTCCGGCGAGCATGGTACTACTCGCTGCTGCCTAGAGGCGCTGGAGTGGCTATCAAAAAGCCGTAAATTTTCAAAAATACTCGATATGGGAACCGGCTCAGGTATCCTTGCTATAGCTGCTGCGAAGCTATGGAAAAGTGAGATTCTGGCAGTTGATCTGGATCCGGTTTCGGTGCAGGTAACAGGTGAGAACAACAAAATAAACCATGTGCATCAATTTATAAAGACAGGTATTTCTGATGGTTACAGTTCTATGCAGGTTAAGCGTTCAATGCCCTATGACCTGATCATTTCTAATATTCTGGCACGCCCTCTGGTAGCCTTCGCGCCGAATCTAAAGCTGAATCTTGCAAATGGCGGGGTGGCAGTACTTTCTGGCTTGCTTTGCTCTCAGGAAAAACACGTGCT
Organism: Pseudomonadota bacterium; assembly: GCA_963205195.1. Classification (GTDB taxonomy): domain Bacteria; phylum Pseudomonadota; class Alphaproteobacteria; order Rickettsiales; family SXRF01; genus SXRF01. Next base: position 33,636 of record CAUJHR010000008.1, on the reverse strand, counting down.
TGCAGCGCACCGTGCACATGGATTATGCTTAAAGAGGAAATTTACTTATCAGGATTGGTGTACATTGGTTATTGGATGAGCGAAAAAATAGAAAAACTCAGGAAGTTAATGGCGGCAAAAGGCGTTGATGCCTATCTGCAAAGCGTGCATGATGAGTGGTTGGGAGAATATCCTCCTGCTAGCAACCGCCGCCTTGAATGGCTTACCGGTTTTTCAGGTTCCGCTGGTATGGTTTTAGTGCTTATGGATAAAGCGGCGTTGTTTACCGATGGCCGTTATACTTTGCAGGCACGCGGACAGGTTGGGAAAGAATATGAGATATTAAATAGCGCAGATATAAGCCCGCAGGATTGGCTGGCACAGCAGCTTAAACCTGGGTCTAAAATCGGTTATGACCCCAAGCTTTATACCAAGCCGATGCTTGATAAATTTTCTGCATTCAAAACTATTTCTACTGATAACCTGATTGATAGACTTTGGGAAGGTCGTCCATCAGCACCCGCAACAAAAATATTCGCGCATGATATAAAATATAGCGGTGAAAGCTCAAAGGAGAAGCGTGACCGTATTTCTCATACCATAAGAAAATCAGGCGCAGAAGCAGCTTTCATTGCAGCGCCGGAGAGCGTGTGCTGGCTTTTAAATATCCGCGCTCGTGATGTTGAAAATACTCCGCTGTGCCTTGCATTTGCTATACTTGATAAGTTCGGTAAGGTGCAATTATTTGTAGATTCATCACGTTTAGATAATGATGTGAGAGTGCATATGGGGGATGATGTAAAAATCTGTGCTGCTGACAATTTGCAAGCTGAACTACGTATATTTTCGCAAAAAACAATGCTGTGCGACCTGCAGGCAACACCTGTTTACATAACTGGGTTATTCAATGAGGCAAACATAAAAATTCTTGATGCCAAAGATCCATGCATGCTTCCTAAAGCAATGAAGAATAGTACGGAAATCTCAGGAATGAAAAAAGCTCATATCCGTGACGGGGTGGCAGTTGTGAAGCTGCTTTGCTGGCTGGATTCACAAAAAACCGTAAGCGAAATTGATGTGGTAGATAAACTACTATTATTCCGTAAGCAAAATGATCTATTCGTTGAACCAAGCTTTGACACTATAGCCGGAAGTGGTGAGCATGGGGCGATTGTACATTACCGCGCTAGCAGGGAGAGTAACCGAAACTTGCAGCAAGGCGAGCTATTCCTGCTTGATTCCGGCGGCCAGTATTATGATGGAACTACCGACATAACCCGTACAGTGGCAATCGGTACGCCGACTTCTGAGCATAAGGATCGTTTTACCAGCGTGCTCAAAGGGCATATCGCGTTGGCAACCGCACAGTTCCCGCAAGGGACATGCGGTTCGCAGCTAGATGTGCTTGCGCGGCAATATTTATGGCAGAAAGGCTTGGATTACGACCATGGCACAGGGCACGGTGTTGGTTGTTTCCTTGGTGTGCACGAAGGACCCCAGGGCATAAGCAAAAGGGCTGGAGGCGAGCCGATTGCGCCGGGCATGGTTATATCAAACGAGCCGGGCTATTATAAATCGGGTGGATATGGAATCCGCATTGAGAATTTAGTTGCGGTAGTGGAAAAATCAGTTGGTGAAACCGGACGTCAGTTTTTTGGTTTTGAAACTATAACCTGTGCCCCGATAGATATAAATCTTATTGATTCTTCAATTCTCACTGATGCAGAGAAGAAATGGCTTAATAGTTACCATGAATGGGTGAAGAGTGAGCTTTCGCCGCTGCTTGATGGAAAAGAACGCGAGTGGTTGGAAACTAAATGTTGCGTGGTTTCCTGATTTTACCGCATCCAATGAATTTATTGCAATTATGAGTTTTTGCCGTTAATTAGTCGGGTCTGCTTGTATATGCCGCCTTAGCTCAGTTGGTAGAGCACCGCATTCGTAATGCGGGGGTCGGGTGTTCGAGTCACCTAGGCGGCACCAACCCCAGTATCAATTTAGCTATTTATCTGCAATGGTATAATAATTGCATAAATATTACATAAGTCATTATACGGTATGTAAATTTGAAAAGGGGATATTATGCAGATAACAGGCTATTCGACGGCTTATGCATTAAGCGCTCTAAAAGATAAAACAAACGGGCAGGATATTCCTACCAATTTTTTCCAAAATGCCTTAGGCGCGGATAATTCTTACCAGCCCCCGGCGGCAGATACAGTTGCCAGCATTGCTGAAAGCAAATATGACGCGGTACAGGAATTCAGGGATTATATGAAAATGACTCCCGGCGAGCGTATGCAGTATGCATGGCTTAAGCAGCATGGCATAAGCAAAGAGGAATTCGATAGCATGCCAGCCGATGAAAAACAAAAGCTTATGGAGCAGATGAAGCGTGAGATCGAAGAAAAAATAAAGGCCGACGCCATAAAAAAATCCCACACCGATATATTGGTGTAATGATTTATAGTCCCACTACGCTCACTATGTGAGCTTCGAGGGGCACTCCTTCGGCCTAACGATTTCGGTTGTCTGGCGGGCGCCAGCCACCTGAAGCCCGTAAGGGCGAAGGGTGGTGGGCCGTACTGGGGTCGAACCAGTGACCTATTGATTAAGAGTCAACCGCTCTACCAACTGAGCTAACGGCCCAAAGCACAAGGGCTTGCTTTATGTATTCTATTTGCTGGGAATGTAAATAATTTATTTCAGGGAAAATATTATATCAGTTTTTTGCAAAAATGCCAGAAATTTAAATGGCCTGATATCATCTTAAATTGCTGAAAATACTTGGTAAATTTGCTATAGTTAAATCAGGCGCCTATAATTAATCCAGGAGGGATGATATGTCTGACTTTAATATGATGCTTAAAGATTACCGGCTTACAACCGCTGAAATTCTATATCACCTGCCTGACTACCCAATGTTGCTGCAAACCTTCCTATGGCAGGACTTAGACATTGCTCCTAGATACCCTGTTCTAAATAAATTTCTTAATTTCTGGGAGAAAAAGATTGATGGCAAGCTGCATTCAGTAACGGTTGCCAGTACAGAAATTATTACTCCTGCCAAGTTTGTTTACTGCAAGGGTGAGCTTAATATCCACTAAGGTTTGCTGCGGGTGAAAACATAATTAAATTCATCTGATAGTTTTTTGTTGAAACTGTAACCATTGCCGCGGAATTCGTACAATCCATGCATATTTTCAATTCTGTTCCTGATTATAAAATCGGCCATTGAGCCACGTGCCTTTTTAGCAAAAAGGCCAATTATCTTGTATTCTCCGCCCTGTTTTTCTTTGAATATGATATTCAGCAGTTTACCATTTAATTTTTTCTCATTTACCGCTTTAAAATATTCCTGTGATGCCAGGTTTACCAGAAGCTTGGATTTTTGGATTTCCATTGAAATATTGATGGCTTTTGTGATTTTATCACCCCAAAATTCATATAAATCCTTTCCCTTTGGATTTTTCAGGGCTATTCCCATTTCCAGGCGGTATGGTTGTATTAGGTCAAGCGGCTTAAGCAGCCCATATAGGCCAGATAATATCCGCAAATGCTCCTGGGCGAATTCAAAGTCATTTTTATTATATTTTTCAATATCAATTGCTTCATATACGTCGCCCTTAAAAGCTAATATGGCGGGCCTTGAATTTTCCAAGGTAAAAGGCGTATGAAAATCCTTATAGCGCTGGCAATTAAGCTCGGAAAGCTTGCTGCTTATCCCCATTAATTCTGATATTTCAGATGGTTTCTTTTGCTGCAGGCATTTTATGAGTTGGGCAGATTCCTTTAAAAATTCTGGTATCGTAGAATTATCAACTCTTATCTTTGTTGTATAATCAAGGGTTTTTGATGGGGAAAGCACGATAATCATTAATAATCCTGCGTATTAGTTAAAATATCTATTACATTTTAACGTAATTTATATTATAGTTTATTTAGGCAAATAATGGTCGAATATGCTATTATCAACTTAAATTTCTCGCAACATATATTAAGTTATTAAAAATGAAATACATAAAACGCCCGGTTTTTTCAGGACTTTTTCGCAGCAATGATGGTGCTACCATCATCGAATTTGCTGTAGTTGCGCCGGTATTTTTCCTGATAATGTTCGGGATGATGGAATTTGGGCTATATATGTACCATAAAATTACTGTTGAGCGTATAGCAGTTGATGTTTCCCGCATATCTTCCATCCAGAAAATATCGGATAGCTCATGCCCAACAGATACATCTAAAACCACAAAAGAACGGCAGATTGATTATATAAAATGTGTAGTTAAGGAAAAATCCTCAGCTCTTATAAATGGAGATCGTACGCAGGTGCAGATAGCCAATTTAAGTGCAGGTGAAACTTCCAAAGCTCCTGATATATGCCTTAATGATCCCGAACATCCAAGCAGCGAAACTCCAAAGGAGGATTGTAAAATTTATGAAGATGTGGATGGCGATGGAAATTATACGCCTTCTGGTGGAATTAATACCGGTTCTACAAATGTTGCAGGTGTTGGCGATGTTATTGAGGTCCGCATCTCATATCCTTGGAGTATACAAATGCCGTTTATGAGCCAGTTCTTTGGCGGTCCAGCCCATAATGGAGTGGTCATGATAAGTGAATCAACTATAATCAGGAATGAATAATGCAGAAGCGATTTTCAATCAGGTCACTAATTTCTAACCAGGGTGGCCTGGCATTGGTTGAGTTTGCTTTCGTAGCACCTTTGCTTCTAGCCTTGATTTTTGGGGTTGTTGAACTTACGCGTTACATTATTATCTTGCAAAAAGTTGAGAGGACTACCTACGCACTTTCAAATATCATAGTGCAATATCTTCCCGCGCAATACCCAACAGTTTCGCCGGGAAATGAAGTTAGCGAAGATAATATCCGGAGTAATGCCTTTGATCAAATTACCAAGATGATGGAACCATATGACAGCAATGCCGATATAAATGCCATCGTTACTTCGGTTGTAAAGACAGCTGCCGCTGCTCCTAATGATAAGGTTATTAAATGGCAGGTGGCTGGAGGCGGCAGCCTTTCCAATGGCGATACTTTCAGCATTGTAAACGGTTTGGCCCCAGGCGCAGTAAATCCAGGAGTACGTGATACTGTTGCAACATTTAATGCCGATATACAGACAACACTTGCCACTATGCAGCAAGGCGAAAATTTTATTGTTGTTGAAGTATTCTATAATTACCGTCCAATAGTCAGTGATATACTTACCCGGTTCGGTGCGCCGTCTCTGGCGCAAACCACCATGGTTTCTAGGAACTTTGCAATGCCGCGCCAAGGCAACTTGCTTGATTTGCCGCCTAACTTTAATCCATAATATTTATATGAAAAAACCTATGAAAAAACTCATATCTTTATTGTATTCCAACACCGGAAATGTGCTGATCATGACCGGGGTTTTCATACTAATCATTTTTGCAATTGCCGGCGCGGGTATAGACTTTGGAAGGGCGCAGCTAGTGCAGATGAAAGAGCAGCAGGCTTCTGACATTGCAACGCTTGCGGCGGCTAACGTCCTTGATAAGGATACGGTTAATCCGGATGAAAACACGATACGTGAGGCAACAGCCCAGCGCTATTATAACCTTAATTTCCCTGTTAAATATTTGGGTGTTACACGTGAAGACCCAACCTATAATTTTAATAAGGCAAATGGAACCATAGTGGTAAGCAGCAGTCAGAATGTGAAGACTAACTATATAAATACTATAGGTAGGGATAGTCTCGATGTAGCATCCAGGACTGCGGTTAAGATACCGAATAAAAATATGCCTGATTTTGATGTTGTTATGGTGGTGGACGTATCTGGTTCTACCAACGAGCCGATGCCAGTTACAGGTATAAGTAGGCTGGAAACGGAAAAAGCAGCTATTAATGACATGATTGAAAGCCTGTTTCCGGATAACCAGCCAGTGAATCCTAACCTGCGTATGGGGGTTGTGGCGCATTCTGGAGCCATAAATAATGCTTATGGTCTTACTTCTGATAAGGTTCAAGCCAAGAGCTATATACCTCCATTGGATTATTATCCTTTTACCTATAGCCATTATGGGTTGGAAGCAGGTTTTAATATGATTTCTGGGAACTGGAGCAGCTTTACTCCGCCGCAGCATTGCATTTTGCATTCTCCAACAAATGAATGTGCTGCTGAACGTAATGTGGGAGTTCCTCCAGCCGTTACCGCACGCGATGATGGCGAAAAATTAAGTAAGGTAAAATACGTTGTATTCATTACTGATGGTTTTATTATGCGTCAGGCTGCTCCTTGCGACGAAGATGGGGTTGGGAATATGCGAATACAATACCCTGCTATTATGGCTGATGACGTAGCTGCCCCCGGCGATACTTGCCGTAATTACCGTAAATTCTATGAGCAATGCGATAAAATCAAAAATGATGCTAAAGCCACACTCTATACCATAAACTTTGCTCAGGAAGATAAAGGTGACGTAGATCCGATGAAGGCTTGTGCTTCCTCCGAAGACAAGTATTTTTACGCTCCTGATGGAAATACCTTGAGAAATATTCTATCGGGCATTGTTAAAAAAGCCAACAAAGTGCGAATAACTGAGTAATGCCATAAGTTTAAAGTTTGTTAACTAATCAATGCTAATATGGTTAGATTAAATTAACTTATGGTAGATCATGAAAAATCATTTGAGATCAATTGCGGCCTTATGCCGTTCTAATGAAGGCGGTGTTTTCATTATGACGGGCGTTTTTGTCCTCATAATCTTTGCAATTTCTGGCGCTGGTATTGATTTTGGCAGGGCGCAGCTTATCCAGATGAAAGAACAGCAGGCTTCCGATATAGCAACGCTTGCTGCAGCAAATATAATAGATAAAGATACTACAAACACCGAGGAGAAAGCCATACGCGAATCTACAGCTAAGCGCTATTATAACCTTAATTTCCCTACTAAATATTTAGGAGTTACAAGGGAAAACCCATCTTATAATTTTGATAAATCAAGCGGTGTAATAATAGTAGGCAATAACCAGAATATAAATACCAATTATATAACCACTATAGGCAAGGGAAGCCTTAATATTTCGGCAAGGACCGCGGCTAAGATACCTAACAAGAATATTCCGGATTTCGATGTGGTTATTGTTGTTGATGAATCAGGTTCTACAGAAGCGATGATGCCTGATGGTAGTGGTAAAACTCGTTTCCAGGCAGAAAAAGAAGCGGTAACCAGCATGGTGGACAGTTTGTTTCCCGAGGATCAACCGCAAAATCCAAACCTCCGCATGGGCTTGATTGGCCACTCGGGTCCAATTGACCATGCTCATGGCTTGAGTTCAAATAAAGCAGAAGTGCAAACATATGTTGACGCTATTGATGTATATGGCGAAACTTATAGCCATTGGGGATTGGAAGCCGGCTTTAACATGATAACCGGTGTGTGGAATGGCTTTTATCCACCTACGAAATTATGTGGAATTGATGGGAAGCCCAAATATTGCCTTGCTGAGCGAAATACGGGAGTTCCTGGTCCTGCCACCTATCGTGATGATGGAGCGCAATTAAGTAAAGTGAAATATCTGGTTTTCATAACTGACGGTGAGATAATGCATCAAGCATTGCCTTGCTGGGGTGGGATTGAATGGTATAATAAGTACCCGGCTCTTTATACAGATGATCCAATGCAGTATGGAGCGCCTGTACCTGCGGCTCCACCGCCAGGGGTTTGCAATAATTATCCTGAATTCCTTGAGCAATGTACTAATCTGAAAAAATCTGGTGTTACTGTATTTACTATTAATTTTGCCGAGAAGGACCCGGAAGGTTTGGCTACAATGACAGCTTGTGCATCAACTCCTGACAAATACTTCTTTGCACCTGACGGTGATACTTTAAAAAACATTCTCAATGGCATTGCTAAGAAAGCTAGTAAAGTTCGAATAACGGAGTAATTCTTAATATACTTAAGGATTCTCTTGAATATTCTGGTTTTCTTTATATAAAAACAGCATGAAAAACATTTTAATTGCTGGTGGCGCGGGGTTTATTGGCTCGCATTTATGCTCTACACTTATTGCTCGCGGCGATAACGTAGTTGCGCTTGATAATTTTTTCACTGGAAAACGGGAAAATATAGAGCCTCTAAAAGAAAGTGGAAGATTCTCGCTTATAGAGCATGACATAACCATACCTTTTACCTTTGAAGCTGCCAATGGCGCTTACTTTGATGAAATATACAACCTTGCCTGTCCAGCATCCCCGGCACATTACCAGCCCGACCCGGTCCGTACCATGATGGTAAATATACTTGGTATGAAAAACCTGCTTGATCTTGCGAAAGCACATAATGCTAAGATATTGCAAACCTCCACTAGCGAAGTATATGGAAACCCGCAGGTCCATCCGCAACCAGAAACCTATCTTGGTAATGTGAATACAATAGGGCCGCGTGCCTGTTATGACGAAGGAAAACGCGCTGCCGAAACTTTATGTTTCGATTATCATCGCCAGTATAAAACTAATATTAAGATAGTGCGTATTTTTAATACATATGGCCCGCAAATGCGTAAAGATGATGGTCGGGTGATCTCCAATTTTATCTGCCAGGCGCTGGCGGGGGAACCTGTTACTATTTATGGTGATGGTTCACAAACCAGATCCTTTTGCTATATTGACGATATGGTGGCCGGTATTATAGCAATGATGGAAAGCAAAGAAGGTATTACAGGGCCTGTAAACCTTGGCAATCCCGATGAATTCACTATTGAGGAGATAGCCGAGAAGATACTTGAAAAAACCGGCAGCAAGTCCCCTTTGGCCTATAAACCATTACCGCAGGACGATCCTATGCAAAGGCAGCCAGATATAAGTCTGGCGGGGCAATTGTTAGGGTGGCAGCCTAAAATTTCCCTTGATAGGGGGCTAGATAAGGCTATAGCCTATTTCACAAAGGCTTTGCGTTAATTAATTATTAAAAACTTGCTGTTAGTATATTAGAATGAAGATATTAGTCCCCGTAAAGCGAGTTGTGGATTATAACGTGCGTATCCGTGTCCGTGCCGATGGTTCGGGGGTGGAGACTGCGGGCGTTAAAATGTCGATGAACCCGTTTGACGAAATCGCTGTTGAAGAAGCGGTAAGACTCAAGGAAAAAGGAATAGCCAGCGAAGTTATAGCAGTTTCAATGGGTGTTGATGCCGCGCAGGAAGTTTTGCGTTCGGCTATCGCGATGGGCGCTGACCGGGCAATTTTAGTTGCTAGCGATAGTGAGATACAGCCTCTTGGTGCGGCAAAAATCCTTGCCAAACTGGTTGAACAGGAAAAACCGCAACTTGTAATAATCGGAAAGCAGGCAATTGATGATGACGCCAACCAGACAGGGCAAATGCTAGCCGGTTTGCTGGGTTGGGGGCAGGGGACATTTGCCTCTAAAGTCACTATAGAAAATAATTCTGCTGTTGTAATACGTGAAATTGATGGCGGACTTATGACGGTTAAACTTGCGCTTCCAGCTGTTATAAGCACCGATCTGCGCCTGAATGAGCCACGTTATGCAACTCTTCCCAATATAATGAAAGCGCGCACAAAGCCGCTTACTAAAATTACAGTTGCGGAGCTTGGTATAGATATAACCCCACGCATCAAGCACCTTAAATATGAAGAGCCAAAGAAACGCGTTGGTGGCGGTAAGGTTGCAAATGCTGCTGAGCTGGTTGATAAACTGAAAAATGAGGCGAAGGTAATATGAGCATCCTTATACTCGCCGAGCATAACAATCAGTCACTACATCCAGCAACACGCCATGCGGTTAGTGCTGCTTCTGAACTAGGTGGTGAAATACATATTATGGTTGCTGGTTCTAATGCCTCTTCTGTAAGCAAGGAAGCCGCAAAAATCGCAGGCGTTAAAAAAATATTATATTCTGATGCTCCGCATTACGCATATCCTCTGGCAGAAAACATGGCGCCGCTTATGGCTTCGGTTGCTAAAAACTATTCGCACATAATTGCAACTGCTACAACAACTGGTAAGGATATTATGCCTCGCCTGGCTGCATTACTTGATATGTCGCAAGTTTCAGAAATTATAAAAATAATTTCACCTGATAGTTTCGTTCGCCCGATATATGCAGGGAATGCATTAGAGACTGTGCAGAGCGATGACGCTATAAAAATAATAACCCTGCGCCAGACTGCTTTCGCCCCGGCGCCCGATGGCGGAAATGCAGCAATTGAAAACCTTGCAGCTTTTCCTGCCGGAGAACTTTCAAGTTTTGTGGAACTGAAAGCAAATAAATCCGAACGCCCCGAGCTTACTTCGGCGCGTATTGTTGTTTCCGGCGGACGCGGTTTAGGTTCTGCCGAGAATTTCAAAAATCTGGAAAAGCTTGCTGATATTCTGGGTGCGGGGATCGGTGCTTCACGCGCTGCAGTGGATGCTGGCTATGTTCCTAATGATTACCAGGTTGGGCAGACAGGTAAAGTGGTTGCTCCTGATCTTTATATAGCAATCGGTATATCCGGCGCTATACAGCATCTTGCTGGTATGAAAGACAGCAAGGTAATAGTTGCCATAAATAAAGATGAGAATTCACCTATTTTTGAAATAGCAGATTACGGACTGGTTGCCCAGTGGCAGGATGTTTTGCCGGAGCTGGAAAAACTGCTAGCTAAGTAACATGGCTGATTTTCCACAAGTAGCAATTGGGCAAATAAATTTTACCGTTGGCGATATTGCAGGTAACAGCACGAAGATAATAAACGCATGGGAAGAAGCGGTTAAAGGCGGCGCTGAGCTGGTGATTTTCCCGGAATTATGTGTAACAGGTTATTCCCCGCAGGATTTGATCCTGATGCCGGATTTCCGCCAAAAATCAATGGATGCGGTACAGAAGATTGCAAAAAAAACTGCTTCCGGGGCAGCGATAATACTAGGTTCTGTCTGGGAAACAGGAAATAAAATTCACAATGCCGCAATCCTGGCAGATGGCGGAGAAATACTACACATCCAGCCTAAAACTATATTGCCTAATTATGGAGTGTTTGATGAAAAACGCTTATTTTCTCCAGGTGAGGGAACAATCGGCATAAACTGGCGCGGTCATAAAATTGCGGTGCTGGTATGTGAGGATTTATGGGATAAAGACCATATAGGAAAAATAAAAAATCAGAAATTAGAGGCGGTTTTTGTAATTAATGCCTCGCCTTTTGAAATCGGTAAATATGAGCGCAGGATCCAGCTTGCTAAAGATGCGGCAGCTATAATAAATGCCCGGCTATATTATGCAAACCTTATTGGCGGTCAGGATGAACTGGTATTTGATGGTGGTTCATTTGTAGTGGACGCTAAGGGCAAAATCATTTCCAGGTTTGAGCGCTTCAAAGAAAAGATTGGTTGGGCATCTGCTGCCACTACCAATGTCTCTGGGAGCGAAAACGAAATCTGGGGCGCAATGCAGCTTGGCCTTGCCGATTATGTGAAAAAAAATGGATTTTCTAAAGTGCTGCTTGGTTTATCAGGCGGGATAGATTCGGCTCTTACTGCTGCACTGGCGGTAGACGCGCTGGGTGCGGATAATGTGCTGGGCGTACTTATGCCATCGCCATATAGTTCTAAAGGCAGCATAGACGATGCAAAAGAAAGCGCGAGATTGCTTGGAATTAAAACTAAAATTATTCCCATAAGCACAGGCATGGAAACATTCGAAAAATTGCTTACTCCTGAATTTGGGAAAACCGATTGGATGGAAAATGCAGAGATTGGCGGAAATTTACAGGCCCGGTTGCGCGCAGTTATCTTGATGGGGCTTTCCAATAATTACGGAAGCCTGCTGTTATCTACTGGTAATAAATCAGAAATTGCAGTTGGCTATTCAACTCTCTATGGCGATTCTTGCGGCGCTTATAATGTACTTAAAGATATTTATAAAACGCAAGTATATAAGCTTGCTAACTGGCGCAATACTATATCTGCTGCCATCCCTGAAAATAGTATAAAAAAGGCTCCGTCGGCTGAATTAAAGCCCGGCCAGCGCGATGATGATAATCTGCCGCCTTATGATATTCTTGATGAGATACTCAAAAAACATATAGAAGGACGAATGAGCGCTGAAGAGATTGCTTCATCTGCATATGATAATGTAATTGTAGAAAAGATTATACGACTTGTCCGGCTTTCTGAATATAAGCGCAGCCAAGCTTGCCCAGGCGTTAAAATTTCGCCGATGCTTTTTGGCAAGGACCGCCGATTTCCAATAACCAATAAATTTTGAACATTATGAATAAGATAAAGAAATATTTGCCAACACCTATGATGCTTCTGGCATTTTTGCTGAGCTTTGCAACTATATATGCTGTTGGTTCGCCTATTTTGCAGGATAATGATATTGGCTGGCATATTGCTGCTGGTGATCTTATCCGCACGCAGGGCTCCCTCCCTAAATTTGACCCCTGGTCTTTTACCGGTGGAGATCAGGTATGGTATAATCTTTCATGGCTTTGGGATGTGGTACTCAGCTTTATAAATGACAAAACCGGAATAGAAGGTTTGTTTATATTCGCAATTCTCTGCCCATCATTAGCCGTTACGCTTCTTCTTGCCAGTCTGCGTAAGCGTTATGCAATTGGCAATAACGCACTTATCTTTATGGGTATGATTACGACTTATTGTATGTTGGAATTTGCGAATGCCCGGCCACAGATAGTGGGGATGTTTTTTGCACTTGCATTCCACCATATACTACATATAAACCGCCCATCTATTGCCAGCAAAAAAAGTGTGAAATTGCTATTTATCCTGCCTTTGCTTATTGTGTTATGGGTAAATATCCATGGCAGTTTTTTTGTATCATTTATAATTTTAGGCGCATTTGGCCTGGAGTCTATTTATTACAGGCAATATAAATGGCTTGCCAGGTTGTTGGCAGTAAGCGCGGTATGTGTCTTGGCATTGCTTGTAAATCCTTATGGTATACATGTAATAGATGCGGTGTTGCGTACTACAAATAGTGTAATAGCCAAATACATAATGGAGTGGCAGCCATTTGTGTTTGGCAATATCCTTGGCGCTTCTGCGTGGATACTTGCTTTTATCTGCCTTAGCAATTTTAAAGGCAGCAATGCAACAATAGCCGATAAGATACTTGCTATAATGTGGCTGGTTGCAACTTTCTTTTCCATAAGGAATATGGGGTTCATGGCAATTCTGGGCGCACCTTACCTTGCTAGCAACCTTCCTGCCGATAACCAGCAAGATAAGAATACAAAGAAGCTGGCTGCATGGATAAATAACATAAAATTTTCACCTGCTATTATGGCAGTAATTATACTTGCAATTCCTATATCTTATATACTGCTGCCCTTTTTAGGGTCTGAGCATTATAAATATAAAGTGGAAGAGTCGCCGGTTCCAGCTATTGATTTTATAAGGCAGAACTATTCAGGAAAGCGCATATTAAACGATTATGATCTGGGCGGTAAGATTATCTATGAAAGCAAGGGAAAACTTCCTGTATTTATAGATGGGAGAGCAGGAACAGCTTATAGTGAAAAGCTGCTTACGGATTTTCTTGGCTTTTTCAATCTGGACAAGGACTGGCAGCAGATTATAGAGCCTTATAATATAGATGTAATAATGGTTGCTAATTATTCAAATTTTTCCAAAGCTTATGAGCGCGGTTCTTATCATGATTATTGGCAGCAGGTATATCACGATAAGATAATAAGCATTTATACTAAGAAAGATTAACTCCTCATAGCCGGATTGTAATTGAAATGGAAAAGATCAGGAAATTTTTGCCGGCGCCATTGATATTGTTAGCGTTCCTGGTTAGCTTTATTATTATCTATATTGTTGCCCCACCGATATTGCAAGATAACGATATGGGCTGGCATATCGCAGCAGGTGATCTGATACGCTCTTTGGACAACTTACCGCACCATGATACTTGGTCCTTTTCTGGAAGCGAACAACAGTGGTATAACCACTCATGGTTGTGGGACATAATATTAAGCTTAGTGCATGAGAAGTTTGGCGTAGAAGGGCTTTTTATATTTGCAGCATCATGTCCGGCGCTGCTGGTTGCTTTATTGCTTAAAAGCCTTGGTTCACGACCTGAAATAGGAATTAACGCCCTTATTGCAATTGGCTTTATCACCATTTACTGCCTGCTGGAATTTGCAACAGGCAGGCCGCAATTGATAGGTCTTTTCTTCGCACTTGCTTTCAACCATATTTTAAGCAAAACCCGTCTGGATAATAATTGCCGCTGTCTTTATTTATTACCCTTTATAATGCTGTTATGGGTTAATATTCATGCCAGTTTCATAGCTGGGCTATTTATAATCGGTGCATATGGCCTTGAAGCAATTTATTTCAAGAATAAATCATGGCTCATAAAGTTATTTATAGTCGGCATTGTATGCTTGCTTAGTGTTCTTATAAATCCCTATGGGATCAGCCTGGTAACCTTCATTATTAGCGTAAAGAATAGCGTTATTACTAAATATATCAATGAATGGAACCCCTTTGTATTTGGAAATGTTATCGGTGCTTCAATATGGTTTGCAGCTTTTATAATATTCAGCAACCTGCGCGGTAAAAATACTTTCCTGGCAGATAAAATATTAGTGGTTTCGTGGCTATTTGCGATGATGATTTCTGTACGAAATATGGGGCTGCTGGCTATTCTCGGTGCGCCATACCTGGCTGGCTGCCTGCCTCCTGATAACAAAGATGATATAAATACACATAAACTTGCAGCATGGCTTAATAATAAGAATTCTTCACCGAAAATTATGGCAGCAATATTTGCAATTATGACTATAGGTTATTTTATGCTGCCGGTTTTAGGCGAAGAGCATTATATGGAAAGGCGTGAAAAAGCTGTCCTTCCTGCTATAAGTTACTTAATAAAGAATTATCAGGGAAAACGCGTATTTAATGATTACGATATGGGCGGAAGGATAATTTATGAAAGTAAAGGTGAATTCCCGGTTTTTGTTGATGGGCGCGCAGGGAGTGTTTACGAAGAAAAGATTCTGCAGGATTTCATAAGCATTTACTCTTTGGAAGATGGCTGGGAGAAAATATTGGATTCATATAAAATAAATATGATAATTTTAAGAAACGACAGGCCATTTGCTTTAAATTATACCAAGGGATATTACCATGACAAATGGGATGAAGTATTCCATGATGACGTAGCAAGTATATATGTCAGGAAAAATTAATCTTCATATCTGAAACAATGCATGGATAACAGAATTTTACTTCACCTGCCTTAGAAACTGCAAGTGGCCATGGCCCAACAGCCGGGTCTTTATCATAAAGTATACCGGATTTGCTGAAAAATATTCCTGAAAAATCAGACGGAGCGCGAAAAACTGTATTCGATGGTTTAGCTATCGCCACTACTTGCCCGGCTTTGATAGATTCCATTTCATCATATTGGTACTCTTCAATCTTTCCCTCGCTAATTTCCCGCGCCATATATATCTGGTCACCTGCAAGAAGCTCCCCTTTACGCAATAAATCATCATAGGTTATACGCGGCTGAACGCTATAGCGTGTAAAGATACCGCTATCATTTTTATCAAAAGGCCATATTTCGGTAATTCCCTGATTGTATAAAGAGGCAAGCGTGAAAGCTGCGGCAATATGTGGTGCTTTTGGGTCTTCGTGCCTGCCTGCTTCTATACCAACCTGGAAGGTAATATTCGCAAGCGGTTGCAAGATGGTTTTTAACGTTTGCACAGTTACAGTTTTAGTGGAATTCGCAGAAATTGCTTCCGCCAGTTCGGTAAGTATAGAGCGGATGGGGCTATGTTTTAAATCATTGTCATTTTTATGATCAGTTATGCACATCATGTTGCCGCGTGCCGAATGTATGTCTAGTATTCCACATATATTTTGTCCAAGTATAAATAATTCCCGTGACCTTTGAATGTGATGTGAATTATCATCCCGTGTCATGAAATCTACCGGTATGCGGTTACCGTCAGGCAGCAATTCACCATTTTCCCCAAGCCCGCAACGGAAAGCATCACGTGTTTCCTGCCTTGTACCGGTATTTTTATCAAGAGCTTCGAAATATTGCTTAGCTGCAAGGGGGTTTCCAATTATACCTATTACGTCTTGTTTTAAAAGGCCGGCCTGTGAAAGTGCGATAGCAAGGGCAATTCCTGCAAGACCAGCAGGCTCATTTCCGTGCAGTTGGGCGAGTATAACAAAAGGTTTTATCTTTCCACTATAAGTGCCTTTTAAGAATATGGCGGCTGGGATGTTTTTTCCTGCAATTGCAATACTGCTTTTCTGCACATGGTCATGAATAATTCTGAGATCGGCAAGATTCAATGTTTTAGAAAAAAACTTATCTCGGAAAATATCTGTATTCGACATTTGCGAAAAATCATAGTTATATATAGTCTTTAGAGGCATTTATTGTGAACCTTGCAAAAAATATTAGCGCCAGTGAAGTTATTTTTATCGGCTTGCCGGGAACTACCCATCATTATGGTGGGCTTTCGGGCGATAATGTCGCTTCCAGCTCGAACCGCGGCAGCGAGTCTAGCCCAAAACAGGCAGCTTTGCAAGCCATCGCGCTTGCACGCTATTTGCTCTCTCTGAGGATTGCTACTGCTATTTTACCGCCACAACTGCGCCCAAATCTTAAAGCGCTTAATGCAATGGGCTATAATGTCGAAAATGCTCCCCTTAATCTGCTTGAGCAGGTTTCATCCTCTTCATTTATGTGGGCGGCAAATGCAGCCACCATCACACCGGCATGGGACAGTAGCGATAATAAGCTTCATTTGACCGTTGCTAATCTGTATACAAATCCGCATAGACGTATAGAAGCGCAAAATACCTATAATATAATGAGGCAGATATTTTCCCATGTTCCAGAAGTGGAAGTGCATAAACCATTAGATGCAGAAAAAGGTTTCTTGGACGAAGGCGCTGCCAACCATATGTTGCTTGCGCCAAGTCATATTGATAAAGGGCTGCATGTATTTGTTTATGGGAAAAGGCAGAATTTTAAAGCATCGCAAGCAATTGCTATTCACCACGGGATTCCAGAAAACCAGCTTTTATTCATAGAGCAGAATCCGGATGTCATAAGTAAGGGCGTGTTTCATAACGATGTAATAGCTGTAAGTAATGAAAATTTATTACTGGTTCATGAGCGGGCTTATGTTAATGGAAGGCAGGATATTGAACGGATAGAGAGTGCATATAAAGCTCTCCATCCGCAGGAGCAATTACAGGCAATAATTATAAGTGATTCTGATTTAAGTGTTGAAGAAGCGGTGCATAGCTATTTTTTTAATAGCCAGATAGTTACTAAGCCTGATGGAAAAATGGCTGTAATTGCACCTATTGAGCTAAAAACATTGTTTGGAGGCAAAGCCGCAGCGCTTATGGAAAATATAAGGGCATTTCGAGGTAATCCCATTGATGAAATAACTTATCTCGACCTGCGACAAAGCATGCGTAATGGCGGCGGTCCTGCCTGTCTTCGCCTGCGTGTAACCCTTACGCAAAGCTCATTATCAACCCTTAAAGAAACTACCGGAGTAATTGCGGGTGAAAAAATGCTCTATGAATTAGAAAAACTGGTTGAAAGATATTACCCTGAAAAATTACTGCCAGATGGCTTAAGAAATATGGAAATTCATAATAACTGCATAGAATTTTTTGGTAAACTCTCTGATCTTTTTGGCATTAAAATATAATTATTGTTATCAATCAATATATTGTGAAGAAAATATTGCTGTGTAAGAAAATATGGCCTGTCATAAAAATTTAACTTTATTCTAATAGCTCGCAAAGGTAGTGTACTATTTTAATCGGTTATTCGAAAGTTCTATAATGCACCTGCCATCTGCCTTGATTATTACAGTTATCCTCACCCTGATATTTCCTGAACTAAGCCTTGCCCAACAAGATACTAATGTTGGGAATATGCTTTGCACTGCGGCTAGCTGGATTGATGGCAATGCAGGTCATGGAATAATAACATTATCCGTCATTATTATGGGTATTTTGGCGCTTTTAAATAAAATATCCTGGAATTTTGCACTTCTTCATATTGTAGGAACCGCCCTTCTCGTAGGCGCTAGTTCAATGGTGTCAGCACTTAATGCTGGCGGCAGCGGTTGTTAGTAAGCCGTAGCTATCAAAAATCAATTGATTGTCATTTGAATTCAGCTATAATGCACAAAAATAAACTATTGAAATTATTGATATTGTTCGCCTGATTTTAAATTTTTGCGCGAAAGAATATAAAATGGCTAAAGTTTGCAGTGCTGATGTCATAAATAATATATCCCTGTTTTCGGAAATGTCCGTGCAGGAAAAATTCGCATTATCACAAATATCAAGGATACATAATCTGCCTCGCGGTAATTTATTATTTCTGCAAGGGGATGAAATGAAATTTTTTCATATTGTATATAGTGGAACTATGCAGATATTCCGTGAAACTATAGATGGCCATGAAATAACATCAGATATTCTGGTTGCGGGGGATCCTTTATCACTTGCAGAAATAGCTGACGCTGAGCCAGTTTATAAAGTGAATGCCCGCGCAGTGGAAGATAGTATTATTTTAGAAATACCCATGGATTGGTTACGCAATAATCTTAAGAATTTTAATCACCTGATCTTTAAATTATTTGCTAAAATTTCCCACAGGCTACAAAAAACCTCTATGGAAATTGAGCGCAATTCTACCATGACTGCCTCAGAACTTATAGCATGTTACCTGCACGAGTTATGTATAATACATGATTTCGATCCTCGCGGTTTTGAGCTCCCCTACAGTAAAACGCTTATAGCGTCACGGTTGGGAATGGAATTGGAAACTTTTTCACGTTCCTTGCATAAACTAAGGGAGTTTGGCATTACAATACGTGGTTCCCATGTTGCCCTGTTTCCAAATTATTTTAACAAGCAAGAAATCATCCATGGGGATAATGACAATGATAAGCTTCCTCAAAAAAAGCTGGATATGAACTGCATTGCAGATTAATAATTTTACACTTAATTTTAAAATAATGGGGAAAATATGAATAGCCGTATCTGGATATGGGTAGGACTTGGTCTTATAGCCTTGTTTATTGTAAGTGGAATAAATACAATTCCTGCCTTGGAAGAGAAAGTAAATGCTTCTTGGGCACAGGTAGAAAATAATTACCAAAGGCGCATGGACCTTATACCAAATCTTGTCGAAACTGTTAAAGGCTCTGCAAGCTTTGAACAAAAAACTTTGACCGATGTTATTAATGCACGTTCAAATGCTACAAAAGTTACTTTGAATGCTGAAAATTTAAGTGACCCTGAAGCAGTTAAGAATTTTGAACTGGCACAGGGAAAATTAAGTTATGCACTTTCGCGTTTGCTTGTTTCAGTGGAAAAATACCCTGACCTTAAGGCTAATAATAATTTCATTGCTTTGCAGTCGCAGCTTGAAGGTACCGAAAACCGTATAGCGATTTCACGAAGGGATTATATAGAAACAATACAGGAATATAATACTAAAGTGCGTACTTTTCCGGGCAGTATCTGGGCTATGATACATGGCGCAAAACCTAAGCAATCATTTGTAGCGACAGAAGGCGCTTCTAATCCGCCAGCAGTTAAATTCTAAAAATGTTTAAAGCTGTAAAGCGCGCTTTATTACCACTGATTATATTGCTGGTAATTGCTACACCTGTTTTTGCGGCAATTCATTTTCCAGA
The DNA here is from genome assembly GCA_963205195.1 of Pseudomonadota bacterium. Classification (GTDB taxonomy): domain Bacteria; phylum Pseudomonadota; class Alphaproteobacteria; order Rickettsiales; family SXRF01; genus SXRF01. The sequence goes on along the minus strand of CAUJHR010000008.1, from coordinate 13,925 downwards.
ACTTAGCGGAAGGGTTATAGATGAGGCACATATATTAAGCCCGTCTGTTATTGCGGGGTTAAGCCAGAAGCTTGAAGATTATGAGCGCGGTACTTCCAATCAGCTAGTGATTGTAACTCTAGCATCGCTTGGCGGTTATGAAATAAGCGATTATGGCTACCAGTTGGGCCGTAAATGGCAGATCGGGCAGAAAGGAAAGGATAATGGTGTTCTGCTTATAATAGCTCCGGTTGAACATAAGGTACGGATCGAAGTTGGTTACGGGCTGGAGGAATTGCTTACTGACGCAGCGGCCAGTAAAATAATCCATAATATAATACTTCCTGACTTCCGTGAGGGCAAAATCGAGCAAGGAGTAATTGATGGTGCCCAGGCTATACTTGATGTTCTTGGTGGAAAATCTATTGAGGCTCAAGCCATAAACAATGGCCCGTCAACTATACAATTAATAGTAACTTTATTCTTCATGTTTGTTTTCTTTCGCTTCGCCATGCGCCATCCATTTCTCGCATATATGATATTATCTCATAATTCTTCGCGTTTTAGTGGATCGCGTTCTTCGGGTTGGTCGGGCGGTAGCGGTTTTAGAGGAGGTGGTGGTAGTTTTGGCGGCGGAGGGTCATCGGGCTCATGGTAATTAAACTGACAGAAAGTGATAAATTATTAATATCCTCGGCTATAACAGATGCAGAACGTATAACCTCGGCAGAGATAGCAGTTGTTATAACTCCTGCAAGTGATGGCTATGCAAGCCATAATTTTTTAATAGGGTTGGTGCTTGGGGGAGTAATCTGTTCCTGTTTGTGGTTTTTAGGAATAGCTGTATCATTCCCATTTTTATTTTCTGTACAACTTTTAGTTATTTGTATGGTTGTATTTGTCCCATTTTTACGCAATTTCTGCATATATTTAATACCTAAAAACATACAGCTTCATCGCGCCGCACACCGGGCTTACAGCGAATACATGACAGTTTCAAGGAATGTCCCGGCATTTGTCCCTGTAGTTCTGTTATATATATCGCTTGCCGAGCATTATGCCCACATAATCGCTGACAGGGCCGTGATGGAAAAAACGCAGGACGAAGCTTGGGATAATGTGATAAAAGAATTTATTGCCGGAATGAAAACATCTTCCATTTGTGATTCCTGCATAAATGCCATAAATAAAATCGCGGTACAGCTCACTGGACATTTTCCTGCGAGCCAAAACCCGAATTATATAGGTGACCATATTATTGAAACAAAATAGGAGCTGGTTATGAACGAAAAAGACAGCTTTTGGGAATCAGTTGCAGAACGGCTGGATTGGAAAACACGCTGGCATAGTGTTAATGGCTCTGACTTCAAAACAGGATTAATAAAATGGTTTGAAGGAGGGAAGCTTAGTGTTTCCGGCAATTGCCTAGATAGACATTTACAAACCCAGCCTGACAAACCAGCCATAATCTGGGAAAGTGATGATGCTGGTGAGAATCGTTTAATAACCTACAGGGAATTGCATCGTGAAGTTTGCAAAGCAGCAAACGCATTGGTAGCGCTAGGGGCAAAAGCTGGTGACCGCATAACTATATATCTTCCAATGATACCAGAGGCAGCTATTGCCATGCTTGCATGTTGCCGTATAGGTGCTGTGCATTCGGTTGTATTTGGCGGATTTTCCGCTCAGGCGCTAAATGGTCGTATATTGGATGCGAAGAGCCGTATAATAATAACTGCTGACGAGGGGCTGCGCGGTGGTAAGCGCATACAGCTTAAAGAAACAGTGGATGCGGCAATAGAAGGCACCGATGTAGAAAAGATATTAGTAGTTAAGCGTACAGGTACGGATATAAAATTTAACCGGGGACGTGATGTCTGGTGGCATGAAATAGTTACAGCTGCAAGCCCGGATTTTCCAGAGCAGTCATTTGATTCTGAACATCCATTATTTATATTATATACTTCCGGTTCAACAGGAAAACCAAAGGGATTGCTGCATACATGCGCGGGTTATCTTGCATGGGCTTCTTACACCCATGAAATAGTGTTTGATTTAAAACCGGACGATATTTTCTGGTGTACAGCCGATATAGGGTGGGTTACTGGGCATAGCTACACGCTTTATGGCCCGCTTGCTAATGGAGCAACCACGCTTATGTTCGAAGGTGTGCCAAACTATCCCGATCCTTCACGCTTTTGGCAGGTAATAGATAAATACAAGGTTACAATTTTCTATACTGCCCCAACCGCAATACGTGCGCTTATGAGAGAAGGTGAGGATTGGGTAAAAAAATCCAGCCGCAAATCACTGCGTATTTTAGGTTCCGTAGGAGAGCCTATTAATCCTGAAGCATGGCGCTGGTATAATGAAGTTGTAGGTGAAGGAAGCTTGCCAATAGTTGATACCTGGTGGCAGACAGAAACTGGCGCAACACTCATTAGCCCCCTTGCAGGTAAAACTAAAACTAAACCGGGTTCAGCAACTTTGCCGCTTCCGGGGATCGAGCCGGTTTTACTTGATGACAAAGGAAGGCTGGTAGAGGGAGAAGGTGAGGGGGCTTTATGTATAGCCGAGCCGTGGCCTGGGCTTGCACGCGATATTTATGGTGACCATGAGCGCTATTGCCAAACCTATTTCAGCGCATATCCAGGATATTATTTCAGTGGTGATGGAGCCAAGCGCGATGCAGACGGATATTACTGGATAACTGGGCGTATGGATGATGTACTGAATGTGTCAGGGCATAGGCTGGGAACCGCAGAAATTGAATCTGCTCTGGTTGCCCATCCCCAGGTTGCAGAAGCTGCAGTAGTAGGATTTCCGCACGACATAAAGGGCGAGGGGATTTATGCGTATGTCACCTTAAATGGAGATGTTGATATTGCCGGGGAACAATCTTTCCATATTAAGGCTGGATTAAAGGCATGGGTAAGGGAGCAAATAGGTGCTATCGCTGTTCCTGATTATATACAATTCGCAACCCAGCTTCCTAAAACCAGGTCTGGCAAGATAATGCGTCGTATTTTACGTAAAATATCGGCAAACCAGTTGGGCGAATTGGGCGATACTTCAACGCTGCTCAATCCCGAATCTGTAGAAATGTTGATTGCTGGAAGGCTGCAACAAGGATGATAACTTTAAAATATATATGTGAATTTTATATATTCAGGCTTAAATACAATATATCTATATTCGCAATAATAAATAAAAGGAGAATGGCATATGGCAAATACTGGAGCACTTAGTGGAAAAAATGCGATTATAACTGGTTCTACCAGCGGAATTGGCCTTGCCATAGCGCATGTTCTTGCGTCCAAAGGATGCAATATCATGGTGAATGGCATGGGTGATAAAGCCACAATAGATGGAATCATTGCTGAACTTCCAAAGAAATATGGTGTTAAGACGATTTATGATGGGGCGGATATGAGCAAGCCCGCTGATATCAGGAATATGGTTGCAGATTGCGAGAAAAACTTAGGCAGTGTTGACATACTGGTAAATAATGCCGGAATTCAGTTCACAGCAACCGTGGAAGAATTCCCGGAAGAAAAGTGGGATGCTATTATTGCGATCAATTTATCAGCAAGTTTCCATGCTATAAAAGCTGCACTTCCAAGAATGCGTAAACGCGATTTCGGGCGCATCATAAATATAGCCTCAGTTCATGGTCTGGTAGCATCACAGCACAAGATTGCTTATGTGGCAGCTAAGCATGGGATAGTTGGTCTTACTAAGGTTGTTGCACTGGAAGCGGCGGAAGCTAATATAACTTGTAACGCTATTTGCCCGGGCTGGGTACACACACCACTTGTGCAAAAACAGATCGAGGATAAAGCCAAGGAAGGAAATATCAGCGTGGAAAAGGCAACCGCTAACCTTCTTGGTGAAAAGCAACCTAATAAACGTTTCGTGAAACCCGAAAATATAGGTGCCATTATAGCTTTCCTCTGCGGAGAGGATGGCGCTGCTATGACTGGGGAAATACTCACCATAGATGGCGGCTGGACAGCGCAGTAAATTTTCTATTATATAAAAAGACTTGCTAATGAAAGCATGCGGTAGATGAAAAATGAAATAAAGAGCGAGAAAATATTTGTAGGAAAAATTTTCTCTGAAATGTGGTTTCGGATACCAGAATACCAACGTCCTTATGTCTGGGGCAGCGACCAGGTAACGGAACTTTTGGAAGATACTTGCTACGCCATGCTTGAGAAGTCTGACTCGGAATACTTCTTGGGCTCATTCGTTTTTCAATCTCATAAAAAAAATAGCAGTGACGGTATTGAGTATACAGAAAACGACCTATTGGACGGTCAGCAGCGAATAACTACAATATTGTTAATATTCTCGGTATTGAGAGATCGTGTAAAAGACCAGGAAGCTGCAGATGGATGCCAGCAGTGCATTTTCCAAGCCGCTAATAAATTCAAAAGAATACCTGAGCGTTCTAGGATAGTTTTTGAGATTAGGCAGGAAGCCATAGATTTTATTGATAATTTATCAAAAAACAAAGGCTTTACTCAAAATAGTGATAAGTTGCGACAATATGAAGAAAAAGCTCAGGATATCTCTGTGAGGAATATGGCAAGGGCCACGCGCTTCATAAACCAGTTTTTTGATGAAAAGAAAGAACAGGTCAAACCAGAAGAGTATTTTGATTTTCTTTTTAATAATCTTCTTATGATTTATGTTTCTACTGAAAATCTAGAAGATGCTTTCAGGCTTTTTACAATTCTCAATAATCGTGGTATGCCGCTTCGCAACAGCGATATTTTGAAGTCTATTAATCTTGGGGCGTTGCAAACAGACCAAGAAAAGAAAAAATATGCTGCTTTATGGGAAAATGCAGAAAGTGAATTAGGGGAGGATTTTGATCGCTTTCTTAGTTATGTAAGAACAATTCTGGTTAAAGAAAAAGCACGGTTAAGTCTTCTGCAGGAGTATGAAGATAAAATCTACGACCCGAAAGAAAAAGAAAAGGTAACTAGCCAAAAGAAACCTGCATTGCTTAAAAAGGGTAAAGAAACGTTTGAGTTTATAAAGCTACACTTGGAAAACTATCAGCAAATCATTTCTGGAAATAATTACGATATCACAGGTGATTTCAGATTTGATAACCTTATCAAAACAATGTTTGTTGGTCTTCCTGCAACAGATTGGCTTCCACCATTATTGCATTACTACGAAAAGTTTGATGGCAAGGCCATATTTGATTTTCTGACATTGCTTGACAACAAATTCTCAGCCGACTGGATCATCCAATTAACACCAACAGCTCGAATTGAGGCAATGAACGATATTATCAAGGAGATAGACGCTAAAGGCCGCTTCGAAGATGTCCTTGGATCAGAAAAGCTCATGTTTGATGCGGATAAGTTATTCAACGAGTTGAATGGCAGAATCTATGGCAGGCGTTTTGCGCGTTATGTGCTTCTAAAACTGGATTATCTCTATCAGGATCATAGCCATAAAATGAATCATGAGACCATTTCTGTTGAGCATATTTTACCGCAAAACCCAGCGGCAGATAGCCAATGGTGTAAAGATTTTACTGAAGAACAGAGAAAAAACTTAACCAACACACTTGGTAATCTGGTTCTGATAAGTATGAAAAAGAACACTTCCCAAGGTAGGTTGGACTATAAGCAGAAAAAAGAAAAATATTTCAAAGAAAGAATTAACACATGTCCAAACTCACTGCATGTTCTTAATCAGAACGACAAGTGGGATGCGTTTGCCTTAGAACACAACCACAAGGAATGTGTTAAGAAACTCAAGGAACATTATTCTTTCCATGAGAAAATGAACATTTTGAGTGAAGCGGCGTAATGACTCTTAAGCAGGCATCAAAACTATTGGCAGAAATGTATGGAAAAGCACCTGAGAAAGAAAAGGCTTTATCTATCCATCTCTTTGCAATCAAATATGCGGATCACATCGCCAATATGTCTGCAAAGGATGTTGTTGTGGGAGCTGGGTTGCCGGAGTCATACAAAACCGAACTGCGTAAAGGCATAAATCTTGCCAAGTATGTTCATCTTAAAAGTTAGCTAATTATCCAATTATCCAGCAATTTGAACAGCGCGCTTTCGCAGGAGTGGATATTATTCATGTTTTCCCGGATTACTTTTGCTGTTTGGATTGATGGGAATGGTTTGGCAATTTCATCACCACAATTTTCAATTAAATCTTCAATTGCGCCTGCGTCCATTTCCATATGGAATTGCAAGCCCAGCACCCGTTCTTTATAAAGAAATGCCTGGTTCGCGCATGCTTTGCTTGATGCTATATGCAGGGCATCTTCTGGAATTGCAAATTCCTCGCCATGCCAATGCATGACATTAATGGTGGAGTTAAGGCCTGCAATTATTCTATGTCCCATAGCCGCATCGCTCCATGCAATGGGAAACCAGCCAATTTCTTTTGCATGGGCTTTGCATACCTTAGCTCCTAAAACATCGGCTATCAATTGTGCGCCAAGGCAAATCCCAAGAACATGCTTTCCTGCATTGATTGCCTGCCTGATATGTTCTTTTTCCGGCTCCAGCCAATTATGATCAGCAGTTTCATGAACACTCATGGGGCCACCCATAATGACCAGCGCATCATAATCATCTGTGGAAGGTAATTTATATTTTTTATAAAATTTAGTTCCTGAAATACTATAATTCCGAACCTGCGCCCATTTAGCGATAAGACCCAATCCCTCGAAGTTAACATGCTGTATATAATGAATTTTCATAGCAATCCTTGGTTCTTTGTAAAATTATAACTGAAAATAGCTTATTGACAATAATGTGTATTTAAATATTATTAGGATTCCTAACTATAGGAAAAAAAATAGCAATTTTAAATTAATCAGGAGTTTTTATGACAAGCAACGCTACATTTTATCACGCCGGCTGCCCGGTCTGTGTTTCTGCTGAAAATCAGGTTTTAGATCTTATAGACCGGGATAAGGTCAATCTTGAGGTAGTGCATTTTGGTAATGCTAAGGAACGTATCGCCGAAGCTGAAAAGCTTGGGGTTAAATCGGTTCCGGCCTTAGTTATCGATGGCAATGTGCTGCACATTAATTATGGCGCCAGCATGGAAGATGTAAAGAAGGCTGTTGCTTAAATCCAATCCTATAAACCCGCAGGAATGCGGGTTTATAGCCATTATCTACAGGTGCATATATGATAATTGATGTTTATGACACATACTCTAAATCCAGGAATGGGCGCATAATACATTTTGATGTTTTGCTTCCAAGCGGTGGGACAAAGGAAACTGCACTGAAATTCGCAAGGGAATTCTTGAAGGAAATCGGGGAGCCTTTAGAGTTATTAAAGCAGGAGCGTTGCAATTTTTGCCATTCGCAGGATGCAGACGGTGAAATAAAAGACTTTATAGAAAAACACGGACATTTTATATTGCAAATGGAAGGCTGTCCCGAACCCCATTAGAAATTAAATATATGCAGAATTTAACATCCGCACCAGAATTGATTGTAAGCAAGTGGCTGAATAGATCCCCGCTTAGCCTTGAATCCTTGCGCGGCAAGGTGGTAATGGTTGTTGCTTTCCAAATGTTATGTCCCGGCTGTGTATCAGAAGCCATACCACAGGCTAAGAAAATTTTTGCATCATTTCCTGAAAATGACCTTGCGCTTATAGGCCTGCATACGGTATTTGAACATCACGCTGCCATGCAGGAAGTATCACTCAAAGCTTTCTTGCATGAATATAGAATTGCCTTTCCAGTTGCTATAGATATGCCATCGGAAAATCACCCAATACCGCAAACCATGGCGCTATACCAAATGCAGGGAACACCTACCACGCTTCTTATCGACAGGGAGGGAAAGCTCCGCACACAGCAATTCGGACATATTCCAGATTTGTTGATAGGGGCCGAGCTTATGAAATTAATATTGGAAAAGCAGGGATAATGGGCAGTGTTTTTGACAGGAATGGGCATCAGGCAAACCAGCGTGCGAAAATTATCGTAGGGCTGGAGCGATTATCAACATTATTCCGTGCAGCGTTATGGGAAGAAGCAAAACAATATAACCTAAGCCCATTGCAGGTGCAGATATTATTATTCATTGCCTTCCATGATACAAAACAATGCAGTGTTACAGCCATAGCGCGTGAGTTTGCTGTAACTAAAGCTACTATAAGTGATGCAGTAAAAGTTTTGCTGGAAAAAGACCTTCTGAAAAAGAACACTGGTGATGATGCCCGCGGCTTCCTGCTCACACTTAGTGCAACCGGCAGTAAATACACGGGTAAACTCTCAGGGGTTAGTGATTTTTTCCAGGCATCCCTGGATAATGTGCCGCAAGTGGAAATAAATAAAATATGGGAAGGTATGCTCCTGCTTATTGGCCATTTACAGGAAACAGAAATAATACCCATGCGTATGTGCCATAACTGCAGGCATTTTGGCAAGGAACACCCCGGAGGCAATCCGCATTTTTGCAACCTGATGCAAAAACCGCTGGCAGTTGAAAATATCCGCCTCGATTGCCCGGAGCATGCTGCCTTTCAAACAGCTACCAGCTAATTAAAATGAAAACGCTGGGATTGTGGCCCGGAGTTTTTAAAGAGCGTCTATGATTAATGCTTGTCATGGCCGTATTTATGGCCTTTCACTTTTTCTTTATGATAGCTGTTATTGCTTTCAACGTTGGTTCCAGATCCTGCAGAAGCATTAGTATCAGTATCAACTGAAGTGCGTACATCTGTAGTGGCTGTATTATCTCCCGTAGAAACGGTGGCATGTGGCAGAATTTTTGCTTTACCAGAAAGTGAAATACCTGAATCCTGGTTGGTTATAACATCTGTAGTTGTGTTAGTTACACCGGTTACATCAACCGCAAAAGCTGGTGAAATGAAGGTCGTAGAAATAAGCAGTGCAGTAAAAATATTTTTCATAAAATCTCCATGAATTGTTTATAGAAATCCCTGTTGGGAATTGCTTAATAATTAAGCTTAAGCAATAAATAATCCATTTGATTTATGAGCAATGATTAAAAGAATTCTATATAATTTGGTTATATACTTTATGAAATCACCAAAATTGATATGGCGGTGTGTGGCGCTATCACGCCGGACGAACGATAAACGCTGCCATTGATTATGCGAGAGAATTTTGGGTGGATGTGGTCGATTAGACGGTATTATGGTTGGCGTTGTTTTATGAGCTACAACAATTCCCATCATAGTAGATAGTCTATAATTTATTATTATATTACAATATTATATAATTATTATAGATTTAATAGTTGATTTGCAGTTTCGGCGATGTATAATCGGCATATAATCATTGGAGAGTTATATGTCTGATACGATCTTTGTACCTATCGCCGAATCTCAATATTTGGAAGTGCAGCGCCTTCTAGAGAAAAAAGGTGTGGGACGCTCGCCGAGCAGCGTCATCCAGCAATTTATCGATTACGGAATTGATAATGCTGCATGGAAAGGTGATGTATTCTTTCCTGAGATTGTAAAAGAGGAAAAAAAAGAAACTACATACAAAGAACTTGTTTGGAAACACCCGCAATATAGGCAACCGATCAGATTATTTCATGGTGCTCAATTAAGAATGAAGGCACCCCATGCGGATTATAAATACGCTGTTGTTGAAAATGGGAAAATTAAATACGAAGGAAAGTTATTCAAAAGCGCCTCTCAGCTTGCCCGCTATATTGCAAACGGCACTTCGCGTAGCGCGCCGCGTGACATTGACATTAAGCAACCCAACGAAAGCGATTGGAAAAACGCGTTAAATCTGTTTAAAGAGATCAATAAATAGCCTCTCAGGGGAGAAAGCCATGCGTTACATCGTCCTTTTATTATTGCCACTGCTTGCTGCGTGTGCGCCGCAGTACACCTACAAGTCTCCAGAAGAGCAGATTGCAGAAAAATGCTCAGAGGCCGGATATGTAGACAAGGAATATAACGATTGTATTACCAGCGCGATGGCGGCCTATAAAAAAGAAGTTGCTCGCCAAGAGAAAGAATGGGCTAAGGAAGTCGAACGGCGAAATAAGGAAATGATAAAAGCCCAGAAAGAGGCGAAGAGAAAGCAATTGGAGGCTGACGGCGCAAAGTGCAAAGATTACGGGTTTGCAAAAGGCACAAAAGATTTTGCGGCGTGTATGATGCAAGTCGAAATGGCTAGAAAACAAGAACAACAACAGCAAGAGGCGTTGGCAGCCCAACAACAAGTGGCAAGCCAACAAATTGAGGCTAATCGCAGAATAGCAGCATCACAAATGCTGCAAAATTATTTCCTGCAACAGCAGGCGATACAGGCTCAGGAAAACATAGCCTCTCAAAATCGCATGAACAACATGATGAACAACAATATTGATTGCACATCGTACAGGCAGGGGCGCTACGTTCATACAAACTGCTGGTAGCGTAGTTTGGTGACAACTTCGCTATATGTGCATCTATGGCAATCTACTGATTGTCCTGACTAAATGAATCCGTACCGCTATTTTCGAGAGTATAGGACTGGGCATATTTTCGCCCGTACCATCGAAAATCAATGGTAGTTTTTCAGGAACGAAGTACGGACAAAATAACGCTGAGAACCGCACGCGCAGACAGCTTCCGCGCAGCCATAGTTTTTGGCTATACAAAAGTTGGCGTTAAGAACATGGCGGTGTGTAGTTGTATGACGAACGTGCAGAAAATGCAACGCGGGTTGATAATCAACCATAATCCTGACTGAAAAAGTCGAATGGCGCGCGGTACACTTGCATCGTTTTAAGGCCTCCCACTAAATATCGGCCTGTAGACCCGCCTTATCGAAACGCCCACATTCGAAGCCACCACCACGATTGGGATAGCCGAGCTGGTTGGAGATGATTCTGGTGTTGCCGATCATGTGATCATCACATTCATGCGTGTGCCCGTACACCCAAAGCTGGGGCTGATGCTTTTTGATGATCTCTACCATGTCCAGTGAATTGAAGGCTGGCATCAGCGGGCTATTGCCATACTGCGTATCGGGATTCACGACCGGCGCATGGTGCGTGATGACCACGCGAGCGCCGGTTAAGTCCTTTTCGAACCATGCCAGGAGTTTCTTTTTGAACGCCCCATGGAAATCGACGGTATCGACCGGCCGTAAAAGCTTCCCCTTTGCCGTCATGATGTAGCGGTAATCATTCATCTGCTGCTGCGCCGCTACCATTGCCCGCTGGTTGGCGCCGGAAAAATCCGTCCACATGCTGCCGCCGAAGAAATTAACGCCGCCGATGCTGATTTCTTCATCCTGCAGCAACGTCACGTTTGGGTGGCGCGCAGACAGCCATTGCTTAAATGCCTCGTCGCCTTCCTGCATCGGCTCATGGGTATAGTATTCATGGTTGCCTGTGACGTAGAGAACCGGTTTTTCCCAGCCGTGCAGGAACCGTTCGAGCGGATCGAAATTCTTGAAGGTGATGATATCGCCCGCGAGGATCATCAGGTCGGCGGCGGTATCGACGGGAGACCGGAAGTCCGTGCCGAATTCGAGATGCAGGTCGCTGTAGCTGATAATCTTCATATTCGCCCGTTATAATAGTTCTTGCCAGCGGTAGCCGCTGTGTTTAACGGCCTTGATAAGGCCTGCATCCTGCAAACCCTTCATATCGCGCCGGGCGGTTTTACCATGGACACGCCAAGTATCCACTACGTCTTCCGCCCGCATTCTAAATCCCTGCTGCAATTGCCCCAGGAACCATAGCTGACGCTGGTTCAATTGCACAGCCGTCTGCGCGTCAACGCGAACGCGAATGAGGACAAATTTGTCCCTTTCCATCGACAATTTATTCCACTTTTCCCACCTTTCGTTCAACCGTGCGCGCATGGTTTCGACCGCTCCCATGCGCACCGCCTGACGCCAGACAGGCCCCATACCCATCAATTCGCACACGGCCTGCAGCACTTCCGGGTAATGGGCTGCCAGCGTTAGTAAGTGTCTGGATTTAGGTGCATATTCCCCCTTGTGCCACTTGCTGGCGGTCTTGGCCGGAATGCCGGTGATTCGCTCGATATGTTTGAGCGCGGCGCTGATGTTGGCATGTTCCTGGCGCAGAGCCGTTGAGACGTGTTCCGCGATCATTTCATCGGAAATTCTGCAAGGTAAGTAGTGGTCTTTATTCGTGAAGGACATCGTTTGGCTCCCTTGTTAAGTTAATAAGGAAGCATTTGGCCGAATCTTCAGGCGACTGAGGAGCTGTAATTTATTGGATTCACTGTGAAAAAATCTCCGTCACATGGTAAAAACGAGAAAACTGAGGCTCCATCGCTGAGAGCGGCCATGTACGTGCGCATGTCCACCGATCATCAAAAATATTCCACGGAAAATCAGGCCGATGCCATCCTGGAATATGCGGTGCGACGCAATATCGAAATCATCCAGACCTATACCGACTCAGGCAAAAGTGGCCTGAGTATCGATGGCCGCGACGCATTGAAACAACTTATTGACGATGTGCAATCCGGCCGCGCTGTTTTCAACATGATTCTTGTACTGGACGTCACCCGCTGGGGGCGCTTTCAGGATGCCGACGAAAGCGCCTATTACGAATATATCTGCCGCCGCGCCGGTATTGACGTGCAGTATGTCGCCGAACAATTTGAGAATGACGGCAGCCCGGTATCCACCATCGTAAAGGGCGTAAAGCGCGCTATGGCCGGGGAATACAGCCGGGAGCTATCAGGTAAGGTATTCGCCGGGCAGTGCCGCCTGATTGAGCTTGGCTATCGCCAGGGCGGCCCGGCAGGGTATGGCATCCGGCGTGTGCTGATCGATGAACATGGCAACCAGAAGGCCGAGCTAAAGCGCGGGGAACATAAAAGTCTGCAAACCGACCGGGTGATTCTGATACCCGGCCCGCCCGAAGAAGTCGAAACGGTACGGTGGATGTACAAGGCGTTCACGCGAGAGGGAATGCAGGAAAGCCGCATCGCCGCCATCCTTAACCAGCGAGGTGTCCTTACCGACCTAGATCGGCAATGGACGCGCGGCACCGTGCATGAAGTGCTGACCAATGAGAAATACATCGGCAACAACGTCTTTAACCGCACATCGTTCAAACTGAAAAAACGCCGCGTAGAAAATACGCCTGATATGTGGGTGCGGAAAGATAACGTCTTCGAGGCGGTGGTGGAGCCCAGCGATTTTTATACCGCGCAAGGTATCGTCCGCGAACGCAGCCGCAAATATAGCAACGAGGAAATGCTCGACAAGCTGCGCCAGCTCCATGAGCAGCACGGCTGGCTGTCGGGATTCATAATTAACGAATCGGAGAACATGCCGTCCAGCAGCGTGTACACGCAACGCTTCGGCAGCCTGATCCGGGCTTATAAGCTGATCGGATTCACGCCCGACCATGATTACCGTTATATCGAAGTCAACCGGCACCTGCGGAAGATGCATGGTGATATTGTTGAGGATACCATACGGAAAATCGAAGTACTTGGCGGGAAAGTCCGACAAGAAAACCCCTCCGAGCTACTGATCATCAACGATGAACTGCGCGTTTCGCTGGTGATATGCCGCTGCCATCATACGCAGGGCGATGATTACCGCTGGAAAGTCCGATTCGACACCGGCCTCATGCCGGATATCACAGTTGCCGTGCGTATGGCGGCAGGCAACGAAAAGCCGCTCGATTATTATCTACTCCCCGCCCTCGATATTGAAAATCCTAAAATGCGCCTTGCCGAAAATAACGGCCTGGCACTTGATTCTTATCAATTTGACGATCTGGAATTGTTTTTCCAGCTGACGGAACGCGTAACGATCACGGAGGCCGCATGAGCAAGCAGAACGCCACTATCAAGATGATTCCAGTGGAGCGGATCAATATCCTTAATCCGCGCGTGCGCAACCCGAAAATGTTCGACGTCATCGTGCAGAATATAGCCAAGGTGGGATTGAAGCGCCCCATC
>CAUJHR010000007.1 GCA_963205195.1 Pseudomonadota bacterium | reverse complement strand
TGGTGGGACCGAGAGGAATCGAACCTCCGACCTACAGTTTAGGAAACTGCCGCTCTATCCTGCTGAGCTACGGCCCCATTAAGTAATATCAGTGATTATTTATGATTATATTTGGAATTGTGCAAGACTTACTATCAACTAGCAACTAGTAACCCGTAATTATCTATTCCTTACGGTATTCCCCGTCATGCAGCCAGCTGCGGTGGTTTTCCGGCTTGCCGAGGTAATATCCCTGCATGTAATCAACGCCCATCCCCATCAGGGTTTTGGCCACTTCCCCGGTTTCTACGAATTCTGCCACGGTTTTAAGGCCAAATCCCTGCGCGAAATCCAGCAGTGTTTTAACAAAGAACTGGTTATCCGAGCTTTGCGCGAGGTCTTTTATGAACACACCGTCTATTTTCACCATATCCACCGACAGTGCTTTAAGCTGCCTGAATGAAGTATAACCGGAACCAAAATCATCAAGCGCCACCTGGCAACCCATGTCCTGCAGAGATGCCACGAAAAACGCAGCGCTGCGAAGTTCTCGCTGTGCAGCAGTTTCCGTAATTTCGACTATAATGCGCGGCGCTATTTCCGGCGTTTCCTTCATTTTATTTTCAAAGGCATTTAGCCACACCGTATTTTCCGTGGTCATGTTAGACACGTTGAAAGCCAGCGACACATCAGGTGAATGGCGCAGCTCATCCACTATCAGCTCCATCACCAGCGTATCAATAACATCAATAAGCCCCATTCTTTCAGCAACAGGGATAAGAGCGCCTGCCGAGCTTATTTTGCCTGCACTGTTTACGATACGCAGCAGCGCCTCGTAATGAACTATCTGCCCGTTTTTGCTGTCAATAACCGGCTGGTAGGCCATGCGTAGACGCTTTTCCTTAAGCGCCTTGAAGAAATAATTGGCAAGCCCCATCTGCTGGCGGCAGTGGTCGGCCTCGTGGCGGGTTGATTCATAAGTGCGCTGCTGGTTGCTCTGCATACTATTCACGGTTATATAAACCTTATCCAGCGCATCATTTGCATCAGCTGTTTCAGAAGGGAAGGAAACGCTGCCGACTACTCCTATTATATATAGAGCGGCTGTTTCAAAATTATCACGCCCAAAATTCTGCACAAGTGTATGGATACGCTGCATCATCTTAAGCGTATCTTCTGGGTAGCTATTGGATAGTATTATACCAAGCTGGTCGCGCTGGAGGCGCTGGATAATATCGCCAGGCGCCAGCATAGCTTTTATCATATTGGTGAGGTCGTGAATGACGATTTCCGACGTATCATGTCCGTAAGCATTTATTATCATCGACAAGTTGCTTATGGAAAGCAATATGACTGCGCCTGAATTATGGTTGCTGATGACACTGCGTATAGAAGTTTCCAGCGTATTAATAAAATCAGCGGGATAAAAATTAGAGCCGGGAAAGGTTGGCGGGGGCGCGAGCATCTCAGGTGGCTGCGTATCACCTATTGATAGATCGCCCACTGCATGTGTCGGCGTTTCTGTCAAACCCTGTACGATTTCAGTAGTTGTTTTGCCTTTAAATAACATGCAGGGTTATGACCACTTATTAAGTATTTTTCTAGAGAAACTGAGCTAAGTATATACTTTGATTTTAAGGGCAAATGGTAAACAATACCTTACTAGTGGCGCTTTTCTTGGGATTTTAAGGATTTTAGGGCGTTTTAATTTATAATCTACTGATAAACAAACCTAAAAAAACTAGAAATCCCAGCCAGACATTAGAGAAAAACAGCCTTTTCCCTGATTCAGGGCTATTAATATCTAGGTTTTTTACCTGCCAGAAGCAATGTAAAGCTGCCGGGATAAGTGCAATTACCCCTAAAACCGTGCCAGAAGCCACAGAAAAGCAGATAATTGCTGATAAATACATTAAAGCCACGAAAACCCTGGTTTTTTCGCCCAAACGCAGCGCGGTTGATCGTACACCGATTTTTATATCATCCTGCTTATCCTGCAAAGCGTATATCGTGTCATAGCCAAGCGTCCAGCATATGCCGCCTATATATAATAGAATAGCTGGAAGCTCCACCTGCCCGCGCACACAGGCCCAGCCCATCAGTGCACCCCAGTTGAATACAAGGCCCAAAAACAATTGCGGCCACCAGCTAATGCGCTTCATGAATGGATAGCAGACAACAGGGATAAGCGCCAGCGCCCCCCAAAGCACTACTATTACTCCAAGCTTCATAGCAATTAAAAGCGAAGCCATTATCAAAGTAAAAACCAGTGCCATAGCCTGTTTTACATTAAGTTCACCACTAGCCAGCGGGCGGGTTTTTGTACGCGCTACATACTTGTCTATATCGCGGTCCACAATATCATTTATGGCACACCCGGCTCCGCGCATAAGCACGGCCCCGATAAAGAACAACAGGAGTTTTTCTATGTCCAATCCAGCACCAGCCAGCACCAGCGCCCAGGCGCAGGGCCAGTATAAAAGCCATATTCCTGCCCGCTGGTGCAGGCGCATTAGGCGCAAATAAGGATTGGATAATACCATAATGAATTATTTACTTTAATTTGTCGTAAATTTATCCTTTATAAAGCTATGGCGCAAGAAATTAGGTTATATACAAAATATCAGCTTGAAGAGCATTGCCGGGTAAATCTGGAAGGCAGCCAGGCGCATTATCTCATAAATGTAATGCGCTGCGAAATTGGCGACAGGATAAGCTTGTTCAATGGCAGGGATGGCCAATGGCAGGCGGAAGTAACTTCTATAAGCAAAAGATCAATAAGCCTCATCGCACTGGCAAAAATGCGCGGCCAATCACCTTCACCTGATCTATGGCTGGTTTTCGCACCTATTAAAGGTAAAAGCGAACTGGTGGTGGAAAAAGCTACTGAACTTGGCGTTTCCAAAATAATTCCGGTAGTTACGCGTCACTGCGTTGTCCGTTCTGTGAATATGGAAAAGCTGGAAGCTCATGCGATAGAGGCCTCAGAGCAATGCGAACGCCTAGACGTCCCTACCCTTGAAACCCACAAGGACCTGTCCCATCTACTTGGTGCATGGGATGGAAACAGAAAATTATTATATGGAGATGAAAGCGGCAAAGGCACTTCACTTACAAAAGTCCTAAACGATATGAAACAGGAAAAAATTGCCATACTAATAGGGCCAGAGGGAGGCTTCGCTGATGATGAATTCAGCATGCTTCGCGCCTGCGGTTTCACCATTCCATTTGGCATGGGTCCGCGCATATTACGTGCCGATACTGCGGCTGTTTCTGCCCTTGCCTGCGTCCAGTCACATATGGGCGATTGGGATCTGCAACCACATTTTATTGGAAATAAGAACTAATGCTGAAAATTCTCGATACAATTAAAAACCTGACGGATAACCGCCTTGATGAGGTCGAAGAATGGTTCGCTAATGCACGTTCAATTTCCGAGCCTTATTTCTATACTTCCGTAGACCTGCGCCATAGCGGTTTGCGCCTTGCGCCGGTTGATACCAATTTATTCCCGGCAGGCTTTAATAACCTTTCCCCGGCAGCGCAGGAACGCGCCAGCCTGTATATTACCCGTTATCTGCAGGACCATTACCCTAAGGCAAAGAAAGCACTTATCCTTCCAGAAAACCACACCCGGAATCTGGCATATTTCGATAACCTCGCAGTGCTAATGTCATTGCTTGAAAAATCAGGGCTGGAAACAAGGATAGGAAGCATAAACCCCGAGCTGGGTAGTCCGCAAAAATTCACCGCCGCATCTGGCAGCGAAATTACTCAGTATCCATTGGTAAAAAACCACGGGAACTTACTACTGGCTGATGGATATACACCTGACATCATAATTTTGAATAACGACCTTACTCCCGGAATTCCCGAAATACTGCAGCAGGTAAACCAGCCGCTTATACCGCCTGCAAATATGGGTTGGTTCAGGCGCCGCAAAAGTGTCCATTTTGCTGAATATAAAAAACTCGCAAAAAATTTCTCAGAAAAATTTTCTATTGACCCGTGGCTGATATGCGCTTCTTCCCACCAGTGCGGCATGGTGGATTTCAAGGATAAAAATTCAATGGAATGCCTCGCACAGTCCATAGATGAAATACTGGAAGAAAGCCGGAAAAAACACAAGGAATACGCAATAGAAAGTGAGCCGTATATATACATCAAGGCCGATTCCGGCACTTATGGTATGGGAATAATGACTGTAAAATCCGCAGGCGAAGTGCTGGAACTTAATAAAAAAGAACGCAATAAAATGAGCGTTATAAAAGAAGGCACGCAGGTAAGCGAGGTAATAATACAGGAAGGAATAGAAACCATAGATATGGTGGAAAACTCTCCGGCAGAACCTATGGTATATATGATCGACGGAATTCCCACCGGCGGGATATACCGCTTCAACAGCCAGCGTAATATGCAAAACAATCTGAACGCCGCAGGAATGAGTTTCACAGGCATGTGTGATGAAAGCGAAGACGAACTGGGAAAATGGAAAAAGGTCAAGAACTGTAATTTCCACGCGCATGGGCTTATAGCTTCTATCGCCGCCCTAGCCGCAGCGCGGGAGAAGTATTAAATGAATTTTGTCATTCCGAACGCATGTGAGGAATCTTTGCAAAAGAACAAAGAAAAGATCTCTCGTTTCACTCGAGATGACAATCATTCTATAGCTGAAAGTGAAAGAAGATGATCCTCCAAAACCAGATCCGCGAAAAACTAAGCGCCGCATTTGCACCCAGCCATTTGGAAATATTTGATGAAAGCCATAAGCATGCTGGGCATGCAGGAGCGCCGCCGGGCAGCAGCGAAACCCATATAGGTATTATAATAGTTTCTGATTTTTTTGCTGGCAAATCGCGTATTGAACGCTCGCGGGCAGTTCATAAAGCAATAGCCGACGAAATGAAAAAATTCCATGCGCTGACTGTGCTGAAAACAATGACTCCTGAGGAATACTACGGGATCGGATTCGGGGAACTTAGGGATTAGATTAGGTATCCACAAACATCACTTTTAAATTCGCTAAGCCGCTAGCGAAAACGCAGGTTTTTGAGAACCGCAGCGGAGTGTACACGCTAGTACATGAGCAGCGGAAGCGGAAAAAACCAAGTTTGCAGCAAGGTATAGTAGAATTTAAATGGATTGTTTAGGCTTCTTCGCTTTCCATCACCGAAGCATCTTCCGCTTCATCAGCATCGCCGGAGGCACGCTTTGCTTTGCGGGTATCAGGCTTTGCTTTTACCAGTTTGCCCTTCTCATCGTCCCACACATATTGGTGAACCACGGTCTTGGTGCCTGTGGTCACAATATCGCCATTAGCGAGCTGCAACACGTCAAACCCTTTTTGCAATGCTTCCTGTATCAGGGAAGATGACTGGCGCAGATAGCGCGAATCAAGCATCATATTCGGGGCCTGGGCATCACTGTCCGAAGTTTTACGGGGGGCGCTCACAGCGGAGGCCGCTAGTCTTTTAGCTGTAAGATTTAATCTTCTCATTTTACAAATCCACAAAAAGCGATTTAAACAAAACTTTTAATTTTTTAATTTTTTTATTCTATATGTCGGCATTTCATTAAACTTATCCACAATATATGGTTATAAATCCAATAAAATCTTTCCCTTCTTAAATAGGGAATAGTTCATTATATGTCAAGGTGAAATAAACAAAGAATTTACTATTAACCTGTAAATATTAACTATTTTCCGCCTGTAATAACAATCCCTAAGAGCATTCTATTTAGTTCTACACCAGTCAGCTTATGGCTGGCAAAGTGTAGAACTAAAAGAAGTAATTTACTACCTTAGAATGTCATTTAGCTGGCTAAGCAACTGGTCGGTTGTAGAAATCACCTTTGTATTCGCCTGATATGCGCGCTGGGCAACGATCATATCCGTAAGCTGGTCCGCAAGTTCCACATTCGATTGTTCAAGCGACGACGCAGCGATCTTACCCACCCCGCTGGTTCCCGGCTGGCGCAAATTCACTTCGCCCGATTCCGCCGATTGCAAAAACACGTTGCCCGAAGATGTCGCAAGCTGGTTGGGGTTGGCAAAATCCGCAAGCGGTATCTTGAACAGGTTTTGCGTCTGTCCGTTACTGTAACTAGCAACCACGAAGCCCTCTTCCGTTATCGACACGCTGGTAAGGTCACCCACCGGAGCGCCGTTCTGGTTTACAAAGTTCACGCGGTAAGCGCTGTTGAACTGGCTAAGCCCATCGGTTTTACCAATTGATGATGCCCCCACTGTCCCAAACGGCGAACCGGCAGTTCCCCAGTCAAAAGTTATATTGCTGGAAACCGCACCATTGGTCCATGTAATATCCAGCGGGTCGGTAAGCGAACCATCAAGGCTCTGAAGACTGCCATCCCCGTTAAATTTGATATTACCGGATGTCACCTGCCCGTTAGGGCGTGCAGTGGTAATTTCAGATGGGTTAGCGGCATAAACTTCCGCCGCCCATGTGTTCACATCGGTTTTTATAAAGCTGATATTCAAATCATGCCCGGTACCAAGTGAATCATAAACCCTTATTGGGCGGCTAAACTGTGCAGTGATAGTACCGCCAGCGATATTCTTGGTAGCATCAAGCGCATCGTAAGCTGGTCCAAGCGCCCCGGTGGTCTGTGCCGTATAAGCATTACCATTAAGCGACGGCTGCAGGCCAAGTTCTGATACAATGCTTCCGTAGTTTTGCGGCGGCGCCATTGATATTGTATTCGGTCCAGTAGCTATGCCTGTTGTAGCTTCTGCTCCATTCTTGGCTGTTATGCGGAAAGTTGTGGCATTGACAACAGTAATGGAGAACTTGCCCGAAAGGTCAGCAGCAGCTATCCCATCATAAGGGCCGCCTGCCAACGTTCCCATATCCACCACATCACCGGTTACATATGGTGGGATAGGTGCCGTAGGCAATGTAACTGTAACAACTCCGCTTCCAGCAGTCGTAGTAAATGGCGTAGTGCCAAGCGCCACGTTAGATGGTGCCGGAAAATCCGAGAAAGTAATAGTATCATTCGGGTTGTTCACGTTAATTTTCAAGCTGGCTGAAGAAAGCGCGCTGGAAATATTCGCAGTCAATCCCGATGAATTATTTACAAGGTCTTTTAAGCCGTCAAGCGATGCAAAACGGTCAGTACCTGTACCTAAATTAGCGAACCCAAGCTCACGCACCCAGTCAATACCCCATTGTACTGGAGGTCCTGCAGTACCTACTGCCGAACCATTGGCAAAAGTAATAGCCGCGTTCGCGTCGGTTGCGCCGACATATAGCCTGCCGTCAGAAACACGTGCCGAAAGCCCGGTTACTGCGTTGATCGCATCGGCAAGGTTGTTCATGGTGTTGAACTGGCCAAGCTGCGCGTTTGGCGAAGCTGAGGTATAAGTAAATGATACCGTTCCAGTTGCTGTAGTTGTGATGGTGAATTTAAGCGCCGATGTACTGAATTGAGATGTCCCGGTATTGGCAAGGAAACGGGTTGTAGCATTGCTTGCATCCAGTATCGCGCCGGAAAACAGCCTTGTGGTCGCTGCAATTGTACCGGTGCCTCCGCCAGCAGGAGTAAGCCCGTTGGAAGATGCTGTGTGTATCTGGTAATGGTCATCATCAATCACATCCACCACAAATGTATCATTCAGTTCAGCAAACGGAATGGTACCTACGTTTGTTGCATTCCCGGTAAGCTGCACCACTTCACCATCAACAAGCCCATGCCCAACCTGCCTTACAGTAACAGCGTTTGTGCTAGCAACTACAGAAAACGGTAAATTGGTTTTTGTGCCGCCCGCACCGCCGCCTGCGGCAACTGTCGACGTTGCTGCAGTTGTGGTTGTTATGGTATAAGTATTAGCGTCAATCACGGTTACAATATGGGTTGCATTCAATTCGCCAGCCGGAATACCACCAGTTGCTGCAAGCCCAGCCAATGTCACGGCATCCCCTGTAACTAGTCCATGTGCTGTACTTGTAATAGTTACCGTAGTCGAGGTATTCGTAGTTGCAACCGGGTTATTCGCCATAGCAACAGCAGCAGAAGTAAGCGTGTTCGGTGAAGAAAGAACTGCTGCGCCGTTATCGCCTACTGATGACGGGTTAGTAACGTCACGGCCAAAAGTGAAGCCGCTATAGCGGTATGTGTAGCTGAGGCCAAGCCCGGTTGACACCGTTATGCGGTCACCGCGGGTCAGGTTGTTTACTCCGCCGGGAACGTTGTTCACTCCGCTAGGAATCAAAATATCCTTGGAAGCGACACTGGCATTGGCAAGATGGAAAGGATCCGGCGTTAAAGTTCCCGAAGCACCGGCATACGCCACCTGCCCGGAGTTAAGGTTCGCACCCACGGTCACTTTGGAAGTTGCCGCCGCCACGCCGGTAAGGTTGGTCACGTTCACCGTTGTCAAGCTTGATATGTTAGCGTTAGAGTTGGTATTCAGGTTTCCGGTTTCACCAGGCAGGCGGCCTTCGCGGTCAAGCGGCCATGCCTGCAGGAAGTAACCTGCGGCGTTGCGGAAGTTCCCGGTTGAATCCTGCGTGAACGAACCGGCGCGGGTGTAATAAACCTGCCCTGCGCTGTCGGGCTGCTGGTTTACAACAAAGAAGCCATCGCCGGAGATCGCGATATCGGTTGGTGAATCGGTTGATTGCAGCAAGCCCTGCTTGCTTACAAGCTGCTGGTTTGAGCCAAGCACGCCGCCCGGAGAGAAATCAGCAACGCTTGCTGATGATGTAACAAGGCTTTCAAACCCGCCGCGGTTACCTTTATAGCCTACCGTGTTCACGTTTGAAATGTTATCGGAAATGATACCTATCTTGTTACTCTGGCCTTTAAGACCAGATACACCAGAATATAACGCACCATATAAACTCATAAATCTTCTCCATCTAACGATGTTACTTTGTTATAATTTCACCAATTCACCTTTTTCCCCTCTCCCTCTCAGGGAGAGGGTCGGGGTGAGGGTCTCCTTAACTATCCGCACCCGAACTATCACCCGTAGCTGGCGGGTTCTGTACCAGTTGTCCTGCCGGGCGAACCGAGAGAACCTTATCAATACCAACCGCAATATCACCCAGCATCAGGGTAGGCGTACCGTCTTTTGAATCCACCGAAGTAACCACTCCCACTGTCGATGTTGTCACTTTCACATCCGCCCCTGTTGCATCTTTAGCCACCACCTTTATTGTATATGTACCATCTGCAAGCTGGTTCCCTGAATTATCCTTGCCATCCCAGATTACTTCATTACGTCCTGCAACTTTCGTGCCATTAGCATTAAGCACGGTATTTCCCGCCGCATCTGTGATGGTTACTGCTGCGCTGTCCGCATCTTTATCAAGGTTATACACAAACATTGCTGTGCCATTAAGCAACGAACCCTGGCTGCCGGATGTTTCCACCTGCTTGCCGATATAATCAACCACACTGTTCATAGTAGTGGTGTTGAAAAGGCTTATAAGCTTCTGCAAATTGCTGTTAGTGTTTATCTGCTGTTCCACCTGGCTGAGCGTTGCTATCTGCTGTGTAAGCTGGTTGGTATCAGTCGGGGCTGTTGGGTCCTGGTTCTGCAATTGCGTGGTAAGCAGATGCAGGAAGTCCTGATAGTTGGTCTGCGCCTTGGCAGCATCACTATTTTTTGAGTTTTTATTGGTAACATTATTTATGTTATCCACTACACTTGTTGCGCTGTTCACGGCCATAAAACTTCTCCTATATTTTTATATCCAACCCATCTGGTAAGGTTAATGTATAGCTGCGTGTCACCGCCGCTACCTGTGCAATATTTATCTCTCCCTGGGCGTCATCAGGCTGCGATTTCTGGTACTGGCTCGCCGCCTGTGATTGGTTCTGGCTGCCCTGCCCTTCACGTTCCCCGCCGCGCAGGTTGAAACTCAAACTCCCGGCATCGGTTTTAAGTCCGGCATCCGCCAATGCTTTCTGGAGTCCCTGCGAATCGCGCTGCAAAAGATCAAGCGTTTGCTTATTGTCAGCTGTTACCGTAACCCCGGTTTTGCCTTTAGCATCAACATCCAGCGTAATATCAAGTTTGCCCAGATCCTCAGGATGCAGCTGGATGGATATTTTGCTGTTTCCAGTATTTACTGCTGTTTTTATCTGGAAGGCAACCTGTTCAGTAACCGGGGTTTGCGTAGCACGGTGCAGCATAGCAGAAAATTGTGACCCGGCAGCTTTATCAGTTGCGCCTGTCTGCGTTGCGCTTATCCCGCCTGTTGTAATTTGCGGCTGTGAATTGCTGCTGCCCTGCCCCATATTCCCACCGCTTCCGGTTTCAGTTTCAGCGCCTGAATTTTGTATATGCACCGAAGCAGTCGCCGAAAGAACCACTGGATTATTTTGCGTCTGCGTTTGCTGGCTTGCCGCTGCATCCGCCTGGATAGCAATTGGCAGCACAATATGGTTTACAGGCTGGTTATCATTGGCACGGCTATTATCCTGCGGCATGATCTGTTTAAGCAGCATATCAGCTGCGGCAGGCTGGGTTGCGGGTTGTTTTGCCGGGGCTGCCTCGCTTAAAGCTTTAAATTTCTGGAGCGCCCCTCTGATAAGTGCAATGTCATTTGCCAGCAATGATTTTACATCACCCGTTTCAAGAGTTGTGCTTTGTGTATTATTATTTTCTACGGGCTGCTGGGCTTGTAATATATCAAGCAGCGATTGTTTCTTATCACCATTTACATCCTGCGGCAGCAGGTTTTTAAGTGCGTCCAGATCACCGGCAAGCGCTGTATTTATATCATTAAGCGCTGCAGCCTGTTCATCGCTGAGTGGCGCATCCTGACCATTTGCAGCCTGTAAAAACTGCTGGAGCTTAGCAAGCGTATCTTTCAGGTCGGCAAAAATTGCAAACGGGTCAGAAACCGCCTTGGTAGCCGCCGATGCCGCAATATTATCCCCGGCAGCATTTACCGAAACCGTAATATCATTAGCAGCAGGCACCGCCTGTGCGCCCGCAAGCAGCTGGGCAATTATATTCATAATCCCAGCAAGATTGTCCACCCGCTCGGAAATTTTTGCCTTTAGCTCATCAACAGAATCACTTTCAGAACTATCTTCAACACTGGTTTTTTCAGTATTTGCTGCTTTGCCAGCTTTCAATATTTTATTATCTGCGGTTTTTTGTACCGGCGCATTATCATCATTACCGGCAACAGCAGGTTTTTGCTGGCTGTTGTCCGTATCATCATTAGCCTTCGCAGCAGGTTTTGCACTATTGTCAGCCTTGGCATCATTATCAACCTTATTATCTTTTTTATCATCACCAGCACGTGTATTTGTTTTAAAAGGCGCAGGAACATCAATAGCTGCAGCTACCGGTGTTTTATCATCATCTTTTTTTCCATTATCTTTTAGGTTATTGCCAGCATTAGGCGTATCTGAAATATTACCGACAACATCCAGAAGTGAAGAAAACTGGTCTTTGCCCCCATAAGGTTTTCCCGCGCTTTCTGCGCCTTTGGCAGCATTATCATTCTGGCTGCCGTTAAGCAGTCCGGCAATGGTTGCGGCAGAGAATTGTAAAGATGGCATAATAACCCCACTTAACTGCAAATTTATATTACAGATAAATAAAGCAAGTACCGTGCCAAACGAGAGATTCGGGATTGGAGATTGGGGATTAGGAAATATAGATGGAACATTACTGAGCTGGGCTAGCCCCCTAAGCTCTAATCTCCAACCACTAATCCCTATTAAGCTGAGATAGTAAGCCCTTCACTGGGCGGCGGCGGCACGGCAGAATTATCCACCTTCGCAGGGAAATCCGTAACATTTCCGCCATCACTGCCATTACCCGCCACATTGTTTTGGTCAATTTCGTTCCATGAATCGCGCATCGCCTTAAGGTCATTGATGATTCCGTCACAATCTTGTGTACTGTTGGTACGGTGAATGGCGAACAAACGCGCATCAATAGATGAATAATAGCTGTAAAGTATACGGGCAATTTCACCGCCATTATCGAAATCGAGGCAACCTTGCAAACCACCTATAAGCTCGGAAGCTTTAATAAGCAGGTTATAACGGTCCTCGATGCGTTTCTGTTCAATGGCCTCTTTCGCCTGCTGTACACAGCGTATCGCCCCGTCATAAAGCAATACGATCTGGCGCACCGGTGAAACTGTCTGGGTGGCAGTTGCATAAGCCTGGTATTTTTGTTTTTCAACCATCATTGATTCCGTTAGTTGCCGCTTGCATTATTACGCGCCTGGTCATTAGCATTCAAGCTTGCAAGCAGCGTGTTGATGTTTGAAATGGCCTGCTCAAGGCGCGCAAATTTATCAAGTAATGTCTGGCGGTAATCATCCACCTGAGAAGTTATTTTTGCGATATTATCATTAAGCCGCGCATCGGCGTCTTTAAGCGAATTAAGTTCGACAGCAAGCGATCCCGTATCTGTTTTCAGCGCCGGGTCAGCGATGTTGAATATTTTATCGGCGATACCCTGGGTGGCAGTAATGTTAGCCGTGCTGTCGGCGGTGCTGGCGTAAACCAGCGAAAGCCCTTCAAGCACAGTCCCCGCCTTGCCTTTAAGCGAATATCCTGTTACTACGCCGGTAAGTGAATTTTTAATTTCAGTTGCATCAACATCAATTGTCTGCGGCCCTGAGCCATCATCATATGTCGCAGTAAATGTAGTCGTGCTGGGTTTTATATCCAGCGAGAAATTAGAAATTTTTAGCGCGTTGGTGCGTGAAAAAACCCTCAGCGCCGTATTGTCGGTATTAAAATCGAATTCAAATACCTTCCGCACTGCATCCGGGTCATTGGATATTGCCGTTCCCAGCTTTGCATCATCAACCGTAAGCAGGTTGCGAACTTGCGGGCTGTCTTTAGTAGCCGCTTGGTCAATAAATGTTATTCCCAGGTCAGCAAGCCTGCTCGGGCTGCCTTCGGCAATACCGCCAACTATCGAAGAAAGCTGCGAATTAACATCATTCATCGTATTGCGGAACATAGCGTTATCATGCAGCACTGCTGTATCTTTATAAAGCCCGTTATCACCCACTTCCGACTGCTTGGCAGCGAATATTTTCAAATCGTTATAAGTATTGATAAAATTAATTATGCTGTTCTTTGAAATAGTCTGGTCGGCCTCAATGCCAACAGTAATCTCAGTCGTTGGATCAGCGAGCGTGGTCTGTTTCAATGTGAAGGCAATTCCGTCAACCATATCGCTGACTGTATTGCTCTGCCGTATAATAGGCACACCGTTAAAGTTAAATTCCGCGTTGGTTGCAGCTTGTTTATTGGAAACGGTAACTCCGGAAAAAACTCCATCAGCATCAACCAATGTTCCCGGCTTACTTATATTGTTAAAATCAAAATCAGCATCAGTACCGGTTTTGGTCGCTGAGAATGAAAGCTGGTATTTGCCCGTAGAAATTTTGATGATACTCGCCGAAACCCCTGTTTTATCAGCCAGTGAATTGAATTTTGCAGCAACCGAGTTCAGGCTTTCGCCATCGTTAAAAGTTATGTTCTGGCCGTTCAGCGTAAAGGTCCCGGCCTTGAACTGCCCGCCCGCTGGCGTGGCGGAAACAGCCGCCGCATCTGCTGTTGCTATATTTATATCCCCGGTTGCCTGTTTACGCGCCTGCGCCAGGCTGGTTATATCGCTGATAGTGTATGATTGCAAAGCGGCACCCGGTGAAGCAGTAACAGAAACATAACTGCTGCCGTCTATAGATGTATTGCTGGTAATGCTTGCAGTGCGGTATTTAAAAGCATCATCGGCAGCATTGCCTACACCCGGGGGGTTACGCAGCGCGGAAACCGCATCTTTCATTTTGCCTAGCAGCGTCTGGAACTCCCCAAGGGCTGCGCTCTTATCATCGTTGATCTTTATTTTATCTTGTAATTGTGTCGCCGGGATCATTTTAGCATCGGTCAGGCTTTTTATTAAAGCCTCGGTATCAATCCCAGAGCCCCCGGCGCTACCAGAAACGGTTTTGCCACCGAGATTAAAGAAATTACCAAGCTGTATCGAACTAACCATAAAATCCCCACTCACTCACAATAAACCAATTATATATATCCTAATCTGGACCAATTTATCAGTTTCTTGCAATAATCATGCCCAAGTTTTAAATCCAGGGCGAGATTTAGAATTTACCATTACAAATGGTATTTTATTATATCAGTTATCACTCCCAAAAGCACTATATTTAAAAAATATCAAGCTTTTATCTTAACCGAAATATTCTCGCTTTCACCACCCATCCTAAACAGGTTAGGCTCTGGTATATAAGTAACTTTTCCGTCACGTAGGCTTGTGAAGCGGGTTATATACTGGCCGGAAGGATCCTTAAAGATCGTAAATGTCCTATCGCTTACCACAAAAATATCAGAAATCTTCTGTGACAGGCGCTGCACTGTTTGCAGACGTTGCTGCTCAGCGGATTCAGGATCATAAGCTTCCGTATCGCCGGTGCCTATTGGTACAAAAGGAACTGCTGGCTGTGGAGCAACTGCTGGCACAGGAGCGGGCAAAGAGGGAGCTGGGCTAATAACTGGCGGTAATGAAATTCCTAAGCTATCCATATCAACCTCCTGGAATCCCCCGGGATGGTTTTATCCATCCCGGGTTTTCCCTAATCAGATTACTGAATCAGTTTCAGCAAGTTCTGCAACTGCTGGTTCGCCTGGGCAAGTACCGAGATACCAGCCTGGAGTTTAACCTGCGAGGTTGCGAATGCTGTTGACTCAGTCGCCACGTCAGTATCGAGCAACTCGCCGCGGGCCGCATCCTGATTCTGTACCGCAATCTGGATGTTCGCTGAAGCGAAGTTGAATCGTGACTGGAGCGCACCAACCGATGCACGCAGCGTAGTAACAGTAGCAAGCGCCTTATCAAGCTGGTCACCTGCGATCACAGCGTTAGCCTGGCTAAGCACGTTCAGTGATAAACCACCGAAGAGCGAAGAGGTCTGCGCGCTGCCGATACTTACGTTAAGAGTATCGGTAGAAGATGAGCCGATCTGGAAGCTAAGAGCTGCAGACCCTGCAGTTGCGCCGAATGCTGTTTTAAGAGCGTCAGCCACTGCATTTGCCTTTGCTGCCGAGTCAATAACAATTGTTGAGTTTCCAGTTGTGAAATCAACGAACTGTTTTGGATCGTTAGCGCTGGTCAGCCTGTAGGTCTGGTTAGCGGCAAGAGTGCTGCCGATTCCAGATGCTGTCGAGAACTTAACACCATTGATGGTCAGGCTTATGCTGGTATCGGTGTTGCTGCCTGATGGAGCAGTTACGCTTACATCAGAAAGTTTAGCACCATCGAAGTCAGCAAGCTGCGCGGTAACTTTGCTGCCGAACAGTGAACCGATCACAACGTTGTCCGAAGTGATGCTCGCCGAACCAGTATAGCTCGACAAATTGCGGCTCTGCAGGAAGCTCAAGCTGGAGAAAGCAGCGTTTAAACGCTGGGCAACTGCATCAGCACCAGCCTGGTCACTGAAAGCATTTACCTGGCCTGCTTTAAGCTGGATATCGAAATATCCGCCGTTCACGCCATCAACTGTATCCGAATAGAGGCGGATAGCAGTGTTGGATGAAACGCTTACGCCTGCATTTACTGCGGTGTAGGTGTTGTTACCGATCTTGATTGACAGGTCTACAGTGCTGGCAGCATTTTTATATGTTGCTTTAAAGCCCTGTAGAGCACCTGAGAAATCAGGATTGGTGATACCAGTGGTATCCACACCATAAGTGCTTGAAGAGTTGTTAAGCGCACCTGAGTTGGTAAGTGAAGAACCGGTTATGCTCTGCGAAACTGTCGAGTAAGCGGCAGTTGCAGCAGTGCTGGCCAGTGTTTCAATGTTACCAAGCGCTTTACCGGTAAAGTTAAGGGTATTACCGTTAGTGATGCTAAGGTCGATCTGGTTAAGTTCATAAGCAACAGCGCCTAAAGCATTATTCTTAGCATAGTTGGTTATGGTCGAGATAGCATTGTTAATGGTGTCCTTAATGGTAGCGCCAACCAGGATTTCGTCTGGTGCAGCACCGGTGGTCGAGCTGGTGAAAGCAAACACTTTGCCGCCAACTGTCAGCGTGCTTGTGCCGGCCACAGCGTTAGCGGTCAGAATCAACTGAACGTTAGCTTTGGTCTGTGACAAGTCAGTGATGATTGAGTCACCTGCAGTACCGCTTACCGATACGCTGCCTTGTGACAAACCATTGTTCAATCCGCCCTGGAGCGAAGCGATGTTGGTCTGGCTTAGGCCACCGTTTGTGGTGGTAAGCACGTTGTTAGTGTTAGTTGCGATCTGAACGTTAGGGCCTGCACCAAGGTAGAACTGGTCAGTTGCTGGTGTTGCGGTGGTAGTAAATAAACGTATATTATACGCACCGCCAGTACCTGTAATACCAGCATATACACCAGTGTCAGCAGTGTGGGCATTAATATTGTTTACAATACTATTTAACGTATCACCAGAAGCAAACGTATGCAGAACCTGAGTTTTACCGTTAAGGGTCGAGGTTATGCTATTTCCAGCAACGAACGCCAAAGTAGTAGTAAGAGCGGCGATGTTGGCAGCAACAACTGCTGTACCTTGGGTAGCCGCAGCCAAACCAGTACTGCCCTGAGCACCTGTCAAATCCAGGTAACCAGAAGAGATCAGGGTAGTATGACCGCCAACAGCTTCTGTAATATTGTTAGCTGTTGTGCCAAACCTGTCACCAGTTAAAGTGCTGGTTGGGGAAGTATGGAAGTTTGCACCAACATCAAGCAGGATGTTACCTGCGGTGCCAGAATAATCCAGGCGTATATTGTACTTGTTGGTCTGGTCATACACAAGAGTTGCCCGGAAGCCGGTATCGCCTGAAGTAGCATTGATACCGTTTACCAGGTCAGTGATTGTAGCATTGGTTGCAACTGTATAGAGTGTTTTGGTAACACCGTTTACTTTAGCGGTAATAGAATCACCATTCTGGAATGGAGCAGCAGCGGTAGAAGTAGAAGCTGCAACAGCCTGAGTTGGGGTTGTAAAATTGGTTGCACCAGTAAACAGGTTAAAAGAGCTGCCAACCGAACCAGCAGAAACGCTCGCTTCGCCAACACCATTTACAGTGTCAAGCTGGAAGCTGTTTGCCGCAGTTGTGGTAGCACCGGCAGAAGCAGCGGACTGAGCGGTGAATACAACGGTTGTTGCAGTTACAGCAGTGATAACACCACGAAGGTCTTTAGCAGCTATACCATCTACTGCCGCCGAAGTATTAGGGTTTGCAATAATGCTCATCCCAACTTTGAAAGCAGCGGTACTTGCAGCAGTTGTAATAGTTACGCTCGTACTGCTTGCTGTAGTTATAAAGTTAGTACCAGCAACAACTGGTGCAGCATTGCCCATTGTAAATGCATTGCTGAGCGCACCGCCTGATTTAGCAGTAGCGGTCAGGGTCTGGCCGTTAGAAGTGTAAGTAGCAGCGCCAAGAGCTGATGAATAATTCGCGTTAGTTGCAGAATCATTCAGCTGTTTAGCAAGGTTATCAAGTGTTTCGGCAAGGGTGTTACCAACCTGGAAGTTAAGCGGCGAAGTAGAAGCCGGGGTAGCAGTTCCGGTTGAAGTAGCAGCCGCAGTTAAGATCACACCGTTTACAACAATATTTTCACCGAGACTTATATTGTCGATGAAGTTCATGCTGGCAGAAGCAGCAGTTGCATTGGTAGAGGTGTTTTTAAGAGTTGCAGAGGTTGACAAAGCACCGTTCAGCAATTTCACGCCGTTGAAGTTCGTAGAACCTGTCAGGCGATCAATTTCGGTTGAGAGAGCTTGGAATTCCTGATCGAGGTAACCACGGTCAACGTCGGTAAGTGAACCGGAACCTGCTTGCAGTGAAATAGCTTTTTGGCGCTGAAGAATTTCAGTAACCTGCGAAAGCGCACCGTCGGCAACCTGCAGGAGTGAAGTACCCTGGGATGCGTTGGTAAGAGCTGTTTTAAGAGCAAGCACCTGTGTTTTGAGTGACGTACCGGTTGAGAGCGCTGCTACGTCGTCTGACGCTTTTACGATCCTGTTACCGCTGGAAAGTCGTGATACTGAAGACGCCGATGAATTCGACGCTGTCCCGATATTCGCCTGGGCGAAATATGCGGAAATATTGGTATTAATTGAGTTACTCATGGTTTTCTCCTACATGGACGTTAATTATAAAAGGGCTAATTGCCCCGACTCAAACCATGCAGCCACAATTGGCTACACATAAAAACTATTATTAACGATTATTCATTAACAATACGTTAATAACGCTATTATTTTTTATTTTTCTATCAATTCAGCAGTCCAAGCATCCGGTTTTCCTTGGTCCAGCCTGCCTCACCGTATATTTCCAGGGAAAATTTCGGGTCGGCGAGGTGGTCAAGGAAGCGCGAGAGGCTTTGTACGATCCTAACCACATCATCTTGATGTAATTGACTATTGGATATACTATATACAGATATTAACGCAAGTCTTAAAATTGCGAACCGCACTCCGATGATAGTTACACGTTCCGTTAAGCTTTCCCCCAAACCAGCAAAAGGATAAAGGGATGATGATAATTGCGCCCCAAGCCAACGCTTAAGAAGTGGTTGGAAATTTTCCTGCATTTCATTTTTCCAAAGCGCGTGTAATTTATTATAAGCATCCGCACTTTCATCACTCGTATGTATCAAAATATTTTCCCAATCGAGACGTACATGCAAAGCCTCTTCCATATCGGAAATAGTCTGCTGCAAACGCGGTGGGATATTTTTTTGGGATGCGACAACCAGTCCGCATAAAGAATGTAATAAATTAAACGGATCATTTATATTTTCTTCCGGCTGCGGGATACTGCTTTCTGCAAGCCTGAAATATAATCCGGCTGCCCTCACCCAGTCTTTTTTTTCCAACCTTTGCAGTGAGCGCGATACACTGGCGATACGTGCGAAAATTTTTTCCGCGCTCGCGGTTTCATCTCCGGTTGCCTGCATGAATAATTTATGAATTTCGATAATATCATTTTGCGTCATACCATCTGGCAAAACATTCCTCACCTCGAAAGGCACGCGCGCAAATAAAGTTTCATCAAATACGAACGGCTCATTTCCATATAGCGCAATGCGGGCAATTTCCGGGCACGACATGGTAGCGGTCATGATTAGCGCGTCCCCAGCAGTTCTGGTTATCCTTGGATAAAAATTACAGGCATCGCTTAAAAACCCTTCGCCGCGCTCCTTATGAATTTTGCATATTCCATCTTCAAATTTTACGCAATATCCTGTCTGCTTATCCTTACGCATTATATATGTGTTGTCACTGTCCTGTTCCACTGCACCAAGCAGCTCCGGGGCTTCTTTTTTATACCGTTCAAGGGTAACAGGATCAACCTGCATAGACCAATGCTTGCAGCAAGTATCCTCGCACTTATCAGCTAGGCAGATAAATTCCGAAACCATCCTGGTGCGTAATTGCGTGGTCATAATAATTTCTTACTGTCATTCCCGCCCAACCTTTTTTATAAAAGAATTGGCGGGAATCTCTGTTAAATTCTTGCGCTAAACTATTATGAGATCCCCGCCTGCGCGGGAATGACAAAATAGCATTATACTAATTAGGACGGCGCATCTGGTCAGGACTATCAAGAGAAAATACCGGTATCCCAACTGTAAAACGCTCCTGCACCTCATTTTCCATTTCATATTCCCCTGTCATTATACCAGATGGCGTACGCAGCGCAGCGCCGCTGGTATATTGGAACACATCACCGGAATTAAGCTTCGGCTTTTCGCCTACAACCCCTGCCCCGCGCACTTCCTGCACTGCCCCATTCCCGTCAGTAATATGCCAGTAGCGGTTAAGCAGCTGGATTTTTTCGTTACCAAGATTTTCCATATGCACAGTATAGGCCCACACGTAATGGTGTTCCTTGGGATCGGACTGCTCGGCAAGATATGTCGGCGTGACAGTTATTTTTACATTACGCGTGGTGCGGCTATACATATTACGAACCAGTTTTGAGCAAGCTGAAAAATTCCTGCCGCGTCCTCGGATCGCTTTTAAATAACCCAAGCAACCTGCTAGTCTGCATCACCGTACCATGCTTACGCACGCCGCGCATCGTCATGCACATATGGGTAGCTTCGATCACCACCGCAACACCTTTCGGCTGCAAAATTTCCTGCAATGTATCAGCTATCTGCGCGGTAAGCTTTTCCTGTATCTGCAAACGCTGGGCGTAAACATCAACAAGCCGTGCAAGCTTGCTAAGCCCTATCACCTTACAGCCCGGAAGATACGCCACATGTGCCTTGCCGGTGAACGGCACCATATGATGCTCGCAATGCGAATTAAAATTTATATCGCGCAGCACCACCATTTCATCATAGCCTTCAACTTCCTTGAAGGTGCGGTTGAGCACTTCGCACGGGTCGGTTTCATAACCTTTGAAAAGCTCTTCGTATGATTTCACAACGCGTTTAGGGGTATCAAGCAGCCCCTCACGCGCCGGGTCATCACCTGCCCAGCGCAACAGTGTGCGTACCGCTTCTTCTGCTTCTTCACGGCTTGGTTTATTTACGGATATATGTTTTTTTGTCATATCGAAATAACTCTTTAGACTGCTTGATTATTACATAATTAGATGCTTAAGTTATAATATAGAATTTCATTATTGAAAGAAATATTAATTAATAACACTAATTATCTGGCCCTATGATAAAAAACACCATACCATTTGTAGACCTGCGCGGGAAAACCCCGGTTGACCTGCTGCGCTCCTATCCCGATAGTGCCCGCACACTGGTAACAGCGGCACGCAGGAGCTATGGCTACTGGTCGCATATGGTAACCGCGCTGGCATTGCCCTTCATTGATAAAAAATCGCACGCATGGCTGCAGGCAAACAATAATCCGTTCCTGCATGAAATAGAATCATTCGATTCCATTCTGGGCATGCGTGGCATATATTCATTCAACCTGTCATATGAATGGGGCTGCACCAGCGGCGCCTACCGCGACGAGGAGCAGGTTGCCCTCATGCGTGTTCTGGACTGGCCTTTCCCCAAGCTCGGCAAACATGTAATGGTAGTACTGCAAGATGGCAAGGCAGGTGAGTTTTACAACATAACCTGGCCGGGGATTTCAGGAGTATTTAATGCAATGGCGCCTATGCGTTTCAGTGCAGCGTTGAACCTTGCCCCTATGCGTAGGCACGGCAAAAATATTGTCACTGACTGGTTTAAGAACCGTAAAATAGCAAAACAGCAGAAAGCGCTGCCGCCAGCGCATTTGCTGCGGCAGGTTTTTGAGCATGCGGAAGATTATAATGCGGCCAAGGACATGCTTATAAAAATACCGATAGCAGTACCTGCGATATTTATTTTAACCGGTATAAATTTTGGCGAAGGCTGCATTATCGAACGCACTGAGAATGACGCTGCCGTGCGTGAGATAGCTGGCGGCCAGCAAGTAGCAGCAAGCAACCAGTTCCACACCATCTTGGAACAAGGCACTAAGCCGCGCCCGTTCTTTAATAGCGAGGGGCGTTGGCAGCAGGCCTGCAGCTTGCAGGGTCATGAAATAATGTCTTCGGGTTTTTCCTGGCTGGTCCCGCCGATCCTGAATCCCTATACCAGGCTTTGCATGGTTGCTGATGCTGCTTCTGGCAAGCTTATGGTTCAGGGTTTTGAAGGGGTAACTGCCGCAACCGAGATATTTAACCTGCCGCAAAAACTGATACAGGGCAGGCAAGCATCCTAAAATGAAAACCCCTGAATCTAACGCCATATCCAGCGAAGCAAAACGCATTACAAAGGCATTGGCCTATTCCCTGCAGGGGCTTAAATCGGCTTGGGCTGAGCCGGCTTTCCGCACCGAAACAATCATCACTGCCATCGCCATTCCCATAGCTTTTGCCATTGCAAAAAACAAAATAGAATTAGCATTATTGGTTTCCAGCCTGTTTCTGGTTTTGATCGTAGAACTTCTCAATACCGGGCTGGAACTCACTATAAACCGTATCTCCCTGGAAATTCATCCCCTATCCAAAAAAGTTAAAGATATAGCAAGCGCCGCTGTATTACTTTCCATAATAAATGCTATTTTAATCTGGGCAGCGATATTATGGAATTAGAGGGGCTGGAACCGCTGGACCTTAAAAACCTCAAATACAGCCTGTTTGCGAGCAGGCGTTTTCTGCCCATGTTCCTTTCCACCTTCCTCGGCACATTCAATGACAACCTGATCCGAGCCGGGCTGGTAGTTATGATAGCCTACGCTTCACAGCATGATATTTACCTGACCGTACAGCCGGAAATACTTGTTACAATATGTTCCGCCCTGCTTGTTGTGCCAATGGTACTTTTTTCTTCAATCGCTGGTGAACTTGCCGATAAATATGATAAAGCAAAACTCATTGTTTTAACCAAGCTTGCTGAAGTTTTTATTATGCTAGGCGCCGGATATGGTTTTTTCACGCAGAATATACCCCTCCTCATGGTTTTGCTGTTCATAAGCGGCACCCATTCAACATTTTACGTGCCTATTAAATTCAGCATCCTCCCGCAACATTTAAAAACAGGGGAATTGCTTGCAGGAAATGGCTTCATGGCAAGCGGCAGTTATTTAGCGATACTTGCCGGCATGATAGCGGGCGGGCTTATTATTGAATACCCGCATGAAGTAATAGGAATAGTTGCTGTGATCATTGCACTTGCCGGCTTTGCCATAAGCCTTCTAATACCCCCCGCACCTTCCAGCCACCCGCATACCAAGATAAGTTTCAATCTCTGGCACGGGAGCGTTGGCATCATAAAACATGCGCGCCGCGACAAAACCCTGGTACGCACCATCCTCTGCCTTTCATGGTTCATAACCGTTGGCTCAATATACATCTCGCAATTCGCCAATTACGCCCGCGGTGTTGTGCATGCCAATAACGAGGTATATATTATTTTCCTTACTGTATTTTCTGTAGGCGTGGCACTCGGCTCACTGCTTTGCGATACATTGCTCAAAAGCCAGATCTCCACCCGCTTCACTCCTATTGCAGCAATCGGCATCTCTGTATTCACCGCACTAATGATATTTTTTACTCCAGTCCCGATACATGAAGGGCTTATGACAGTGCGTGAATTTTTCAGTGTTACCAGCCATTACTTCGTTCTGGCAAGCATGCTTCTGGTTGCTGTGTGCGGCGGGTTATATATAGTGCCTCTTTATGCCCTTCTGCAGTCGCGAACTCAATCCAGCCACCGTTCACAGGTGATAGCAGCTAGCAATTTGAGCGATTCACTGTCCATGACCTTAGCCGCGATAATATCCACAATTTTATTATCTTATGGACTCGGGGTTCAGGATTTGTTTATTATCGTTGCATTCTTAACACTTGCGGTTGCGTGGTATGCTAGAAAAATCTCTTCTTAGGCCGGTTCTTACCTTTCTTTTGAAAGTTTTTTACAAAGTCGAAGTTCGCGGGCTGGAAAATTATTACGCCGCCTGCAACAATATAAACCCGTTTGAGAAAAGAAATGAGCCGAAACCTGACGTAGGGAAAAACTTAAATCAAACGGGTATAGTTATTGCATGTAACCACCAGTCATTCCTGGACCCGTTGGTGCTTTCGGTTTTTATCCCCGAAAAACCGGCTTTCGCCATGAATGTCCATCAGGCCAATAAATGGTATTTCCGCTGGGTGGACCTGCTGCTTAAAACCTACAAGATAGACCCGCTGGCGCCAATGTCTATGAAAAGCTTGATGACTGATGTAAAAAAAGGCGCCAAGCTGGTAATTTTCCCCGAAGGGCGCATCACCACCAGCGGCGGCATCATGAAAATATATGACGGCACCGGGCGCATTATCGAAAAAACCGGCGCGGCTCTTCTTCCGGTACATATAAGCGGCGCGGAATATTCCAAATTCAGCAAAATGGGCAAAAAAATACGCACCCGTTTTTTCCCACAGATAACCCTTACTTTCCTGCCGCCCGTAAAATTCGCAGAGGGCGAAAATATCTCCGCGCTTAAGATATACGATATAATGACAAGTGCTGCCTTTGCAGCCTGCGATTATAAAAAACCGCTGCTGCACTCCATAGTAGAAGCAATGGCAAAACATGGCGATGGGCATGTGATAGCCACCGATATAAGCCGCAGCGATATGACCTACCGCAACCTTTTCACCCGTGCTTTCATATTGCGTGAAAAGCTGAAAAAAACGCTTGATGGCCAGCAGTATGTAGGCGTTCTGCTACCTAATTCATTGGGTGCTTTAGTGACTTTCACAGCACTGCAGATGCTTAGGAAAGTTCCGGCCATGCTTAATTTTTCCGCCGGGGAAATGAATATACTCCATGCCTGCAACATTGCCTCGGTAAAAACAGTGCTTACTTCCCGCGCCTTTATTGAGAAGGGAAAGCTTGAACATATCATCGCAGCAATTGAAAAAAAATATTCTGTATTTTACCTTGAAGACATACGCCCAACTGTAACTGCGCTTGATAAAATAACTGCACTGGTAAAGGCTGTTTTCGCCAAGGATTTTCTTGCTTCTGTAATCAAGGGTACCGATGTGAATTCTCCCGCCGCAGTGCTGTTCACATCAGGCTCCGAGGGTGTACCAAAAGGTGTTGCCCTTTCACATGTAAATATACTTTCAAACATCTACCAGGCATCTTCAGTTCTCGACTTGAACGAATCTGACAAGCTGTTCAATGCCATGCCGGTGTTCCATTCTTTTGGTTTAACGATAGGCATGCTGCTTCCGCTGGTGCGCGGTGTAAATATGTTCCTATACCCAAGCCCGCTGCATTACCGGGTAGTACCGGAGCTTATATATGATTGCGATTCAACGATCATGCTCGGCACCGATACGTTTTTTAATGGCTATGCGCGCTATGCCCATAATTACGACTTCTACAAGGTAAGGCTTGCCGTGGCTGGTGCCGAAAAACTAAAAGACTCCACCCGCCAGAATTTTGCTGATAAATTCAATGTCAATATAATGCAGGGATACGGTGTTACGGAGGCCAGCCCTGTCATTTCCTTCAACACCCATATCGAGCATAAATCAGGAAGTGTTGGCCGCGCCTTCCCCGGCATCGAATGCAAGCTGGAGCCGGTTGCAGGCATGGAGCGCGGCGGCAGGCTGCTCATTAAGGGCGCAAATGTAATGCTTGGCTATATGAAAGCCGATAATCCCGGCGTGATACAGCCGCAGGGAGAGTGGTACGATACCGGCGACATAGTGGAGATAGACGAAGACGGCTTCATCACCATAATGGGCCGCGCCAAACGCTTCGCCAAGATCGCCGGGGAAATGGTATCGCTTGCCGTATGCGAGGAATTGGCCAGCCACCTCTTCCCCGATGCCACCCATGCGGCAATAGCAGTGGCCGATGAGCGTAAAGGTGAGCAGATAATATTATGCAGCGACTGTGAGGGGGTTACCCGTGAAGCCTTAACAGGCATCGCAAAAGAAAAAGGTATTCCGGAACTTGCTATCCCAAGGAATATCATGCACATAGCCGAGATACCGCGCCTCGGCACCGGAAAAATTGACTATCCAGAGCTTACAAGACGGATTGCACAGAATTAAACCAAAGCCTCTAAATCGCACCCAAGGCAATCCGCTATTTTCTTGAATAGCTTTGCATCGCCATTACGTTTCCCGGCTTCCAGCATACTGATATATGAGCCGGTAACACCGATTTTTTCAGCAAGCTGGTTGCGTTTGATTTTCCTGTATTTGCGCCAGATCGCTATTTTATCGCCTGAATGTTTCGCTTCCATCAAAGCTCGCGCCAAAGCCGCAGGAAAGGTTTCCATCTCACCGGAAGCAATGGATTTTTTTGCCGAGCGCACTGCGTGAATATCCCGCAGATCTTCAAGCTCTTCGAGCATTTTGTTAAATTCCAGCTCAGGAAGTTTTACAAAATTTTTTCTTCCTTCCCTGAAGGTTTCGATATGCATCATTGGTAAATATCCTTTCTGTGTCCCACTCTGATAACTAGAATTAGCAGCTTTTTATTTTCCACATAATATACAACGCGGTAATCTCCGACCCTGAGCCTGCAAGCCCCCTTTTCATCTTGCAAAGCCTTAACCTGCGTACCTTCAGATGGATTTTTTGCCAGCAAATTCAGCTTTTTATCGATCTGTTTTTGAACATGTGAGGGCAGCTTCAGGAAACTTTTAAGGGCGGCAGCACTATATTCTATATTATACATGCTACCAAAAGTAACATATCGTTACCTTTCCTGCAACCGAAAAATCTATCGCATAATAGAAAAATATGTGGTTAATTATGCTTTTACGCACATGAACTAGGAAAATACTATGACCACTCTCCGCCATAATTGGGACAGGAATGAAATACTGGCATTATTCAATATGCCATTCAACGACCTTATGTTCCGCGCACAGAGCATCCACCGAGAAAATTTCCCCGCCAATGAAGTGCAGATAAGCACGCTGCTTTCGATCAAAACCGGGGGCTGCGCTGAGGATTGCGCTTACTGCCCGCAAAGTGCATCAGCTGATGCCGGGGTAAAAGCCGAAAAGCTCATGAAAAAAGAGGCCGTGCTTGCCGAGGCTCAGAAGGCCAAAGACGCAGGTGCGTCGCGTTTTTGCATGGGTGCGGCGTGGCGTTCACCGAAAGACCGCGACATTGATAATGTTTCCGAGATAATAAAAGGCGTGAAAGCGCTGGGTATGGAAACCTGTGCGACACTAGGCATGCTAAATGCTGAGCAAGCCCACAAGCTGAAAGAATCCGGCCTCGATTATTACAACCACAATCTTGATACTTCCGAAAATTTCTACGGCGAAATAATCACCACCCGCACTTATCAGGACCGGCTTGATACGCTGGCCAACGTGCGCGATGCAGGCATGAATGTCTGCTGCGGCGGCATAGTAGGCATGGGCGAAGCGCAGGATGACCGCGCCGACCTACTCAAAACCCTTGCCAACATGCCCAAACATCCTGAAAGCGTGCCGATCAATTTACTGGTTCAGGTAAAAGGCACCAAGCTCGCCGGGCGCGAGGAACTCGATCCCTTCGAATTCATCCGCACTATTGCCGTTGCCCGCATCATGATGCCTAAATCATTCGTGCGCCTCTCCGCCGGACGCGAAGAAATGAACGAACAGACGCAGGCGCTATGTTTCCTCGCCGGAGCCAACTCAATTTTCTACGGCGAAAAACTGCTGACAACCGCCAACCCCGCCGCCGACAAGGACAAAGCCCTGTTCCAAAAATTGGGATTAGAAGCTATGCAGATAGAGTGCAGCCATTTAGGAGCAGAAGCTGCTTAACCCGTCATCCCGGCGACCTGTACGCCGAAGCCTTGGCGAAGGGGGAAGGCCGGGATCCATGCTTATCATCCGCATTCGTCGGTATGACAACTTGATATATAGCCAAAACCAGTATATATAACAGCCACATAATCATTATTAACTTATTCCCTGTAAACTATATTAATGAAAACATAGTGTTTTATATTTTCAATTTATACTAGGCAGCCGAGGCGAATAAAATTTTAGCCTAGACGAACAAATCCACAGGTGGGATTTGTTGCCTTAATAAGGATAAAATCCCGTATACGGATTTTATATAGGTGAATTTTATGAGACTGAAGGATAACGACGTAGAAATGAAAATAGAAAGCACTAACCTCTGGCTTCCCTACACCCAGATGCAAACCGCGCCTGAGCCGCTGCGGGTGTTATCTACCAATGGCTGCAAAATTATCCTTGAGGACGGGCGCGAACTTATTGACGGGATTTCTTCGTGGTGGAGCGCGTGCCACGGCTATAACCATCCGCACATCGTTGCGGAAATGGAAAAACAGCTTAAAATCATGCCGCATGTAATGTTCGCGGGGCTGATGCATGAACAGGCATCTCGCCTTGCCAGCCGCCTGTGCGCCATCACCCCACCCGGCCTGAACAAAGTTTTCTTCGGAGATTCAGGCTCGGTTGCGGTTGAGATCGCTCTCAAACTCGCTTTGCAATATTGGCGCAATGTGGAAAAACCGCATAAAGACCGCTTCATCTGTTTTAAAAACGGCTATCACGGCGATACAATGGGCGCAATGTCGGTTTCCGACCCCGAAAAATCGCTGCACAAAGCCTTCCGCAATTCAGTAATCAAGCAATATGTGCTAGATATTCCATCCGATGAATACAGCTTCGCAGAATTTGATTCATTGCTCGCGTCTATACATGGGAATGTTGCGGGGCTTATCATCGAGCCGCTGGTACAGGGTGCAGGCGGTATGATATTCCACAGCGCCGACACGCTTGCCGAACTGCACCGTATCGCAAAAAAACACCACATACTCTTCATCGCCGATGAGATAGCAACCGGCTTCGGGCGCACCGGCTCGATGTTCGCCTGCGACGAAGCAGGCATCACGCCTGACATAATGTGCCTTGGAAAAGCCCTCACCGGCGGCGCGATTACACTTGGAGCAACCCTTGCCACCGATGATATTTTCAATTCTTTCTTAAGCGATAAACCAGAAGATGCCTTCATGCACGGGCCAACTTTCATGGCCAACCCGCTGGCGTGCAGCGCCGCCAATGCCTCACTTGATCTGTTCGAGCACGAGCCGCGCCTGAAACAGGTAGAAGCTATCGAGGCTCAGTTAGTAGCTGAACTTACACAATGCGAATCCCTGCCCCATGTGGTTGACGTTCGCGTCAAGGGCGCGATAGGTGTTGTGCAGGTGAATGTAGAAAAAATTGACCTCTACGCAATGCGCCCAGAGTTTGCAAAGCGCGGGGTATGGCTGCGCCCCTTCAAAGACGTGATATATATCATGCCACCATTTACCATAAGCAAGGATGAGCTGTCGCAGCTAACTGGCGCAGTGCGGATGATGTTGCAGCCATAAGAACTGCTGCGCTCGCAATGACGAGATTCTTATCTTGCTATATAAAACTCGCTGGCGTGAGGCAAGCGCGCAGCAATGAAGTGGCGTAAACGCAGCGTAGCAGCGCTACGTGAGTATTACGACGAAGCTTTATTGCAAGCAGATTGTCCGCGCCAGTAGAGTTTCCTAATCCTCAAAATCCAGATCCATTCCCCCGGGCGGCACCGCCGGGAAAGTAAGCGTAACAGCTGTACCCTTGCCAAGTTCGCTTTCTATTGCGATTGAACCGCCATGCAGTTCCATTAGCTTTTTGGTCAGCGGCAGCCCAAGGCCGGTACCTTCATATTTGCGGTTGAGACCGCTGTCAACCTGCCCGAAGCTTTGGAATGAATGTTCTATATCTTCCTTCGACATCCCGATCCCGGTATCGGTTATTATCACCGCGAATTCCACCACCTCGCCATTTTCCTCTTTGCTGCGGACCGAGATATTAACCTTACCGCCTTCATTGGTGAATTTAACAGCGTTGGAGAGGATATTTATTACAACCTGGATGAAACGCAGGCGGTCAACAACCAGCGGCGG
The DNA here is from genome assembly GCA_963205195.1 of Pseudomonadota bacterium. Lineage (GTDB taxonomy): Bacteria > Pseudomonadota > Alphaproteobacteria > Rickettsiales > SXRF01 > SXRF01. The sequence goes on along the minus strand of CAUJHR010000007.1, from coordinate 76,149 downwards.
TATCATTTTTGGAATATCAGTTGAAACAAACACCTTACCTTTCTGGGCGCGTTCGGTAATTATGGTCACGCATTTATTAATAGCCTTGCCGATATGCACTTCCTCATAATTGAGTATAAGCTTCCCTGCTTCGGCTTTTGAAAGGTCAAGTATGTCATTGATAATATCCAGCAGGTGCGCGCCGGAATCATTTATATCCTTAGCATATTCAAGGTATTTATTATCCCCCAGCGGACCAAAAAGCTGGTTCATAAGGATTGATGAAAAACCTATCACGGCATTTAGCGGTGTACGCAGCTCATGGCTTATATTGGCGAGGAATTGTGATTTGGCCCGGTTAGCGTTTTCAGCGCTGTCCTTTGCCCTCTCCAGCTCGTTATATTGTTTTTTTAGCTGGGCGTTGCGGGCGTCAATTTCCGATAACATCTCGTTGAACGAATCAGTAAGGATAACCAGCTCGTTATTGAATTCTTTTTTTGTATCGCCAACTGTTGCCGCACGTATAGAATAATTCTTATTTATAGATACCTGCCTCGCTGTGTCAGCAAGGCTTAGGATAGGCACCGATATGCTGCGCTGCAGCCTGATAGCCAGCAAATATGAAAATAAAAGCCCGGCAGTTACAATAAGGAGAGCAAGGCTCACCTGCTTTTCGATATACTGGTCAACCTGCTCAAGAGTTGATTCCAAATAAATATAGCCGATCTTGTCATCATTCTTAATGATCTGGCGCATAAGTTCTATGCGGTCCCCTTTAATCAATGAACGGCTTGCAATGTCGGTAGGGCACGGGTCTATATTTGCAATATCCTTATTGCTGTAATGAGCAAATAAATTCCCGTCCTGTGTGTAAAGGCAGGCCTGCACAATAGTTTGGCGCACGCTAAATACATTCAGGTTTTCTTCAGCGCGTTTGTTATCACCGAACAAAAGTGCAGCACTATTGCGGTCACCCACGATTGAAGCTGATATATCAAGTTCATTTATAATATTGGAGCGCAGGTTAAAAACACCGACAATCGATATAGAAAATGTGGTAAGCAACACCGAAACGCTGCTTATAGCCATAATTATTAGGATTAAGCGCTGCTTGATGGAGGAGTTTTTCAAGAGGCGCATAAATATTTCCTAATTATCTATGACCCGGAAAGCTATTTCAAGCAGCTGGGCATCCACATACATGCCCCCGGTTTCAATAGCTCTCTTGTTTACTACCAGCTTTATCTTGCCATCATCCGTGACAAAGCCCATCATTCCTCCATGCTCGGTAAAACCCGGAGAATCACTTACAGTAAGCACTGGCTGGCTTTTAAGGGCATCAGTTATTTCCCTGCCCCGGTCTGTTGCCCCTATGAACAATATATGGCAATGGCTTGGTATAGCGGCTATATTATTTTCACGCACAATAGAAATACTGAGCTTTTGGGTGGATGCCTGCTTAAATACCTGCGAAAAATTTATTATATTACTATCACCAAACAGGCATACATCAATTTTAGCCTGCTTAGGGATTGATTTATCAGAAGGCCATTCAATAAATTTGATAAAATTCACCATGAAAGCTGCTTTGACCAGCGATTCTTTGTTATCGTCAGCACGTGCAGGTTGGCTTGCAAAACATGACATGGCAAAAATCCACGCTAGCAGGCAGTGTAATAGTAAGCGCTGTAGCATAAATTAATTTATCCAGATCAAGTTACTGTATGATATATATAATACCAACTTATTCATTAGGAATCCAAACATCCTCAATTAACAATGATATTTTGTAATATAATATAGTTTAAATTTCGTTAATTAATCACATAATTAATAGCGACAGGGCATCGCTTTCAAAAAAGAAGTTGTATATATACTATAGATATTCGCAAGGATAATTATAAAAAAAATCGCCTTGCTGCTTTTGTCATTTGCTAATAACCTGCCCCCTTATGACTTTGATACATGATTTTGAAACACTGCAGAAAGCCTTGGCAAAACAGGCCGGGGATGGAAAAACAATAGCCCTTGTGCCTACAATGGGCGCATTGCATGCCGGGCATGGGTCACTTATAAGCAAGGCACAGGAAATTGCCGATTTTGTGGTGGTCAGCATTTTTGTAAACCCCGCACAGTTCGGTAAGAATGAGGATTTCAGCTCCTATCCACGCACACTGGAAGCCGATGTTAAATTTGCATCCGCGCAAGGCGCTGACGTGATCTACGCGCCGGATGCCGATGATGTTTACCCGGAAGGTTTCTCTACCAGCGTTAGTGCGGGCAAAATAAGTACTATACTGTGTGGGAAATTCCGCCCCGGACATTTTGATGGTGTCGCAACCATAGTTACAAAACTCCTGTTACGCACCATGCCGCACATAGCAATATTTGGCATAAAAGATTACCAGCAGCTATGTGTTATAGAGCGTGTAACGCAGGATCTCGATATACCAGTGGAAATAGTTCCGGTAGCAACAATGCGGGAAGATGACGGCCTGGCGCTTTCTTCGCGCAATGCTTATCTTAGCGCAAGCGAAAGGGAAACCGCACCTTTCCTATATGAAACACTGAATAATGTCGCCCGCGAGATAAAATATTCCGGGGTTTCAGAAGCGCTGGCAAAAGGCACCGCCGATTTAACAGCTAAAGGCTTTAAAGTTGATTACCTTGAATTATGCGACGCAACCACACTGGAACCCTTGCAAAAACCCCAGGAGGACGCAAGGCTGCTTGCCGCAGCCTGGTTAGGCAAAACAAGGTTGATTGATAATATAGCAATATAATACTTTGTCATCCCGAACGAATGAATGTGAGGGATCTTTGCAATATGGAACAAATATGAACGAACAGGAAATAATAAAAGAATTTAAAGACGCACAGGCTATGCTTTCTGGGCATTTCATATTATCCTCCGGCCTGCACAGCCCAACTTACTTGCAATGTGCCCGCGTACTGATGGATGCGAAACGTGGGGAGCGTTTATGCGCGGCATTATCAGGCAAAATCAAGGAGTGGGAAGCGCAAAGCGGAAATAAGATCGATGCTATAGTCGCACCGGCGATGGGCGGGGTGGTGGTCGGCTATGAGATGGGCAGGCAGCTTGGAGTTGATGCAATGTTCTGTGAACGTGTAGAGGGAAAATTCGCCTTGCGCCGCGGCTTCAATCTTGAAGAAGGGCAGAAAATTTTAATAGTCGAAGACGTGGTCACTACCGGAAAATCCTCAATGGAAGCGGTTGCCTGCGTTGAATCTTTCGGGGCAAAATGCGTGGCTGTGGCAAGCCTAATTGATCGCCGCGGCAGTAATGATGTAAGCCTTACCCTGCCGCTTATTTCCCTGTTAAAACTGGACGTGCCAACTTACAAGCCCGATGCGCTGCCGCCAGAATTACAATCTATCCCAGCAACCAAACCCGGCAGCCGCGATTTGAAAAAGGCAGCATCATGACCCGCCCCGCAGTAATCATAACCGGCGGCGCAAAACGTGTGGGCGCTGCCACCGCCCTTTATTTCGCGCAGAAAAATTTTGACATAGCTCTGCATTATAACAGCTCCGAAAGCGAAGCCCAATCCCTCCAGCAGCAAATTCGCAAAATAGGCGTTGCCTGCGAAATATTCGCGCATGACTTAAAAGATATATCTGGGATTAAATCCCTTATGGAAAATATCCACTCAGCAATGCCCCATTGCAATACCCTTATAAATAACGCCTCAATATTTGAGCGCTGCGAATTTTTAGAAACCACTGAGGAATTGTTAGACCGTCAATTTGCCGTTAATTTCAAAGCGCCATTTTTCCTGACGCAATCTTTTGCAAAAATTTTTGGAAATACCCCCGGTGCCAGCGTAATAAACATCCTCGACACCGACATAGCACAAAATCAAATAAGCCATTTTGCCTATCTTCTTTCTAAAAAAACACTGGCAGATTTCACTAAGATGGCCGCCATCGCGCTGGGCAAAAATATCCGCGTGAATGGGGTTTGCCCCGGAAGCATGCTGCCATCAACCGAGAATTGCAGCGCCTATGAAATTAAAACAAAAGAACTTGTGCCGCTAAAACTCCAGCCAGGCCTTAATGATCTTTCCGAAGCCATTTACTGGCTGACCCAGCAGAAAAGCATCACCGGGCAGATAATAAATGTTGATGGGGGGAAACATGTCCTCTGACACAAAACATCGCTGGAATGTACATATAAAGAATATGGTGACTACCATAGGCGTTGGCATCCATCCTCATGAGATAGAGAAGCAAAGGGTTTTTGTAAATGTCACTGTTGAAGGCAAATACCCAGCCAAGCCGCAGACAATAAGCGATTGCTTCAATTATGATTACATATATGAACTGGTGGTAAATGAATGGCCAAAACTTACGCACAAACCGCTGCTGGAAAATTGCGTTATCGAATTAATGGAATATATATTCCGCTGCGATGAGCGTGTTGATTTCGCCAGCGTCCGCGTATGCAAACCAGATATCTTCCCACAGGTAGAAGCCGTTGGCGTTGAAACAAACTGGACACGTGCGGATTATGAAAAATTCTCATTTAATGAGAAATAAGCCATTGTTACAATTACAATTCCAGCATACGGACACACATCTTGACAGCTTATACCAAAAGCATATAGTCACCGCATGTTTACTTTTATAACACTTGGTTGTTCATTATTTATCCTTGCCTGCACATTCCTATGGTTGTGCAATTCTATAAAGGAAATCTAATCATGGAATTATATATAGCCCTCGGAGTAGTTGCTGCCTGCCTGTTCGTATATTTGGTTGCTGCTTTTTTAAAACCAGAACTTTTCCCCTGATATTTCCACTTAAAGAAATCCAAACATGCCTACATTAATTTATATCATTCTTTGCCTGGCTATTGTTGCAGTTTTAATTAAGCCCCTCGGCAAATACATAGCCGGGGTTTATATAGATAAGCTCGTCTTCCCAGAAAAAATTTTGGGCTGGCTGGAGCGCTTGATTTATAAAACCTGCGGCATCGCCCCTGAAAAAGAAATGAATTGGGTGGCTTATACATTTTCCCTGATCCTGTTTTCCTTTTTCTGCTTCCTGCTATTGTTTTTTATTTTATGTTTCCAGCATGTCCTGCCCCTGAATCCTCAGCAATTTCCAGCTGTATCACCAGACCTTGCTTTCAACCTAGCCATCGGCTTTATCACCAATTGTGATTGGCAAGTCTATGCTGGCGAAAATACTTTAAGCGATTTTTCACAAACTATCGGGCTTACAGTGCAAAACTTCATTGCCACTGCTTCCGGCATGGCGATATTCGCAGCGCTTGCCCGCGGCATAGCACGCCGCGAAACAAAATTCATCGGTAATTTCTATAAAGATATGGTGCGCGGCATCATCTATATACTTCTCCCTCTCTCTCTTGTGCTTTCGCTTTTTCTCGTATCGCAGGGCGTTGTCCAAAGCTTCTCAGGCTATGTCTCCTATACCCCCTTACAGGATTCAGATAATATAAATTCTTCCCCTGAATTCCGAACCCTGAATCCCGAATCCCTAATACCATTGGGCGCCGTAGCCTCCCAGGTTGCTATCCGCACGGTAGGCAGCAGCGGCGGCGGTTTCTTCGGCGCAAATGGCGCGCACCCGTTCGAAAACCCAACCCCGCTTTCGAACTTCATCCAGATCATCGCAACGCTTATTCTGCCATCGGCTTTTGCTTATGCTTTTGGCTGCATAGTCGGCGACAGGCGGCAAGGATGGGCGCTGCTTGCCACCATGTATATAATTTTCCTGCCCATGCTTGGCATTTCAGTTTATTATGAGCAAAAAGCCAATCCATTGTTCGATACAAAAGTAATTGATGGCAGCGCGGGTAACATGGAAGGCAAGGATGTACGCTTCGGCATAGGCTCATCCACTTTCCGGGTGCTGGTAGCTGCCGCCAGTTCCAACGGCTCGCCAAATGCCATGCTCGATTCATTCTCGCCCATAGGCGGGCTGGTGCCTATCATTCTCACCCAGTTCAGCGAGCTTATCATTGGCGGCGTTGGCTCCGGGGTTTATAATATCCTTACCTACGTAATCCTCACTGTTTTTCTAGGCGGCTTAATGGTAGGCAGGACTCCGCAATATCTGGGAAAAAAAATCACCACTTTCGATATAAAAATGGCATCGGTAGTAGTAGTAGTTCCTGCCATGGTCGTATTACTTGGCACAGCAATAGCCGTTACAACCCAGGCAGGGCGCGATGGGGTATTCAACAGCGGGGCGCAGGGCTTCACTGAAATATTATACGCCTATACCTCGGCAGGAAATAACGATGGCGGTGCATTTGCAGGCCTCAAGGCCAACACACCTTTTTATAACATCTCCCTTGCCATAGCCATGTTCATAGGCCGTTTTTTCATAACAGTTGCTATCCTTGGACTTGCGGGGTCCTTTGCTGGCAAGAATATTGCCCCAGCCAATGCCGGAACGCTGCCAACCCACACTCCGCTATTTATTTTCCTGCTTATCTGGGTGCTGGTGACAGTTGGGATACTGGCTTTCATCCCATCGGTTATCTTTGGCCCGGTTGCCGAGCATTTCCATTTGAACAGCCTTATACCTGCCAGCACGGTGCAATAATATGAGCAACAACAAGACCGACCAGACGCACATTGATATAAGCCGCTCAGTAGTGCAGGCATTTGCTAAGTTATCGCCGCTGGTGCAGCTTCGCACCCCGGTAGTATTCGTCGTATATCTTGGCACTATTGTAGTCACCTGCCTGTATATTTACCGTTTAAATGGTGGAGAAATACCTAACGAGCCATCATGGTTCACCCTCACTGTCGCCATTTGTTTATGGATTACCGTATTATTTTCAAATTTCGCAGAGAGCCTCGCGGAAGACCGTGGCAAAGCGCAGGCGGAAAGCCTGAAGGCATTGCGGAAAGAGGTAAATGCCAAAAGGATAAAAAATATCGACTCACGCGATAAATTCGAAACAGTTTCCGCCTCCAGCCTACGAAAAGACGACCTTGTTTTAATTGAAGCTGGCGACCCAATCCCCAGCGACGGGCAGGTAGTATATGGCATCGCCTCGGTTGACGAAAGCGCCATAACCGGGGAGTCAGCACCGGTGATACGTGAATCAGGCAGCGATTCCGACGCTGTAACAGGCGGTACACGTGTGCTTTCTGATTGGATAATCGTCCGTATAACAGCAAATTCCGGTGAAAGCTTCATTGACCGCATGGTTTCTCTGGTAGAAGGAGCGAAACGCCAGAAAACCCCAAGCGAAGTTTCAATAGCCGTATTCCTTGCCGCCCTTACAGCAGCCTTCCTTATAACCATCGTTACCATCATGCCTTTTTCCATGTTCAGCGTAGAGCAGAACGGCTCTGGAAAAGTGGTAAGCATCACAGTGCTGATTGCGCTGCTGATCTGCCTCTCGCCAACAACTATCGGCGGCCTGCTCTCCACCATCGGCATATCGGGCATGAACCGCCTGCTTAAAGCAAACGTCATAGCATCATCCGGGCGTGCCGTGGAAGCTGCGGGCGATATCACCCGTATACTGCTTGATAAGACAGGCACGATAACCCACGGCAACAGGCAGGCAGAGGAATTTTTTACCGCACCCGGCGTAAGCATAGAGGAAATGGCAAAAGCCGTTCAGCTTTCCTCCCTTGCCGACCAGACACCTGAAGGACGCAGCATACTTACGCTGGCGCAGAACCGCTATAACATACCCGAAAAAAGCTCTGCTCCTGAAGGCAGCGAATTCATCGAGTTCAGCGCCGAAACCCGCTTAAGCGGCATCAAGATAGGCAGTCGCCTGATCTTAAAAGGCGCTGCTGATTCCATAGAAAAACAGTTAAAGCAAAGCGATGCAGCCATCCCCGACAGCCTGCGCCGTAAAATAGATGACATAGCCCGCTTTGGCGGCACACCGCTGGTAGTTATAGATAGCGGGAAGGCGCTCGGCGTAGTTTACTTAAAAGACATTATAAAATCAGGCATAAAAGAACGCCTAGCCGACCTTCGTAAAATGGGCATAAAAAGCATCATGATAACTGGTGATAACCCGCTTACCGCCGCCGCCATCGCCGCTGAAGCAGGTGTGGATGACTATCTGGCCCAGGCAACACCCGAACATAAACTGAAACTCATCCGCAAGATGCAGGCAGAGGGCGAGCTGGTTGCAATGGTTGGTGACGGCACTAATGATGCCCCTGCCCTTGCCCAGTCAGATGTTGCCGTGGTTATGAACAGCGGAACCCAGGCGGCCAAGGAAGCAGGAAACATGATAGACCTTGATTCCGACCCCACCAAGATTATTGAAATTGTAGAAATTGGAAAACAGCTCCTTATGACCCGCGGCTCACTTACTACTTTCTCGCTGGCCAATGAATTTGCCAAATACTGCACCCTGCTCCCGGCTACTTTTGTAAGTACCTACCCGGCCCTTAATGCACTTAATATAATGAACCTTACTTCACCTCTTTCTGCCGTATTATCGGCAGTTATTTTCAACGCGCTGGCTATTATAGCCTTCATTCCCCTTGCCTTGCGCGGCGTTACCTACCGCCCGGTAGGAGCAGAAGCGCTATTGCGTAACAACCTGCTGATCTACGGGCTGGGCGGGCTTATAATCCCTTTTATCGGCATTAAATTTATCGATATGCTTCTTACTATGATAGGAGCCGTGTAATGAATAACCCTACCTCTTTTTTCCGCGCAAGCCTAAGCCTGCTGATTGTTTTTTTAATTCTGCTTGGCGGTATATATCCGCTTGCCGTAACTGGCATATCCCAACTGATTTTTAATAGTTCTGCAAATGGCAGCCTGATTAAGGATGGGGATAAAATTATAGGTTCTTCGTTGCTTGGACAGCAATTTACAGAAGATAAATATTTCTGGGGCAGGCTTTCCGCAGAAAATTACGATGCTATGCGCTCAGGCGGAACGAATTTTAGCCCTGCTAACCCAAAAGCCCTTGAAGCCGCCAATGCTCGCATAGACGCACTCAAAAAAGCCGATCCTGATAACAAGGCGCAGATACCGGTGGATCTTATCACAGCTTCTGCCAGCGGGCTCGATCCCCATATAAGCCTTCTCGCCGCTGAATACCAGATAACAAGGATTGCAAAAGTACGTGGCATGGATCCAGATGATGTTCAGGAAATAATAAATGACCATATTGACAGCCTAAGCAAACTCTTCGGCGATCCATACGTCAATGTACTGGAGCTTAACCTGGCTCTGGATAGAAATGACAAAGTAAGCAAGCAATAGTTAATTTAAACCCTAGGCAATAAAAATTTAAAAACCGCACCTTTTGGTTTTACATTTTCTGCCCATATTTTCCCGCCATGTTTTTCAATTATTTTACGGCTGATAGATAGCCCCAGACCGGTGCCTCCTGCCATTGTCTTGGTCTTGCTGCTTTGGGTGAATTTATCGAAAATGCTTTCGAGTTCAGCCTCTGGTATTCCAACCCCTTCATCCTCGATAGAGCATAAAAGCGCTGGCTTGGCATTGCCATCTTCCGGCAGGTATTCATCTAAAAGCCGGATAGTGATTTTCCCATGTTCTGACGAAAATTTAATAGCGTTGGAAAGCAGGTTTACTAATATCTGTATAATCCGCACCTCATCGAACTGCGCTAAATAATTGCTGGATTGGTAAAGCTTAACAACATGCAGGTTCTTTGCTTTTATAAGTGAGTCAAGCTCCAGTTCAGCATAATCTATAACCTTGGAAAGGTCGGCCTCCTTAATATTGAATTCAACTTTGTCGGCCTCCAGCTTTTCAATATCAAGCAGGCTGTTAAGCAATCCAAGCAGGCGCGTACCTGCTGTTTCTATATTGCCCAGATATTTGTTAAGCTTGTTTTCAGGCTCATTTATAATCTTCAGGCCCATGCTGGCATAGTTTAAAATAGCGTGCATTGGTGTCCTCAGTTCATGCGACATATTAGACAGGAACTCCGACTTGGCGATATTAGCGCGCTCAGCCCTTTCCTTTTCAATGATCAGGTCAATAGTCTGCATATTTACAAGCTTCTGCAAATTATCACGATGCTGGATAAGCTCAGCCTCCATAGTTTTGCGTTCGGTAATATCCTTAAACAGCCCTACGAAAAATATATGGCTGTCATCATGCACAAGGCGGCTCAGCGCCATATCTATAGGAAAGATACTGCCATTTTTCCGCTGCCCTTGAATTTCCCGGTTAATACCAGCGATCCCGCGGTTTATGTCATTTAAGTATTCACCGATATATTTGCTATAATGGAAAGGTGATTTTTCTGGCATCAGGAAAGAGATGTTTTTGCCCATTACTTCGAAAGCCTGGTAGCCGAACATATTTTGTGCAGCACTATTAAAATTCAGGATAAAGCCTTTATCATTCATAACAATAATGCCGTCCATGGAGCTGTCCATTATAGACTGCAGGTAATCGCTTTCCGCTTTAAGTGCCATTTCCAGCCGCACTTTTTCCAGTGCATTAAGGCGGAAAGATTCAACCCCGCGGGCAATTTTCCCTATCTCATCCTGGAAATCCTGGCTTGGTACATCAACTTTCAGGTTGCCTTCTGTAATTCCTACAATAGCACGGTAAAGACGGTTAATAGGCGTAGTCACGCTGGTAGTAAGCAGAACGAACAGGAATAGCCCGATTGCCTGCGCTAACGCGTACCAGAATAATATATGCCATTGCTGGTTCTCTAGATAATTGATACGAACCTTCAGCATCGCGTCCAGCTCATCCAAAGCAGCGTAATCCATAAGCACGAAAAAATTACGCGCATCATAAATATTTCTTACAAAATCATCCAGCTTGATATTACCGCCATTTGCAATCGTATTAAGCATAGAGATCAGCTTTTCCATTTTTTCCTTATAGGAATAAATTATAGGCTCCATCCTTGGCTTCAGGCTTTTGCTGATACCATAAAAATTTTCATCCTCATTGAATGCAGATTCCATGGCAAAAAGCACGCTCTCGAATTCCGATTCCTGCAGGAAACGCTCCGCAACTCTCGCCTCACCCCGTGTTTCTTCCTTTATCTCACCGCCATATACCAGCCTTGGATAAAGGATAAAAGTAATGTCTGATACGCGCCTTATACTGCGCGGCAGGTGGTTGATAGCAATATCCATCATGTAATAGCTGTCAAGGTCAGGGTCGAGTATAAGGCCCGATGCACCGCCAACATCGGTTATCATGTCGCCTATTGCCTGGAACATAGTATTATAAATTTCATGGATATCAGAATTATACTTTTTTATATCCGCCCATTTTTGCTTTAGCTCATCCACTGTAAGATTTTTATTTATACCGGATTTGGATTTTTCATTATTTAAATTAAAATTAGCGCGCAGCCTCTGGTCTACACCTTGGATCTTTTCCAGCAGATCATCGATATTATTGCTATATTCACGGTATTCCTTGCTTCTTTCTTCACCAATGGCCATGCTCATACGCGTAAGCCTGTGATTGGCAACTTCGGATATAAGGTTGATCAGAAGGCGCTCATATTCAAGCCCTTTGCGCTCCATTACCGTAAGGGAAATATTACGGTTTAAGTTCTCAATGGTGAAATAGAGGAGGACAAACATTGGTATAGCAAATGCTACCACTATGGAAAAAAGGCGCGCCCGGATTGAAACACGGTGCAGCCTCGATTGTAAGGCATTGTAAAAACTCATGTGGCAAGCTCCTCACTTACCTTGAAAGATTAGCACCTAATCTTACATGCCAGCAATATATTTATTGGCAATGGCTTTATGTATTTCTTTCCTTATGGTTTTATCGATATACAGCCCGGCAAATGTGCACGCCGCTGCGATCATCACCGCCAGCAATATATTCTCATATTCATTCAGGAAAGCCGAATCATATATAAAGGCAAAAGGAATAAATGCGAATAACACAGCCAGCGACATTTTAAAATAAATTACTGCCGAGTTTAGAATCGATGCACTAGCCTTAAATAAAAATATCTTTCCGGTAAGTGCCAGTATGAAAAATGGTATAAGCTGTGCACCAACAAAACCATAAAGAAGGCCTTCGCTATCTCCCATTATGTAACCAACCCAGCATAGCGGCATAACAAATAATGCCAGCGCTATATTCGAAAACCATGCAGCTTTTTGTTTATGGTAAGCATAAAACAACTGCTGCCATACCAAAATCATAACAATACAAGGAGCCGACCAGATGCCGATTGCAAGCAATTCCCCTATTTGCCTGGTGTCGCGTAGTGCCATTTTACCATATCCGAAACATATCTGGGCAATATCATTGGAAACAAGGCTTACACAAAGGGCAACAGAAAGGGAAGCAACCCACGCCACCTTCAGGCTATAGCTATATTCCCTAGGCGCGACAGCATTACTTCTTGCGCGGATATTTACGAACCATGGCCGCAAATACATCTGGATAATTGCCTGTAAAACCAATGATGGAAAAATGATAAGCTTGAAGGAATAATTAAACAGTGCGAATTCGCTTGGGCTTAGGAATGCTATCATTGCAAATGGCGTATATAGGATAAATATACCCAGCATGTTGCTTAACATATTTTGCGCGTAAGCAGCCATGAATAGTTTATCCGCCTCATTTTTCTTTTCACTGCTTTTTTGGCGCTCATAGCGGCTGGACAGGAACGCTATAAAACTTACCCCAAGCCTGGCAAGCGACGCAAAAACCACCATGAATGAAAGCATAATAAGCTCTGCTGGCAAAAACCATAATGCCCCAATGATAACTACGTTGAATATGATGTTTGAAAAACCCGGCGCCAAAATTTTTCCCCTCTGTTCAAGGTAAGCGCTAAGCAGCAAGGCAGCAGCAGTTAGCGGCAGAGAAAAAAGCGCAATTGATATAAAACTGGAGCCTGCAATAAATCCGGTGCCGATAGCTATCAGCGTGAAAACAGGCACCACCAGCTTTATGCACTGCCATAAAAATGCAGGCGCCCGCTCTTTATCCATTCGCGAAAATGCGGGAATAAGCACTGAGCTTAGCGAACTTCCTATCAATAAGGATATAATAAAATCAGGGATAAGGAAAAGCGCTATAGCAATATTAGCATCCGGATTCCCCACGCCGAATTGCGCTGCAAGAAATATCTCGCGCAGGAAGATAAATACTCCGCCCAGCAGCATCCACAAAGCTGCAAAAGTGCCCGATTGCAATGTTTTGTTTAATGTCATAAAGCCCTGAATTCAACAAATGCATCTGGCGGCTCACCATCAACGAACAGGCGGTACCATATCTCAAGTGCCATTAAAGCCGTAAGTATCCCCGTATTGTTAACATTTCCGGCAATATGAAGGTCAATAAGCTGTGTTACAGCCCCATCCCTGAATAACCCCCTGCTCATTGCCCTTTCACTTAGCAAAACCTGCTTAAGAAGCGGCGCAAGCTGCGCCCTGAACCATTCTCCCAGCAGCACTGAAAATATCTTTTTTGGATGCCTCAAAACATCCTGCGGCAGCAGGCCAGCCATAGCTTCCTTTAATATATATTTTCCTTCTCCTGAGCGCATCTTCAAGGTACTTGGCATGGAAAGCGCCATATCTACTATCCGTGGATCAAGAAAAGGAAGCCTGGCTTCAAGCCCGAATGCCATACCCATGCGGTCACGTTTTATCAGGTTATTGCCAGGCAGCAGATATTTCATATCTATCCATGACATTTTATTTACCGGATAGAGCGAGCGTATATCCTCAAAATCACTACGCATGATCTCAAAACTGTCCAAGGCCGCAAAATATGTTCTAAGCCCTTCCGAATATATACCAAGCTTTTCATCATGCGAATAAAGCCCTTGGTTTGCAAAATATGCGCGTGCAAATTCTTCATTTTTATCGCCAGAATGTTCTGCCATGAAAGGCGCATAACACTCATGTCCAGCAAACATTTCATCACTGCCTTCGCCAGACAGCACTACTTTTACATTTTTCGCGGCAAGCGCCGAAAGCGCATAGGCAGGTAGAAATGAAACGTCACCATGCGGCTGTTCGCAGTGATAAATAACATTTGGCCACAGTGCGATAATTTCCGGGCCGGTCATATCATTATAATGCTGCGTATTATATTGCTGCGCCACCTGCTGTGCATAATATGAGCTATCAGAACGCGCATCATTAAAACCTATGTTGAAGCTTTGGATAGGCTGCTTTATGTAAGGTGCGGAAAGCGCAATTATGCTGCTTGAATCCAGTCCGCCGCAAAGCAGTGCGCCAACCTCAACATCAGCGCGCAAGCGAATCTTCGTAGCATCAGAAAGTGTTGCCCGGAATTCTTCTATCCATTCAGCATCGCTTTTTCTTGCAGTCACGAAAGAAGGCTTCCACCACTGCCAGCTTTGCGCCTGCCCTTCGCGTATAGTTACCGCATAGCCAGGCATCAACTGCTCAATATTTTCAAACATTGTTGTGCAACTGGGAACAAAATTAAAACTTAAATAATGGTGTATGGCATCGATCCGCACCCTTGTATTAATTTCCAATCCCAGCAGCGCTTTCATTTCCGATGCAAAGCAAAAACCAAACTCTGTATCAGTAATAAATAACGGCTTAATTCCCATCCTGTCGCGGTACAGGTGCATTTCATGTGTATTCTTATCCCATATTGCAATGGCAAACATACCGTTCAACCTGGAAACAAACCCCACCCCATAAGCTTCATAAAGCCTGAGTATCACCTCAATGCCGGAATTGGTTCTAAAATGGATTCCCTGGTTTATAAGTTCCTGCCGCAGCTCGGCATAATTATATATCTCACCATCCTGTACAGCTATAATACTCAGATCGTCAGAAAAAAACGGCTGGTGCCCATGCTCAATATCAATTATGGACAAACGCCTGTTACCAAGCATAGCCTCGGTATCACTATAAAACCCTTCATCATCTGGGCCGCGGTGGGCAAGCATCCCAGCCATTTTGGAAACCATGCCCGATAGATCCTGCTGCGCTTTGGCAGCTATACCAAAAATCCCGCACATATTATTCCTGCAAAGCGCCGATTTTATTGCTGAAAATAATGCTCATAATAGAAACCGGAAATTATCATTTGGTTGCTGCATAAAATACTGGTAACTAATCATAGTTCGTGTAAAAGTCTAACTTATAAAATTATATTTGAGGGATAAATATGATAATATCCGTTGTTAACCTGCTAAACGCTATTTTACAACTTTATCTGGTCTGCATTGTAGCATGGACTATATTAAGCACCCTCATCTCCTTTAAAATTGTGAACGCCTACCAGCCTTTCGTGCGCCGCCTCATGTTCTTCCTCGACAAGTTGTGCCTGCCTGTTTTAAAGCCGATACAAAGGGTTCTGCCCGACCTTGGCGGGTTCGATATTTCGCCCATCATTGTTATACTGTTGATAACCTTCCTTCAGGATTTGCTGATTCACAGCCTCTTAGGTTATTAGGAAACAAACAGTGAGTTTCTTCGCGCATCATATTTTTTGCTGCAGCAACCGCCGCGAGAGCGGCCACACCCGTGGCTGCTGCGCCGAGAAGAACGCCGATGAACTGCGCGATTATATGAAAACACGGATTAAAGCCCTCGGTATCGAAAAAACCCGCGTGAATAATGCCGGTTGTCTGGATCGTTGCGAACTTGGGCCTTGCATTGTAATATACCCTGATAATATATGGTACAGCGCGAAAACGAAATCCGATATAGATGAGATAATCAGCTCACATTTGCAAAACGGTAAAATCGTTGAACGCTTGAAACTTCCCTGATCCCTAACCTCGAACCCCTGATCTCTAATATGTTCCAGTCACTATCTTCAAAGCTCACCGGTATTTTCAGCAATCTGCGTAAGCGCGGCGTTCTTTCCGAAGCGGATATTGATTCGGCAATGCGCGAGATACGAGTAGCACTCCTTGAGGCCGATGTCGCCCTGCCCGTGGTCAAGGATTTCATAACTTCATTGAAGGCAAAAGCACTGGGTGCAGAAGTAGTAGCCAGCGTATCGCCAGCGCAGATGGTGATAAAACTCGTAAATGACCATCTGGCGGAACTGCTTGGCAGCGAAACACAGGCGATAAACCTTGCGGGCACTCCCCCAGTCGTGATGATGATGGTGGGGCTGCAAGGTTCCGGCAAAACCACTTCGACAGGAAAGCTCGCCCTTCGCCTTAAAAATAAGCATAATAAAAAAGTCCTTGTCGCCTCGCTGGATATTTATCGCCCGGCGGCGCAGCAGCAGCTTGAGCAGGTAGCAAAACAGGCGCAGATTAATTCGCTTCCCATTGTCACCGGCGAAAAGCCATTACAGATAACCGAACGTGCTTTAAAAACTGCACGTCTTGAGGGCTATGATGTCTTGCTGCTCGATACCGCCGGGCGTCTGCATATCGACACTGAATTGATGGACGAATTAAAAGCGGTAAAGAAACTTTCCAATCCTCTGGAAACCTTGCTGGTTGCCGATTCCCTGACTGGTCAGGACGCTGTGAACATCGCCAAAACATTCCATGAGCAGGTTGGCGTAACCGGTATAATATTAACGCGGGTTGATGGTGATGGGCGCGGCGGCGCAGCATTGTCCATGCGTTCAGTCACCGGGCAGCCGATAAAATTCATAGGTATAGGTGAAAAGCTTGATGAATTCGAGGAGTTCCATCCCGCCCGCATTGCCTCGCGCATACTTGACATGGGCGATATAGTTTCCTTGGTGGAAAAAGCCGCAGAAAACGTAAGCACCGAAGAAGCCGAAAAAATGGCCTCGCGCATGATGGAAGGCCAGTTCGATTTCAACGACCTGCTCGACCAGCTCCGCAAAATGAACAAGATGGGCGGCATCGGCAGCATGATGAAAATGCTCCCCGGTATGGGCCAGCTCAAGGAGAAAATGGCGGATGCCAAGATAGACCCCAAAATTCTGGCGCGTCAGGAAGCCATAATCCTCTCCATGACCAAAAAAGAGCGTATCCACCCCAAACTAATTAATGCCTCCCGCCGTGTACGCATCGCCAAGGGCTGCGGCCTTACCGTTCAGGACGTTAATAAGTTACTGAAACAACAGCAGCAAATGCAGGATATGATGAAAAAACTCAAAAAACTGGGCGCAAAAGGCATGATGCGTGGCGGCCTGGGGCAATTATTCGGGATGTAAAACCATTTTCTTGTCATTCCCGCGAAGGCGGGAATCTATAAAAATTAATATTGAGCAATCAATAACTTGTCATCCGTCATCCCCCATCTGCCATCTGTCACATACAGCGTCATAAAATCTTCACACAAAAATAGCCCATCTGTGGCATAATCCATAATGAACAGAACCATAGTTAATAACGGGACATACGATGGAAGACGATTACCAGCAGCCACATGAAAAATCTATCTGGAGAAAGATTGGCGACTTTGCCCTGAATGCTTTAATTGCTGTTGCGGCAATCCTTGCTGTTGTAAGCTTTACTGCCGTCTTCAGTGATACTGTAAGCAACAAGCTCGATAAATGGACCGAGGATAAAGACGGAAAAGGCGGCTGGGGCAGCTGGCTTCGCCAGAAAGCAGGCGTATCCGTAGAGCCGGATACTTCAGTAACCGAGAAACTATCTCAGATGAAAGACAAAGCCATTAATAAAGGCAAAGAACTATACAATAAAGGAAAAAACCTCTTCAGCTCCAATACACCTGCCGAAAACCAGGGAGCCACCCCTCCTGCTAATAATTCACCTTCTAATAACCCGCCTGCCAACGACCAGCCGTCAGCAGATAAGCAGAAAGAAGGCTTAGGCATCAGCGACGCTGGAGCAGCCGCATTGCTGCTCTATGGCGGGAAAAAAGCTTACAACAGGCTAAATCCACGCGTACATGTAGATGAAGCAGGTAATATCCACAGCGTTCCCGCCGATCAGGTAAAAGTCGAAAAGGCAGTGGAGCAGGCCACGAAAGATCTGGAAAAAGCCAAGCTTGCCCAGCAGGAAGCGCAATTAGCAGCCGATAAAGCGAAAATACTGAAATTAGCAGAAGACGAGAAGAATAAGAACAAAAAATGGTTCCAGCGCGGCGACAAAACTGCTAACAAAGTATATACGAAAGCTGCGAAAACTCTCGAAGCGGCTAACGAGTCGGTTACAAACCTGACTGGCGTTATCGAGGATGGCAATAAAGTGATCTCCACCGGAAAGCCTTCTAACAACAGCCGTCTGCGCGCCTATATGGGCAAATTATTCGGCGGCGGCGCTGGTGCCAGCGTAACAGGAGAAACCGAATTCGGCACTATTGAACCCACTACTGCAAAACAGCAAACATCTCAGGCTCCCGCTGCGACACATCCGGGCAAAACCGGTTCACATGTTATTGATACAGGTGTAGATGCTGGAGAAGCTGGAAAAATCACAGCAACTAATCCCAATGCTGCAAACACTCAACCCTCTGCAGCAGTCCAAAAACCTGCTATTAACGTAGAAAAATCTACTGAATTTGGCGACATCACACCTACTAATACCGTGCAAAAACCGCCAGCAGCACCCGCTCCCGCCCCGCAAGATTTAACTATTAAAGTTGGGAAAACCGGTCTTGTGGAATTCGGTAATGCAACCAGCCTGTCAGAGGCTGGGAAAGCAAGCGCATCGCTTAGCGAAACATTAAATTCTATCCGTGCAGGTGGCGGAAGGCTATTAACTACCATAGGCAGTTACCTCTCCCCTGCTAAAGTAGCTGGCCCGCTTGGTGCCGCCGGAGTAATTATTGAAGATGGGGCAAGGCTTCACGAAGGGTCTAACCATAGGGATTTAGAAGGTAATCTTGACCAGAAAGCAATATCCACTGCACAGGCGATAGGCACAGGCTCGGAAATGGCCGGTATAATTAGGGGGGCAAATCCTTATGCATTGGTTGGCGGGGCAACAGTAAAGGACCTGATATATGTTGGCACCACTATTGCCACCGGCGATCCTAACGCTACCAGCAAAGGCTTTATATCAAACAGCATAGAAAAAGGCCTGGAATTAACCGGGCTGGATTCAGTGCTGGATTCAACTATTGGCCCTAAATTTGTCAAGCCATTAAGCGCCGAGGAAAAGCAGAAGAAACTGTCCGAAGACAGCAGGCAGGATAATATCAATGCCAAAATAATGGAACTAAGCAAAACCGACCTTGACCATACTAAGGCACAGGAGCAGGAAGCCATGCTGAATGCGAGGCAGGCGGCGGTTGAAGCATGGCGCCAGAAAGCCGCCGTAAAAGGATTAGACAAAATAGACCCTCTTGGGCTTGTAGAGCATGTTGCCAAGCATAATTGGGAAATGCCCCCACAAACCCCAAGGGAAAGCCTGCCGCCTAGAGACACGCAAAAACAATAACAAATTTATATTATTCAAAAACTTATAAAACAACAGGAATTGTCACATACATAGTAACAAAATCTTCACACAAAATACCGTAATTTATGGCATTATATGTAGTGTGTAATAATATAACCAAAGTGTTTGGAGAGTAGAATGGCCTTTTTAGGATTTGGTAGCAACGAAGATGAATATTATGAACAGCCGCAGAAAGCGTCGTTCCTAAGCAATGTAGGAAGCATGATATGGTCTGGGCTGAAGATGGCTTTCTTTGCCGCGCTTGCCGTTGTAACGCTTGGCACTGTTTTCACCATGAGCGAAACCGCAACCAATTTCGTGGATAAATATACCGGCGGCGAAGGCAAGGGCCTTGCTACCACAATCAAAAGCTGGATGAATAAAATAGTTGATCCCGTAAAGGATTTCATAAACCCTTCCCCAAAAGATGAAAAACCTTTAATAACCAGCGTTTCGGCCACCAAATCGGAAAAGATCGGCGAAGCTGATGTATTGCTTGCAAACCCTGCCTTAAGCAATTCCCCTATAACCAAGAGCCGCGATATAAATATAGAAGACATTAATGGGCGCCGCAGGCAGCTTGATAGCGCTATGACTTCAGACCAGGAAAGGATAACTGGCAACAAGGAATTAAATAAAAACCGTGCAGAAGCTATGCAGTATTTAAAAGCTGTTGAAGAATGGAACCATTCAGTAGTAACTAAAGGCAATGAATTGATTCCAGGCGCACCGCAAGCGCGTGCAATCCCTTTGAATCTCCCATCCCTCGGCAGGTTTGAAGGATATGGTGCAGAAAAATTCAAAGGCACATGGGAAAGCGCTTCTCCCGTTCAGAAAATCGAATTACTTGAAAATTCAATTGGCTTAAGCACCGACCCGCTCAAAAAACCTGCTGCTTTACTGCCTGCTGACCCAATTCGTATACCTGAATTAAAAACCACAGGTGACGTAAATGATATTACTAGTGTGCATGCTAAATTATTTAATCAAAACGCAAGCAAAACTTCAAAAAACACACATAACGTGATTGCCAACCTGATTGAAGAAGGAAGGTTCCCAGAAGCGACTTTAGTGGCAAATACTATTATTGACCGCCTTGAAAAAGAAGGAAAAGGGCTGCCAAATAATAAAAAATCTGAAGGCGCGGAATACAGAAAAGCTATAGAATCCTTGATAGAAACAAGGGATTATACTGTAAAACTGCAAGACCGCAAAGAGCTGGACCCTATATTAAACCAGACCTATAAAGCAGCAAATGATGCCGCAGCTGTAGTCCCTATTAAAATTGCAGCCTACGAACAGGGCGTAGCAAATTATAGGAAAACTGTGGAATTGGCAAAGGCGCTGGAAAAAGGTTCGTCTACAACTACAGATGCTACAACCCTGCCGCCGCCTCCAAAGGATAATGATAAGGCTGTAGGTGCGGGCCGCCAATAATATTCCTACGAATATTTAAGCCGCAGCACTATTTCCTGTAGGTTATTCACATCAACTAAATGCGGCTCTATTGCAGGGCCGCATTTTACTATCACCTTCTGGCAGGGATTGCGCGGGATGAAGCGCCGCCACGAGCGCATATATTTCCGTGAGAACACACTTCCCCACAGGCCCGATAGAGAAAGCGGCACCACCGGCACCGGGTCACGGCGGATTATCCATTCAATACCAGGGCGGAACCTTCCCAGCCCGCCGGTGAATGTTAAAAAACCTTCCGGGAAAATACAGATCAGATCCCCTGCCCTGAGGCCTTCCGATATAGCATCAAATGCTGCCTCCACGCTTTTACGGTTCGAGGTAATTGGGATAGCGCGTGCGCGTTTCATCAGGTCATGAACTCCCGGCACCTGGTAAATATCAGCGTCGATGACATAGCGCACCGGGCGTCCGCACTGGGCAAAAACCCCGGCATCGATAAGCGGCCCATCCATATATGAAACATGGTTGCTGATTAATATAGCCCCGCCTGTCCTCGGTATATTTTCAAGCCCTATATAATGCGGGCGATAAACAAAACGTGTAAGGTTGTGTACGATTTTGCGGTAGAAACTGCTTAAGTCAAATATTGCTTTCATAAATTCTGGCTTTGGATATGTAGCAAATTCACACATATCAATAATATATAGTGCTTTATTATACATTATAATTGGTTAATTTACTCTAAATATCCCGGAAACGGCCAGATTTTCTGCGCTTTTGCGCCCCACTTAAAAAAAACCAGAATTATTTTTGGCTTTAACCTTCCATTAAAACATCTGGGCTAAAGTATGATTAAGTTTCGTTATTTTATTAAATCTTATTATTAGGTCAAACTATGTCAGTAGATAAAGCAATGCACATCCTTGTGGTAGATGATTACAGCACCATGCGACGTATCATCAAAAACCTGCTTAAGCAGTTGGGCTTCGACAATGTCGACGAAGCAGCCGACGGCGGCGAAGCTTTCAAAAAGCTACAGGAAAAACCTGCAGGTTTGGTTATATCCGACTGGAACATGGAACCTATGACCGGAATGGAGTTGCTCAAATTAGTGCGCGGCAACCCTGCACTTAAAAACACGCCTTTCATCATGGTAACGGCGGAAAGCAAACCGGAAAACGTTATCGCCGCAAAACAGGCAGGTGTTAGCAACTATATAGTAAAGCCGTTCAACGCGGAAACACTTAAAACAAAAATGACCAGCGTAATCGGCGAATTCTAAAAAAATATACAACAGGAGTGAGTAAATATGAATGACATGCAGTCAACACTTGGGCGCACATTGCTAACCAGCATGATAAAGACCCGCGAGAAAAAAGGTGACATCACATTGGAAGATGTCGGCGGTATTTTCATGAAAATGGCGTCTTCGCTTAATCCAAGCAATAGTGTTGCCGATAATTTTGTACATCAGGAAATTGCCAAGCTCGCCAAATATATTGTCGATGCCAAAAACGAAATTTTTGCCATACAGACCAACGCCAAAGCCGAAGATGCGATAAATGACGCCTCCTTGCACCTTGAAGAAGTGGTAAAAGCCACCGAGGAAGCCACTAACAAGATCATGGACGCAGCCGATGCAGTGCAAAGCGCAGCAGGCGGGATAGGCGGCGATAAAGAGAAAAAGATCATGGCTGCCACCACTATTATATATGACTCCTGTACTTTCCAGGACATAACCGGGCAGCGTATCCGCAAGGTTATCATGTTGCTTGGCAATATCGAGGACCGCGTTGGCAAACTCAACAATCTTTTTGGCGCAGAAGGCCAGGACCCAGCCCCGCAGGTAGTTGTTAGTGATCCAAAAAATATCGTTCTTCCAAAAGACGATAAAGACCTGCTCAACGGGCCGCAACTTACTGGCCAGGGCACTTCGCAAGATGAGATCGACAGGCTTCTCGCCGGAATTTAAATAGTTACTAGTTGCTAGTTACTGGTTGCTGGTTTAAAAAGGGGCGACCCTAATCAGCAACGGAGTAATTATGCAAACACTAGCAACTAGTAACCAGCAACTAGTAACTCGCCAGGAATCCGATTCATTTGGCAATATTGACGTAGCTTCCGATAAATATTGGGGCGCGCAGACCCAGCGCAGCCTCCAGAATTTCAAGATCGGCGGCGAAACCATGCCAAAGCCCCTCATCCATGCGCTCGGCACTTTGAAACGCTCGGCGGCAGTTGTGAATATGAACCTTGGCGTACTCGATAAAACTCTGGGCGATAACATCGTAAAAGCCGCCACCGAAGTTATGGAAGGCAAGCTGGACGACCATTTTCCGCTGGTAGTATGGCAGACCGGTTCCGGCACCCAGACCAACATGAACGCCAACGAGGTTATCTCTAACCGCGCAATCGAAATGATGGGTGGCACGATGGGCAGCAAAAAACCCGTGCATCCCAACGACCATGTAAATATGGGCCAATCTTCCAATGATTCTTTTCCAACCGCAATGCACATAGCCGCTGCAATGGAGATAAAGCACTCCCTGCTCCCTGCCCTGCAGCAGCTTCGCAATGCGCTGAATGACAAGGCGCAGGAATTCCAATCAATAATAAAAATTGGCCGCACCCATTTGCAGGATGCAACCCCGCTCACCCTTGGTCAGGAATTTTCCGGCTATGTGCAGATGATAGATGATAACATTATGCGCCTTGGCGAAAAAGGTGTGCTCTGTGAATTGTTCGAGCTGGCTCAGGGCGGCACCGCAGTCGGCACCGGGCTTAATGCTAAAAAAGGCTTCGCCGAAGCTTTCGCAGCAGAAGTTGCACGCGTAACAAAACTACCATTCATAACCGCCCGCAATAAATTCGCTGCCCTCGCCACGCATGACGCATTAGTGGATGTTTCCGGCGCACTCAACACCTGTGCAGTTTCCTTCATGAAAATAGCCAACGATATCCGCCTGCTTGGTTCCGGTCCGCGCTGCGGCTTTGGTGAATTGTCGCTGCCAGAGAACGAGCCGGGCAGCTCCATAATGCCTGGCAAAGTAAACCCAACCCAGAGCGAGGCCATGACCATGGTTTGCGCGCAGGTGATGGGCAACCACATGGCAGTTACAATTGGCGGCTCAAACGGACATTTCGAACTGAATGTATTCAAGCCGGTGATAATCTATAACGTGCTACAATCCATCCGCCTGCTGGCCGACAGCGCAGTGAGTTTTACTGATAATTGCGTGGTGGGCATCGAAGCCAACAAAGAACGCATCACCAAACTAATGAACGAATCGCTGATGCTGGTGACTTCACTGAATCCGCATATCGGTTATGATAACGCCGCCAAGATCGCCAAAAAAGCGCATAAGGAAGGCACGTCACTCAAAGAAGCCGGTATCGCGCTGGGACTACTCACCTCCGAACAGTTCGACCAATGGGTAAAACCAGAAACCATGCTGGCGCCAAGTTAGGCTCGTCATCCCGCGCAGGCGGGATCTCTTTCTTGTCATGCCAGCGCAGGCTGGCATCCATGCCTACCTAATAATATGGATCCCGGCCTGCGCCGGGATGACAAAGTCACTTTTGCCAAAACTCGCTGGCGTGAGGCAAGCGCGCCGCAATGAAGTAGCGTAAACGGAGTGTAGCAGCGCTACAGAGTATTGCGCCGAAGCTTTATTGCAAGCAGATTGTCCGCGCCAGTAGAGTTTTAAATGGCCTCGAGAACCGTGGCGATACCCTGCCCGCCGCCGATGCACTGAGTGGCTAAAGCATATTTCTTGCCGTGTTTCTGCAGAAGCTGGGCGGCCTTCCCGGTAATGCGCGCCCCGGATGCTCCAAGCGGGTGGCCAAGGGCTATCGCGCCGCCGTCTAAATTTATCTTGCTTTCATCCAGCCCTAATTCCTGTATCACGCCAAGCGCCTGCACAGCGAAAGCCTCGTTAAGTTCAAAAATATCAATATCGGAAACTTTAAGTCCGGCGCGTGCGAGTGCTTTCTTGCTCGCTTCCACTGGTCCAAGCCCCATTATTTCCGGGGTGATACCCGATGTTGCAAAACTCTTTATCCGCGCCAGGATCGACAGGCCGTTCTTCTTCGCGTAATCCTCGCTACACACCAGCACCGCCGCCGCACCATCAGTCACCGGTGATGAAGTAGCCGCCGTAACAGTTCCCGCCGCATCGAATGCAGGCTTCAACTCCGCCATTTTTTCCAGCGTAGTTTCTGCGCGGATGCAGCCGTCTTTTGTAACCACGCCAGTTTTTGTTTTAATAGCAATTATTTCTTCCGAGAAATCAGCCTTGGCCGCTTTCTGGTGGCTTTTCAGCGCAAATTCTTCTTGTCTGGCACGCGGTATGGAAAGTTTTTTACATACCTGTTCAGCAGTCAGCCCCATAGACATATAAGCAGCAGGAAGTGTGCTATATAAAGCAGGGCTGGGCAGCGGGTTGAACCCGCCCATCGGCACGCGTGACATGGATTCCACCCCGCCCGCGATATATATTTCACCCGAACCAAAAGCTATCTTCGCCGCGTTTATATGTATTGCCTCCATCGACGATCCGCAAAAACGGTTGACGGTAGCACCCCCGACACTCACCGGAATCCCGGCCATCAGTGCCGCCATGCGCCCTATATTCATGCCCTGCTCACCTTCTGGGAAAGCGCAGCCGACCATCACATCTTCGATTTCCGCTGTATTTACCTGAACCTTGCCAAGCAATCCTTTTATAACCTGAGCCAGTATATCATCGCCGCGAGTGCGTGCCAGCTCGCCTTTTCCAGCTTGAGTGAACGGTGAGCGTACATAAGCGCAGATTACGGTGTTGGTCATAAAATCTCCTGTTTTTCTTTATAATTATATCAGAAAGTCGTTACTTTTTCCTTAGTTTTTGCTACAAAGCAGTCAAATAAAGGATAAATTATGCAAAATTTTGATACTGATATAGTAATTGTTGGCGCAGGCCCAGTGGGGCTTTTCACCATATTTGAGGCCGGAATGCTTAAAATGCGCTGCCATGTGGTCGATGCGCTGGACGAACTCGGCGGGCAATGCACGGCGCTTTACCCCGAAAAACCTATTTACGACATTCCCGGCCACCCTTCGATACTGGCTCAGGAACTGATAGAAAAACTCAAAGCCCAGGCAGAGCCTTTTTCACCTACCTATCATTTGGGGCAAAAGGTCGAAAAAGTTTTAAAAACTGATGGCGGCTGGCTGGTAACAACCTCAAAAAACACTTCCATCAATTGCAAAGCCATAATAATCGCCGCTGGCTGCGGCGCATTCGGGCCCAACCGCCCGCCTATGGAAAACCTTGAAAAATATGAAGGAAAAAGCGTATTTTATTTAGTTGGAAAACGCGAAGATTTCCGCGGCAAAAAAGTTGTGATAGCGGGCGGCGGCGACAGCGCAGTTGATTGGGCTATTTCACTTTGTGAACTCACAGAAAAACTATATGTGGTGCACCGGCGCGCAAAATTCCGCTGCGCCCCTGAATCGGCGGCGAAACTGGAAGCACTGGCAGCAATCGGAAAAATTGAGCTGGTGATACCTTACCAACTTGATTCAATGGAAGGTGCGAACGGAAAAATTTCTTCAGTGGTGGTAGCCACCCTCGAAGGCGAAAAACGTAAAATAGAGGCTGATATACTGCTTCCTTTCTTCGGGCTTTCCATGGAATTAGGGGCAATAGCGGACTGGGGCCTGAACCTTGATAACAACCATATAACCGTAACCCCATCAACAATGGCAACCAGCGAAAAAGGGATATTTGCAATCGGGGATATTGCAACTTACGAAAACAAGCTTAAACTGATACTGTCAGGATTCGCAGAAGCGGCACAGGCAGCACATGCAGCACATAAGATAGCGCGCCCCGATGAAGTCCTGCATTTTGAATACTCAACCACCAGCGGAGTACCTTCTTTATGAAAATAATAAAGCTATTTATCCTTACTGTTTGCCTGTTTACGGCCTTGCCTGCTTATGCAGCTACAACCAGCATGACCTGCAAAATATCAGGCTGCAATAATGAATTATGCGTCTCTAAATACGGCAAGAAAGCACCTGCTTGCAAAAAAGGCGAGCAGGCAAAAACCGCAGCACTTAAAAATTGCTACAAGGATGCAAGATGCGCCCGCCAGCAAAACGGCAATTGCGAATGGTCAGTTGATGATAAACTTGCTAAATGCGTAAGTGCTGCCGCACCACAGGAAAAGCCAGCGGCAAAAACAACTGCAAAACCGGCAACAAAAAAATGAGCATAGCAAAAATAATAGATGGAAAATTATTCGCGCAAAATCTCCGCACAGATATAGCGCGGCGCGTGGCCGAACTTAAAGACAAGAAAAATGTAACACCGGGTCTGGCTGTAATATTGGTGGGAAACGATCCCGCAAGCGAAGTATATGTGCGGAATAAGAACAAGCAGACCATAGAAGCTGGCATGCGCTCCTTTGAATTCAACCTGCCTGCCGAGACGAGCGAGGAAGAGCTGCTCAAAAGGATTTTCGAGCTTAACAACAACCCGGAAGTACATGGTATACTGGTCCAGCTGCCACTTCCGGCGCATATCAATGAGGATGCGGTTATCAATGCAATTTCCCCAGCCAAGGATGTAGATGGTTTTACCATTTTAAACGTTGGCAAATTAGCAATTGGCGGGGACGCGTTTATACCCTGCACGCCGCTTGGCTGCCTGATGCTGCTTCGTGATTCTGTGGGCGATTTATCTGGCAAACATGCAATAGTTATTGGCCGTTCCAACATCGTAGGCAAACCTATGGCAGCGCTGTTACTGAAAGAAAGCTGCACCGTCACTATTGCCCATTCAAAAACCCGTGACCTGCCGTCTATCCTCAAAACCGCCGACATAGTAGTAGCTGCTGTTGGCCGCCCGAATATGGTAAAAGGGGAATGGCTAAAGCAAGGCGCGGTAGTGATCGACGTTGGCATTAACAGGATAACCCAGCCAGACGGCAAAACAAAGCTGGTTGGCGATGTTGATTTTGCAAGCTGCGAAGGCATAGCTTCAGCAATAACCCCGGTTCCCGGCGGTGTTGGGCCAATGACCATCGCCTGCCTTCTGGAAAACACGCTACAGGCCGCCAAGAATATCCATGGATGAGTTTTCATTCATAAACAAATATCTAAAACCTCTGGCTGTGAATTTCCAAGGCAGCCTCAACCTTAGTGATGATGCCGCTGTATTTTCCCCTCCGCCTGGATGTGAACTGGTCATAACTAAGGACGCAATTACTGAAGGGGTGCATTTTCTAGGCTCAGAATCTCCTTCGCTTATTGCCGCTAAAGCGCTGCGAGTGAATCTATCAGATTTAGCTTCTATGGGCGCGACCCCGCTATGTTATTTCATGGCTCTGGTTCTACCGCGCACAACAAGTGAACAATGGCTCAAAAAATTCGCCGCTGGCCTTGGCGCAACTCAAGCTGAGTTTTCAATTGCGCTGGCAGGTGGAGATACCACAGCGAACGACGGAAAACTATCGATCTCCATAACCGCTATAGGAACCGTACCCCAAGGCACAGCACTGAAACGCAGCGGCGCAAGAACGGGTGATGATATTTATGTTTCCGGAACGCTTGGCGATTCTGCTATCGGTCTGGAGCTTCTGACCTCTTCCCCTTCTCCCTTTCAGGGAGAGGGTCGAGGTGATGGTAGCAACTTCATAAACCGCTACCTCACCCCACAGCCGCGCATCGAGCTGGGCATAAAACTCCGCACTGTAGCCAACGCCTGCATGGATATTTCCGACGGCTTGGCACAAGACCTTTCGCATATCTGCACTGCCTC
Source organism: Pseudomonadota bacterium (assembly GCA_963205195.1). GTDB lineage: Bacteria > Pseudomonadota > Alphaproteobacteria > Rickettsiales > SXRF01 > SXRF01. The sequence goes on along the minus strand of CAUJHR010000007.1, from coordinate 47,640 downwards.
AAACGTGGGGGCAACTATATATACGGATAAATTACCAACCACTAATATACAAAAAGCCCTCACAGGAGGCGATGATTACGAATTATTATTCACAGCCTCACCGGAAAAGAAATCACAGATCGAAGAATTATCTAAATCACTCCAACTTCCCCTCACCCGCATCGGTGAAATCACCGCAGGGAACAATATAAAAATACTCGATTCTTCCGGCACCGAAATAAAACTATCCAAAAAAGGATTCAAGCATTTTTAGTCAATTAATTGTTATATATCAATCGTATAAATTGTAACAATAATGTAACAATATTCTGGTTCCAATATGGTATTATTTGACCGGTAATTCTTAAATATTTAAAAGGAGTTTATATGGCAAAAGAACTTACAGATGCTGAGATTGAGGCTGCCGCAAAAAGGATCGCTGACGGCATTGAAAAGATCAGTCAAAATAATGCTGAAATAGGCCCGGTAAAAACTAAAAAAATTACACCCCGCAGCACTTATCGTCCAGGCCGTAATAATCCCATTCCAGGAACTGAAAATTATACAAAAATGCTGGAAGAGAGCCGTGGGTTTGGAACCATCGATTTTACTACAGATAGAGCCGAAAGAGGTGAAGACTCCGCTGTAGCAAGGCTTATAAAAAGGGGCCACGATGATGAAATCAGCCTTTAGGCGTATCATGATGTCATTATTTTTCCCACAAAACTCGCTGGCGTGAGGCAAGCGCGAAGCAATGAAGTGGTGTAAACGGAGTGTAGCAGCGCTACATGAGTATTGCGCCGAAGCTTTATTGCAAGCAGATTGTTCGCGCCAGTAGAGTTTCTCATACAGATTTGCAGCAAAGCATAGCTAGATTATGCCTCTTGACGTCCGAATTGCATCTGGCGGTATGACAACGCCTCACCTACATGGACATGGTTCACTGTTTCGCTTTGGGCAAGGTCTGCGATGGTTCGCGCAACCCTGAGCACCCTTGTATAGCCGCGCATTGAAAGCCGCATGCTTTCTGTTGCCTGTTCCAGTAATTTGCGCCCTTTATCATCCGGCACTACAAAATCATGCAGCATTTCACCTTGCAATTGTGAATTGGTACGCTCACTAACTTTTAGCATGAAAAAACGGGCTTTTTGCAGTTGGCGTGCTGCCGTCACCCTTGCCGCCACCGCCTCACTTGCCTCACCTGCGCTGCTTCCAAGCATATCCAGGGTGGCAACTTCCGGCACATCAATTGCCATATCGAAGCGGTCAAAAAGCGGGCCGGAAATCTTTGACTGGTAATCAACAGCGCAGCGCGGTGCTTTATTGCAGGCACGTGCAGCATCGCTTAAATAACCGCAGCGGCACGGGTTCATAGCAGCAACCAGCTGGAAGCGTGAGGGATAGGTCACATGCGCCTGTGCCCGCGCAACTGATACTGTCCCTGTTTCCAAAGGCTGGCGCAGCGATTCAAGCACACCACGCTGGAATTCAGGTAATTCATCTAAAAACAAAACTCCATTATGCGCTAGTGAAATTTCACCAGGCAGTGCACGCTTACCACCACCTACCATAGCTGGCATAGATGCGCTATGGTGCGGGTCACGAAATGGCCTTCTTGAAGACAACATTCCACCAGCAAGCTTACCCGCAATGCTGTTTATCATGCTTACTTCAAGTATTTCACTGGCATCCAGCGGCGGCAGTATTCCGGGCAAACATGAAGCCAGCAGCGATTTACCCGCCCCCGGCGGCCCTATCATCAATAAATTATGCCCGCCAGCCGCTGCTACTTCAAGCGCCCTTCTTGCCGTTTGCTGACCGCGTATCTCACGCATATCGCGCCCTATGGCAGCTAATGGCTGTATTTCGCATTCTGGCTTTGAAAGCCTTTGAATATCTTTAAAATGGTTGACCAAAGCGGTAAGCGATGTAGGTGCGAGTATATCCTCAAGCCCCGACCACGCAGCTTCCGGCCCACATATTTTCGGGCAGATAAGCCCATCCCCACGCGATGAGGCAAGCATGGCGGCAGGCAGCGCTCCGGAAACCGGGAGCAACCCGCCATCCAGCGATAACTCGCCAAGCGCCACGTAGTTTGCAAGCCTTTCCGCTTCGAGCGCCCCCATGCTTATGAGTATTGCAAGGGCAATCGGCAGGTCGTAATGGCTGCCTTCCTTCAAAATATCGGCAGGAGCAAGGTTCACAATTATGCGTTTGTTAGGCAGTGCCAACCCCAGCGCATGGATAGCCGAGCGCACCCTCTCGCGTGATTCAGCAACTGCTTTATCAGGAAGCCCCACCACGGTAAATGTTGGCACTCCGGCAACTATCTGTGCCTGCACATCAATATATTGCGCTTCAATACCTTCAAATGCCACCGTGGTTACATGCGCTACCATCCAGCCCTCTTGAGCAGTTTCAGCGTTTCATATAACGGCAACCCCACCACATTGGAATAAGAACCGGAAACCCACGGTATAAAAGCCTCGGCTGTTCCCTGTATAGCATAACCGCCAGCCTTTCCCTGCCATTCATTGCCTGCGATATACTGCGCGATCTCCTTGTCGCTTAGGCGGTTCATCTTAAGCTGGGTGAGCACAGTTTCTTCATATTCGCGCCCATCCCTTATCACACAGACAGCAGTATAAACCCTGTGCCTGCGCCCAGACAGATGACGTATGCACATAACGGCGGTTTTAGCATCCTCCGCCTTGGGAAAAATCTTTCTCCCGCACGCTACCACCGTATCGGCGGCAAGTATTATTTTTCCGGGATATTTAGCGGCTATTATATTGGCTTTTTCCCGCGCCATCCTTGCGGCATATATCGCGGGCAATTCGCCCTTGTGCGGTGTTTCGTCAATGTCGGCAGGAACTATCGCCTCCGGCTCAATCCCCACCTGTTTAAGCAGGGCAATCCTGCGCGGCGAAGCAGAAGCTAATATGAGATTGTTTTTATTCATGTTACATTAGTAACATTAAAATTTTTAGTGTCCAATACTCAAAGCAGTTCAATTTTTGGCTAGGCAGCCGAGGTGAGCCGCACGGAGTGTATATTAAATACATGAGTACGGCGAATCCGATGGATAACAACGCCAAAATTTGAAAATGCGAAGAGTATTTCATCGCAAGCAGATTTGAAGCTAAAATGATTTTATTTCTCTCTGAATTTGATGCGGCCCTTGGTAAGATCGTATGGCGTCATCTCAACAATCACCTTATCTCCTGCCAATACACGGATACGGTTCTTACGCATTTTTCCGGAAGTATGTGCGATAACTATATGCCCATTCTCCAGCGTAACCCGGAAAGTAGCGTTGGGTAGCAGCTCGGTAACATGACCGGGAAATTCAAGCAATTCTTCTTTAGACATAATATCCTTTTTTATAAAACGTAAATAATAATTCGTAGTTAATAGCTTATGGCCGTTAATCAGTCAATTACGAACCTATTTTATATGCAAAACACAAATAAGGGTAAAAAGCCGTCTTGCAGTTGCAAAATCCACAGCGATCCGGTCTTTTAGTATGTCACGCAGCATTTCCGAGCCCTCGTTGTGCACCCCGCGCCTGCCCATATCGATTGCCTCGATTTTACTAGGGTTTCCTGAGCCAAGGGCCTGCTGGTAGCTATCAAATATCATAAAATAATCGCGGATAATGCCGCGAAGCGGGGCAACCGATAGCACAACCTTAGCATGTTTTTCCTCTTGCGGCGAGTGTACACCCATCACCAGCCGCCCTTCTTCTATAGCCAGCTCCACGTTATATGGGCCGCTTTTCATGCAGCGTGGCTCGAAACAATTCTCATCCAAAATGTCTGCAATGGCAAGGTCGCGCTCATGCTCTGCCTGTTTCGAGCGTTTTTTCATGCCCTCAGCAAGTGTTATATTGGCAATTCTCTCCATCACGAACGCACTGCAACCGAAAGCCTATGCGCTTCCAGCCCTTCGCTTTCCGCAAGGGTCTGCGCGTATTGCGAAAGCCCGGCAAGCGATTTTTGTGAACATCCTATAATTGAGGTACGTTTCAGGAAATCGAAAACAGAAAGCCCGGAGGAAAAACGCGAAGTACGCGAAGTCGGCAGCACGTGCGAAGGCCCCGCTATATAATCGCCGATAGCTTCCGGCGTGTAGCGACCTACAAATATTGCACCCGCATGGCGAAGAAGGGGCAGCAGTTCCTCAGGTTTTTCTACAGCGAGTTCCAGATGCTCCGGCGCTATTTTATTCGAGATCTCGCAAGCCTCTTCCCAATCGCTGGCAATAATGACCGCGCCAAAATCCGCCCATGACTTCCCGGCAATATCCCTGCGCGGAATTTCCTTTAAAATCCGTTCCACCTGCGAAATCACTTTATCCGCAAACGCACTGTCGGTAGTGAGCAAAATAGACTGCGCCATCGCGTCATGCTCGGCCTGCGAAAGAAGGTCAGCCGCTATCCATTCCGGGTTGCAGGCGCTATCTGCTATCACAAGTATTTCCGACGGCCCGGCTATCATATCGATTCCCACCTTGCCAAAAACCTGACGCTTCGCTTCCGCAACATAAGCATTTCCAGGCCCTACAATTTTATCCACCGGCGCTATCATCTGCGTTCCGTAAGCAAGTGCGGCCACTGCCTGGGCACCACCTATTTTATAAATATCATCCACCCCTGCAATATGCGCCGCTGCAAGCACAGCATTATTCACCTTACCTTCGGGCGCAGGCACCACCATCACCAAGCGCTTAACCCCCGCAACCTTGGCAGGTATTGCATTCATCAGCACAGAGCTGGGGTAAGACGCCAGCCCACCAGGAACATACAGACCCGCCGAATCCAAAGCCGTCCAACGATGCCCAAGGCGAGTACCGCCCTCATCCACATAATCAAGGTCAGCAGGCATTTGTTTTTCGCTGTAAGCGCGGATACGCCCGGCAGCAATTTTGAGTGACTTAATAAGCTCAGGCGAACAAAGGGCAAGCGCCTGTGCAATATCTTCATGCCTGACTTTGATATTTTCAGCAGTAGCAGTGAATTTATCAAACTTCGCAGTATATTCCAAAAGAGCCCCGTCGCCGCGTTTTTTCACCTGCAAAATAATATCCGCAACCACAGCCGAAACATCGGCGCCGCCCACATCACGCATGGAAAGAAATTGCTCAAATTGCTGTTCAAACCCGGCCTGCACGGTTACAAGCCTAAGCATTTTGTACAGCCTCGCGGAAATTATTTATTATCTCGCTGATCTCTAAGTTGCGGGTTTTGAATGCGGCGCGGTTTACGATAAGCTTGGATGAAACCTTAGCAATTACTTCAACTTCTTTCAATCCATTGGCGGTAAGTGTACGCCCTGAACTTACAAGGTCTACTATACACGGTGCAAGTTTGAGCTTGGGCGCCAGCTCCATTGCACCGCTAAGTTTTATGCACTCAGCCTGTATGCCTTTGCTTGCAAAATGGCGGCTGGTGATGTTTGGATATTTTGTAGCAACACGTATATGGCTTACCCGCGCCATGTCATCTGCGCCTTCTGCATCCTCAAGCTCGGCAACCGATAGGCGGCAATGCCCGATATTCAGGTCAAGCGGTGTATATAGATCGGAATAATCAAATTCCATAAGCACATCGCTGCCCGCAATCCCGATCTGTGCTGCGCCGAATGCGACAAATGTCGGCACGTCAAAACTACGCACGCGGATAATGGAAATATTCGAATCCTTGCAGGAAAACTGCAATTGGCGCTCGCCATCGTCAAAAAAAGCCTCATCGGGGAAAATACCTATCTTTTGCAAGATAGGTACCACTTCTTCCTGTATCCGCCCCTTGGCGATAGCTATGATTATCGGCTGCATATCACCTGCTGAAGCCATGGATTTTTCCTCCATCACGGCGGGCATTATCTACCAGCTCTGCCATAGAAAAATTCGCAACCGGCACTGGCGAAGGTATCGGCTTACCTGCAGTTAACATATTCTTTAATATCCTTAATTCTTCATCTGAAACATCCGAATATACCCGCCCGGCAAGTTTTGCAGCTCGCGCATAAGCGGTATTAATTTCCTTTGCATACTCAGCATACTCGGGGTCAAGCACAGACATTGCCTTATGTTTATCGCCCTCGTCTATACTTCTTACAGCCGCTTTAACTACTGCCGTCGCTTTATTTGTATAATCTATAAGTCTGCGATAATCCCAATCACGCGGCCTTTCTTCTATATTGGAAATTACATTCAGGGTCTGGTCGCATATTTTTATCAGGTTTGTATTCGCAAGCGCAGTGCGGGCTTTACCAACCTGGTATAAGCGCTTTTGCTCTTTATCCATAGTCTCAGCAGGGTTGGTAAGCTCTGTGATAAGGTCGACCATTTTTTCCGGGAATTTCGAATCCAAATGCCCTGCTTTAACCAAGCGGATAAATTCCTTTTGTATCTCTATGATAGCATCCATCCGGGCGACTTCCTTGATTTTATCTCCCTTTTTGTAAGAATCCTCCACCGTATCATGCAGGAGCGCGGCAGCTAATGTTAAATCTTTGTCTACAACCGGGTCATCGCCTATGCATTTTTTCACCATGTCGTAAACCTGGAGGGGATGGGTTATATAATCGAGTTCATCCTCGCCCTTGCGCTTCTGCCCTGAATGCATTTTAACAGCAATCTCATACGCAAGCCTTACCGGATCATTTTCCTCGCGCTGGAAAATATCCTTGTAGAGTATGTCCCTTACTTTTTCAGGATATTTTTCTGCGTTTTCCATAACCCCTTACGCCGCTTCCGGTATTTTAAAACTTGCCGCAGTTCTCTCGCTGATACGCTCGATATTCGCACCGCACGCCGATAATTTTTCTTCAAGCCTTTCATAACCGCGGTCCAAATGATAAACGCGGTGGATGACGGTTTCGCCCTTGGCCGCAAGCGCTGCAATAACCAGCGAGAGAGAGGCGCGCAGGTCGGTTGCCATCACTTCTGCACCATTCAGTTCATCAGTTCCGCGTATCATTGCGCTCGATCCGTGGGTAATTACTTTCGCGCCCATCCGCATAAGCTCCGGCACGTGCATGTAACGATTCTCAAATATCGTTTCAGTTATCATTGAGGCGCCGTCAGCCACGCATAAAAGCGCCATCATCTGTGCCTGCATGTCAGTAGGGAAGCCCGGATATGGCTGGGTTATAATATCAATGCACTGAATTTTTTTATCCGCTATTACGCGAATACCATTTTCAGTTTCTATCATCTCAACACCCGCATCAGCGAATTTTTCTGCAACCGATTGCATATGCTCCATACGCGCCCCAACCAGTTCGCAATCCCCGCCGGTAATTGCAACCGCAGCCGCGAATGACCCAGCCTCAATGCGGTCAGGCACTACGCTATAATCGCAGCCATGCAGTTCATCAACCCCGGTTATGCGTATTGTATCCGTGCCAATTCCTTCAATCTGCGCGCCCATTTCCACCAAACAATAAGCAAGGTCGCAGACTTCAGGTTCCCGCGCCGCATTGTGGATTATGGTAATGCCCTCAGCAAGACTCGCCGCCATCAGGATATTTTCCGTAGCCCCAACCGAAACTTTTTCAAAAGTTATTTCCGCGCCTTGCAGCTTGCCATGCGTATGGGCGTGAATGTAACCCTCCGCAAGCTCGATATGTGCTCCCATCTGCTCTAAAGCTTTTAAGTGCAGATCAATCGGGCGCGTACCGATAGCACAACCGCCCGGCAGTGAAACTTTCGCAGCGCCAAACCGTGCAAGCAATGGCCCAAGCACTAAAACCGAAGCGCGCATAGTACGTACCAGTTCATAAGGCGCAGTAAGGTTATGGATATTGCCGGCAGAAAGCGACATGGTACGCCCGATATTTTTTGCAGGGGCAGAGAAGGAAATATCAACGCCATGCTGTGCCAGAAGGTTAGCCATGGTCACAATATCAGCAAGGTATGGCACGTTGGAAAGGGCTAGCTTGCCATCGGTCAGAAGGCTTGCTGCCATCAATGGCAGTGCAGCATTCTTAGCGCCGGAAATTGGGATTTTCCCACTTAAGCGCGTGCCACCAATAATGCGGATTTTATCCATTCTTTATTTACCCATTTCTATAATTTGAGCGTTCCATCGAAAGCAGGTTTGAAGCCAAAGTAGAGTTTCATTATGCTACCTTCTCGATACGCGGCAAAGTGACTCCCTTTTGCCCCTGGTATTTTCCTTTGCGGTCTCCGTAAGAAACTTCGCAAACAGTTTCACCTTTTAAGAACAAAAACTGGCACGCACCTTCATTGGCGTATATTTTTGCTGGCAATGGGGTGGTATTTGAAAATTCCAGGGTCACATGCCCTTCCCATTCAGGCTCCAAAGGGGTTACATTCACAATGATGCCGCAGCGTGCGTATGTCGATTTTCCAACACACACAACCAGCACATCACGCGGTATGCGGAAATATTCAACAGTATGCGCCAGCACAAAGCTATTAGGCGGGATGATGCACACAGGAGCTTTACGGTCTACAAAACCTTTCGGGGAAAATTCCTTTGGGTCAACCACTGCTGAATCAACATTGGTGAAAATTTTGAATTCGTCAGAAACACGTGCATCATATCCATACGATGACACACCGTAAGATATAACTCCTTCGCGCTTTAAATTTTCCACGAACGGATCGATCATGCCTTTTTTTGCCTGTTCACGTATCCAGCTATCTGGCATAATTCCCATATAAAACTCCCTAAATAGGCAAAATCCACATGCGGGATTTTGCTTTATAATGTTAAATATCTATCGCTTTGCCTGAGATGACAAATTTATATAAATCAATATTAAGGTTTTACTTAGCTATCAGGTAAAAATCAAAGGGAATAATATTAAATCTTACCATAATTCACCCCAAACAGGTTTCTTTTATTTGCCTTACGTAAAACAATAAACTAAGCTTATCGCCTCAAACTCATTTTTTATGGTGCTTTATGAAGCAAATACAATTGGTTAAATTATCCTACATTGCAACCATCCTATTCCTTGCCTCCTGCTCGCCAAAAGTTGAGACCAGGGGCTATATCCAGCAGGCGAACTGGAAAGAAGAGATAAAGATCGGCCAGACCAGCAAGCAGGAAATACTCGATAAATTCGGCTCCCCCTCCTCCCAGTCCAGCTTCGGCCCGGAAACATGGTATTATGTTTCTGCCCGTAAAGAGGCAGTGGGCTTCATGAAACCTTCAGTAGTCGCCCAGGATACGGTTGATATAACCTTCGATCCTGCAGGCGTGGTAAGCGATGTACACTTCTATGATAAGGATGATGGCAAGGACGTAGCGCTGGTAAAACGCACCACCCCAACCGAGGGTCATTCATTGAGCTTTATCGACCAGACACTGGGCAATCTTGGGCGCTTTAACAAGCCGGGCGGCAGCGGCGATTCCCCGGCCACAGGGCGTAAATCCCCAAGCAACGGCGGGATATTCTAACCAGATAACGGATGACGCATTACGGATGACTGAACATTCTTGTCATCTGTCATCCAAAAATCAACACCGCAATAACTGAGGTAGCAAAAGCCACACTCACACAGAATTTTTTATTTACAACCTTTGAAAGCACCCAAAACAGCACGCTAGCGGCAGCAAGCAAAACCAGGAATTTTACGAACGCATCGGAACCAACGCATATCCCGGCTGTAACCATGAGTTCCGCCTGTTTTGGGAGCTTGTAGATATGCCCTACCTTAGTTATGGATTTGCGCCAGATTACAGCCCCGGCGATTGCACCAAACAGGCCGCCCAGAACAAAATGGAAAAGCTGGCCATCCACATGCGTCCTAAGCAGCATCCCTGCAATAGCAGCAACCACCATGGCTTTACCACTTAGCACATTATCATTTATCTCTATGGCAGCTATGATGACAAAAAATGTACTGATAACACCGATCAGGACAAAAACATCGCCAAACCCGAATTGCAGGAATATCGGCACGAAAACCAATCCCAATATAATCTCTATCAGAGTATAAGTTGACGGAAACGATGTGCCGCAATAACGGCAGCGGTGCCCCAGCAGCGTTGCTGAAAAAACCGGGAAAAGGTCGCGCACCTGTAGCAATGTTCCGCAGCTTCCGCAATGTGCGGCTTTTTCCAGCAGCGATTTCCCACGCGGCAGCCGGTGGATCAGCGACGAGGCATAATTACCGGCTATAAGCCCCATAAGCGCCGCCCATATTATCCCCGAAATTACGAAGCGCGGCTCCATCGTAGCCGCCGCCGCAAAAAGATTATTCGTCATAATTATTAGTTCCCTGTTGCCTGTTGCTAGTTGTCAGTAGTTGTAATTAAACAATAAAATCCGTTGCCTGACCACTGAAAACTGGCAACCGGGAATTGGCCTCTAATTCTCTATCTTAGCATTCGGGGTGAGTATACTGTCAATATAGCGCCCTTGGAATAGCGAAATACCAAGCGCCTGCCCATATTGGACGGCTTCCTTGGTATCACAGCGGCAAAGTATCACGCGGTTGCTTCCAAAGCTGCTGACCGCTTTGATTATTTCCTTGTTTTCCTTGCTGTCCAGGTCGGCTTCTATATCTGCGTTCCACTGCACTTTTACTAAATCAACTCCCAGTTTTTCACGGTCTATCATCAGGAAACTTTCAGTGCTGAGACCGTCCAGGCAAACGCGGTAGCCAAGCCTCTGAACTTCACGCCTGGCCATGTGGAAAGCATTTATATCGGCAAAAACATCCACAACCGGAACCTCAATAACCACCGAAACTTTGGCCGAAGGCTTTACCAGCGCATCAAACTCAGCAAATTTCCCTGAGATAAGGGTTTCTACATTGAGGTTAAGGCTAACAGGCGATTCCAGGTAGCGCACCATGTTCTGCTTTATTAGGTCAAGCATCCTTAAATCAAGAAGCTGTGTCAGGTATTTGAACAGCCAGCGGTTGCCAAGCAGGTCAACCTCCATTTTTAGAAGCTGGCGCAGATGCGCGATATTCATATACATCTCATCAAAAACACGGCGCACACTGAGTGCCGGACTTACCACACATACAGGCTGGCGGCGCATAACGCTTTGTATATCAGAGCGCGCAAGGTCGCGCTCTATGCTAACCATCCTGAGCACGTTAAAGCCCTTCTGCACTGAATTTTTAGCGCGTGCTGCTTGCTCCAGCGCATCGTTGTTATTCGCTGTTTCGCGTTCTGTGCGCTCTGGTGCAGAATTCTTGCGTACTAGCAGCGCCATACGCCTTCCGCACATATCCATGAACTCCTGCCACTGGGTACGCAAATCATAAGTAGTGCAGAAATCCGGGTTCTCTCCGCCATCTTCAAAGTAGCTAAGCGGATCATCCATATATAAATAGCGCAGCTGGAAAATAAGTTTGCTGAGTATATTTTTATCCAGCTCGCCACATACCACGATAATGCTATTATCCACCATCTGGTAGATGCCGCCTTCATATCCTTTCAGCAGGTCGTGGATCAGGTTTATAGCGATCTTGAACTGATATTCACTTTGATATTGCTCAAGCAGGTCGCTTAAATGGAAATGCACAGCCTGCCAGCCCGCGGGGTCGCGGATGATGCCGAGCAGTTCCATCAGTTTCAGTTCGGCAGACTTCTGAACTATGATCATTACTTATGATTCCTATTTACCAACATTTCTACGTGCTACAAAATCCTCAAGTGAAGCAGTATCAACTTTAAGGTCAGGCTTATTCATATTTCCTGAAAGTTGAATAATCATAGTTGGTATAGTGTCAGATAATAGATTAGCAAAGCGAAATAATACAGAAAACTGGCCGACCATTGATTCAAGTTTTACCCCGCCTGCAATAGTACCGGTAACAAGCCCGCTGCGTAGTGTAAGGCTTGGTGAACGCAATTCTCCGTCCTGGATATTCATCGAACCGTCAACAGAGAATTCAGTAGCGCCCTTGGTAAGCACGTTATTTACGTTGTTGAATACGTCGGCGGATGATCTCGCCACATCCACAACGTTACTCACGCCATTTAAGTTAATGCCTTCTACTTTTACACCGCGCGCGGCAATAAGCAGGTTAGCATCCATCTGTTGCAGCCATTCATGGAAACTCCAGCCGTTAGTGTTGATAACACCGCTCAGGCTGGTCATGCCGGATATATTCTTTATATTGATTATCGGCTTCATGATCTCGTATATATCGGCATTTGCCATAGTGAAGCTTATAGCCATTCCAGGCACCTTACCGCCAAAAATAGTACCTATAATATTGGTTTGCGCCTGCGAATATACAAAACTCAGCTTCTGGATCATGATCTTTTTATTATCCAGCTTCGCCTGCAATTTAACCTTATCTACAAAAACATTTTTATGGATAAATTTACGCAGGGTAATATCAAAATTACCATTAAAATTATCCATCCACGCCAGCGGAACCGGCGTATCCATTTTCTCAATATCCAGTTTTTCGCTTAGGGTTTTTTCAGCTTGTTGGGCAGGTTCAGGTTTCGGTTCTTCCTTGATTTTCGGCTTCTTCTTATTAGTCTTCACATTATTAACAGGAACCGGGTAATTTTCCTCACTCTCTGCAAGCATTGAGAAATAGCGGGTATCAACCTGGTCAGCATTGACCATCATGCTGATAAATGGAAGTTGGCCGCGCACATCCACGGTACAGTTAGCTTCAGAAACCCCATCAGGATATATAAGCTGTAAATTGGTTATCCTCAAATCACCAGCATAGGCATAAAGGGCAAAAGACACACGATCACCCTTGCGCTCCATGAAAGTGAAGTTATCAACATACACCTTAACATCAAGCCTGGTCGAAAGTCGGCGCAACCAGTCAAATCCTGTGGTAGGGCGTAAAGGCGCAGGCGCTCCAGCGTCCTTGGCCTTGGTATCCTCAATGCTTTGCTTGCGAAGCGTATCACGGATTGTATCAAAATTTACATCATTCAGCTTTACCTTTGCATCGATACGCAATTGTGAATCAAGATAAGCCGTAAGTGCGCCAGAAATAGGAGTGTCGTCTATAGTTGCGCTAGCTTCAAATATGCGGATCTGTGTCGCATTGGCATATAGGTTTGAGCGTATTGAAAATTCGCCTGTACCGATAGTAGGAAGGTCACTTCCTGCCGGGTAGAACATGGTTATGGCATCACGCAGCGATTTTCCTTTGGATTCCATATTACCTTCAAAACGCAGGTCACCATTGCCGCCTTGCGAAACCACGCCAAATATTGATAGCAGACCGTCACCGTTCAAGTTAATGTCACACTGGTTTATGGTAAGCGCACCTTTATCAAGCACACCATTAATTTTTATATCCTTCCACTCTTCCTTGCCGGAAAGCACTTTCTGGGCATTTATATTGAATTTGAATTCAATATTTTCAGGCAGCGGGTTTTCCTTGTAATATTCATAAGATGGCTGGTCCTCGCTTTCAGCAAGCGCTTTTGCGACCTTGGCATGGCTTTCAGCAAGCCTTTTCCATTGATGGTAATCTATATAGTCAAAATCAAGGTCAACCCCAAATGTCGGATACCAGTTATTCCAGCCTATACTTCCTTTACCCTTACCTTCAGAACCCATGCCGCTTAATACAACTTCCTGCATCTGGAGTGCATCGTCAACCAGGGTCCATGCCCCTTTAAAATTCAGAGTGAGGGGCGCTTCGTCAATTTCATCTGAGTTGCGCGCATAACTGCTTTGCAGCATTTTTTCGACATCTATTGAATTCAGGTCAAAATTACCAATTACTTTTGGCGAATCGCCAGACAGGTCCATAACACTCTGTATTGTCAACACATTACTATAAGCATCGGTGATTTTTATATTGAGCGGGAATGCCGAACCAGTTACCGGCAGGCCGGTAGTTTTGCTGTCTATTATAAAGCCAAAGCCATGCCCTGAACTATCCAGAGTTCCATTCAAGGATATTTGCGGGCTATAGGTAGTATTTGCGTTTATGTTTTCAATAAGGAATTCTTTAGCATTTAGCGGGTCCCTGTACCTGAGTTCGCCATAATCAATAAATAGCGGCAGCGATACCCCCTTGTTATTATCGCCATCCAGCGCTTTTAATAGCTTTGAATTGAGCCAGTCCCAGTGGATGGTGTTATCTTCAGCGCGCTCTATCGAAAGCACAGGCCGTACAAGCTTGATCCCTGACAGCTCGATCTGGTGGGAAAACACCGACATAGGCGTAATATATATCTCAACTTTTTCTATGGAAAATGTGGGAACCGAAGTAGTGGATGTGCTGTAGGATGCAATATCGGAAAATACCAGCTTGGGGCTTGGGAGTATTTTAAATTTCACCTCACCGTTTATTTTAATATCCTGCCCAGTCTGTTTTTTAATGGCATCCAGCACCTGCTGTTCGTATGCCTCCGGGCGAATAGCACTTTTCACATAAAAAAACACACCTTCAAACAAACCTATTACAATAAATAATGTAATAGCAGCTATCTTAAGAATTTTTTTGCGTTCCGGGGTCAGTATATTTTCAAGTTCCAGATCCATTATATATCCTATCGGTCCGATTAGTTTATTTTTTTACAAAGCCAAATATACAGTGAAATTAATAATATTTCACTAATACCAAGGTTAATCAAAGCTTAACAAAAACTTAATAAAAATCTATAATATAATGCAAAAGACAACTAAAAGCAGATCATAATTCATTCAAAGCCTATTAAAATCCACTAGGTTTAGCAGGATTTAAGCAGCTTTAGAGAGCTTTCATTTAGTTCTACATGGCAGGCCAGGCAACGTATATGGTCAACAAACTAGCCGAAGCCTGGCGGAGGGAAGAACTTAAATCAAACGAATATAATTATTATTTAACCATAAAAATGCCCTGCTGACCAAATAAATTTGCAAAATGTTTATTATTCAGCAAACTGGAAGAAACCCCCGCCTCGGTTACGTAAATACTTTTTTCTATTGATAGATCAAGACTTTCACATAACTTAACAAAATCTATTATGGTGCAGAAATGGATATTTGGCGTATCGTACCATTGATAGGCAAGGCTTTTTGTAACCGGCATTTTGCCATTAACGGCCAGGTATATCCGATTACGCCAATGGCCAAAATTTGGAACAGAAACAATGGCATGCCGCGAGATCCTCACAAGTTGCTTTAAGACTTCTTTGGGCTGCCGGAGTGTTTGGAGCGTCTGGCTTAAGACCACATAATCATAACCCTTGTCGGGGTAATAGGCCAGGTCGATATCTGCGTCACCTTGAATCACCGATAGCCCGCGGGCGATACAACGATTTACTCCGCCCTGCGAAAGCTCGATCCCGCGCCCGGATACTTTTTTCTCCTCCTTGAGCCAGGAAAGCAGGTCGCCTTCGCCGCACCCCACATCAAGCAAGGTCGATGACGGGGAGATCATGTTAGCGATGGCACGCAGGTCGGGGCGGAGTTCTTTCATTGCAAAAAACCCCGCACCACATTATCGAATTCAGGAATATCCAACAGGAACGAATCATGTCCCTTATCGCTTTCTATCTCTGTAAAGCTAACATTAGCGGCAATTGCATTAAGTGCGCGCACGAGGTTGCGGCTCTCAACCGAGGAATAAAGCCAGTCGCTTGTGAATGACACTACGCAAAAGCGTATATGCGTACCTGCATAAACATCGGTAAGTTTGCGTGTCCCGCCGCGGGTCAGGTCGAAATAGCTGGCTGCGCGGGTCAAATACAAATAGGAATTAGCGTCGAAGCGCTCAACAAAACTAGCACCCTGGTGGCGCAAATAGCTCTCAACACGGAAATCCGCCCCGAAGCCATAGGTGAATTCTTCGCCATTTTGCAGGTTACGCCCGAATTTTTCCTGAAGCATACTTTCTGAAAGATAAGTTACATGGGCTGCCATGCGCGCTACCGCCAGCCCCTTGGATGGGTATGTATTATTTACTATATAATCACCATCACGCCAGTCCGGGTCAGCCATTATCGCCTGCCGCCCTATCTCGTGGAAAGCGATATTCTGAGCCGACTGCCGCGTAGAGGTCGCAATCGCCATAACCGATGAAATGCGCTCAGGGAAGCGCCTCGCCCATTCAAGCGCCTGCATCCCTCCCATCGAACCGCCAATAACGCAGGAGATTTTTCCGATTCCAAGCTGGTCAAGCAGCATTGCCTGCGCTTTTACCATATCGTCAATGGTGATAAAAGGGAATGAAAGCCCATAAGGTTTTCCGGTCTGCGGGTTGATTTCCTTAGGGCCAAACGAGCCCATGCAGCCCCCGATAATATTCGAGCAGATAACAAAGAACCTGTCCGTATCGATAGGCTTTCCTGCGCCTACCATCCTGTCCCACCAGCCTTCCTTGCCGGTAACCGGATGAGTTCCGCAAACATACTGGTCGCCGGTCAGCGCATGGCAAACAAGCACCACGTTATCTTTCGCAGCATTTAATCTGCCGTAGGTCTGGTATGCCATCGGGATGTCGGAAACTTCCACGCCGCATTCAAGCTTAAGCGGCATGTCGCGGGCGATATGCACTATCTCCCCAACTTCCACTTCCTTGTAATTCGCGCCGAACTTTGCTTTTGCCATAAGCATTTATCTTTACTATATTTTATGCTATATGGTCAAGCGGGCATCTTGGCTTGTCATACCGCCGAAGGGCGGTATCTATGCCTAACAATATGGATCCCGGCCAATTCTTATAAGAAAGGTTGGGCCGGGATGACATGTACGAACTACAAAGTACGATTTTTCTTGCCGAGCTTAATCTCTTAGTTTATCGCCTGTAGTATAAAAATTAATCCCGGAATCCATTAATTATGACCACCAGCCCCGATACGCCTGAGAACAGCCAGAAACTGGCAAAATTCCGCGCACAGATCGACGATATAGATAATATTATTATCAATAAACTGATCGAGCGCATAGGGATAGTCAAACAGGTTGGCGAACTCAAAAGCACTACCACCATCCCCTGCCCCATCCGTTCCGGGCGCGAGGCAGAAATGGTGCGCCGTATCATCGAGGAATTCCGCCCCACCGATTTCCCGGCCAGCGCTGCGGCAGCCATCTGGCGTATAATAATCGGCGCATCCACAGGGGTCGAGTCAAAGCTCAGCCTTTCGGTGTTTTCTGATGACAAAGAAAATAGCCTATACTGGCTGGCGCGTGAATATTTCGGCTCGAACCTGCCAATTACCAAACAACCGCATATCAAGCGCGTTATAGGCGATGTTATAGATGATAAGGCAACAGTTGGCATAGTCCCGTTCCTGCGTAGCGCTGATAACAGCAACTGGTGGACAGCCCTAATGCAGCAGGGCGAGAATGTACCAAAGATATTCGCACATGTTCCATTTGTTTACACTGATGTCCCCGGCAAGGACATACCATCAGCACTGGCCATAGCCAAAATGATACCCGAACCTTCCGGCGATGATATGTCACTCATTGTAATAGAAGCCGATGCTAATTGCAGCCAGCACCGCCTGCAAACGGCTTTTGTAAGCAATAAGCTGGAGGCCACATGGATAAATATAGCTAATTTAAGCCCCGCCAGCCGCCATCATTTGATCGAGATAAAAGGTTTCATCACCCCGCAGGACACTTCTTTCACAGCATTCCTTTCCACTCTGGGGAATGCCATATTCAGTATCCATTATTTAGGAGCTTATGCCCGCCCCGTAACCCTTGCCCATTCACAGAATACTTAATATGAAACCAACGCCAAACTCAGGAATTTCAGATATCGCACCTTATGTCGGCGGCAAATCCACTGCCAAACCCGGCGTTAAGGTCATAAAACTTTCCTCGAACGAAACCCCGCTCGGCGCGAGTCCCGAAGCTATAGCCGCCTACCTCGAAGCGGCAAAAACCTTGCACCGTTACCCTGATGGAAGCGCGCAAAAGCTTCGCGAAGCTATCGGTGAAGTTTACAACCTTCCGGCAGAACAAATTATTTGCGGCGCAGGCTCCGATGAACTTATCGGCTTATTGGTACATGCCTATGTAAGTGCTGGCGATGAGGTTTTGATAAGTCAGCACGGCTTCCTGATGTATAAGATCTACGCACAGTCAGTTGGTGCAAAAGTTGTTTCTGCGCCTGAGAAAGATATGAAAACCGATGTGGACGCATTATTGGCGCATGTAACAAGCAAAACCAAAATAGTTTTTGTCGCCAATCCCAACAACCCAACCGGCTCATATATTTCCGCCTCCGAAATGAAGCGCCTGCGCGCTGGCTTACCCGAAAACATAATCCTCGCTATTGATGGCGCCTACACAGAATATTCAACAAAGGAAGATTACACTGACGGCAGCGAGCTGGTAGCAGGCAGCGAAAACACAGTGATACTTCGTACATTTTCCAAGATATACGGGCTTCCTAGCATACGCATCGGCTGGATGTACGCGCCCGCCCCCATCTGTGATGTGATAAACCGCATACGCGGCCCCTTCAATGTTTCTACACCTGCAATAATGGCTGCCGCTGCCGCTGTGCGTGATACAGAGTTCACAAAGAACGCTAAAGAATTTAACAATAAATGGCTGGCATGGATGGACACTGAACTCAAAAAACTCGGCCTGAAACCCTATCCCAGCATCGGTAATTTCCTGCTCGTCCAATTTCCATCTGGCAAACATTCCTCCTCAAATGCCAATGCCTACCTTATGGAGCGCGGGCTGATTGTACGCGAGGTAGCGAATTACGGCCTGCCTGATTGCCTGCGTATTACCATCGGCTTGGAAGAAGACAACCGAGCTATGATTTCCACATTGAAAGAGTTCCTGCAATGACCGCTACCTTGTCATCCGTCATCGGTCATCGGTCATCCGTATGACCGCTCCCATATTCCCCCGCATCACCATAATCGGCTTAGGGCTTATCGGCAGTTCAATCGCCCGCGCAGCACACGAAAAAAAGCTGGCGGCAAATATCGTCGGCTACGACCATAACGAAATTTATACCGGCTTCGCGCACAAGGAAAAGTTCATCGATGAAGCTGCTGCTGACCTACAAAGCTCAGTGGAAGATAGCGACTTTGTAATAATCGCAACACCTCCGGCAAGCCTTTCCGACATCGCGCAGGAAATAGGTGTGCATCTAAAACCAGGCGCTATTGTAATGGATGTTGCTTCGATCAAATTAGCAGCAGTTGAATCTATCGCGCCACATCTGCCCGACAATGTTATTTTCATACCGGCGCATCCGATAGCAGGCAGCGAGCAGAAAGGTGTGCGCGGTGGGCGTAGCGATTTATTTGTCAGGAAGCGTGTGATCATTACCCCGAAGGAGCAGCCGGACTCTAAGCTTTTCGGAGTATTGAATAATTTCTGGTCAGCAATGGGTGCGCGGCTTGAAGGCATGCCTGCCGATATCCATGACCTGATCTATGCATACATGTCGCACCTGCCGCAGCTGATCGCGTTTTGCCTTGAACAGCCGCTGGGGAAATATTACGCACAGCCTGAGATAAGCCCGCTTTTCAAGACATTCCTCCGCATCAGCGCTTCCGACCCGCAGTTATGGGCAGAAATATTCGAATTAAATAAAGAAAATATCCTCAAAGCTCTTGACCGTTATATCGACGTTATAACCCACGTTCATAAAGAGTTGCAGCAAGCCCCTGAAGGCGAAGAAAGCAAAAATGATGAACAGTTGGCCTATACTGTTTTATTCCCGCGCATCGTCGCTTCCTGCCTGGTAACCACAGTTATGGAAGCGGAAAAAAATGCCGGGCTGCCTTTTGTGCGCTATGCCGGAACCGGTTTTGCCGACCTCTCCGCCCCTGCCATGATCCCGCCGGAAGCCGACATCGAACAGATCTCCGCGCAATATAAACTGGTCGAGAAAATTATTGATAAGTTCCTGATACGTCTCAAAATGTTCCGCAGCGCGCTCGCAAGCGACAGAGCATCATAAGCCTGAAATTACTAAGATTCATTAAACTGTCACATTTTTCTGGGCGGCAATGAGGTATTATTAACCTGATTCAGCAATATGGAGTAGAAAATGGCGGAGAAAAACGAAACCCCAGCTAACATATTAAACATACAACCAGAGCGGTCAAGTACAGTAACTCCAGACCAGATAGTTGATATGATAGTTAATACCAAAATCGAACTTTATAATGCTTATATTGACATAAATAGACGTGCTGCAAAAGGCGAGTTCATAAGAAGTGTTGATTTCTTCAAAGCAGAAGAAAAGTATCAAAATCGGATATCCGAGATAAGCGACATCCTAGACCAATCCGATTATAAGCAGGTTATGGATAAGGTACGGGAGAGACTTTCAAAATGGCAGGAGGAACACAAACTCTACCATAAAGAAGCCCTTGATACGGAACAGATTAACAAAATATTCAGCAGGGATTATATAATCCCGGGCTTAGGAAAAAAAACTGACATAAACCCAGACACAAAAACTCAAGAGGAACTATTCAATCAACTACTTGGCAAGAATGAGGGGCTTGCGTTTGCTGGCGTAAAGGATAATAGCGCAGAAATTGCGCTGGTCGCAAAGAATATGAAGTTATTCCATGACAAAGGTGTTGGCGTTGTATACGTTGTTGGGAATCCCGCTGATATAGAAATATTAAATAGATTCTCCAAGGATGATCTTAAAAAGATGATGGCCAATATTTCCAGCATTATGGAAAAGACGCCAAGCGCGTCCGAAGAATACTCTGACTACAAAAAAACCATGAACATTGCGAACCTTGCATTAAGCGCCAAGGAAAACAATGTATCTCTAGAGGCCATCAGTAGCATATTATCGTATAACGATGTCAGGCAGCTACAATCGCAGCAGCATGCCATTGCGAGAAATAATTTTGTACTGACTGAGGAAATACAGAATGCTCAACTGGTAAGGGGTATCTCTAATAAACAGGACCATCATAATAAATATATAGTTATCGGCGATATTAAAAACTTTATCTCCACTTTAGACAAGGCAAACGGTAATGTTGATGAAGCGCTGGGTATTGCTGTTATAACTCTGAGAACAATAAATGACCAGCAGCCAGCAATAGAACGTGGGAAAAGCCCAAATGGAGCAGATTTTTACCTGAGTACCAATGCCTGCCGCCCCGATACTAAAGGACTCGCCCTCGCTGGCGATTACGACGATATGTCCAAAGCCATCTTAAAAAATATTGACCGCATGCCGAATGAAGAGGACGCGAAGGCGGCAAAACATTACGCTTCCCTACTGGATAAAAAGGCCACGAATTTGCGTTCTGATTATGCCCGTTCATTGGAAGTATGCGATGTTCCCACGCAGGAGGCAAGTGCACCACCGGCAACACCAACACAAATGCTGGTTGCAGCAAACACCCCCGGCATGAAGAAGTAAGATTTACAAATCCCCCAGCATCTCCATAACCTGCCGGTGATTAAGCACATGTGCGCTATAGGGAAATCCCCGGTAATGGGTCTGGCTGTATTCCGGGTGGGCGCTGGCATCATCGCCATATAAGATAGCGGTGCATCCGGTATTCTTCGCACATTCCAGATCAATTTCACTATCACCGATGAACCATATATCCGCCGACGGTGTCATCCCGCTGCCGTTAAGCGCCAGATGCACCGGGTCGGCAAAGGGCTTGTCCCTCGCCGCGTCATCCGCACCGGTTATGCTATCAAACAGATGGTTCCAGCCGATATGCTGTGCTTCCTTACGCAGATTCTCGCCGCGTTTATTACTCACCACCACACTGTAGATGCCGCGTTTTTTTACATCTTCCAACATCTGCCGCGCATATGGCAGCGCATCAAGCTTACCCAGATGGCTGGCCCGGTAATGTGCCTGATATGATGCCCCGGCAGCTTCCCAGTTCTCACCAAAAATTTCTGGGAAGGAATCACGCATGGATTTCCGTACCCGGTCTTTGGTCTGTTCAATGGTCCATAGCGGCAAACCAGCTTCTGCAAACGTGGCATTAAGCGCATCATGTATAACCGGCCATGTATTGACCAGAGTATTGTCCCAATCAAAAATAATCGCCTTTGGCTTTGGTAGTTTCATTCTATTCCTTTTGTTAGGCTTACAGTATGGTTAGCGCGTTTTTGCTTTGAGCGTATACTAGGCAACCGAAGCGAAGTGTGCAACCAGCACATGAGCTGAAGGTTAACGAAGTAGACGCTTAAATGAAAAATGCACTAAAACTTCTTCCCGGTCTGCTTATAAATATGGCTATTATAAAGCTCCTGCAATTTCATAGTTATTTCGCCGACAACTCCTTTACCGATAAGCTTGTCGTCTATCTTCACCACCGGCAAGACATTGATACTGGTTGATGTTATGAATGCTTCCGGCGCTGCTTTTGCCTCTGCAATATCAAATTTGCGCTCATCAACAGCAATACCAGCCTTGGTCGCAAGCTTGATCAGCACATCCCGGCTGATCCCTGGCAAAATATCATTATCTGCCGGATGTGTAGTAACCACTCCCGCCTTTGTCACCATAAAAAAATTCGAGGCCGAACCTTCATTAACCGTGCCGTCAGTTTCGATAAACAGGGCCTCGCGCATTTTCTGGCGGCCTGCTTCCTGCTTTGCCATAATGTTGGGAAGCAGGGAAATTGATTTAATATCCCTCCTCTCCCAGCGATTATCATGGCAGCTCATGATCTTCACACCATTTTCAAATTCAGACTGTTTTGGGGTTTTTGCCCCGCACACAGTCATAACCAGCGAAGGGCGCACATTCTTAGGGTAGATATGGTTGCGTGGTGAAACGCCTCGTGTAACCTGAATATAAAGACCGCCCTCTTCGCGCCCGTTACGCTCTATAAGTTCGCGGACAATTACCCGAAGCGCAGAAGGCACCACCGGCATCCCGATCTCAAGCTCACGCAGGCTGCGCTCGAGGCGCTTGAAATGCAGGTCGCCGTCTAGCAGCAGGCCATTGTAAAATGCTATATATTCGTAAATACCATCAGAAAACTGGTAGCCGCGGTCCTCAATATGAACGCTGGCGAGCGCATTATCAATATAACTGCCATTTACATAAGCGATACGCATCAAAACTCCGGCTTTTAATGATTGGTGGGATAGGCATAATCGCAGAAAATTTCTGGCTTGCAAACCCTTATTTTAAGCCAATTTTTCACTTTTTTTCAAAAAATTAACATCCAGTAATAAAACTGTCACATTAATATGCTAAGTTATGGCAACGTATAGCTATTAATTAGGAAATATATGGGTGTATTTGATATAATAGAGAATATTCGAATCTTATTTTCTGGGAAAGCTGGTAATGCAAAAGCAGTATCTCCGCAGGCTGATAAAAACGGCGTCGACTGGAACCAGAATGGTAAACCCGATTTCATTATAGATAAGGATGACCCGCGCTATATAGAGTGCGAAAAACTCGCACATACTCTTAAAGAAAAAATCGACCTGGAAACAGGAAAAACTTTCAGCGAATTGCTCTCACCATCCAACCCTAACCCACCTACTAAAGAAAAAATTATCGAAATCGAATATGATATAACAACATCATTACATACAAAGGTACGTGAGCAGTTCGGCGGGTATAATAAATATTTGACAGGCCTTTCCCTTGAGCAGATGAACAAGTTAATGTTTCATCCCAGCCTGCATGGTGATTATTTGCGTATGGATACCAGCGAACCTGTAAGACTTAGTGATTTCGAGAAAGATGAATTTATGTGCCGCCATTATTCTCCGCTGGCGAATATTTTATTAACAGAAGCAGGTATGAGTGTAGTCAGGCTTCCCCATCTCACTGCTTCCATGAAGGCGAAAGATGATGATAAATTAATGATATATCACATTGGCCCGCACGATGTGGTAATGAGTGAAATGACAGGAAATATTATAGATTTCGTAGCTAAAAATTCTGAGCGCTCCTATAAAAAAGCTATTACTCCAGCCTCTGTTCCAGATTTTAACAACGGTGCAACAATTATAGCCGATGATGGGAGAGAAGTTATCTTTATAAGGAATATTCCTCTAGAAACAACAGAAGCGAAATTAGCATTGGAAGCTAGGAAACAGGAATTAAACGGACTAACGGAAGAATTTAATAAGGGCAACAAAGAAGCTTTGCAAAGACTGCTGAATAAACCGGAAAACCATGAATCACCACATATACCTGTTGCCGTAAAAAACAAGGCGCAGCAGGCAGTTTCAGGTGAAAAACCTGAATTTTCCGGCAGCGAATTTTCTGTGGTTTATAATGGCCCGGCAACGCCAAGGGATATAACAGCAATAGCACATTAACTATAAATATTAACAACCAACTGAAGCACGGCAATTATGGCAGATTTAACAAAAGCGCAGATCGAAGAAGGAATAACAAAGGTTATACTTACCGACGCCCAGAAAGGTTCAGTTAATCCAGATTCTATTGCCAGGCAATTTCAGGATGCGGGAGTTGATGTTGAGGCTGTGAGGGTTACAAAGGCATTGATTGGAATGAGTACCAGCCACAAGCATATAGCTCAGATTGATGAAAATTCGCAGGTAGTATTGATAAGCAAAGAAACCGGGAATATAATCGACCTTTCTAAAAATCCTAATGAAGCATACCAGCTAGCTTCAGAAAGAACACATCCACAGGAATTAAAAAATGGCGGGGTAGCTAAGATCGGCAGTAGCTCTGCTTATATAACAGTAATAAAAGCCGCTTCCCCGCAAGAGCTCAAGCAGGAACTGGATCCTGTAATGGAGCAGGCCAACCGTGGAAATCATGCCCCCCTTAAGACATTCCTGGGTGATAAAGGCGAAATACCACAGGATGTCGCTAAGAATTTTGAACATCCTGCTCTTAGAGAAGCAAGGGAAGCAGCGCATCCTGATGTAAAATGCACAGGGTCAGAATTAACTCCGCCATCTGCTGCATGCAGCCCGGATAAATTGCTTGTGAAATCCCGTTAATTAGTGCGAAAGCCATTTGCAGCAAGCAATAGTAGAATCAAACTCGCTGGCGCGAGGCAAGCGCGCAACAATAATAAGGTAACATGGGACGGAGGAAAACTCGCTAGGCTTTAGCGAAAATGGATATTTTTGAGAACCGCAGCGGAGTGTACATTTTAGTACATGAGCAGCGGAAGCGCAGAAAATGGCCATTTACAGCAAAGCATAGTAGAGTTTTACCAGTTAAAACCCGTCAATATCCTTTATCCCACCGCTTAAGAACCCGCGTGGATTAAATCCGAAATCACGCTTGGCATCATCATGGAAGAACACCATGTCGTCATTCATGCGCCGCGCTATTTCCCCGTTGGTGAATTTATTGCGCGATATTTTCCCGGTCATATCCAGCGCGAATGGAAGCAGGCTGCTGCTGATTATCTGGGGCTTGCGGCCAAATAGCGCAAAAAGTTTTGCTAGCATTTCGCGGTAGGTAAGAACATCGCCGCCGCTTAAATTATATGATTTATCGTAAGTATTTTCGTTATCCATCGCCTGCAGCACCGCAACCGCAAGGTCATCAACATGCACAGGCTGCCTGCGGCCAAAAGCCGGCGGATAAACAAATATATAACCGAAACGGCGAATGATACGCGCAATGCTTGTAACACCGCAATCAAGCCCCACACCATAAACCTGTGTCGGGCGGAAAATAGTATATTTTATCCCTACTTCCTTGCAGCGCTCGGCAAGGAGGTTTTCAGCATTTTGCATTTTATGCACATAATCTTTTTCAAAACTATTAGCCGCCAGCAGCTTGGAAAATATCAAGGTTGAGCTGAACGCAACAATGCGTTTTGCCTCCGCCTGATGCAGCGCTGTAACCAGTCCGGGAAGCAACCATAGCGGCGCGCAGTGCACCACTGCATCCACGCAATAGCCATCCAGGTCGAAGGCGGGGTTGGAAAGGTCGCGCTTTATCCAGCGCAAGCTCTCATGGCTGTAAGGAACTTCATCTTTCCTGCTTACCGCCAGCACAGCAGCGCCTGAAGCGATAAGGCGGCGGATAACAAACAGTCCGGTCTGGCTGGTAGCACCCGTTACCAGCACAATTTTTTTTGCAAGCTTTTCATTTTTTTTCACGCTCACCGGTCCCAGCGCTAATATTAACAGCTGCTTTGCCTGCGGATTATTTAAATAGCTGCGCGAATCCTGCAAAAACTCACGTATACCATTTACCACCATATGCAATGATAAATTGAACATGATAAGCAGGTTAAGCAAAAACAGGGTGCCGAACGGCTCATGCGCCGAGAAGAATTTATTCAGGTAACGGATAGTATTTTTAGTTTCCTGCAATTGCCTTGCAATTGAAATACCGTCTGCTGCGCTTGGCAGCCTGGTAATACGCACGTCAGGGGCACACAACACCCGTCCGCCTATCTGCTGCACGCGCAGGGCAAAATCGATCTCTTCATCCTGCGGAAAAAATTCTTCATCCAACCCCGCAAGCTTCTTGTAATCGCCGGCACGGATGCACATGCAGGCGCTGGAAATAGTTGCCACTTCAAAGGGGATTTTCCTGGCAATATTTTCAGATGCCGGGATAGTTTTCTGCCCGCGTATTTTTATACCTACAATTTCGAATAAAGTAGATTTTGGCGTAACAATAGCCGGGCGGAAAATAGTTTTCACGTTTCCGTCATAGCCAGTAACCACCCCGCCGCAGAGCATGGCCTTATTCTCAGTGGCGAGAGTTTTAGTAAAATTTTCAATTGCATCCGGCGGCAGAAGATAGCCGGGTTTAAGCAGCAATAGATATTCCGAAGTGGCCTGCCTTGCCGCCACATTGCAGCCCTTGGCAAAATTAAGCGCTCCCTTAAGCGGGATTATTTTAATGCGTGGTTCCGAAAGGCTCCGCTGCTGCAGCCGCGTTATAACATCAGGCGGATTTCCATTATCTATTATAATTAGTTCGGCAAGCCCCTTTTGTGCAAGCACAGTTTCGATACTGGCGAATAGCAGCTCTCCGCCTTGCTTTGCAACCATTATAACACTGCATGAACTCATCAATTACCCTCCGCTTTCACAGCATTGTTACAATATTCATCCCAACTTGCAAGAGTGTGGTCACGCGCAGAAATAATTGGATTTTCCACAGGCCATTTTATAGCAAGCTTGGCATCCCCATACTTAATGCCGCCTTCTGCCGCAGCGTTGCGAAATTCTGTGACTTTCATTATCATATCGCAAGGTGTTTCTCCAAGCACGCAAAAACCATGCGCGAAACCGCCCGGTATCCATAAAAGCCTTCCATTTTCTGCCGAAAGCTCAATGGAAAAATGCTGACCAAATGTTTTTGAAGCAGGGCGAATATCTACCGCCACATCCCACGCCGCACCATTTATAACACCAATAAGCTTTCCCTGCGCCGGGCTTAGCTGGTAATGCAGACCACGCAGGACTTTTGGCAGTGAATGTAAATGGTTATCCTGTACAAAGCGCATGGGAATTCCTGCCTCAGAAAACCGCGCTTCACTGTAGCGCTCACTGAAAAACCCGCGTTCATCAGTATGCTTTTCCAATTCAATTATTTTAAGCCCGCTTATGTGGCAATCCTGTATCTTCATTATAACGTGTAATTAACAGGGATAAGGAATTCGAACATTTCACCGGGGGGATATTCATCCGGTACAGCAGGCACAGGGTTTGCACGGCGTACCATGTCAAGCGCGGCACGGTCAAGCTCAGGGTATCCGGTATTTCCCTCAAGCTCGCTCCAGCGGATATTTCCATGCCGGTCAATGCGGATACGGACCACAGTGCTACCCTGCATACCTTGTTCACGGGCATATTCAGGATATATTTTGAATTTCTGTATCCATAGCGAGATCATCTGCTCATATCTAGCTTTAGTATCGGCAGTGTTATCGGAACTGTTGCCAATTGCAGAGCCATCATTATCAGCTGGCTTTTCTGCCGGGTTAAAGCGCACGAACTGGCGCGGCGAATCACTCCTGTCACTAACTCCCGATGGTTGCTGGGAGCTTTTTTCAGCACTCGCCTTTTCAGCCCTGGCTATTGGAGCTGCTGGTTTCCTTGCGGCTTTGGAAACCGGTTTGCGGATAAGCTTGGTCATAACCGATTCCATTTGTTCTGTGTTATCAATCAAAGGCTGCGGCGCGCTTTCATCGTCATCCTGCGCTTGCTGCACATCACTGTCGCCAAGCCGGATATTCATAGCATGCACCGGAATATCTATAATATGGATTCCCGGCATCATGGTCCAACCCCAATAAGCCAGAATATGAAAAACAGCAGCAAGCATGAACAACATGGCAAAATGCTGTGGGCCAAGATATTCCATAGCCGCCACCCGTGAGGCGTTGAATGATGCTGTGAATTTAGAGAACCCAGCCATTATTTCTTATCTACCTTCGCAACCGATTGCGTAAGAACTGATAGATGATGCCCCCCTGCCGCCTTGATAGCATCCATAACTTCGATCATGCGGTTGGCAGGTACCACCGCATCTGCTTTTACGGTCACAACTTTTGAAGGGTTATCTGCAAGCAGCCCGGCCAGGGTTTTTTGCATATCCTCGATGGTTACTATTTCATCATCAAGTATCACCTCGTCATGGGTTCCAAGCAATACCTCTATATGCCCCTCATCCATCATATTCCCGTTGCGTGAAACCGGAGGGTCGATGGGAACAAGGTCAAATTTTTCAACTGTTCCGGCCACCATGAAAAATATCAGCAGGAACATGGAAACGTCGATAAGCGGTATCAGGCTTATTTCTATTTTTTTACGGCGTGTGCGGGGAAAATCCATATTGCCTCCCTATTTTTCTTTTTCCGATAACGCGCTGTCTTGCCCCTGCGCTATCCATTTGCGTACATACAGGCTTTTCCCGCCCGCCACTGTTACCTTATCCATAACCGCAACCAGCTGCTGCATGGTCACACCTTCAGCAGTAAGGAGCATTACCGGCGAAGAAGGATCCTGCGAGAAAAGCCGTACCAGCGTATCGCTCAGCTCATCCGGGCTTACATCGCGCTTCCCTAATATCAGATCACCGTTCTCACGTATAAAAATATGAGTAACTTCTTTTTTATCTGTAACCTTTCCCGAAGATGGCAGCATAAGTTCCAGCGATTCAATTCGCATGAACGAAGTGGTAAGCATGAAGAAAATGATAAGGATGAACACCACATCTATAAGCGGCGTAAGCGGCAGGTTCAGGCTGCGGCGCGATGTTCTTTCAAATTCCATCTGTCTGTCATCCTCTAATTGTCATGCCAGCACAGGCTGGCATCCATACACTTGCAGCATAGCATAGTAGTTTACCATAAGTTATTCGAACTCCAATACATGCTAACAAAATTCGCTAGGCTATAGCGAAAATATTTATTTCTGAGAACCGTAGCGGAGTGTACATTTTGTACATGAGCAACGGAAGCGGAAGAAACAAGCATTTGCAGCATAGCATAGTAGAATTTTAATGATTTCCCGTATACTTAGGACTAAGCAGATGCAATGTAGACATCTTCTTAGGTGCTGTCTGCCTTTGTTCCTCCGACACTTCCTCGGCTTTGGCGCGTTGCTTTTTCATTTCTTCTTCCTGCTTTTTGCGCTCTTCCTCTGCTTTTTTCGCCTGTTCGATTGCAAATAATCTTTCATTGCGGCGGAACTCATCCTCAAGCGCAAGTATCTGCACGGTCACGTCTTTCATTGTCGCCCGCACTTTTTCGATCACCCCGTCAAGTATGTAATGGGCAGCCAGCGCCGGAATTGCAACCGCAAGTCCGCCCGCCGTGGTAAGCAGCGCTTCCCAGATACCGCCTGCAAGTATGGAAGGATCAACACGTGTTCCGGCGGCGCTTAGTTTTGAGAATGAATTTATCATACCGATAACCGTACCAAGAAGCCCCATAAGCGGTGATATCATCGCGGTCATTTCCAGCCCGCGCAGGTGCGATTCGAGGTATCGTATATCCGCCGCCCCCACTCGCGCTATCTCGGCTTCCTTGCTTTTTTGCGACATTTCACGGTTGGCAACACATTCAAAAGTAACGCGCATAATGCGGGCAACCGGGCCTTTGATTGTTTCCAGGGTTTTGGTTGCCTGTGTGCGGTCACCCTGTTTTATGTCACGCAAAACCGGCTCTATGAAGCTGCGGTCAAACACGTTTGATTTTTTAAATTGCCATATTTTAAAAACAATCACAGTGATCGCATACACCGACAAAAGCGCCAGCGCATACATAACAAAACCACCCCTGTGAAAAATAGAAATATCCTGCATAATTTTCTCCGCTTGAACCCTTGAACTATCGCATCATAGCTGATTGCAATTGTTTTACTAGGACAAGTTCAGGCGGTCTAGTGTTATTTAGAGGCTAGGAACTAGAGATTAGAGCTTAGGAAAAATAATTCTTAATATACATTCACTAACTAATCTAGAATTACAATTCAATATACCGAACCATATCTCCGGTTTTCACTCCCAATATCTCCGCCGCCTCTTCACTGACGGCCACACCATCTTTGCCTTCATCAAGGCAGCAAAGGAGCACACGGAAATCAGAAAATCCTGTGGTTGCCAGCATATACTGCCTGCTGCTTTCGGGCTTGCCAATATTAGCAATTTCTACCCGCCTGCTTTTACGAATAGTGCGTATCTGGGTGCGCTCTGCCTGCATAGTAGGCCCAGCATCAAATACATCAACATAACCCTGATAGCGGAATCCTTCATTTTCCAGCAGGTTCAAAGCTGGCTTCGAGGCAGCCAGAGGTATCCCGATAACATCCTGGGCACGCTTATCAAGCAAATTCACATAGATCGGGTATTTAGGCATCAGGTCGCTGATGAACTGCCCGCCTTTTGTTGCGTTCACAAAATCAGCCTGTTTGAATTCCATCTGGAAAAAATGTTCGGCCAGGTTTCTATAAAACGGCGAATGCCCAGCATTATCCTGTACCCCGCGAATCTCAGATATTACTATATCAGAAAACAAATCTGGAAATTCAGCCATCAGCAAGTAGCGGCAGCGCGAGAGGAACTTGCCAATACCATCACGGCGGTAATCAGTCAGCAAAAACAGCGAGCCGATTTCACTCGCCCCGGTATAATCGTTTACCATGTGCAATACTTTTTGCTGCGAATAAACGCCCACCACATCAGATGCCTGAACAATGGTCGAAAGCTTATAAGAATAGAACGGCTGCTTTATGCCCACATGCGCTACCACGCCTGCGGTCCCCACCAGCTTCTTGCTGGCAGTATCTTCCAGAACAAAAAGAAAATGCTCGTCGCCCCTGGCATCTGCGCTTCCTTCAAAACTCGCAACCGCACGCTCTATCTTTGCCTTGAGAACGCCTGAATCTTCAGGCAGGGAGGTCATGCCTATCCCCGCTTCATGCGCCAGCGATAATATCTCGCCGTGGTCAGAAATTTTTACAGGCCGCACCAGCATCATAATAAATACCTATTCAATAATATTTTCAATATCCTGTTGCCCTACTATGGCAATTATCTCCACCACACCATCAATAACACGGTAAAAAATACTATCAACCCCGCATACGCTGCGCCTGTAGCCTTAGCTGATATTATCCGCGGATTGATACAAATAAGGATTACTGGCTATTTCTTCAAAGCGCTCGAGAAACGCATCATAATATATATCCGCTTTAGTCAGTCCATAATTACGAACGCCATGCTGGTAAATTCTTATGAGATCGAATTCTGCTCGCTCAGTAATCTTATAATTCGCCATTACGTCTTAATTCTTCTCTGGCTTTTTCCCTGATTTCATCCATAGTCAGATTCGTAAAACCGCTTTTTTCTGCTCTAATAAGTTTAGCCCTTAACTTATCAAGCTGTTCCTGCCGCTCCCGCGCTTTACGGATGAGATCATTCACCACTTCGCTTTTGCTGGAATATTCTTCGCTTTCAACAAGCGAATTCAGCCACTTATCATTTGGTGCAGTAAATGAAATGCTCTGCCTTACCATACAACCTCCTTTGGAGCTTATATGGTGCAATTATACACCAAATCCGCACCAAAAACAAGGGGGCTATTTTCCTGTAAATTCAGAAATCGCCGCTTCAAAGCGTTTAATACCCTGTGCAAGCTCCACTTCCTTGATGACAAGCGGCGGCAGCAGGCGCATCACGTTCGGCCCGGCCTGCAACACCAGCACACCATGCTTGCGAGCAAGCTCTGCGAGGTCGCCAGCTTTTCCGTGATATTCCGGTTTCAACTCTGCGCCTATCATCAGACCGCGCCCGCGTATTTCAGCAAAAATCCCGTGGCGTTTATTTATATCTTTAAGAGCTGCGAAAATCTGCTTGCTGCGCGCCGCCACATTTTTGGAAAGCTCTGCTGACTGGAGCGTTTTAAGCACCACCCGCGCAACCGCGCACGCTAGCGGATTGCCGCCGAAAGTCGAGCCGTGGCTTCCGAACTGGAAGGTATTTTCCACTTTTTCACCAGCTAGCATCGCACCAATTGGTATTCCGCCGCCCAGCGCTTTTGCAAGAGTCACCACATCTGGTTTTACTCCCGCTTCGGCAAAATGCGAAAATAATTTCCCGGTACGCATCATCCCATCCTGCACCTGGTCGAGCATCAAAAGCGCATCATGCTTGTGGCAAAGTTCCTGAATATGTTTCAGGAATCCCGGTGCAACCGGAGTGACCCCGCCCTCGCCCTGCACCACTTCAAGCAATACCGCACATGTTTTATCGCTTATAGCCGCTTCTATCGCCGCGAAATCATTGAATTTTACATAAGTAAACCCGCCCGGCAGCGGTTCGAACCCGGCCTGGTATTTCGGCTGTGCAGTTGCAGTAATAGTTGCCAGAGTGCGCCCGTGAAATGAGCCGATGAAAGTTATTATCTCACGTTTCTCAGGCGGCTGGCCTTTATCAGCGGCATATTTACGCGCAAGCTTGATCGCTGCCTCATTAGCTTCCGCGCCTGAATTGGTGATGAACACCCTCTTGGCGAATTTTGAAGCTACACATAATTCTTCTGCAAGCGAAACGGCAGGTTCAGTAAAAAATATATTGCTGGTATGCCAGATATTTTTAGCCTGCGCGACAAGCGCCGCCACCAGTTTTTTATTATGGTGACCAAGGCTGGTCACAGATATTCCGGCTCCGAAATCAATATATTCATTGCCGTCAGTATCCCATATTTTCACTCCTTCACCCCGCGCCACTATCATTTCCCGCGGCTTGTAAGCAAGCGAATAATATTTTTTTCCCTTGGCAAGCAGCGCCTTGGTTTTCGCCGTCACTGGCTTTTTCTTTATTGCCGTAACTTTTGGCACAGCTGCCTTTGCCTTGGAGTTATGACCTATTGCTGCAATAGTTTTTTTTCCAGTAACTTTTTTTTTCATATCATTTCCCTTTATTTGTCTGTCTTTCCCGGGCAATAGCATCTGCAATAATAACTTTCATCAATGACTGATACGGCACATCTCGCTTATTGGCCATAATTTTTATGTCTTCAAGCATTGCAATTGGAAGGCGCAGGGAAATAGTCTGCGAAGACGGTTTTAGATTCGGAAACACAGCCTTCTTAGCTTTATCCCAATCCAGATAATCCGTGCTATCATGTTTTTCCCAAAATTTAAATTCTGCTTCCTCAGCTTTAAATTCAGGAATCGGCTTCTTGCTTTTCATAAATCTTCCTTTCCCCTCTACTCATAGCCCTGGCGGAAACTATCCTTACCTTATTGCTGCGAACTGTAAAAACAACGAAAAGCTTTTTACTTTCCTGCGTTTCACCTAACAAATAATAACGGGCTTCAACATTAGAATGTTTCTCATCATCATACACCAATATATGGTCACACATAAAAACCTGCTCGGCTTCCTGCTGTGTGATACCGTGCTTTTTCCAGCTTTTATGTTGATTTGAGCTATCCCACTCAAAACTTAATAACAGCTGCAAAATCTTTTTATGCATATTATATTAGTATATTGGAAAAATATACAAAATCAAGCAAACATCTTAGCGAAGTTGCGTTTTGCACGTTTTTTCCAGTGGCCGCGATGGTAGGCATCAGAAGCCAGAAGCGGCAGAACGCTTCCTGCTTCAGCATACACCATCTGCTCATAAGCAGTATCTACTTTGCCCCATGAGCAGGCTTCCTTCAAGGTACTGGAGCTGCATGCACCATCTCGCGAATCAGCAACCGTAAGCTGCACAGCGTATTTATGCATGTCCACTTCTTCGCCCAGTATTTCCGCACATACTACCGTATCCTGCACGAAATTCTTAGGTACACCGCCGCCAACCATCAAAAGCCCGGTTGTCCCCGCTTTGATCTTTATATCGGTCAGCTCGTGGAAATCCGCGATTGAATCAATCGTCATGTATGGCTTTTTGGCTTTCTTGCGCTCAGCCTGGTGCACGACCAGACCAAAACCAGCCGAGGAGTCGGTAAATGCCGGGCAGAAGATCGGCACGTTATGCTCATAGGCAAGCTGCACCAGCGAATCTTTTTTCTTGGCATTCTTGGTTAGCCACTTTCCCATCTCCCTTATGAAGGCACGCGAGGAATAAGCCCCCGGCTTTAGTGAATCCGCGATCTTTTTAATGGTATGGTCGCAATGCTGTAGTTCTTCTTCGTCAATGTAAGTGTCATAAATGCGGTCTATATAATTATCGCGCAAATGCTTGTCATCAACGAACGGGCTGCCCTGGTAATGCTTGAAACCAAGCGCCTCGAAGAAATCCATATCCACGATAGATGCCCCTGTTGCCACAATCGCATCCACCATGTTGTTTTTGATCAGGTCAGCGTATAGCTTCATGCAGCCGCCAGCGGAAGTCGACCCGGCAAGCGTCAAAAAGATCGAGCATTTCTTATCAGCCAGCATCATGTTATATATCTCGGTGGCCTTTGCCAGATCACGCGAGGTAAACGACATGTTGGCCATCTGGTCGATGATCGGGCGGGCATCGAACGAAGTGATGTCGATATGCTTGACTGGCTTGGAGAGCATCTGCTGTTTGAGTGTCGGTTTCTTCTTGGTGGTTTGTTTCATTTCTTATTGTTCCTTATGTAAATAACTATTCCCGGATATCAGTAATCTCGCGGGATTTTAGCGTGAATTTACCAATGGTCTAGCGATATTTTAAGGAAATTTACGACGCGTCATACCCGCTGTAGGGCGGTATCCATGTATAAAATAAATTCCAGCATGGATTCCCGGCCTTCGCCGGGATGACAATATCTGGATTGCTTCGCTACGCTCGCAATCATGGGGAACAAAGCAAAGCGATGGGTATGGACTCGGGCATAGAGGCTTTTGCTTTAGTTCTGCACTAGGCAGCCGAGGCGACGTGTATAACTAATACACGAGCCGAAGGATAACAAAGTGCAGGGCTAAATGAAAAGCCTATATACTGTGTTGGACCTTGTAGGCGTCGTTTTGAAAGACATATTGCGTCCCGAACTTATGCTTCACATCCAGAAACAATGGCGCACGGGAATTTACTGATAATTTCACGCTGCCGGGGCTTCTGTGCACAGAAACTATCAATAAAACTACCAGGTCGTCATGTGCTATCTGGAGATTATCAGCCGCATCATAAATATCTTCAGCCGCTATTATATTATTTTTTACTGCAATCGGCAGAGTAATAAAGGATAGCTGGGTTTCATCAAGCGATTGCAATAGCTTGAATTGTTCCATTTTCTGGCTGTTGAAATTTGTAAGCACGAAATTGGATTTATCAGGCATCCCCAGCAGGCCGCGTGGAAAGCTTATAGCCCGGGAAATATCCACCGATATCTCGCCAAAACGCGATTGGATGGTTTCAGGGAAGGAAGCGTGCGGATTAATTGCTCCGGCAGAAAACGCTGATTGGCTTAGCATAGTATTTTACCCCTTATATTTTTGCCGCGCGATTGAACTATAATAGCACAACTTTGTTAGTTTAACGTAAAAAATCTGAAAGCTTCAAGGAATTAATTTTGGCAAACGCCTGGAACGATGCTTGTAAAATTCCTTGATTTATAGCAACTTCGGTAGATACAGACACCAGGTCGGCATTGCCTATTTCTTCTTTTACCCCTTGAAAATAAAGTTTAAATGACTGGTGCCTGGTATTTATGTCATTAAGTGCCACTTTATTCTGGTTGACAACAGATTGCGTAGCTATAACCCCGTTCAAACCCTGCTCTACCAGATCATAAGCTTTACTTAAGTCAACGTCGGAACCTTCGTCATGTCCTTTCATTGCCATGGCAAGCCCGGCAAAAATTTGCTGGATGCCGGAATCATCAGCCCGGACATTATATGTCATTTCTGTGTTATCATCAGCACGTACAGCAATGTCTTGCTTGCTGCCGTTATAATAATTGTCATCAGGCACCCCGTCTTCCTGCAATGTCGGAAAATCTTTGGAATTTACCGGCGGGGTATCGGTGCGCGTGCCGCCAAAAATATAGCGCCCCTCCAAGCTGGTATTGAGCTGGCTTACCAGCGCCTGCCAAGCACCCTTCAGCGAATCCGGGAATGCAGCTGTATTGGAAGCAGCGTTGCGGCGCTGCGAGATCAGGTTCTTAAGGTTGGTCGCGGTGTCGATCACCTGTCCAAGTATGGTGTCAGTGCTGTCGATGCGGGTACCGACTATAGTATTATTATCAAGATACAGGTCCGTTTTGGCTATCTTATTTTCAAGAAGCAGGAACTGCTCGGATTTATTGCCGCCAAGCCCTGCGAAATCCTGCGATTTAGCGCCGCTGGATAATTGCTGCTGCAAGTCGGCAAGGTTCACTTGTGCCTTGCTTGCATCCTTAAGCGTCGTCTGGTGCAGCGCGTATGTACTGATGCGTCCTACCGACATAATATTGCCTCCATTTTATTATTACTATTATATATACCCATGGCTTATGTACCCGCTGCCTGTAAGAGTGTGTCGAACATGGAGTTTACCACTGTAATTACCCTCGCCGATGCGCTATAGGCATTTTGGTAAATAACCGTATTGGCGAGTTCTTCATCAAGATTCACGCCGCTTATCGAATCCGAGCGCTGGTTATAGCCGTCAAGCAGTGTCTGGGCATTTTCTTTGAGTGTTTTCGAGGCATTTGCATTGGTTGCCGCTGCGCCTATTATCTGGCCGGCATAAGAGCTTATAGGTATCTTGGTCTGTCCCAGCCCGCCTGCTGCAGCGAAATTAACTTCCTGTATACCGAGCTTCGCCAGGGCGCTTATTATGGTATTATCACCTATAGTGCGCTCATAAGTATAGGTAGATGGCTTGGCCGGGTCATTTGGCAGCGGAACAGCAGTAAGCTGACCAAGCGCAATAAGGTTAGGGTTGGCTGTAAGGCGAGATTCTACCTTTAGCGATGCGGCACTACCTGCGGTTTTTGCAACCCGCGCATCACCATCATCAACGAAGAAGTTATTAAGCCCGAAGAAATGCGAAAACCCGCGGTTGGTTGCAGGGGTTTTTGGCGTGTCATTTGGCTTGCCCAGTTCTGTGCTGTTAAGCGAATCTATAGAGATATAATTACTTGAGCTGCCGCTTTCAATTTTCAGGTAACCGGCTACAGTGGTTGTATAAGCGCCATTGACCTTGGAAATTTCAATTCCGTTTTCATCAACCAAAGTGGCACGCGCCATCGCCTGCGCGGTCTGCGGGTAAACCAGCTTGCCGTCACCGGTTGCCGCTAACGCCGCGTAACGGGCATTAATCATGTTGGTATCATTGTTATTGACCTGGTAACTTATCACCGAGCTGGATATATTACCGTTGCCGTCATCAACTGAAACATTCACTTTAATAGTATAATATGGCGAGGCCAGGTTGCCGCTTAAATCAGCGGTTATCGTGCCGTTTTCCTTGGTGCGTACCGAGGTTCCGGCATCTATCTGGGTATATTTGGGAGTTGCGGTTTGCCCGGCCACAGTGAATGATCCGCCAGCGCTTGCAGCTGTTTCAACATTAACAGTAAAGCTTGTACTGCTTACCGAGGTCACCGTAAAAAATCCGCCGAAATCAGATGTTGGTATGCCGTCTATCGCACCCGATGGCGGAGAAAGATAAACCTTATCGCCAACTTTCAGGTTGCTGGGAGTCGAAATATTTACGGTAAGCGCCTTGCTGCCTGATATAGTGCTGTAAGTTCCCGCCAGATTCACTGCCGGCATTGTAGATGTCGGCGTAGCAAGCGCACTTCCGGTGCTGTCTAGAACCTGCATCCCGGTTATATATATGCTGGAGTTGCTTCCCGATATATTTTCCATATTGAAATCGAAATTGAACTGCCCGGTATTATTTGGGATATTCTTGGTATTGGATACAAGGCTTATATTATTTATATTACCAAGCTCAACCTTGGTCTGCGGTGTTCCCAGGGTCCGGTTTATTTCATTGATAATGCCCTGCACGTTGGGCTGCCCTGCCCCGGTTCCAGTATCAAGCGTAGAGAGGTCAAGCGTAAGCGGCCTAAAACCAGTTTCATCCCCGTAAGGCGACACGATAGGCTTACCGTCACTGCCCAGAACCGCAATACGCACTTTCCCACTCCACTGGCTGTAATCATCAGCCACCAGCAGGTGTGTTCCCGTCAGGCTTTGTGCTCCGGGGAAACCGGTCCCGCTATTATGTATTATATTCATCTGGTCGCGGATAGTTGCAGCTAAATTATCAAGCTGGGTAAGTATCGCTGGTATATCCTTGTCGCGCATTTGCACAAGCCCGGCAAGTGTTCCGCTATTTATGTTGCTGGTTATGCTGGCGCTTGTTCCCTGTGATATCAGGACTTTCGGCGTACCAATAGGATTACCCGATTCATCAAGACGGTAAATATTAAGCGCCGAAAGGGAAGAATCATTTACAAAAGTATCAGCAGAACTGGCAGCATTATATGAAAGCTGGTAAACGCTGTCATCAAGCAGGCTAAGTCCGGTATTGGTGCTTATATTCACTTCACCTGTGGATTTTTTATATACCGAAATATCCAGATAGCTGGAAAGGTCACGTATCATCCCGTCACGCTTATCCTCAAGCTCGGCAGTTGGTTTACCCAGAGCCGCTTCATTACCTATTGTCTTGTTCAACTTATCAATTTCCTTAATATCGGCATTGATAGAGCTGATCATGATATTTATGTCCTGGTCAGCCTGGAAGCGCAGACCGTTAAGGCCAGATGACAAATCATTTACGCGACCAGCCAGTGTTTTGCCAAGATTTACAGCATTAACGCGCAGTGATGAATTTTCCGGTGTCTGGGCCAGTGATTGCAGCGCGTTAAAAAAACTTCCAATGTTAGAATCAATACTGCTTTGGTCGCCCGGCTTTCCCAGTAAAATCTGGATGCGGTCATTATAATCATTTATCGTATCACCCTGCCCTACCAGCGATGTCTGCTCGCGCACCGATTTAATAAGATAATCATCTACCTTGCGGCTAATATCCTTAATGCTGACGCCCGCGCCGTTGCCGTCCAGATACAGTGATTCCTGCTCAATGATCTTACGGCTATAGCCCTGCGTATTCGCGTTGGCTATATTCTGCGAAAGCACAGCCAGTGATTGGCGGTTTATATTAAGCCCCGAAAGTGAGTTATTCAGCGCAAGTGTTAAACTCATAAAAAGTCCTAATTTATAGTATTAGTAATTTTCCTAAGAACTCGCTGGTATGCGGCAAGCGCACAGCAATGAAGTGGCATAAACGCAGCGTAGCCTCAACAAATCCACAAGTGGGATTTGTTCTAAAGCACAAAATCCCGCATGCGGATTTTGTAGTCCGTGAGTATTATGCCGAAGCTTCATTGCAAGTAGATTGCCCATACCAGTAGAGTTCCTAAATAGTTTTGTTAAGTGTTACTGATAACGTATTAAATGCCGCTGCCCCCGCGTAACCGCTTCCATTATAGGTACGGCTCTGGGTGTTTTCTTTCACCACATCGGTTATCGCCTGCACAACCTTATGGTTGATCTCTTTTGCCATAAGCAGTTTGCGGTGGTTCTCTTCAAGAATATCCTGGAATACTGCCGCAACTGATTCTAAGTCGGCCTTATCACGCGATGGGATGCTTCCAAGCATGTAAGGATGGCGCTCGATAAGCTTGCGTTGCGCCTCCAGCGCATTTGTAAGGAATATTTTTTCCTGCTGGAGCGCTTCTATCTTTTTTATCTTCATATCGCCAAGCATATCTACTTCTTCAGCAAGCAATTGTGCAAGGCGGGCAGTCAGGGTTATCACATCCTGCATTTTAAAATTATGCACTTCAGTACCGCTTGGATAATTGCCTGTTAGCACTTCACCACTCATACTACTTCTCCATTACTTGTTACATTTCCTGCTGCTTCAGCAGCTCTCTCTTAACGTAATCAGCAATTCCTATGCCACCGGACTGGGTTATCATTTTCCCATATTCCTGAACCATTAACCCTTTATAAACCTCATCAGTATCTTCCGTACCAAAAGCGTCAGAACCTATTGATTCTCCAAACATTTGCTCCACCATCTGGCTTATGAACAATGATTCAAAGTCATGCGCGGTTGCATCCGCCCTTTGCGTATCCATGCCTTTGGCACCTGCCATTTTTGCCGTAAGCGACTGCGATGCTGCAGAAATTGCATTATCCATTAACATTTATTATCCCTTTATCCTTCTCTATTGCCTAAAGCCTTAATCTATCTAGTCTTAATCTCAGCCTGCAATGCCCCTGCAGATTTAATAGTTTGCAAAATAGTTATTAAATCACGCGGGCTGACACCAAGCGCATTAAGCCCGGCAACAAGGTCTTTCAAGCTCGCGCCCTTTTTTAATATCGCCATACGGTTACCCGGTTTGTCATTAACCGAAACTTCGGTCTGGGCTGTCACTACTGTCTGTGATGACTCCGGCGCAAACGGGTTTGGCTGTGAAACAACAGGGCGTTCTTCAACCTTTACCACCAGGTTCCCCTGCGCCACCGCTACTGTGTCTATATTCACATTCTCTCCCATCACGATAGTGCCCGACGCTTCATCAATAACGATCTTTGCCACCTGGTCGGTTTCAACCGGCAAAGTTTCAATATCCGCAAGCAGTTGAGTAACATTATTTTTGTAAACATCAGGCACAGTAAGCTCAACAGTTCCAGGGTCGGAAACATTGGCAAGGCTCGGCCCGATATGTTCATTTATAACGTCTGATATACGCTGCGCCGTTGAAATATCCGGGTTACGCAATGAAAGCTTCATCTTCTGGAGTTTATTTAAAACAAAATCTGTTTCACGTTCTACCATCCCGCCATTAGCAATGAATCCCGATGTTGGCACGCCCTTGGTAATGGTTGTTGATTCACCCTGCGCCTTGAATCCGCCTATCGAAATAGAACCTTGTGCCACAGCGTAAACTTCTCCGTCAGCGCCATAAAGCGGTGTGGCAAGCAATGTGCCTCCTGCAAGGTTTTTCGCATCACCCATCGCGCTTACCGAAACATCAACCTTGCTTCCGGTGCGCGCAAATGGCGGAAGTGTTGCAGTAATTGTAACCGCCGCCACGTTCTGGGTTTTAAGCTCGGTTCCACGGGTATTAACGCCCTGGCGCTCTAAAAATGCTATCAAGCTCTGCTCAGTAAAGGCGCTGTTTTTGAGCTTGTCGCCAGTTCCGTTCAGACCAACCACCAGCCCGTAACCCATCAGCATATTTTCGCGGATACCCTCAAAAGCAACTATATCCTTTATACGTGATTCCGCATGCGCCATTGAAGACATGGCGATCAAATATCCCCATAAAATGATCAAAAACATGAGCGGCAGGAATACAAAACGGTAAAACACAACCTCTGCATCAACGCGTATCCGCATTGAATTATTATGTTTCTGGTTATATTTCTGAGCCATATTAAAATTCCCCATTAAAAATAATAGGAAAAATAAAGCAATTACCGTGCCAAACA
The DNA here is from genome assembly GCA_963205195.1 of Pseudomonadota bacterium. Lineage (GTDB taxonomy): Bacteria > Pseudomonadota > Alphaproteobacteria > Rickettsiales > SXRF01 > SXRF01. The sequence continues at coordinate 5,901 of CAUJHR010000007.1, read as the reverse complement.
TCAGCTGCCAGTAACTAGTATGTATTACACTGTCATCCGTTATCCGTCATCTGTCATCCATCCCTTTACGAATCTATAATCTTTGCTATATATAATTATATTATGAAAATCGACGCTTACGGAAATATCAAAAACACATCCTCCGCGAAGAAACGCGTAGGCGTAAGCTCTGCAAGTGATTTTTCCAGCCTGCTTTCCCTTGCGGAGGGCGAAGAAGCTTCACAGGCCGCCAAGCTTAGCGACATAGCCGCCGCTTCCCCCCTTTCAGGAATGTTGGTTTTGCAGGAAGTTTCCGAGGAAGAGATACGCCGCAAAAAACTTATAAAACAAGGTGAATCCATGCTGGATTCGCTGGAGCATCTGCGCCGCAAACTACTCCTTGGGTCACTGCCTATGGATGTCCTGAATAATATCCGCAGCAATCTTTCGATACAGCGCCAAAGCGTTGCCGATCCACATTTACTGGCAATAATGGACGAAATAGAACTTCGCACCGCCGTGGAACTTGCAAAGCTGGAAATGGCCATCGCCAGCAAATCAACACTGGAATAACACCGCCCAATTTTTACTCCACCCCTTGCGCTTAAAAAAAATTGTATTATATGGCAATTATTGGGGCACTTGTCATACAAGCATGTGCAATTGCTTTGGTAAAATTAATTACGGGGGCTAATATGTTGAAATTCTACTTTTTAACCGCAGCTTTAATACTTGCATTTACCGGGGTTCCTATCGCTGCCGCCCCCGCATATGCACAGGAGCACCCGCAAAGCTTTGCAAACCTTGTAGAAAAACTTTCCCCGGCGGTGGTTAACGTTTCTACCACACAGAAAGTTAAAGCTCCTGGAAAATTCAGGGGTATGCAGTTTAATTTCCCAAACACACCAGATATGGATCCATTCCGTGATCTGTTTCAGCATTTTGGCATACCGCAAGAAATACAGCCTCAGGAACAGGATGTGGTTTCCCTCGGCTCAGGATTTATAATCGGAGCTGACGGCTATATAATAACCAACAACCATGTAGTAGATGATGCCGAAGAAATAAGCGTTACCCTGCCCGACCATAGTAAATACAAGGCAAAGATAATAGGCCGCGACAAAAAAACCGACCTGGCTTTACTTAAAGTTGATGCAAAAAAAGACCTTCCCTTCGTAACCCTTGGTGATTCTGATGCAATGCGTGTAGGTGATTGGGTTATAGCAATCGGCAATCCGTTTGGCCTTGGCGGTTCGGTAACGCAGGGTATTATTTCTGCCCGCCAGCGCAGCATAAATTCCGGGCCATTTGACGATTTCCTGCAAACGGATGCCTCTATAAACCGTGGCAATTCCGGCGGGCCGTTATTTAATACAAAAGGCGAAGTGATAGGCATCAACACCGCGATTTTTTCGCCCAGCATGGGCGGCGGCTCAGTTGGGATTGGCTTTGCAATACCAACTTCGCTTGCCAAGCCTGTTGTCGCGCAGCTTAAGGAATTTGGACGTACCCATCGCGGCTGGCTCGGCGTAAAGATACAGGAAGTTTCCGATGAAGTAGCCGACAGTTTGGGCATGGAAAAAGCTATTGGCGCTTTAGTGCTTGATGTTGCCAAAGACAGCCCGGCTGATAAAGCTGGCATCGTCGCCGGTGACGTTATAACAAGTTTTGACGGCAAGGAGATAAGCGAGATGCGCTTCCTTCCGCGCATAGTAGCCGAGTCAAAAATTGGCGCTACAGTTCCAATAACCTTCTGGCACAAGGGCGCTTCCAAAACCAGCTCCATAACAACTAAGGAGTTGGATGAGAAAAGCGATATGGCCGATGATGCCAAGCCGGAAAAACAATCCAAGGCCTCTAAGGATAATGACAGCGAATCCCTGCTGGGCATGGATGTTGCACCCCTCACCCCGCAGATTCGCGCCCAGCTCAGGCTTAATAACAAAAAAACCGGGCTGGTTATACTGGATGTCAAACGCGGCGAAGCGGCTAAGCACGGGCTTCAGGTCGGCGATATTATCGTAGATGTTAATAATGAAGCGGTAAAAACCGTAGCTGATTTAAAGAAAATCATTGAAAATGCACGCAAATCAGGCCGCAAATATGTTCTGGTGAAGATTTCCCGCAAAGACGATGAGGCGTTTATTACCATGCCAGTAGAAGATGCGAAGAAGTAGCTGTCATCCCCGCCATCTCTGTCATACCGCCGCAGGGCGGTATCCATGCCAAACATATGGATCCCGGCCTTCGCCGGGATGACGAACTACGAGGTACGCATTTACGAATTACGAATAATTTTATATATAATTCACTAGAAGTTAATTATAATTAGGTATATTTTAGCTATATAATTAAAATATATTAGGATTGTTATGAAGCAGATAAGGCACGGATTTTATTTATTTTTATTATTATCTTTCTGTAATTTAAGCATAATAGCCCATAGCGCGCAAGCTGCCGATATTCACAGCCAAAGGGTCGATTTCGCCAATAATTTTGCAAATATTGTTCTTTCAATCATAAGCGATAACAAAAAATCTTATGATAAACGCAAGGAAGTGCTTGAGCAGGCATTCAGCAAATCAGTAGATATTGACTGGATAGCAAGGTTTGTTATTGGCCGCAACTGGAACAACGCAACCGACGAACAGCGTGAGAAATACCTTTCCCTTTACCGTCAGTTCCTCACCAAAACTTATGTAGAGAATTTTGCCCAGAACCCAGACAAAAGCATCAGCGGCATAAAAATTTTGAACGTGAATGATAAGTCTGATGAAAATTTCTCAGTCGCAACCGAAATGAAACTCACCAATCAGGATATATTGAACGTAAGCTACCTTGTTTACGAAAAGGATGGGCATTACAAGGTGCATGACATAGCCATAGAGAATGTAAGCCTGATAAATACCCACCGCAGTGAATTCACAACCCTTGCTGCTTCTCAGGGGTTAGATGGCGTAATTAAAAAACTTACTGAACTGGTAAGCAGCACACCGGAAGTAGCAATCTCGATGAAATAAGCATATTAGTTGAAGCTGAAATCATTTACTCAGCGGCCCAGAACTTGCATCTTTTTTAAATACATCATTTCCGTGCCTTAAGGAACATAAGCTCCCAGTTCATAAGCACCTGCCCGTCCCTTTCCTCAAAACCGAGATATTTCCTTATCCCCTCCAGCGTTTCCTCATCACTTGCCCGGTCAAGCCCAAACATCAGGCGGCAATACAGCACCATGTCATTTATATTTTCAAAAACCCAGTGGTATCGCTTCGGATAGACGCTTGTTATCCCAAACCCGCACTGCTTCAATTCATCAGCTGCTTTAGTCATGAAAAAATCTCCTTCATGCCCCATAGAGTTATGCCTATGCACAAAAATATTCAAAAAGCCATCAACCGGCGACCCAGCTGCAACATCAGCAATGCACAGTGTGCCGCCAACTTTCAGCACACGCATAACTTCACGGTAGAATAGCATCCGGTCAGGCAGATGGTGCATCCCGGCAAGGCTTATCAACATATCCACCGAGCCATCCCCCAGCGCCAGCGCTTCAAGCTTCGAGCACAGCCCATTCAAATGGTCATTTTCCGCATAATGCGCTACGAACTGGTCAGCCGGGTCTATCGAGATAAAAAATTCCGGCTCGGTTTTGAAATAATTGGCAAGATAGCCGCCGCCTGATGGTACGTCGCACACCACCTGCCCACCGCGTATATCAGCAAGTTTCAGTATCTCATCAAATTCCTGTGTGCGCGCTGCCGGAAAACGCACCATCGCCTCATGGTATGCGTGCCCCCTCTTGGCAAAAATCTCGCTGTAGCTGTCAAACATGCGGGCAATCTATAATGCCGCAAGCCAAAACGCCATATGATTCTTGCAACGTCATAAAAGCTTAACAATAAACCATTTAAAATAATGCCCTTAAAATGTTAATGTAAACGGATATTAACCAGCGGGAGGACTTATGCCGGTAGAGCTGCCTGATATTGACCCTTACAAAAATCCTGAAATAGTTAAATTGTTCATAGGCTCACTGGAGAAAGACAACCGGGTTAAACTTACCGATGAAGAAAAAAACAGCCTGCTCACTAATCCTGCTTTTGCAGAAAGGTTTTTCAATGGCGGGCTTAAAGATTCGATAATAAATGGCAAGTCCAGCGTTATGGAACTATCTAAATTATCGCAAGATGCTGTCACCAGTTTAACGTACGGATTAACCAGGAATGCACTAAATGAGGGCGTCATAAAGGCCTCACAGGTTGGGGAGTTAAATAAGGATCAATTGTCAGAATTTACCAACTTGATACAAAGGGGTAATTTTTCCAATACAGCAGAAGGTGATAAAAATCTTAATAGGGTTGCAGAGCTGCTGGGACTCGACAAAGAACACGCCGCAGCCTTGCGTAAATCTTTCGACAAGTCAGAAAATGACTATCAGAAATCAATTCCGCGTGATTATATTATCCCGCCACCACCATCCCCGCGAATCAACCCCTATAAAAACCGCCATGAATTTCAACTATAGGAATACTCCAATAAAGACAACCTCATAAACTCGCTCGATAGCCAGTTCAGTTTATTACGCCTGTGGAACGATAAAAACGCCAACGGCACTGTTGATGCAGGCGAGATGACCACCCTCGCTGCCAACGGCGTCACCGAAATCTCACTCAACAAATACAACCGCAACACCCTTATCGCGGGTAATGTGGAGAACGCCATCTCCACTGTCACTATCAACGGCGCCACCCGCTATATCCACGAACTTTCGTTTGCCACTATTCCCCGCTTTATGCGGGGACCTAGGGAAGCAAGCATAGCAGCCAATGATAATTACTGTGACGAAATGGCTGATATTAGTATGATTGCATAAATATTAAATAATGGGTAAAATGTGAGGATAAAATCTTGGTTTAAGTTTTTGCTATTTTTAACTTTATTTGCCTTTATGCCGCAATATTTTGTTTGGAGCATAAAAGCAAATGATAACTGCAAAGCCAAATACCATAAGAATAAGGTTGAAAATATACCACAAGAGGATAACAGGATGAATTCAGAAAATGACGTAAAAGTTGACTCTGTGTGGGAAGTAGTGAAAGAGGCTCACGAGTTGAAGTTACATAGTGGCAATATTGAAAAGTATGAGATTACATATATTAGGCGTAATGATGGTTTTTATCTTCAAGCCATTGGATTAAGCAGAGAGTTACAAGAAGAATTTCTTGTAAAAGGCAATTTTGGGGAGTTTAAATTTAGAGCGTGGAGAACAGAACAGAGAGAGCCAAGAGGCTCTGAAGTATATGTGGAATCTGGGGGATACCCTTATGTAATAACAGATACCTATATAATTTATACTAATTGGTCAGGTATGGATAAAAAAGCCAAAGAACTATGTTTAACCTATAGTAAGGATATTGAGGCAGCTTTACTGCATTATCCTGTTGAAATTCCATTTTATAAAAATATGCCTGTGCATAATGTAGTTTTTGATATCGGAACAGCAACAAAACCACACTATGTACACGCAAAAGATATGGTTGAAAGCGGATTATGACATGACACAAGCTATATTTGATGAAATTCTACAAATATTAAAAACCAAATCTGCAGGCGGGAATGGAACCGCTATTTTTTATTCTGGGAATCATGATCAAAACCAACAACGTGCTGATGAATGTTGGAATGAGCATAAAGATACTCACTACACTATAGAGCAAACGGAGGCTGGGGACTATTTGAAAAATAATTCATTCGTAAAGTCTTCCTTTAATAATGGCTCGCTTACCAAAACAGAATATGATTTACTATGGTCACAAGCATCTAAAATGTTCGCTGAACAGGCACGGGGTAATGTAATAGCCTTTGTTCAAGGAGTAGTTCGTCCCGGAAGCGATTTTGTAACGCAGGAACTACCTATATTAT
>CAUJHR010000006.1 GCA_963205195.1 Pseudomonadota bacterium | reverse complement strand
TTTTTTATAGTTATTATAAATTTTTCCCTTATAGCCTGCCAGAAACCTTTGACTACTCCTCCGCAGTTAGCTGGCGACGAGATCCAGTCAGAAGAATTAAACCAGCAACTGATTGTAGATAGGATAAATGCAAATGGTGGTGAGCCTAAAAGATGGAAAAACCATAAAAATATGCGTGGCCAGTTCGAAAGGGTAGGCGAAAAAATAGAAAAGGCCGGTGCAGAAATATGCCGTGGCCTGAAGCTTCAGAAAAACGGTTGTTATTATTATTTCCGCATGTCGCGGGATGAAAAAATAAATGCGCTTTCTGATGGCAAGAATATTATAATTTATACCGGGATGATGCGTTTTGTACAAAGTGATGATGAGCTGGCAGCGGTAATGGGGCATGAGTTTTCCCATAATTTAATGCAGCACAGGAAAGCGCAGGAACATAATGCAACATGGGGTATGCTGATAGGGGCTGCAGCTGATGAGATTGCATCAAGCCGTGGCATTGATACCGACTGGGGCGTGGCATCGGCGGGGGCCGAGATCGGCTCCCTGACATACGGGGCTGATTTTGAAAGGGAAGCCGATTATATAGGTCTTTATGTAATGGCAAGGGCAGGGTATGACATAAAAAAGGCTCCTTATCTCTGGCGCCGCATGTCGATAGAAGATCCGGGCGATATATATATATCTGTTACCCATCCTTCCAATGCAGAGCGCTTTGTGGCTTTGCAGAAAACAATTAGTGAAATTGCTTTCAAGCGCAAAAATAATATTGAGCTGCTACCGGATATGCAGTATGTGGGGCAATAGCCGTTTTTGTTTTAGCACTTGATTGGTTTGGGAAAATTGCTACTATCGATTCATTATTTATGCTGCAATATTATAAGGATATTTTATGGTTGAACTAAGGCTGCCCCCTAATTCAAAAGTTGGCAAAGGCAATCTCCACAAAGCGCCATCTGCGGCAAAGAACATCAAAAAATTTAATATCTATCGCTTCAACCCTGAAGATAAAGACGATAAAGGTACTCCTAAGAACCCTCGCCTTGATTCATATGAAATAGATATGGATGACTGCGCGCCAATGGTGCTGGATGCGCTTATAAAAATTAAGGATGAGGTCGATGCAACCCTTACTTTCCGGCGCTCGTGCCGCGAAGGTATTTGTGGCAGCTGTGCCATGAATATTGACGGCACCAATACATTGGCCTGCATAAAACCTATCGATGAAGTTCGCGGCGATGTGAATATATACCCGCTGCCGCATATGTCGGTTATTAAAGACCTTGTGCCGGATATGACGCATTTTTACGCGCAGTATGAATCTATTAAACCATGGCTGCAGACCTCAACACCACAGCCTGCCAACCGCGAGCGCCTGCAATCGCCTGATGACCGTGCTAAGCTCGATGGGCTTTATGAATGTATTCTATGCGCCTGCTGTTCTACATCCTGCCCAAGCTACTGGTGGAATTCTGACCGCTTCCTGGGGCCTGCTATTTTGCTGCATGCTTACCGCTGGATAATTGATAGCCGCGATGAATTCACCGGCGAGCGTTTAGACGAACTTGAAGACCCGTTCAAGCTTTACCGCTGCCACACCATAATGAATTGCGCGAAAACATGCCCTAAAGGGTTGAATCCAGCGAAGGCTATCGCTGAAATAAAGAAATTGATGGTTGAGAGGGTGGTATAATGGATAGCAGATGGCAGATGACGGATGATAAGCATCCTTATTTTTGCCATCCGTAATCCGTTATCCGTTTATGGCCGTTTACACCCAACTAGATAAATATGATATTGAAAGACTGCTTGAGCAGTATGACATAGGGGTTTTGCAATCATTTGAACCTATAGCCGAAGGTGTTACCAATACCAACTATCTTCTAACCACTAACCAAAAATCACTAACCGTAAATTACATCCTTACTTTATTCGAGAAGCATTTCGAGCTTTCTGAGCTACCATATTTTACTGAGTTAATGCAGTGGTGGCATGCAAGGGGCATTTTATGCCCGCAGCCAATAGTTTCTAAAGGCGGGCGCACACTTTCTGCTCTTAAAGAAAAACCAGCCGTGGTAGTAAGCTTCCTTGAGGGCAGCGGGGTCAAAAACATTACACCGGAGCATTTATTGCATATTGGGGATATGGTTGCGCGCATGCATATTACGGGAGTTGATTTTCCTTATATGCGTGCAAATCACTTATCGGTTAAAGGCTGGGAAAAAATAATAGACGAAATCATTGACCGAGTAGATGAAATAGAGCCGGGACTTAAGCAGGTTATCAATGAAGAGTATAATTATTTAAGTGAGAATTGGCCAACTGACCTACCACTTGGGCCAATTCATGCCGATCTTTTTCCCGACAATGTATTTTTTAAAAAGCCGTTTGGCGGCAAGTTGGAACTTTCAGGGGTGATAGATTTTTATTTTTCCTGTAATGATTTTTGGGCGTATGATTTAGCAATTATAATAAATGCCTGGTGTTTTGATGAGCGTCACAGGCTGGTAAAAGAGCGTGTGCAGGCGCTTATGGCATCTTATAATGGAATCCGCCCCCTGAGTGCTGAAGAAGAGGCGTCTTTCCCACTACTATTGCGTGGTGCAGCACTGCGCTTCCTTCTTACCCGTAGTTATGATTGGCTGAATCGCGATCCGGGTGCGCTGGTAAATGTCAAAGACCCGCTGGAATATGTGGAGAAACTACGGTTCCATCAAAGCGGTAAATTATTGGTAGGGTTGTAATGACTAAAAAACATGTAAAAATATATACTGACGGTGCTTGTTCGGGTAACCCAGGGCCGGGCGGCTGGGGCGCTATATTGGTTTACGGGGAAAAGGAAAAAGAGCTTTCTGGTTTTGAAGCTGAAACCACCAATAACCGCATGGAGCTTATGGCAGTGATTGCATCCCTTGAGCAATTAAAATTGCCTTGTTCAGTGGATCTATACAGCGATAGTACCTATGTTTTGAAAGGTATAAGCGAATGGCTTCCCGGCTGGAAAGCACGGGGATGGAAAACAGCCGACAAGAAGCCAGTGAAAAATGTTGAATATTGGCAAAGGCTTGAAAAGGCTGCAGCACATCACATTATAAAATGGCATTGGGTAAAAGGGCATAATGGCCATGACATGAACGAACGGGCCGATGAGCTGGCGCGGAAAGCAATAGTTAGGTATAACAAAGCCTAAAGTCCAATAACATCCTGCATCGAATACATGCCCGGTTTTTTCTCACGCGCCCATAGTGCTGCGGCTATTGCACCGGTTGCAAAAATGGTACGTGAAAATCCCTGATGGGATAATGTTATAAGTTCGCCGTTGCCTGCAAACATTACGTTATGGATTCCTACTACATCGCCGCCGCGCAATACGGCAAATCCTATATCGCCTTTTTCCCGTTCGCCGCCGCGTTCCATGACTTTTTTATCATCAAGTGATACCTTGCGTCCTTTAGCTGCCGCACGTCCCAGCATAAGCGCAGTTCCTGAAGGCGCGTCTTTCTTATGCTTATGGTGCATTTCGCTTATTTCAATATCATAACCTTCTCCAAGCAATTCCGCTGTGCGTTTGACAAGTGATTCCAATATATTAACGCCAAGGCTGAAATTCCCTGATTGTACAATGCGGGCAGATTCAGCACATTCATTAAGTTTTTTCTGCTGTCCATCAGAAAAACCTGTGGTGCCAATAACTAATATGCCCCCTGTTTTTGCAATTTCGCGGGCAAGTGCGAGGGTTGCTTCTGGTGTTGTAAAGTCAATTGCGGCGTCGGCCTTTTGTGCAAGTATTGCCGGGTCAGAGGTTATATAAAGTCCTGCAGCATGCTGTGGTGTACCCGGGCGTACGCTGCCTGCTGTTATTTTTACGGCATGGTTTGCGTTGGCGCTGGCAATTAATGCTTGTCCCATGCGGCCTGTGCATCCGGCGATGGCGAGAGTAAGCTGGTCATTCATAATAGATTTTCCTTAGTTATATCTGCTGCCATTATATGTTGTGGGAAAGCAATGACAAGGTGTTTTGCGCCTTTTTCCTGACCAAAACAAATTTGGCACAATTTATGCTTATATTGCCGGGAGATTGTTTTTACCTGGGATTAAATTATGGATAATAGCGTTTATATAACCCTTTCGCGCCAGCTTGCATTATTTCGCGATATGGATGTCACTGCGAATAACATCGCAAACACTAATACTACAGGTTATAGCGGGGAGCATTTGCTGTTCAATTCCTACCTCACAAAGGATGTGAACCAGAAAAACCGCAATGATATGGCCTTTGCCTATGATATCTCCAGCTATCATGATTTTGAGAATGCGCCGATAAAAGCAACTGGCAACCCGCTTGATTTGGCGATAGCCAGCGATGGTTTCTTCGCGGTAGAAACACCGCTTGGTACTCGCTATACCCGTGCCGGGAATTTCCAGTTGGATGGTGCAGGTACATTAGTTACCGCAACTGGCAACCCGGTTTTAAGCGATGGTGGGCAGCATATTACCTTCAATCCTGATGCCAAGGATATTACCATAGGCCAGGCAGGAAATATTTCGGTAAATGGCCAGGAGTTTGCAACTATCGGCATTTATAAATTTGATAATCCGCAGCTTCTTGAGCGTCTTGATGGTGCAATGTTTAAAAGCGAAATAACCCCGGAAACATTAGCTGATGCAAAGCTTGTTCAGGGCGCATTATCAGGTGCAAATGTGAAGCCTGTTATTGAGCTTACGCATATGATCGATGTATCGCGTCAGGTTGCCAACACCGCAAAGATGATTGAAACCATGTATGACCTGCAGCGCAAATCCGCCAATGCCTGGGCACAGCAGGCAAGCTAAGTAATTCGTAGTTCGTAAATAAGTAATTTATAGTTGGAGTAAAAAAATGAGAGCATTAGATATAGCAGCAACCGGGATGCAGGCTCAGCAGCTTTATGTGGATGTTACTTCACAGAACCTTGCTAACATAAACACTACCGCTTATAAATTGCAGCGCCCTGAATTTCAGGATCTGCTCTATCAGAACGATAAACGCGTAGGCACCAACTCTGCAGATTCGGGAACTATTGTTCCAACTGGTATACAAATCGGCCTTGGTGTTAAAACCGGTGCTATCTACCGCAATACCAACCAGGGAACTTTGCAGAACACTACCAATACTCTTGACGTTGCGATCCAGGGCAAGGGATTTTTGCAGGTAACGCTTCCAAGCGGCGAGCTTGCTTACACACGTGCAGGCGCGCTGCAATTAAGCCCGAATGGTGTTATCGTAACGGCAGATGGCAATCAGGTTGAGCCAGCAATTACCATACCCCCAACTGCGACTGGTATCAGTATCAATTCATCGGGTGAAGTATTCGCAACCATTCCTAACCAGGTTGCACCGCAGAATCTCGGCCAGTTCCAGACAGCAAGCTTTATAAATGAAGCTGGTCTTCAGGCAATCGGTGGCAATATGTATATGGAAACTGTTGCATCCGGCGCACCTGTGACCGGGACACCCGGAACCGATGGCTATGGCACTATGTTGCAAGGTTATCTGGAAAGCTCGAACGTAGACGCTGTAACCGAGCTTACCAACCTTATTAAGGCCCAGCGTGTTTATGAAATGAACAGCAAGATAATTTCAAAATCCGACGAAATGCTGCAGAACCTGAATCAGAGCGTATAAGATTATGAAAAAAACACTTATCCTTCTTATAATATTTTTGATGCCTGCCGTGGCATTAGCTGATGACAGTGCTGTTCAGGCTGCTAACCAGTCCTATATTTTTAACATAACCTATGATGACGCGCAGGATGCGGTAAGCAAGGCTCTCACAGAAAAATTAGCATCTGAGAATAAAACCGGGCAAAGTGTTTCTGCGATAATAAGCGCAAGGAAAACTACGCCGTTATATTCTTCAAATAAACCTGTGGATGTAGAAATGCGGGGTTTGCGTGTTGATAGTTCGGTAAATCGCTGGAGCGCGAACCTTATAATATCGTCGGAAGATAAAGTAATAAGCGCGTTGCCGCTTGCCGGGCGCTATATGATAATGAGCGAAATACCAGTACTTAAACATCAGGCGCGTAATGGTGATGTGATAAGTAAAGATGATGTCGATCTTAAATTATTCCCACAGGAAAGCATCCATGGTGATACAGTAAGTGATATTTCTGATATGATCGGTAAAAGCCCTGTACGGGTTGTTTCGCCGAACCGTCCGGTCCGCACCAGTGAAATTTCAGCTCCTTCACTTATAAAAAAGAATGCGCTTGTGCAAATGCGCTATAAAACTAACAGCATGGAAATTACAACAGTTGGGCAGGCTCTGGCTGATGGGGCGCAAGGCGATGTAATTGAAATACGTAATACATCGAGCAAAAAGATCACGCGGGCGGTTGTAACCAACAGCAATACTGTAGATGTGATTGCTCAGTCAATGCAGGCCAGTGACGCGCAGCCTCATGCGCCTGTAAATTATTAGGTCAGGTTTATGCAAAATTATAAATTACTTTCCATCTTGCTTCTTTCTTCAATGCTTGGCGGTTGCACAAGTACTCTTGATAAGCTTGATGACATTGGCAAGCCGCCTAAGATGGCAGAGGTTAGCAACCCAACCGAGCAGCCGGCATACAAGCCTATGACATGGCCAACCCCCGAAACCGCGCCGCCGCAAAAGCAATATGCCAATTCATTATGGCAGCCGGGTGCCCGCGCATTTTTCCGCGACCAGAGGGCAGCAAGGGTAGGGGATATACTTAGGGTTAATGTCAAGATCGAGGATAAGGCAGAACTGGATAATGCAACCGAGCGCAAGCGCGATACCACCGATTCAGTTGCTGCGCCGATAGTATATGGTTTTGAGCATAAGGTCCTGGGGCTGCTGCCGAAAAGGGCGAACTCTGCTAATTTGCTGAACATTACCGGAAATACTGAAAGTAAAGGTGACGGTACAGTGAAGCGCAAGGAAACCATCGAAACACAGGTTGCGGCATTAATTACGCAGGTATTGCCAAATGGTAATTTCGTGATTGATGGCAGGCAGGAGGTACGCATAAATTTTGAGATACGTGAAGTATCTGTTAAAGGCGTGGTGCGCCCTGAGGACATTAAATCGGATAATACAATAGATTCAAGCCAGATCGCAGAATCGCGTATTATTTACGGCGGGCGCGGGCAGCTAACCGACATGCAGCAGCCGCGTTGGGGTAATCAGCTGGTGGAAACTTTAGCGCCGTTCTAATTCTACTGTGATGGGAATCTTGCTTGCCAAACCTTTAAAAAAGCATACTCATGTACTGATTGTACACTTCGTTGCTTTTTTAAAAATTTGCCTTCGCATATTCCTCATCACAGTGAATTAGTTGCGCCCTTCTTTGTCATGCCAGCGAAGGCTGGCATTCATGCTTCTTGTGGGATGACAAACTATCAGTAATTGCGATCAACTAAACGACGAAGCAATCAGCTTTTCAATAAAATTATATGAGAAATAAAATTTATGACTGGCAATTAGCCGATAGCCATTCCTTGCGACTTTCCCGCACCCATTGAAGGCGTATATGCAGGTGCTAATGTGCCGATATTAGCTTCAGCAACATGCTCAACTTTCATTCCGCCAGCATTTCCTATTGATTGCGCCTGCGCGATAACTTTTTCAGGCACCATGCTTTTTGCTACTTCGGTGGAATTACCCTTTTGCGATATATCGGGGGAACTTGAAGGTGTAATGTCTGGAGTATGGCCTTTACCTTGTGTTAATTTATTTTCAGAAAGGTTAGCAATAGGGCTTTTTTCCATGCTCCGTAATTCTGTAGTTGCGGCATCTAACATTCGGCCTGCGCCACCAATGACAACCTCATTCATGAAATGGTCTATGCCTTTTGCAAACCCTTCCATAGCTTTATCTATGAGTGGCGTTGCCGGGACGTTTGTCGCAAATTGCATTTGCTGGTCTGTAAGTGCCATAATCAGCTCATTAAGCTACTTAGTTAAACATATTTTAATATATCCCATTTTTGCGGATATTTCAAAGGAAATCTGCATTAAGCGTTAATAACCAATAATCAATTAAAACTACTTAAAAGGCAATGACTTAAAAGGCGGCGCCAGAAAGCCTTGCGGTCTGGGTGGCTTTTACCGGCTCAACTACCAGTTCGCTGGACGGTTCAGCTGCTTTAGCCACTTCCGGCTGCTGCTGCCCTTCATCCTGCGAATCCTGATCCTGTGAGATGGTTTTTTGCTTGCTTTCCAGTTTGGCAAAAGTGCGGTCTAGCATGCTTATCATTTCATCATCGCGGGCGCTGGCCGAGCTTCCGCCCATGATGACCGCCACCAGATTATAACCATCTTTTTTAACCGAAGTTACAAGGTTGAAGCCCGAAGCGCGAATATATCCGGTTTTAATTCCATCTACCCCGGCATAGCGATACATCACGCGGTTATGCCCCGGATAGGTTATGCCGTTATAGGCAAAAGATTTTATCTTGAACATCGAGTAATATTCGGGGAAATCGCGGCGCAAGGCAATGCCCAGTTTCGCCATGTCATAGGCGGTGGTTAGCTGCTGGTTGTCGGGCAGGCCGTTGGGATTGCGGAAAACCGTGTCTTTCATTCCCAGTGCGCGGGCTTTCTGGGTCATCATAAGTGAGAAATTCCATGCAGTCCCGCCCAGCGCTTCAGCGAGCACTACCGCCGAATCATTTGCCGAGCGCACTATAACGCTTTCAATAGCGGTTTTAACCGGTAGCTGGTCGCCAGCCGTCAGGGATATATTGGTTTGTGGCTGTCCGGCGGCTTTTTCAGAAACAGGAAGGCTTCCATCCATCTGTAATTTGCCTTTTTTAATAGCATCAAAGGTAAGGTAGAGGGTCATCATTTTTGTAAGCGATGCCGGGTAGCGGATGCCGCCCGCATTTTTTTCATATAATATATTGCCGTTATCAGCGTTTACAACCAGCGCTGAAAAACGCGAACCAGAAGAAGAGGCGGATTTCTTCTTTTTGCCTTTTGATAGATTTACCTGTTTGGTAACAGCGCTATGTTTTTTATGGGATTGTTTGGCCTGTGCGTCGAAAGAGGTCACACCTGACATTGGTAAGTAAAGTAATGCACCTATTATAACAATACGCAGATTCCATTTCATGCGGCTATCTGTTCCTTTCGGCTTTAGCTAAAACGTATGGATTATTTATACAAAAAATATCTCATTAGGGAAAGTATAAATTGCCATGACTGCCAAATAAAAATTTTTTAAAAAAATATAGTAAGATTTTTATAAAAATTTACCTCCTGTTTTGCATGCTGCATCGCAATAGATTAAGATATGAAAAACTTTTATGTTCCATATCGGAACTAATTTAAAAATTGTCATAGCTTGACAATTAATGCTGCACTAATTATAGTGCGTTTAGTAAAATGCTGCACTGCGTCAAAATTATTTTTTCTGGCGTGTGCGAATATAAAAACGAACAAATCCTGATTTGAGGGTTTGTTACAAGTGAACCCCGATGGAGAAGTTGTTATGACTCAACAAGCAAAAAAAGTATCAGGACAGCCAGCAGTGAAGCTTGCATCTAACGTAGCTAACAAGGCTGCTAAAAACACCATGTCAGCTATGGAATCCACACGTAATTCTGCAGAAAGTGTTGTAAAGATCAGCAGCTCTGCAGTAAAAGACCTGCTTGCCAATGGTGCAACAGAAGCGCAGAAAGTTCAGGAAAAGGCATTTGAGATGGGCCGTGAAAGTGCTGAGCAGATTTCTAAATCAGCTGATGCCCTCACAAAATCATTGTATGAGGCTATTTCAATGTCGCGTGACAATGTAGAAACAATGGTTGAATGTGGAAACCTTGCCGCATCACTTGCTAAAGATATCAGCAGCGAGATGATAGAATACGCTAACCAGGCGTTTTCTGATAATGTCGAATTATCAAAAAGTATTTTTGCCTGCCGCACCATCAACGATATGGTTGACCTGCAAAGCAGGGTTGTGAAAAGTTCACTTGATAGTTTCTTCAACCAGTCAAGCAAGCTTTCTGGAATGGTATTTGAATATAGCTCAGAAGCAATCGAGCCTATAAATGAGCGCTTTGCCCAGGCTACTGAGCAGATGAGCAAAGTACTGTCCGACGCTTAATATTTAGAAAAAATAATTACGAAAGAACCCCGCTGATAAACAGGCGGGGTTTTTTGTTTCTATCGACAAGGCAGGTTATGGATGATGGGCTACTTCGAAATAGTATCTATCACTACACGCTCGCTTAATATCTGCGGTAGTATAACAGGGGCGGCGCCATTTGCTGGATAAAATACATTAAGCGGCACTCCGTTATAGCCGAAGCTATGCAGGAATTCTGTTATCTGCGGGTTTTTACTGGTCCAGTCGGCAACCATTAAGGTCACATCATTATCTTTAAATGCTTTTTGTGTATTTTTAGTATCAAGAGCCACGTTTTTATTTAACTGGCATGTGATACACCATGCTGCAGTAACATCCACATAAACTGCTTTATTTTCGCTTCGCAGACGGGAAAGTTCGGCTGGTGAGTATGGTATGTGATCGGCATTAGTTATATTGGTTTTGCCTAATGCAAAAACTATTGCCATAAGCATTACCAAGGCTGCAATTAAAAAGAAAATGCGGAAGAATATATTGCATTTGGAATTAACTTTCTGAAGCCAGATAATAAAAATTATAAGCAGCAGGCCGCACATGGCAAGCGCCGCGCCATCTATTCCTGTCTGCTTGCCGAGAACCCAAAGCAGCCACACAACAGAGGCATATATAGGAAAGGCCAGGAACTGCTTGAATTGTTCCATCCAGGCGCCGGGGCGGGGCAGGAATTTAAGAAGGCCGGGGAATATGCTTATTAGCAAAAAAGGCAGGGCGAGGCCAAAGCCCATGGTTAGAAATACCAGCATTGCCGCCCATGGGGGAAGCAGCAAGGCAGCGCCCACAGCCGATGCCATGAATGGCGCAGTGCATGGTGTTGCCACAAGTGTAGCCAGTACGCCGGTGAAAAAGCTACCGCGCAATGAGTTCCCATGCGTTATATTATTACCCAGACCGCCAAATATCACGGGCAGGTAAAATACGCCTGAGAGATTAAGCCCGACTAAAAATAAAAGATAGACAAGGAATCCTATAAAGGTTGGCGATTGCATCTGGAAGCCCCAGCCAACAGCCTCACTGCCTTGCTGAAGGCCGATAATAAAGAGGGCGATTACTAAAAATGAGAGCAGTACACCTAGCGTATAGGCGATCCCGTACTTTGCGGTATGGGCGCGCACATGCCCTGATTTTTTTACAAGTGACAAGGTTTTTAGCGAGAGTATTGGCAGAACGCAGGGCATAACGTTCAGTACAAGACCGCCCAGCAGGGCAAGTGAAAGGGTTGTCAGCAATGCAACTATAGAAACATCCGGTATTGAACCTGCAGGGATGGATGCCTCTGTTTTTTGTGGCTCTTTTGTTTTTGTATCTGCATCGGCAATAAGTTTTTCTCCTGCCGGAAGTTCTATTGTTACTGTCTGCTCTTCCGGTATGCAGATTTTAGAGCAAACCAGCCATTGGGCGCGCACGCTGAAACTATAAGATTTTTTATCAATCTTATCAGGTGCTTTAAGCGTAACCGGCAGCAATGTGTAACCGCTATAGCCATAGGTTGTTAAATTACCCTCGCTGAATTTTGTTGGATGGGGCCACTGGATTTCCCCAGCGCTGAAACCTTGTGGCAATTCCCATTCAAGCTTTGTTGGAAGTCCTGCATCACCGGGTTCTTTGTAATAAGTATGCCAGCCTTCGGGGGTATCCAAAAGTATCTGGGCTTTTATATCTTCCCCTGCATTTACCGAATATGTATCGCTGAGCAAGGAAGCCCGTACCACATTCTCAGCATTGGCATGCGCGGAAAATAAGATAACCTGGGCAATGATTATAAATAATCCTGCCGCTATTTTAAGTTTATATGAGAATTTGCTCATAAATTATTTATGTTTCACTTCTTCCTGTTGTTTACGGTCAATATTTATTCCTTCGGCCTGCACCTCAATTCGGACATCATCACCAACCATAGGCAGGTATGAATTCATGCCGAATTCAGAGCGTTTAATAGTTGCGCTGGCTGTAAATCCGGCAACATACTGGTTAGTTATAGGGTGGTATCCTGCCTTGTTGAAATGCACAGACAGGATTAGCGGTTTGCTTACTCCCAGCATGGTCAAAGTCCCGCTTGCTTCACCGCTGTTATCGCCGGTAACTTTTATATTATTGCTTACGAATTTAATTTCCGGGAATTGTGAGGTTTTAAAAAAATCTTCACCTTGCAATTTGCTGTCAAGCTTATCGCTGCTGGTTTTTATGCCTGCTGGTTTCAAGGTTACTTCTACTGTGCTTTCCTGCGGTTTTTTTTCATCGAAAGTAAAATAACCATCATAATCGGTGAAGTGCCCCACCATGTCGGAAAACCCAAGATGGTTCACATAAAACAAAATATTGGTATGTGCTTTATCAAATTCATATTTATCGGCAGCTGATACTGCTATGGGTGATGAAGAAATTACTATTGCAGAAACCAGGGCTAATATGTTTTTTGCGAAATTCATAACACCTCCATTTAATTTTAAGGTTAATTGCCAGAGATTTTTTTCGTAAAATTAATATAGTCGTTTGCCATGTTAAAAAAAAGTTCCTGCTGTGCCTTATCTATTAAATCACCAGTTGAGTTGAAGGCATTTTGTGCGTGTGCTAATGGGAAGACCTTATGGAATACGAACATATGCTGTGCCTCAAGCGGAGATTTAAACTGCTGCAGCCCGCTTATGCCGCCACGCGCCCCGGTTGTTGCCGACATGAGAAGGGCAGTTTTTCCGGCAAGCGGGTTAGGCTTTATTAGTGATGTCCAGTCGATTATATTTTTGAGTGAGCCGGGGAATGACCAGTTGTATTCCGGTATCGAAATAATTAAGCCGTCTATTCCTTCAACCCTTTTGGCAAATGCCTTTGTGGGTTCAGGCTGATTTGCAGAATAAATATCATTATAAATTTCCATGTCGAATTCGCCATATCCTGCAACATCAACCTGGGCGCCAAGGGCGTGCATATTTTTTACAGCAAGCTGTATAAGCTTCAAATTCAATGATTCAGGTCGGTGTGAAGCAGCAAAAGCAAGAAATTTCATTTTATGATCCTTGTTTGTGTTTTTATTTGCGGCTTTCCAGGAATTCTACAAGCTTTTTAAAAGCGCGTGCACGATGGCTGATGAGTTGTTTCTTGTCATGGTCCATCTGGGCAAAAGTTATGTCATAGCCATCTGGGATAAAAATAGGGTCATAGCCAAAACCTTTTTCACCTTGGGGCGGGAATTGCAGCGTACCGTCTATCCTGCCTTCGAAAATGTGATTCTCACCACCTGGGAAATAAAGGCAAAGTGAGCATATGAAGCTGGCCCTGGTGGTGTTTATATCTTCAATATTTTTTTCTTTCAGCTCTTTTTCGATGCGTGAAAATGCAACTGAAAAATCCTTATTTTCACCGGCCCATCTTGCTGAGTATATGCCCGGTGCGCCGCCAAGTGCAGGGATTGCCATCCCAGAATCATCAGCCAGCGCAATAAGGTTGCTTTTCTCAGAGCTGTTCCTTGCTTTGAGCAGGGCATTTTCAGCAAAGGTAAGGCCGGTTTCTTCCGGCTCATCAATATCCACTTGCGCTGCTGAAACTACATCGAAGCCAAACGGCGCGAGCAATTCGCCTATTTCCCTTACCTTACCTGCATTGTGGCTGGCAATGACTATTTTAGAGATGATCTGCATCACAGTCCCATTGCTTTTTTCTGGGCTTCTGCCAATTCTTTTATCCCAAGTTTTGCCAGTGCGAACAGTGCAGAGAACTGTTCTTCCTCAACTGGTTTTTCTTCAGCGGTGCATTGGATCTCTATTATACGGCCATCTGCGGTAAGCACAAAATTTGCATCCATCGTAGCGGCGCTGTCTTCATCATAATCCAGATCCAGTACAGGAACGCCTTTATAAATACCGCAGGAAACAGCGGCTACCTGCCCGGTGATCGGCGATTGTTTTATAAGCCCTGCTTTTAGCAATGATCCGACAGCGTAGTGGAGCGCGACATATGCGCCAGTGATGGATGCGGTACGGGTTCCTCCATCAGCTTCTATAACATCGCAGTCTATTGTTATCTGGCGTTCGCCAAGAAGTTTTAAATCAACTACTGAGCGAAGTGAGCGCCCTATCAGGCGTTGTATTTCCTGAGTCCGCCCCGATTGCTTGCCTTTGGCTGCCTCACGCGGGATACGGCTGTTTGTTGAGCGTGGCAACATTCCATATTCGGCAGTAACCCAACCTTTTCCTGTATTCTTTAAAAAGCTTGGCACACCGCTTTCAATTGTAGCTGTGCATATAACATGGGTATTGCCGCATTGGATAAGGCATGATCCTTCAGCGTTGCGGCTGAAACCGGCATTTAATATTAGTGGGCGTAGCGAGTCTGGTTGCCGCTTTGATGGGCGCATTTGTATACTTTCTATGACTTTATTATGGTTTATAAGCTCTAGGATGTTCCTCTTTCCATTTCTGGGCAAGGCGTTTTCCTTCAGCAACGCGCTCCGGTGTCATTCTTGCTTCAAGGCGATATATTTCCTTCATTGCGTCGATCTGTTTCTTTTCGGCGGCTAGGCTTATCCACATATAAGCCGTTACGTAATCTTTACTGGTGAAGTCATCGCCGATCTCATAATACATGCCCACATCTTTCATTGCGTCAGGTAGTCCCTGTTCAGCAGCTTTTTTCCACCATTTGAGCGCGGTTTCTGTATTCCTCCGGTCAACGCCCTGACCCAGGTTATACATAAGCCCTAGATTATATTCTGCAGGTGCATAACCTTTTTCTGCGGCCTTAGACCACCATTTAACGGCTTCATATGGGTCGCTTTCAACTTCTTCGCCGGAATTATATATAACACCCAAATTGAATTGGGCGAGTGTGTGGCCTTGTTCGGCAGCTTTTGTATACCATTTTATCGCCTCATCGTAATCTTGTTCAACAGTTGTCCCATTAGCATAATCCATAGCTAAATTATACTGTGCTTCCTTATCGCCATCTTCAGCTAAACTCTGGGTATTATCAGGGGTCTTGAACTCAAAAGAGATATAAAGGAAGATTATTAATATTACGGCTATGGAAAATTTTATATACTGGCTCTTTGTCAAATTCATTTCTCTATTCCCTTCAGCAATTTATTGCTGGCTTTCTCTATATCATTTTCCAGCCTGGTTATAAATTCTTTTTTTCCAAGCCCTTGTTCAATTTGTGGCAGGAATTCGATGGTTATTATACCAGATTTTTTAAAAAAAGCATTTTTTCCCCAAAAAATCCCTGAATTAAGGGCTACCGGTACTACCGGAACGCCAAGACTGCTGTACATAGCGGTAATTCCTGGCTGGTAATCGGGTGGTGCCCCTGGCTTTGTGCGGGTTCCTTCAGGGAAAATTACTATAGGACGGCCATCTTTAAGCGCTGTTTTGCTATCGCGTATAAGCTGCTTTATGCTGCTTGCACCAGCTTTCCTGTCTATGGCTATCATTTTCATGCGCCACAGGTACCAGCCCCAGAAGGGAAGTCGCAGAAGTTCTTTTTTAAGGATATATGCTATGTTGGGGAATAGGGCTAGGAAGATAAGCGTATCCCATGCTGATTGGTGCTTGGAAGCATAAACTACAGGCTGGGTGCTGATATTTTCGTGGCCGCGCACCTCGTAACGGATATTGCAGAATATGCGGGCGAAAAATAATGAAACCACTGCCCATGGTTTGCCAACTTTCAGGGCAGCTTTGGAGGAAACTGCAAAAAACGGTATGAATATGATCGCTGATATAAATGCCCATGCAAAAAAGGCGATATTGAACGCCAGCGATTGCAGTAGCAATAAAGGTGTGATTTTCAATTTATCCATGCTCATAAATTACGTGTAGCTGAAACAAACAAATGGCGTAATTTGCTTGCTATATATTTATGGTATTCGGAGAATAAAAGTTCGTTGTCGCTGGCTATCACAGGTGCCGGAATTATATTGATCTGGGGCAGGGCGGTAGATATTTCCAATATACTCCTCGGCATATGGTAATTGGAAGTTACCAGTATAATATTTTTATAACGGGATGATTTAAGCCATTTTTTTATTTCCTGCGCGTTTCCTATAGTATTTTCTGCCCTATGGCCGATAGTTATTTCAGATTCATCAAGGGTTTTTCCAATATCATCCGGCGCTTGTTTTATTATATCTGAAACTGTTACTTTTTCTCCAACACCGCTTATAAATATAGTGCCGCCTTTATGCTGGCTAAGCAGTTGCAGCCCATATTCCAGCCTTCCGGCCCCACCGGTAAGCACAATGATCGCGGCATCAGGCGTTTTCGGGAAGTCATTCTGGTTTTGCGGTACCTGGGTTATGAACCATAAAAGGCCGCCAAGCCATAAGAAGAGAAGGAAAATAAAACTAAGGAATATTTTTTTACGCAATTTTAGCGGGGTCATAACATCTGTTTTAGTTGTTTTAAGACAGAGATACGCGCTGTTGCCCATGCCACGATCCCGCAGGAAAGCGCTACGCTTGCCAGTAGAATAAAATGGGTTTTGCCCATGGCCAGCGATGGTATGGAAGGGTTGCCGAGCGACTGCATATAGAAACCCATACCCCAGAATCCTAACGCTGCTATAGCGCAACCGGCAGACGCGCCGCGCATTGTAACCATACATGCTTCATGCTGGAATTGACGGGCGATATATTTATCTTCAGCGCCTACAGAATGAAGCAGGTGTACAGCTTTTTTGTGCAGATGGAGGGAGGCACGTGAAGTAAATGCGATCATGAGTGCGATAGAAACCACGATGAGAACTGCGAACATTGTAATAACAGTGCGGATTGCGGTTGAAAAGCTTATGAAAGCTGAAACCCATGCTTCATGCGTATCAACTTCCGTTCCCGGAGCCAGAAGGGAAAGTGCAGCTTGCAGTTTAGGTATATCAACCGTCACACCTTGTTTGAGTGTTACATCAAGGACAACAGGTAAAGGCAGGTCGGCTTTTGACATTTCTTCTCCCAGCCACGGCACAAGGATTTTTCGTAGTTTTTCCGGCTCAACGCGTGCAACTGTAAGTACGCCTGATGATTGTTCAAGCGCGCTGGTGATTTGTCCTATAGTTTCTTCGGAAGGGGCATGCTCGCTGTCAAGAACCGGGATATTTACCGTGATATTATGGGTGTAATCACCGTGGCGGTCAATTACCCAGCTATTGATAGTTACAACGAAGCATAAAAGCAGGGCGGCAAGAGTCACCATCATACCAATCAGCCAGGGCAGGAATCGGTGGGAATCGTCTGAAGAAAAAGCAATATCGGTACGCATTCATCCTGCTTTAATAAGAAGTGGACAGAGAAAAAATATAACCCGAACTTAGGGGAGCTTCAAGCGAAGGTTTTAGTTTGTCATTCCTCGCTATGCTTTGGATGACAGTAAGTTATGCAGTGGTATCAACTTTCTTGATTTCCGGGCCGGAGGTTTTGGAAACTGCAACCATGGCTGGGCGCAGGAGCCTGTCGGCTATCATATAGCCAGCCTGTATCACCTGTACTATGGTTCCGGCTTCAACGTCATTTTTTTCTACCTGCACAACTGCCTGATGGAGGTTGTGGTCGAATTTCTGCCCCATTGGGTTAATACGCACGATTTTATATTTACTAAAGATGCCCAGCAATTCCTGCAAGGTAAGGTTTATGCCTTCGCCCATGGTTTTTAGCAGCGCATTATTTTGCATTTCCTGTGGCGGGATGGTTTCAGATGCGCGTTGCAGGTTTTCCAGTACACTTACCATATCGCCCGCAAAAGCTGTGATAGCGAATTTGCTGTTTTCCTCGAGGTCACGCTGCGAACGCTTGCGTACATTATCGGTTTCTGCCACCGAGCGCATCCAGCTATCGCGCAGCTTTATACATTCTTCCTCCAGCTGGGCTATACGGGCATCCTTTAAATCAATAATTTCTGCTTCCGGTGTTTCCTGGGCGTTCTCCCCATTACCGTTCTGGTTTTGGCCGTTATCGGCGGAATCCTGTGAAATAGCCATGTCTTGTCCTTCATTAATGCGTAAAATTAGTTAGATTATATATGGTAAGGCCTATATGTGGGAATATAAACGGATTTTTCAAGTATTATTAAATAAGCAAATTTCTGTTGCAAAAAAAAACTTAACCTTTAATCAATTAGCAGCATATGTATTAATATAAAGTATATTCAGGGAGTAATAACAAGTGGATAAGAACAGCCTAGGTAATAAGAGGATATGTGTTGGTTGCAGCTCCAAATTCTATGATCTGGGCAAAAACCCTGCGCCATGCCCTAAATGTAAGACCATGAACGATATTAATGCCCAATTCAAGGTGCGCCGCAAGAGCAAGGCAGTTATCGAAGTGGATAATGATGACCCGTTAGTAAAGCAGAAAGCCAAGCAGGAGGCAAAGCAGAAGCCGAAAAAAGCCGGGAAACATGTAGAAGGCGTAGACCTTGAGGATTTCGAGGAGATCGTGGTTGAAGGCGAGGACGAGATCGAGGAAATGGAAGAAATCGATGATATTGATGATATCGAGGATTTAGAAGAGCTTGAGGACGTTGAAACCGAAGGTGAACTTGATGATGACGAGCTGGCGATTGATGATGACACACTAATAGACGATGTCGAGGAAGATGGTGAATTGGAAGAAGCTGAGGAAGAGGAAGCTCCTGCGCCTAAAAAACCTGCAAAAAGCTCTGCTAAGTCTGCTTCTAAAGGGAAAAAGAAATAACAGCGGATTATCCCCTGCCTGCTGTTTCCATTTCCCGTGCTTCCTGGTTCCTGATATGTAATTGCCAGCCGCCTTCTTTTTTAGATGGCGTTGATACGAAAAATGACAATTCATTTCGCGTGTGGTTGAGCAGTTCTTTTTCCGGGGCGTTAGCGTAAGGGTTCATCAGCCCTTTTTCCATTAGACCTGTAAGACGTGAAGCGCTGTAAACTGCCAGCACGCGCTCTTGCGTGCCGTGCCTGACACTGGGATAGGTGATAAAGCTGGTATTTTCATCAGTAAATTTAGGGATATTGGTTATATCGGCAATTTCTTTCTTGTCGATCTTCTTAAAAACTGAAGCTATAGACAATACGCTATCTAATATCTCCTTCATATATGAGGTAAGCCCTTTAGGTCGGCCTGCATCATTCAGTTTCTTAATATTGTTGCGGTCCATATCGATGGTTTCAGCAATAAGGTATTGCTCATTTTTCCCGCGGTCAGTAGCGATAAGGGATAGCTTATCAACATTTCTGTCGCCTACTGCATCAAGGAAAGAAGGGGCAAAGTTAATATGTTTGTCGGCAACCATTATCCAAGGCATTGCCCGGTTGCTCTTGTTAAAGCGGGAATTTACACGTTTTACAGCATCTGCATAGCTAGATTCGATGGCAACTATCTGGGTATTAAATCCTGCTTCCTTGAAGCGCTTTACATATTTATCATTGCGTCCTTTGTAATCAATTCCGGAACCATCGCAATATATATTGACCTTATCACGTAAAGCCCGGTCTATGACCTGGTTACGCAACTCGGTAGCATAGGGGTTTACGATTGCATAATCATCAGCGTGGTGGCCGGTTGCGAGCAGTAGTGTATTCATATCGTTATGCTCGCGGAAACTATCAAGCGAAGATACTACATAATTCTTACCGCACTGCGCGTTTACAATTTTCTCAACGATTGATTTGCCGGAACCGGAGCCGCCCATGCTGGTATACATTTGTGGTTTTGGTACGGCATGAATTATTTTATCATCAAATTTCTCAGCAACTATGGCATTTATATTTTTCATGTTAGCACTGACGTGGTCATAAGCAATGTCCAGCATCTTGTGCAATTGCTTATTATCTGTGCGGTCTTTCCATGGTTTCAGGAATTCTTCCTTGCTGATCTTTTTGTTATCATTATGCAGGGCAGTTATTTTTATTTCCTGCCCGTTTTTATATCCATTTCCGGCAACATCGCGGTTGCGCTGGATAAAATCCATAAGTGTATTATGGGCAGGGGCACGCAGCCCGCTCATTATATTAAGGTCCAGGCAGACGAGGGGAGCTTTACCATCTTTTATTGTAAAGCCGCTAACCATCTCTTTGCCGCGCAGCTTGTCAAGCTCGTGCTGCAATGGTTTTTCCGGATCGGAAGTCTTAGCAGAAGAGGTTATATATTTATTGGTTGAGAAAGTCAGGTCGGCAATGAACCCGTCATTTTTGAAATGGTTTTCTATATCTTTTTTTGCCTTCTCCAGATCAACTAATCCGCCATTCATGGTTACCAGATATTTTACATTATCCTGGGTGTGGGAGAGGAAAGGGACGCCGCCAATAATTTCGGAATGGTCACTCCATACTTTATACTGGTTATTTTCCAGGTGATGGTTCATCAAAGGATGAATAATAGCCGGGTCGGTAGCGTGCTTAAAAGCTTTTACTATATCCCCGTGTTGCGGGGGAGATGCTGCCATTGCTGCTAAATCATGGCTGTCTAGTCTCCTGAAATCTATCCCCTCAGGATAAACATGGGCAATGGTTGGCAATTTGCTCAGGGCCACCATGAAAAAATCAAGAGTAAGCTTATTGCCGTAGCTATAAAGCTTAGGTTCCATCTTCTGTATGTTTTCATAGAACTCGGCAAGCTTTTCTGCAAATTTATCGCGGGCTTTTTCTTCGGGTTTGAAGCGCAAGGCAAAGCCATTTTCATCAAATAGCCCGGTTGGGTTGCCGTCTTTATCCTTTTCTTTTGAGAAAAAGACCTTTTCTATTATTTCGCGCAGCTTGATACGGTTTTCGCCGCTTACCTTGTCGTTATTGCCGTTCCAGTCCTGGAAAAGCTGGTGGTGTGTATCATGGAATAATTCTTCAAGGTGGACTATACGGAGGGATGCGTAATCAGTCTTGGTAGCTTTTGCCCTTTTTTCTATCTGTTCAAGCCATTCAATGCCGCGGTTGAGGGCTATTGCAGTGCGTAAGTCTTCTTCTGCTTTCTGGGATTTCGAGGGAAGGGGCGAGAGGGCTGCAGAGCTCATTCTTTCATCTCACTTAACTGGGATTTAAGAAAAGCACGGTGTTCCTCAAGAGTCATTGTTTGGTCCAGCAGGGGCGACATTAGCCGCATGATAGGTTTTGAGATATCTGTACCGTTTGCAGCAAATATAGCAGCCGCTTGATCGAAAGCTGGTATTTTATCCATTTTTTCAATGTACTGCTTATCCATATTTCCAGCGCTGTAATGCTTTACTGATAGGTAAGCATAACCCATTGGTTAGTAATAAACATGTGAAGTTTTTATGACAATTTGAATGATTGCTTGAATTCAATGTTGTTTTTTCAGTATTTTTTATGTGACAGCGATTGTTTTATAATCCTGACCTACGCAGGTAAATAAAATATTAAAAGCCTGTTTTAATAATGAAACCGCAAGATGGGGTGCTGTGGCTGGTTTTATAAGTCCCTGTGAAAACATTTTGGTTTGCGGATGTTGTGCATGAATTTGCCGTACCGAATTAATATGCATCGAAACCGATCTCATTTGGCGCGACTGTGCTGGCAATCATAAAGCCGCCTGTTGGTGTCCCGTCATCTAATTTCTGGTCGAGGGCGAAGGCTTGTGCTGGTGTAAGGAATGCTGTCCCGTATCTCCATCCTGAAAAAAGAAACCCCAGCCAGAATGCGTTTTTATAATTCATGGCGTAAAGGACATTATCAGAAAAATTAGAGGATAAGTCGAGGTAGCTAATGCTGAAACCAACATTATCAATTGCAGTTGAGGGTGAATTTACATCGCGCACTACTTCACAATTACCGCCGCCGCCGCTAGTTCCTGTATATTTGCCTTTTATGATCCCTGCTATTGCCAACTGCTGCCAGAAACGGTACATTTCATAGCCTTGAGCCTGGGGGCCGGAAGCGCCATTGCTGCCTATATCGCAATCAGTTATCTTGCCATCACCATTGCCGTTACATGTTAATGAACCAGTGCTTGCTGTTACAATACATGTTGCGTGAGTTGCGTTCTGTGCGCCGAAAAAATCTGTGGCATTCGGGCAATCTCCAGGAAGGCAATTATATTTTAGCTTGAAAACATTTACAGCCGTCCGGTATTCGTCAATATTTTTAGCGATGTTTCTTAGCTGGGCAGCTTTTACCAGATCATTCCCAACCAGTATTCCACCAATAATAAGACCGATAATTATAAGGGATATGGAAAGCTCTATCAAAGTAAATGCGTAACTACCAGTTCGCGAGCTTGTGAGTGCAGGACGCATTTCATTCCCAAAGTTTTATATAGATTATTTATATATTTATCTGACGGGAAATGAAACAAGAATTTATATCAGTAATATATTGGCTTATTTTTTTATATAGCCAGCTATTGCTTGGTTTTTTGAGGGGGAATAAAATTGATGGCATTATTCCTTCCTAGCATATTATCTTTGCTTATATTGACCAGCCTGTTTTTCCAGATGGTATTGCAGATTCGATTTTCTTATCCACAATTTCATAGGCTTGTTTTATTAACTCAGCACCGGCCTTTTCGCCAAATGTGGATTTTATATCTTGTTCATGTTTTTTAACTTGCTGTAGTGACGCTTCCTTCATTTCAGTGTCAGAACATAGTTTGTATGAAGTATATGTGTCTATCAGCTTTGCGGAAATTTCTGCGGCTTTAGGGTCTATTGCCGTACGTGTGCGTCTGCTATATTCAGTGGCAAAGGACATTTTTGCGCTATAGGCAATTTCATGGCGCGTAGGTCGGTTCGTACTATTATTGGGATAGTCGTTTGCATTTTCTTCCATAATTATCCTGAATTTTACAAGAGCTAGCGCTGGTTATAAGCTTGGCCTCTGCCGGCAAGTATTTTGTCGGGATTTATAGCATTTGTTTTAGGTTTAGCGCTATCTCCAAGACCCATTATTTCAATTACTTCTAAGGTATCATGCTTTTCCCAGAGTGGATAAGCTGTTTTTGCAATAGCTTGTCTTTCAGCCTGAATATTGAAACTCCCGGCTTGCGAGTCATTTGCTTTACTAAGGGCCGTATAATATTCTTCCAATCCCTGATTATTAAGTCCTTCATGACTATTGCCAATTCTTTTAGATAATGTTTGTTCGCTGGCAATGCGAAAATTCAGTGGCAATTCCTCGTAATTAACATTTTTTGTCATACTATCTCTCCTTCGTACGTGCTCTGGGTGCTAAACTAATTGCCTTTTCAAGTGCGGTATAGATATTATCTGCTTCAGTGACCATAGATGGATATTGCTGATTCGTATCTACACCTAAACTTTTAAGCATTTTATCAAATTGCTTTTTCTTCTCAGGATCTTTGGGAGAAGTATTATATTCCAGCTTCCAGTCCTCACTCAGCTGTAATGCAGCATTAAAATCTGTAGGCTTTAAACCATATCTTTCGGCTAATTCATTTACCTTATTTAATATAGCGACTTGTTTATTAGTAACTGACAACATAACTATTCCTTTGGGTCAAAAACACTAACTATCTACAATTAAAGTATTTTTACTTTAAACAGCCTAACATACAATAAAAGAATTATTACTTTTTTGTGAAGGCCTCGGATAAAAGTGATTATATTGAAAAATAAGGGGAATAGGGGGGCTTCTAGAATTTCTTATGCCATGCCATGTAATTAATTCAAGGAATAGAAATAAAAAAGGCGGGCTTATAAGACCTGGCAACGACATACTCTCCCATGCCTTAAGACATAGTACCATCTGCGCTAAGGAGTTTCACGGTCGTGTTCGAGATGGGAACGGGTGGGGCCTTCCTTGCAATAATCACCAGGTCATATAAGCCCGCCTTTCTAGCGGTTTATATGTGTTTAGGTTTTTCTGACACCTTTATTTCTGTAATATTAGCTTGTTTAATTCCAAAATCCAACATGTGGACCTTGGTTGGTGCTGTTTAGCACTGTACGCCATAAATCA
The DNA here is from genome assembly GCA_963205195.1 of Pseudomonadota bacterium. Taxonomy (GTDB): domain Bacteria; phylum Pseudomonadota; class Alphaproteobacteria; order Rickettsiales; family SXRF01; genus SXRF01. Next base: position 35,553 of record CAUJHR010000006.1, on the reverse strand, counting down.
GACATCAGTGATAAATAAATCAATCGGGTTATTAGTACTGGTTAGCTTAGCATGTTACCACACTTACACACCCAGCCTATCAACGTAGTAGTCTACTACGACCCTAATGGGGAAAACTTGTTTTGAGGCGGGTTTCTCGCTTAGATGCATTCAGCGATTATCCCTTCAATACGTAGCTACCCTGCGTATGCTCCTGGCGGAACAACAGGTACACCAGCGGTATGTCCATCCCGGTCCTCTCGTACTAAGGACAGGTCCTCTCAATTTTCCTACACCCACGGCAGATAGGGACCGAACTGTCTCACGACGTTCTAAACCCAGCTCACGTACCACTTTAAACGGCGAACAGCCGTACCCTTGGGACCTTCTACAGCCCCAGGATGTGATGAGCCGACATCGAGGTGCCAAACCTCCCCGTCGATATGGACTCTTGGGGGAGATCAGCCTGTTATCCCCGGCGTACCTTTTATCCGTTGAGCGATGGCCCTTCCACATGGAACCACCGGATCACTATGACCGACTTTCGTCTCTGCTCGACTTGTGGGTCTCGCAGTCAGGCAAGCTTATGCCATTGCACTCTAAAGGTTGATTTCCGACCAACCTGAGCTTACCATCGCGCGCCTCCGTTACTCTTTAGGAGGCGACCGCCCCAGTCAAACTGCCTACCATGCATGGTCCCAAACCCGGATAACGGGTCATGGTTAGACATCACAAAACATCAGGGTGGTATTTCAAGGATGACTCCCCCCGAGCTGGCGCCCAGGATTCAACGTCTCCCACCTATCCTACACAAATATTTCATAATGCCAGTGCAAAGCTACAGTAAAGGTGCACGGGGTCTTTCCGTCTAACCGCGGGAACTCCGCATCTTCACGGAGAATTCAATTTCACTGAGTCGATGCTGGAGACACCGGAGAAGTCGTTACGCCATTCGTGCGGGTCGGAACTTACCCGACAAGGAATTTCGCTACCTTAGGACCGTTATAGTTACGGCCGCCGTTTACTGGGGCTTCAATTCAATGCTTGCACATCTCCTTTTAACCTTCCAGCACCGGGCAGGCGTCAGACCGTATACATCCGCTTATCGCGTTTGCACAGCCCTGTGTTTTTAATAAACAGTCGCTACTCCCTAGTTTGTGTCCCCCACCCAAAGTTGCCTTCAAGTGGGGCTCTCTTATCCCGAAGTTACGAGAGCAAGTTGCCTAGTTCCTTCAGCATCGTTCTCTCAAGCGCCTTGGTATACTCTACCTGACCACCTGTGTCGGTTTCGGGTACGGTCTATAGTGCTGGAGCTATTTCCTGGAACCCTTTGCCCCGCCCGAGAAATCCAATAATCTCGAACAAAACGCAGAATCCGTCACTACCAGCAGGCCCACGAATATTAACGTGGTTCCCATCGACTACGCTTTTCAGCCTCGTCTTAGGGGCCGGCTAACCCTGCTCAGATTAACTTGACGCAGGAACCCTTGGTCATTCGGCGACAGTGTTTCTCACACTGTTGGTCGTTACTCATGTCAGCATTCTCACTTCCGATACCTCCACAATTCCTTGTCGGACTTGCTTCACAGTCTTACGGAACGCTCCGCTACCACTTAAAAATAAATTTAAGTCCGTGTCTTCGGCATGTAGTTTGATCCCCGTTACATTTTAGGCGCAGAATAGCTATTAGACCAGTGAGCTGTTACGCTTTCTTTAAAGGATGGCTGCTTCTAAGCCAACCTCCTGGCTGTTATGGCCGTTCCACATCCTTTCCAACTTAACTACAATTTTGGGGCCTTAGACGACGGTCTGGGTTGTTTCCCTCTCGACAATGAACGTTAGCATCCACTGTCTGACTGCCGTATATTACTCCCGGGTATTCGGAGTTTGGTTAGGTTTGGTAGGTCTTTGGGACCCCCTAGCCCATCCAGTGCTCTACCCCCCGGGGTATTCGTACGACGCTATACCTAAATATATTTCGCGGAGAACCAGCTATTTCCCAGTTTGATTGGCCTTTCACCCCTAACCACAGTTCATCACCGACCTTTTCAACGGGCGTGTGTTCGGTCCTCCAGTAGGTGTTACCCCACCTTCAACCTGACCATGGCTAGATCACTAGGTTTCGGGTCTAATACGTGAAACTAAATCGCCCTATTAAGACTTGCTTTCGCTGCGCCTACACCTATCGGCTTAAGCTTGCTTCACACATTAAGTCGCTGACCCATTATACAAGAGGTACACAGTCACTCTTACGAGCTCCTATTGCTTGTATGCATCCGGTTTCAGGTCTATTTCACTCCCCTTGCCGGGGTTCTTTTAACCTTTCCCTCACGGTACTAGTTCACTATCGGTTGGTAAGGAGTACTTAGGCTTGGAGCGTGGTCGCCCCATATTCAGACAGGATTGCACGTGTCCCGCCCTACTCGAAGATCATAAAACTTTTTACCTGTACGGGACTATCACCCACTATGGTTGCATTTTCCAAAGCATTCCAGTTTTTATTTTATAACCATTGGCCTGATCCCCGTTCGCTCGTCACTACTAAGGGAGTCTCTGTGATTTCCTTTCCTCCGGGTACTTAGATATTTCAGTTCCCCGGGTTTGCTCTTGCAGCCTATGAATTCAGTTGCAAGTACCGTATACACGGTGGGTTCCCCCATTCAGAAATCGTCGGATCAAAGTTTCTTCGCAACTCCCCGACGCTTATCGCAGCGTAGCACGTCTTTCATCGCCTCTTACCACCAAGGCATCCACCAGATGCACTTATCATATTTATTTAACATACTAATTAATTATACTGATTATCGCTAATCAGTTTCTTGAGTTTAGTTTGAACGATGTCTGAATTATGAACGTACAGAGCTAAAAAGCCCTGCATTTCGACAATCCAATATTACATCAACTCATCAAATTGACACTAATCAGGTAGAATTGGCCCAAACATCTTGCGATGCGTGCGTGCCTTTTCCCGCGACCCTGACCAGTGTATATGATGTCAGAAAAACCTATTCACAATATCAATCCGCAAAAAGCACCCGGCGAACCGGGGAACTTTTAAATCCACTTCATCGGTGAAGGGAGGAGATGTATAGCCACCCATTTCGAACCTGTCAACAGCGATAGTGCATTTTTTTATATTTTTTTTACATGCGGTCCAAAATCAAGGGTGAGAGCTGGTTTGCCAATGAAGATTTTTTCAAAGCAGGCAAGTTTTTATGTATTTAACGATAATATTAATTGAATGGTTCGGGTTGTAGATGGCGGTAATACCATTTTTATGCTTGCGACAATGGCGGGCAAACTTTAAACTTATGGTGTAATTAACGGAAAATCAGGGGTTTTTAGTGTCAAAGAAGCTTTTTATAAAAACATATGGCTGCCAAATGAATGTTTATGACACGGTGCGGATGCATGATGTCATGGCGCCACTTGGTTACACGCCCAGCGATAGCTATGAAGATGCTGATATGGTGATACTTAATACCTGTCATATCCGCGAAAAAGCTGAAGAAAAGGTTTATTCCGACCTTGGCCGTATCCGTAAGGAAAAGGACAGCAAAAGTGCAGGTGGTAGTAAGATGCTGGTTGCTGTCGGCGGGTGTGTTGGGCAGGCAGAAGGTGCAGAAATAATCAAGCGTGCGCCATATGTAGATATGGTTTTCGGGCCGCAGAGCTATTACCAGCTTCCTGAAATGGTGACGCGTGCGATGCGTGGGCGGGGGGAAGTGGTGGAGCTGGATTTCCCGCAGGTACAGAAATTCGACATGCTGCCTGAGGTCAGCGATTCGCAAGGGGTTTCAGCGTTTTTATCAGTGCAGGAAGGCTGTGACAAATTCTGTAGTTTCTGTGTTGTTCCTTATACCAGAGGAGCCGAATATTCGCGCCCTATGGCTGCAATATTGCAAGAAGCGCGTAAGCTTGTAGATGGTGGTGCCAAGGAGATCACTCTTTTGGGGCAAAACGTAAATGCTTATCACGGAGATATAGGGCAGGGGGATAGAACGGCATCACTGGCCGATCTGATCGATGCACTTGCTCAGGTAGGTGGTCTTGAGCGCATTCGCTATACTACTTCACACCCGCGTGATATGTCGGATGACCTTATCTCTATTCATGGCTCGGAAGCTAAGCTTATGCCTTACCTGCATCTTCCAGTGCAGTCTGGCTCTGATGAGATACTTAAAAAAATGAACCGCAAGCATAAGGCGGAGCTATATTTTGATATTATAGATAGATTACGTAAGGTACGTCCGGATATTGCATTATCGTCGGATTTTATTGTTGGTTTCCCCGGCGAGAGCGACCAGGATTTTGAAGATACAATGAATCTTATCCGCAAGGTTGGTTATGGTTCAGCTTATAGCTTTAAATACAGCCAAAGGCCGGGTACTCCTGCCGCAGTTGATGAAAACCAGATAGATGAATTGGTGAAGCAGGAGAGGCTGGCAAGGCTGCAGGCATTGGTGCATGAGCAGCAGACTGCTTTCAACCAGTCGTTTGTCGGTAAAACTATAAAGGTTCTTTTTGACCGCAGCGGTAAGCTTGACGGGCAGTTGCTTGGTAAAGGCGAGTATATGCAGTCAGTATATGTAACAGGAGGTGAGGGGCTGCGCGGAACTATCGCGGATGTAAAAGTAACCGGTGGGTTTTTAAATAGCGTTACGGGCGAGGTTGTAAACTAATGCCAATTGCCTTTCATCCGAATGCAGGCACTTTGCTCGTATGCGATTTTTCGGGAATGGTTGAGCCTGAGATGGTTAAGTCCCGTCCTGTTGTTGTGGTATCTCCGCGTTTGCGCCACCGCACTGGTCTTTGTACTGTTGTTCCATTAAGCACTACAAAGCCAATCACGATCATGTCTTGGCACTGCAAAATTGTTTTGGATGAGCCTATTTCTTCAAAGTGGCATGAAACTGAAATGTGGGCAAAGTGCGATATGCTATATACAATGCGATTTGCGCGTCTTGACCGTTTCCATAAACGTGTGGAAAGCAAGCGTAAATATTACGATAAAATCCTTGACGCTGAACAGTTGTTATCAATAAAGAGCTGTATGCATTCATTTATTTGTATAAAATGAGCCTATTGTTTTTTGTTGCTAATTATTATATAATAATCTTTGTACCCGCTCTGTTTCGGCATCGGGCTTGAAATCCTGCAAAACAGGTAGCCGCGCTTTTTAGCGCGGCTTTTGTTTTTTATAATATAAAATTGGATTGTTTGCTTTAAGCTATATCCATGCTAAAATATATTTTGCTCTTGATAAATTCATATAATTTCAGCGCATATAGAAAGTGATTAAATGAAAGAAAAACACGCGAAGGCTGGTGAATCTATAAGTATCGCTTTTCAGGATAACTCGTTGCTTCCCATGCTTTTCGGTGATGAGGACAGCCATTTAACCAAGCTTGAAAAAAAATTCAATGTGCAGGCTCAGAGCCGTGGTAATTTGCTAGCTATTTCTGGTGAAAAAGAAAATGTGGAAGCCTGCCGCGCAGTTGTTGAATCTTTGTATTCTGACCTGAAAAAAGGTGCTGATATTGGTGCAAAGGAAGTGGAGGCAGCTATTCGTATGACCGGGAATAATTCGCAGGAGCGTGAGGAAAATAAAAACCTGTTCGGTATGCCAGAGCTTGTTGTGAAAACGATGAAGAAGAGTGTTAAGCCTTATTCACCGGCACAGGCAACTTATATTGAAGCTCTGATGAAAAACGATGTGGTGTTTACACTGGGGCCTGCGGGAACCGGCAAGACCTACCTTGCGGTTGCGATGGCGGTTGCCATGTTCAATTCACACCGGGTGGAGAAAATCATACTCTCGCGCCCTGCGGTGGAAGCTGGCGAAAAACTCGGTTTCCTGCCTGGTGACCTCAAGGAAAAGATCGACCCGTATTTGCGCCCATTATATGACGCGCTGCATGATATGATACCCGCCGAGAAACTTGCACGCCATATGGAAGCCGGGGATATCGAAGTTGCGCCGCTTGCTTTTATGCGCGGGCGAACACTTGCCAACGCGTTCGTGATTTTAGACGAAGCGCAGAACACAACCCCAACCCAGATGAAAATGTTCCTTACCCGCCTTGGTGAAAATTCGCGCATGGTGATAACTGGCGACCTGACGCAGACCGATTTGCCTAAAGATGTTAAATCAGGGCTTGGCGATGTCATACGCAAGGTGGAGGGCATCGAGGGTATTGCCTGCGTACGCTTTACTGACCGTGATGTGGTCCGCCACCCGTTGGCTGCAAAAATTGTGAAGGCATACGATGAATGGGACAAGAAAAAGAAAAATAACGGGCCGCTGGAATAGTGATGGCTGACCTTGATATTTCATTCCACACCTATAATGATTCATGGAAAGCGCGTTTGAAGCCCTACCAGAAAACTATCCGTAATATTCTTGAGGCCGCTGTATCTGAAATGAAGTTAAAGGCTGCTAGCAAAGGTCAAAAAACCGAGATCGCAGTGGTTCTGGCCGATGATGCTTTTGTAAAAGACCTGAACAATCAATATCGCGGCAAGAATAAGCCAACCAATGTGCTTTCATTCCCTGATGGGGATTTTGCCGTAACTAATAATTTAGGTGATATTGTGCTGGCCTATGAAACCATCCAGAAAGAAGCGCTTGAGCAGGGAAAAACCTTCCGTGACCACGCTGCTCACTTGTTGGTGCATGGTTTTTTGCATCTATTGGGACATGACCATCTGGATGAAAAAGAGGCGGCCATAATGGAGAATAAGGAAATAAATATACTTAAAAAACTGGGGATTAACAATCCGTACTTGTAACTTGGTTCATTATTGTGTAGAAATAACCCCATTATTTTTATGGAATCTAAAAAGAGCAATTTGAAAACCCTGCCTATGGACGACCCCGAGCCTGAGAGTCCCGCGCCGCTTCAAGTGGTGGCAAATAATAACAATAAAAAAACCGATGCTAAACCAGCCCCGCTTTTGGGAAAGCTGCGCTGCTGGGTTAAAAATGCCATGGGCAGGCATGATTCTTCGCTTAAGGAAACTATTGAAGAAATAATAGAAGAGCATAACGGGCAGGAAGATGACATGCTTGAGCCTGAAGAGCGGGTTATGCTGCATAATGTGCTTAGTTTTGGTGATACCAAGGTGAGCGATATAATGGTGCCGCGCACAGATATTTCAGCGGTCCCGGTTGATATAGGTCTCGCCGAGCTTAAAGCACATATACTTGAGCAGCAGCACACCAGGACACCTGTTTACGATGAAACAATGGATAATGTGCTGGGGTTCATCCATGTAAAGGACCTGATGCCGATGCTGGGCGGGGAAAGGAAATTCGACCTGCGGGCTGTAATGCGTGATATTTTATTTGTCCCTCCTTCGATGCGGATATTAGATTTGCTGGTGAAAATGCGTCATGCCGGAAGCCATATGGCAATTGTGGTTGATGAATATGGCGGCACGGATGGGCTGGTGACCATGGAAAACCTGTTTGAAGAAATTGTCGGTGATATACAAGATGAGCATGACGAGGATGAGGAGCAGGAAAACCAGATTGCCAGGGTAAGCCCTAATGTATATGAAGTTAATGCCCGCATCCGTATTGACGAGTTGGAAAAAGAGCTGGGTCTAAACCTCGTAACTGAGGAAAAGGAAAATGAATTCGATACGCTAGGCGGTCTTATATTCTTCCAGCTTGGCAAAGTTCCGGTTAAGGGCGAAGTGGTGCATCATGTTTCGGGCTTGCGTTTTGATATTATCGAAGCAGACCCGCGCCGTATCAAAAAAGTTCGTATCACCGCTAATTCCCGGTCATGATCCATATTGGTAAACTTACAAGATGGCAGCGGAATATTTCTGCTTTCTGCTTTGGGGTGTGTGCGACTTTTACACTTGCGCCATTTTATTTTTTTCCACTTATAATTCCTGCTTATGCAGGGCTTTATCTACTGGTTTTAAATGCCAGTTCCAACAAGCGTGCTTTTGCCGATGGCTGGTGGTGGGGATGGGGATTTTATATAAGCGGACTGTATTGGTTCTGCATCGCGCTGCTGACTGACGCTGAAAAATTTGCATGGGCTATACCATTTGCGCTTTTCGGTCTTAATGCAATTATCGCACTTTATCCGGCGCTTGCCTGTTTATTGTTTTACTGTTTGTCATTCCCGCGCAGGCGGGAATCTCTCCCTGATTCCGGTATGGCTTATAAAGAGATCCCCGCCTGCGCTGGGATGACAAGAGTCCTTAAATTTTCCCTTATCTGGCTGGCAGTTGAGTATGCAAGGGGGCATTTGTTTACCGGATTCCCATGGAATCTTGCTGGCTACAGTTTTGGTTTTTCTGATTATTCATTACAATTGGCATCTGTGCTTGGAGCATATGGCCTTACATTTTTTACAGTATTGCTAGGTGCTAGTTTTGCGCTAATAAAAAGTAATAAAAAATTTGTGTTGTTAATTTGGGCTATATTTTCCGCAAGCTTGTTATGGGGTTGGCACCGGTTGGATAATGCAGGCGAGGGCGAGGTAAGCGGTGCGGTATTGCGGCTGGTGCAGGCTGACATATTGCAGCCCCATAAATGGGATCCTAAATTACAAAAAAAGAACCTTGAGGATTATATTGCCCTGACCCAAAGCCCAGGCATGGAAAAAGTTACACATGTTATCTGGCCGGAAACAGCAACTCCGTATGCGCTGCGTTCGGAAAGTTCGCTGGCCCGGCATCTTGGCGCCGCGCTTCCTGATGGGGTGGTGCTTATAACAGGGGCTTTACGTTTTGATGGCGAGGGGCGCGATGCTGATTTTTATAATAGCGTGATGGCAATAAACCATGAGGGTAAAATAATTGGTAATTATGATAAGCACGCTCTGGTTCCGTTTGGCGAATTCATGCCGTTTCGCGCTCTTATTCCTAAATCGCTGAACCTTCCAGTGGGTGATAAAGATTTTTCAACCGGACCAGGCGCACAAACCCTGAATTGGCAGGGGCTTCCACCAGTAAGTGTTCTGGTTTGTTATGAAGGTGTTTTCCCAGAATATGCGGTTGATCCTGATCGCCGCCCGGATTTTCTTCTCAACCTTACCAATGATGCGTGGTTCGGTATGAGCAGCGGGCCGCACCAGCATTTTCAAATGGCAAGGATGCGTGCAGTTGAGCAGGGGCTTCCTATGGTAAGGGTTGCCAATACTGGGATTTCAGCTTATATAGATGAGTATGGAAGAATAAAGCAGCAGATCGCGTTAGGCGAGAAAGGTGTGCTGGATATTGTATTAAAAAAATCTAGCCTTAGCAGTAGTTTTTATGTTAATTACCTAAGCATATTTAGCTGGATAACTTGCTGTGTAATATTGCTTTTATTCCGCAAATGGCGAAAATTAATTAAAAATTAATTGTTTTGGCTTGCATATTCTATATTTTATGCCTTTATTGGGAAAAATAATTAAACAGAAATAAACGAATTCATTATGACGAAATATGATATTGATAGTTATGTAGGAAAGCGCCTTAAGCTACGCCGTACCATTATGGGACTGAGCCAGGAGGCAATAGCCAAGGCAGTTGGCATTACTTTCCAACAGGTGCAGAAATATGAAAAAGGCAGCAATGCAATGAATGCAAACCGCCTGTATGAGTTTTCACGCTTTATGAATGTCCCGGTTGCTTATTTCTTTGAGGGGATTGAACAGAATGTAGCATCTGGAAATACAGCTACTGGATTTGCTGAGAACCAGCCAGCGGCATTTGATCATGAGAATATCGCATCAGACCGTGAATCACTGGAAATGATGAAATCATTTAAACGCATTAAAGAACCGGCAGTACGTAAACGCCTTGCCGACCTGCTGCGCGCTATTTCCGAGAATAAGACTTTACTTGATTAGAGACCGTATTGTTGCCATACCGCCGAAGGGCGGTATTTATGCCTAACAATAATCATCATAATTGACATGGATCCCGGCCTGCGCCGGGATGACAAGATTTATCTGGCTTGACTTCTATTTTTAAGCTACTAATGATAGCTTAATTCAGGTGGGGATTTGAGTTGCTTGACAACCACCTTAGAGCCGTAAGGTTCTTAACAAAAATGGGCTAAGCTATCTCTGTCATCTTGCGGACGATAATTCTCAAATCCCTTAAGTTTTTTATTATTAGGGAGTGAGTATGTCCAATTTTGCTAACCGCAGTGATTATGTTTTTACCAGTGAATCAGTAGCCGAAGGCCATCCAGATAAGGTGTGTGACCAGATATCCGATGCGGTTGTTGATGCGATGCTTGCAGTAAACCCGGAGGCGCGGGTGGCGTGTGAAACGCTGGCTACTACCAATACTATAGTTATTGCTGGTGAAACCCGTGGTGCTGACCTTACCAAAGCGCAGATCGAAAAACTGGCGCGCGATAAGGTGCGTGAAATTGGTTATCTGCAGGAAGGCTTCCATGCCGATAATCTGGATGTTTATGTGCATCTTCATGCACAGTCGGCTGACATTGCTATGGGGGTAGACAGCGGCGAAAGCAAGGATGAAGGCGCGGGCGATCAGGGCATAATGTTCGGTTTTGCCTGCAACGAAACCGATACTCTGATGCCAGCTCCAATACATCTGTCACACAGGATTTTGCAGAACCTCGCCGATGTGCGCCATAGCGGAAAAGAAAAAGGGTTGGGGCCGGATGCAAAAAGCCAGGTGTCACTGCTTTATGAAAAAGGCAAGCCGGTGAAAGCAACTTCCATTGTGGTTTCTACCCAACATTCTGAAGGTCTATCGCAAAAAGATGTGCGCGAGATCGTGCGCCCGTATGTATTGGCGGCATTGCCAAAAGGCTGGATGTGCGATGAAGCAGAATTTTACGTAAACCCGACGGGGCAGTTCATAATAGGCGGTCCGGACGGCGATTGCGGCCTTACCGGGCGTAAGATCATTGTGGATACATACGGCGGCGCAGCTCCGCATGGCGGCGGCGCATTCTCAGGCAAAGACCCCACGAAAGTTGACCGCAGCGCTGCATATGTTGCGCGTTACCTTGCGAAAAACGTAGTGGCTGCCGGTATTGCAGAACGCTGCACTATCCAGCTTTCCTATGCTATCGGCGTATCCAAGCCGCTTTCATTTTATGTAAGCACCGCCGGAACCGGCAAGGTTGATGACGGAAAGCTGGAGCGCGTGTTGCAGGAACTGGTGGATCTTTCTCCACGCGGAATCCGCACCCATTTGCAGCTCAACCGCCCGATCTATGCACGCACAGCGGCTTATGGGCATTTTGGCCGCAACCCGGATAAGGACGGCGGTTTCTCATGGGAAAAAACCGACCTTGTGGAACAGCTGAAGAGTGAATTCAAGTAATCCACTACTCCGCTCCTTTGGCCGCCGCAAGGGGCGCAATTTGCGCCCAGCCAAACAGGGATTGTTTGATACGCTGCTTCCGCAGCTTACCATCACCTTGCCTGAATCCAGAAACTTGAAACCTGAATCTTCAATATGGCTGGAGATAGGTTTTGGCGGCGGCGAACATTTGGCGCATCTTGCCGGACTGCACCCTGAAGTGCAGTTCATCGGTTGCGAACCATATGTGAACGGAACTGCCGGATTGCTTTCGCATATCAACGAACACGGACTTAAAAATATCCGTATTTACAACGACGATGCGCGTGATCTGGTAGCTGCTCTTCCAGATAATTCGCTCGAGCGCGTATATATTTTATATCCAGACCCATGGCCGAAGGCGCGGCATAATAAACGGCGTATCATTTCAACCGAATTTCTGGATTCGCTGGTTCGAGTAATGAAACCGGAATCTGAATTACGTCTGGCAACGGATAGCGCCGATTACGCAACATGGATGTTAGAGAGATTATTGGCACATCCAAGATTGGCATGGAAGGCAAAAAATTGCAAAGACTGGCTGGAGCCGTGGGAAGAATGGATCTCCACGCGTTATGAGCAGAAGGCGCTTGCTGGAAGGCCGACATACCTGAATTTTAAAATCTCTACTAAGCTTTGCTGCAAATAGTCATTTCCTGCGCTTCCGTTGCTCACGTACTCTAACGTACGCTCCGCTACGGTTCTCGTAAACAACCATTTTCGCTAAAGCCTAGCGAGATTTTAGAAAAATTCAGTTTCCCAACGTGGCTAATAATTCCAGCATATCCCCCGGCAGGGGGCAGGTGAATTTCATTTCCTTATTTGTTGCCGGGTGGATGAGGCGTAGTTCGCGGGCGTGCAGAGCTTGGCGGTTGAAGGCCAGTAGTGCCGTGCGGGTTTGTCGCGGGATATGTTTATATATATTCTGGTTCAGGCGACTTGCAGTAGTTGCCCCATAAGTAGGGTCGCCAAGCAGTGGGCAGCCAATATGCGTGAAATGCACCCGAATCTGGTGGGTACGCCCGGTTTCCAGATTGCATTCCACGAGTGTCGCAATATCAAAATTCTCAATAGTTTTATAATGGGTGACCGCATGTTTGCCGCCGGATTTAACTACTGCCATTTTCTGGCGGTTTGTTGGTGAGCGCCCGATATTGCCGGTTATGGTTCCGCTTGCTGATTTCGGCGTTCCCCAGACTATCGCTGCATAAGTGCGCCCCAGAGTATGGCCTGCAAGCTGGGCTGAGAGGTGGTTATGAGCTGTATCATTCTTAGCGGCCACCAGCAGCCCGCTGGTATCCTTATCGATACGGTGGACGATGCCCGGACGCGCAACGCCGCCTATACCAGACAGGCTTTCGCCGCAATGGGCAAGCAGGGCATTCACTAAGGTTTTATCACGGTTGCCCGGCGCTGGGTGGACGGTAAGCCCCGCTGGTTTATTGATGACCAGCAGATATTCATCTTCATAGATTATATCAAGGTCCATGGCCTGCGGCAGCATGTGCGAAGGTTCCGCCTCTGGAATGATCACTGTGAATTCCTGCCCGGCTTTGGTTTTGGCGGAGGCGCTGGAGAATGGCTTTCCGGCGCAGGAAATATGGCCTTGCTCCAGCAGGGATTGTATGCGCGCCCTGGAGATTTCGGGCATTTGGCCAGCTAAAAACTTATCCAGCCTTAGCCCCGCATTTTCGCTGTTTACCAAAAAAATATGCTGTTTTTCTATCATGTTAGTGAGTATAGCAATGTTTTTAAGCTCTTGTCATAAAAACTTCATTTGCTCCCCAGTCGCTGTTAATCTATATTTGTCGTAAGGATAGTTGTATCTTTTTAGGAGTGGCCCATGGGTTTGTACGGTGAAGATGATAAAAATACTGGTGGTTTATACGGCCACGCAACAGATCATACATCGGGTGTCGGAGCGCCAGCTATAGCTCTGGCTACAACTCCTTTAAGCGCGGTGGCTTTTGTAGATGCTACCGGCAACCCATATGAAACCAACAAAACTGAATATGAGCGGTTTGCCAAAGAATTAAGCGATATGGAGAGGAATTATCCACAGCTTAAAGGTAAGGTAAACCCTATCAATGTTGACCAGAACAATATGGCCTCTATAAAGGAAGCTATAGCTAAAGTTGAAGGTTTGGTTAAAGAAGAAGAAGGTAAAAAATTACAAGAAGCGGTTGTCGGCGGTGCTATGGCTATTGCAGGGCTGGGGTTGGCCGCCGAAGCCGCAGGTGCTGCTATAAGCGGGAAAGCGCCTGCAAGCGATTTTATGGGAGCAGAAGCGACCATGGCGCAAAAGAAAATTGAAGAAGAAAAACGCCGCAATAATCCAGAAACAGAAAAATTGCTGGCAGCGCTTACACCAGAGCAGCGCGAAGCTCATATAAGGCACAATGTAACCGGTGGCGAGCATATACCAGAGCGGGCTTTATTTGCCGAGATCAAAAATAACGCGCCTGATTACACTAAAGCCCATAAGCAGGAAAAAGATGCAGGATATTCTGGACGGAGCTTAAGCGCTTAGCAGGATAATATTATGGCTGAACATAATAAATTCGAAGATTTTGAAAAGATTCTTAAGCAGGGCTTAAGGCAGCAGCGCTCTCAATTTTCCGAGGACCAAAGAAATTTCCATAAGAACCAGATGGCTGATAATGCACAGGTTGTCGGGCTTGTAAGGGCTATACAGGCCGATATAAGGCAAAAAATTGCCAAGCACCCTATTTTGAAGGAGCATTTTGACCAGGGGCTTCTAAACTCTGACCCGGCAAGCATGGATGCAACATCGCTGCAGGCGCTCCTGACAAACTTGATAAAAGCTGATGTGGAAGTGAAAGAAGCAGTAGGTGAACAGGGCGGCGGTCTTATGGATAGCTTTATCAAGGCGTGCAAAAGCTATTTATCTGGCAAAAAAGACTGCCATAATCATGATAATACCAAGGCCGCCGGGCAAATTCTTAAGCCGCTTTTCACCGGGGTTGTGCCGCCAGGATTTGTCATTACCCCAAACACCAAGAAAAAACTCGAAAAAAGCGTTGAAATATAACGTTTAACAGCTGGTTTGCCAAATATTGCACTTTCATGACAACTGCTAGTTATTGCAGGCATTTTTTCCCTATGTCACAAAAGCTTCATTTGTTTATGAGCATATTTAATATTAATATGAAACCATGCTACAACAAGACCATATGAGGAATTAGTTATTTATGTCATCAGAACATCCAGCACTTAAGAATTTCAGCCCGACATGGGAAGGGATCAAGCATGTGGCAGGAAAAGCCTTGAAATGGGCGGCGGTTGGCGCGGCAGTGGTAGGTTTGCTTGCTGCGGCTCCAGCATTGGGTGTGTGGGCACTAACCACAGTTGCCAGCTGGTTTGGATATACTAGTACGGCAGGAACGGCGATTCTGGTGGGTGGTTTAATAAAAGGCGCAACCATAGGCGCTGTGCTGGGTGGAATTTCAGGCGTTGGCGGAGTTGGTAAGGCTATTGAAGAAAGCAGGCAGGATCATATTGCCAACCATGAGCAGATGGTAGTTTTCGAGGAGCGCAACCGCCTGCTTAAAAGGCAGCGTAATGTTGAATATGCACAAAGCGGCGGGGTTTCCCCTAATATAGCTTTTGGGCAGGGGCAGGACAGGGGCGCTGTACGCGGCGGTTAACCCGTTTTTATAGTATGGTAATATTGATGTCACAAAACCGTAACTTGTTGTATTGGGATTTTGTGACATAGTGAAAGTATAAATAGATAACAATAATGTAGAAGTGAGGGTTTATGGCTAATGATAATCAAGAACCAACCACAGTTGGAAATGTTGCTGGTAAAACTGCAAAAAGTGCGCTTTTTGCTGCAGCATTAACTGTTGCTGCTGGTATCGGGCTTGCGGTTGGCGGTGTAGCCGCTATCGCGTCTGGCGCGGTATTGCTTGGTGGTCTGGGCTTAGTTGCAGCTGCCGGTATCGCCTATGCGGGAACCAGCGCCCTTGTAGCTGCTGGAGCAGTTGGCGGTGGTTATGCACTGGTGAAAGGTGTATCGAAAATCCGTGGCGAGAACCAGGTCGCCGCGCAGGAAGAAGAGCGTAATAAAGTATTCGCTGCAACATTGCAGGCCGCACAGGTTGATGCCTATAACCAGGGTGTAAATGCAGGGCAGGGGCAGGTAATTACAAAGCTGCAGGAAATACAGCAGCAGGCGCAGCAATCGGCCTATGCTAAATCCAATACATCAAATTACTATGATGAAAGTGATGATAAATCAAATAGCTTTGCAGCACGCTCTGGTGCTGGCAAAGGCAGCATCAAGCCTGAATCTATCAGGCAGCAACAGGCAGAAGCTGCCCATTCATCAAAACAGGTCGGTTAATACTAGGGATCTATTATGGTTGAAATTTTAGAAAATAATCAGGCGGATACAGTAAAAGCAACGGCTGATCAATATAGGGCACCTATCGGGCCTAAAACCCCATTGGAAGTGCCAGGTATCGGCAGTGTATATGCTACGCCTCAATCCCAGTCATATAAAGATCATAAAACTTCGGAAACAAAAGCTGCACAGGCTGCAGCAGCTAAAGTAACCGCTGGTAATTCCGGCACTGCTCAATTGTCCGGAGATTTTATAAAGGGGGTTGAAAAAACCGAGCGGCATCTAAATAATTCTGTGGCTGATTTAAATAAATTAGGTAAGAAAGAAGAAGCTGCGGCACTGTTGCGTTTAAATGAAAGGCTTGGGGATGCAAGGGTTCATCACGCTAATCCTGCTGAGCATAATATGAATGTTGAAGCAGCCAAAGAAAACTTGCTTAAAATACACAAAGAGGCTGCTGAAAAAGCCAAAGAAGCAAAAGCACAGGTAAAAACCCTTAAATGGCAGAACCGCGGCAATAAATTCGGCAAGGTTGTCAGGAGTAAATTATTTATTGTTCCTGCTGCTGTGGTTGGTGCGATCACTGCTGCTGCCATGTTCTCATCGAAACGCGCCAAGCAGGAGCGCGCTGAAGAAGTTGCGGGCAGGGAGCAGAAAACACAGGAAATGCGTGAGGATGTTGCAGCACTAAGGGCTGTCCAGAATGGACAGAATACGCTTATGGGAATTCCGCCGACGCCTGGCGATCATGCGGCAAGGGTTCTGTCAGCGCGTAATGGAGCTGCGGCAGGAATTGATACCAGTAACCCGGCACTTAACATGAATTACGATGTAGTACGCTCATAAATATAACAATTTACCCCTAAGCCCTCCTCAAATATTTTTATATAGGGGGAGGGTTGCTACCAAAAAGGCAAAAATCCGTAAAATACCATTATTCTCTATTTGACAGCCGCAATTTTCTTTGTATATTGCACCTCCCTAAATATTATAACTTTTAAGGTAAACTCGTGACAAAACGTATTGATTGCAAATATAAAATCAGCCGCCGCCTTGGTGTAAGCCTGTGGGGTAATGCTAAAGACCCGTTCAATAAGCGCGCATATGCTCCCGGCCAGCATGGTGCTGCTGCAAAGCGCAAAAAACCATCCGATTACGGCACACAGCTGCGCGAAAAGCAGAAGCTCCGCGGCTATTATGGCAATATCACCGAGCGCCAGTTCCGCAAAATTTATTTTGAAGCCGTGCGCCTGAAAGGTGATACTGGTGAAAACCTCATCGGCCTTCTTGAATCACGACTTGATACCGTTGTTTACCGCATGGGTCTTGTTCCTACCCCGTTTGCTGCAAGGCAGATGGTAAGTCATGGTCATATGCGCGTTAATGGTAAAAAAGTGAATATACCAAGCTACAAAGTTTCTGAAGGCGATGTGGTTGAAGTGCGCGAAAAATCACGCCAGATGGCAGTGGTGCTGGAAATGCTCCAGAATCCTGAGCGCTCTGTGCCTGAATATATCGAATTTGACAAAAACGAACTTAAAGCTAAATTCATCCGCGCCCCGAAACTGGCAGAAGTGCCGTATCCGGTGGTTATGGAACCGAACTTCGTTATCGAATTTTACTCAAGGTAGTTTTTGAGTATAATAGTAGAATTGAAAGGCCAGTTTTTACTGGCCTTTTTCTTTTAAGTCATGCGGGTGTAGTTCAATGGTAGAACGGCAGCTTCCCAAGCTGCATACGAGGGTTCGATTCCCTTCACCCGCTCCATATTAGAAAGGCCATTTTATGGCCTTTCTAATATGGAATTGGTAAGTGAGAACCCGGAAAGAGGGGTTCGACAAAAATCCAGCAGGATTTTTGGAAATTGAGGGCGAAGCCCAAAAGACCCGCAGGGTGCGGAGCCAGTAGGCGGAGCATCATTCCCTTCATCCGCTCCATTCCCAAAATAAGGTGCATCTGCGTCTTCACTCGTCACTCACGTATTATAATACGCTTCATTCCTCGTTCATAGCAGCTGCTTCCTTATTTTGAGAATGCAGTTCCATCGCATAAAAAGCGCTTCGCTGCGCTCAGTATGCTTAAACTGACAAATTCTTGCTTGAGACGGCTCTTCGCTAGAATTTGAATTATTCATAAAAACGCTTCGCTGCGTCTAATAATCGTTTGTAATGCCAAATTACACTGATATTATGTGATTTAAGGCTATTTCCCTAAATATTACAATATGGATTTGGCACGGCCAGCAAGTTCTTTATTTTTCTGTATGTTCACGAAATTGTAACATGATTTTTGCTGTAGGGTTTGCTATCCTGTAAAGATGGAGTATCCTGAGAAAAATACAAAAGATGCTAAGCCAATAGATTCTAAAGAGAATATTGGCGCGCATACTAACGAGCCGGAAAAAGCCCAAAAGCGTACTTTTGGCAATAAACTTTATGATTTCCTTGTTTTTGCTCCAATCGCGTGGGGCGGCGTGTGGATGTCATCGGCAGCAACCGGTTATCAGGCATTGCACGGGACCAATAAGAATTTCAATTGGCTCAGGACCATGAATAAGAATGTTGGCGAGTGGATCCATAAAACACTTTCCAAAACAGTAATGAAGAATTCTTCCCCGGAAAATATTAAAGGGATGGCTGAAAACCTTGGCTTTACTTTTATTTTAGGTATGGGGAGCCACTTTCTGGTGGGACCTATAAAATGGCTTGAAGACCATAGGCAATCTAACGCTGCTAAGATCGATAAAATATTTGGAACCACTCCGCCGGATAACCAGGCAATTAAGCAGGAGCCTAAGCAAAATTGGGCCAGTGTTATCAGCGGGCGCATGGCTTCGTGGGCTACTGCGTTTGTGGCGCTTGCCGCAATGGGGCCTAAATTCACCAAAAAATTAAATGATGGGTTTGGTACATGGGCAACAAATAAGTGGATGTCATTCCGCCCTGCTGACAACAAGATCAAAGTTAATAGATGGGCTAATTTGCTGGCTTTTGATGCGCTTGGAACGATAATAACCGCTAGCGTAACTTATGTGTTCAGCAGGTTTGTGGCTGAGCATTTTGGTAAAAAAAGCAAGGTTGCTGACACAGTGTATGAGCTTAACCCGGTTGCACCTAATCCTTTTGGTGATGATGGTAATAATAAAAATTCAAGGAATTTTGCCCAAGGCATAATTGATGAGCGCAATTCATCGCAAAATATAAATGAGCCAAATAAAACCGGGCGCAAAACATCTGTAGTAGAACAGAATGTAGCTTTTACCGATAGGGTAAAAAACGAAGAGCATACCGGGCACGTAAGGGTTTAGATCTAATTTCCTAATTTTCCAAAATAAACTTGATAGTTTTGATCGGCATCAAATGCTCCGGCTTTGACTGTTTTTGTGTGTTCAGAGCATCAAAATGGTTGACTGTCCCATAAAAGGAGTATAAATTCCCATGTAATCCCATAAAAACCCATGAAATCCCATGATGAAACCCTAACTAGCTGTTTATAATGATTTTTTTATCAACATTCCATAACCGTATAGATAAAAAAGGTAGGGTTTCCGTACCTGCACAGTTTAGGGCTGTGCTTGCATCAAAGGTGCTTGCGAATGACTTTCAAGGGGTGGTTGCCTACCAGTCGCCGATAAATAATTGCATCGAGGCTTGTGGAATGAGCAGGATAATAAAACTAAATGAACGTATGGAAAGCCTAGATCCTTATTCGGAAGAACGTGACGCATTTGTAAACTCGCTGTTTGGGGAATCAGTGCAGCTTTCATTTGATTCTGACGGCAGGATATTGCTTACCGAACAATTGATGGAAGCGGCAGGACTTAAAGAAGAAGCTACCTTTGTAGGCAAGGGTGAAGTTTTTGAAATATGGGAGCCGAAGGCATTTGCCGCTTACGCAAAACGTGCACGCAATTTGGTTAAGGAAAAACGCTTCATGATGAAAGGGCCGGTGTCATGAAAGCGCAGGGTTCAGGATTCGGGATTCAGGATTCAGGAAGAAAGTCGGAAGAGGCGCACGCACCCGTAATGCTCAACGAAATGCTAGGCTGGCTCGCGCCAAAGGATGGCGGTATATATATAGACGGAACTTTTGGCGCAGGCGGATATAGCCGCGCAATATTAAGCTCCGCCAATTGCCATGTATATGCTATTGACCGCGACCCCAGCACTAAAAAATTCGCTGAAATTCTGATGCAGGAATTTCCCAACCGCTTCGTATGGATACTTGGAAATTTCGCCGATATGTGCAGCCTGCTTGCTACGCGTGGGATAACCAGTGTTGACGGAATCGTATTAGACCTTGGTGTTTCTTCGATGCAGCTTGATATTGCTGAGCGTGGTTTTTCCTTCCGCAGCGATGGCAAGCTGGATATGCGTATGTCGCAAGAAGGCGCGAATGCTGAGGATGTTGTAAATAACGCAGGCGTAGATGAGCTTGCGGATATTTTTTATTATTACGGCGAGGAAAAAATGGCGCGGCGTGTGGCGCGGGCTATAGTTGCCGCACGTGAATTGCAGCCTATTACGCACACTGTGCAGCTTGCGGAAATCATCCGCGCAGCACTGCCTGGAAAGCCTGGAAAGAGTGACCCGGCTACCCGCAGTTTCCAGGGGCTGCGTATATTTATAAATAAAGAATTTGAGGCGATAGAATCCGGCCTTGCCGCTTCCGAGAAACTGCTTGGAAAGGGCGGGCGGCTGGTAGTGGTAAGCTTCCATTCGCTGGAAGACCGTATCGTCAAACGTTTTACCCACTCCCGTTGTGGTAAGCTTGGGGAGCATTCGCGCCATGTGCCGGAGCTTAGCAATAAGCCAGCACTTGCGGATGCTCCCGCTTTTTTCCTGCCCAAGCCGGAAAAACTTAAAGCTTCCAGCGCGGAACTGGAAAAAAATCCCCGTGCCCGCAGCGCTACCATGCGTATGATGACCAGAAGCGAAGGAGTTATGCAATGAACCGCCTGTACCTTCTTGCATTCTGGGCTGTTGTTATAGTTGGTGCCGCGTTTATGCTTTACCGCGTGAAATATGAGGTGCAATCATTGAAAGCGCAGGTGGCAGACGCCAGCCAGCGTATGGCGCAGGAGAGGGAAATGCTGCATGTGGAAGCTGCTGAATGGGCATATCTCAACCGCCCAGAAAATTTACGGAAACTTGCAGATAAGTATCTCAAAGGAAAAAATGTAACAGTTGACCAGGTGGCTGAAATAGAGGCCATCTCCTTCCATAAGCAGGCGGTTGCCATTGCTGATAACGGCGACATGCGCTCTAATCTTGCATCTTACCGCGGCCCTACGCAGAGATGAGTGGGGCAGTGCAGAAATCCACAAAAATCATCATTAATGAAAGCACTGGTAAAAGGATCATCGAGCAAAGCCGTGTACGCATGTTATGCGTCGGGTTTTTTTTCGTGCTTTGTTTCGCAAGCATAAGTGTGCGTATGATCGAGGTTGCTGTTATAAAGAACCCTAAGGCTATGACAGTTAAAATCTTTGATGATGACAATGAAAATGAGGGCGAGGAGGTGGAGCTTAAAAGTAGCGAATCGCCGCTTGCACGCGGTGATATTGTTGACCGTAACGGTGTGCTGCTTGCAACCAGCCTGATGACCGCTTCGGTATTCGTAAATCCTAAGGAGATCAAGGATGCAAATGATGCCGCGCATAAGCTGGCGCAATTACTGGTAATGGACGAAAAGATCCTGCTTAGGCGCTTGAAAAGCGGTAAGACCTTTGTATGGATAAAACGCAACCTGACACCCAAGGAACAATACCAGGTGAATGCGCTGGGAATACCAGGGCTTTATTTCCAGCCTGAGGAGCGCAGGGTTTATCCTTACGGCAACGTGCTTTCGCATATGCTTGGTTATGTCGGCCAGGATAATAAAGGGCTTGCAGGAATAGAGCGCCAGTATGACCGCAGGCTTCGTGAACCTACACAAAATAGCGAACCAATCACACTCTCTGTGGATGTGCGCCTGCAATCCATGCTGAGAAGCGAAATGCTCAAGACCGTAAATGAATTCAATGCTATCGGGGCAACCGGGGTTATACTGGATGTTAAATCTGGCGAATTGCTCTCGATGGTATCGCTTCCTGATTTTGACCCTAACGCAAAAGCCAAGGATGATATTTCAGCACGCTTCAACCGCGCAACGCTTGGCGCATATGAAATGGGATCTACCTTCAAGACATTCACCATGGCGCTTGGTATGGACTCTGGTGCTACCAGCATACGCGGCGGCTATGATGCCACCAAGCCATTCAAGCTTGGCAAATTTACAATTCATGATGCCCATCCGGAGGCTCGTTTCCTGACTGTTCCTGAGATATACGCTTATTCTTCCAATATCGGCACGGCGAAAATGGCGCTTGATGTGGGCGGCAAAAAACAGCGGGAATTTCTAGATAAGATAGGAATGCTTAAGCCGGTAGATATTGAATTCCCTGAGAAAGCCGCACCGCAATTCCCTGATGAATGGAAAGATATAAATGTTGCGACAATTTCTTACGGTCATGGGATATCGGTTACACCGCTGCACCTTGTACAGGGAATTTCCACGCTGGTAAATGGCGGTACAATGGAGCACCTGACCATGTTAAAAGACGGCAACAGGGGGAGATCAAAGGGCGTGCGTATTGTGAGTGAAAAAACCTCGGAAAATATACGCAGGCTTATGCGCCTTGTAGTTGACCGTGGAACCGGCTCCAGCGCCAATATCGCGGGGTATCGTGTGGGGGGCAAAACCGGGACAGCCGAAAAAGTGCAATCAGGCGGCAAATATAATCCCAACGCTAAGCTTGTTTCCTTCATAGCCGCATTTCCGGTTGATGACCCTGAATATCTTGTGCTAGTTATGATCGATGAACCAAAGGGCGATAAATCTACCTATGGCTTTGCAACGGGCGCGTGGATAGCAGCGCCGGTGGTTTCCAAGGTGATCGCCCAGATGGGGCCGATGCTGGGAATAAAACCGCGCTACAACGTGCCAGAAGATGATGCGGAGAAATACTGGGTGGAAAATGAAAAGAACGAAAAAAATAAAAAACCAGCTTCGTATGCCAGTCCTATGATGGATAAGAGGTATATCAGTGCAGTTAATTACTAAGAGTGGTCAGGATTCGGGATTCGGGTATAAGGGTAGCAAATTTTTTGTCATCCCCGCGAAGGCGGGGATCTCTATTAAGGCTGCGGCAAGAATCATTATAGATTCCCGCCTACGCGGGAATGACAGTACTAAACTGGCAGCGAGTTTATTATGAAGCTGCTTGAATTATTAGAGGGAATATTCCCGAATCCTGAATCCCGAATCCTGAATCCTGAAGTAACTGGCATCACAACTGACTCTTCCAAGGTGAAGCCGGGGTTTATATTTGTTGCGGTCAAAGGAGAAAAAGTTGACGGTGCCGATTTCATTCCAGATGCGGAACAAAATGGCGCGGCTGCTATAGTAAGGGAGCAAGGTTCAGGATCCGGGATTCAGGAAAACATTGTATATGTAGAAAACGCGAGGTTGGCGCTGGCGAAAATTGCGGCGGCGTTTTACGGCGCACAGCCAAAGAATATAGTGGCGGTAACGGGTACTGACGGCAAAACATCCACGGCTGATTTCTTCCGCCAGCTTATGTTCCTTACGGGCGAAAAATCGGCGTCTGTCGGCACTATCGGGGTGATTTCCGGCGAGGGAGAAAACCTTTATCCAGGCACACTTACAACGCCAGACCCGGTGACGCTTGCTTCCATGCTTTCGCAGATGAAAATATCCGGCATAGAAAATGTGGCGATGGAAGCATCGAGCCATGGGCTGGCGCAATACAGGCTAGATGGGGTGCAATTAAAGGCGGCGGCATTTACCAATATCGCCCGCGACCATCTAGATTACCATAAAACCGAAGAGGCATATTTCGCAGCAAAATCGCGGTTGTTTTCCGAATTGCTGCCAGAGGGCGGGACGGCGGTTTTAAATGCTGACGATAAAAAGTTTCCAGGGCTTAAAAAAATCTGCTGCGGGCGCGGACATAAAATAATTTCGTTTGGGAAAAATGGAGAGCAATTCTCCATAAATTCAATAATGCCAAACCAGCATGGTCAGGAAGTAACGCTTACATTATTTGGCAGGAAATATGAAATAAAAGTGCCGCTGTTTGGTGAATTCCAGGTGATGAATATATTGGCGGCGTTGGGGCTGGCAGTTGGCTGCGGCGCTGATTTGGAAAAAACTGTTTCTAATATCGCAAAGCTCAAAGGTGTTTGTGGGAGGCTGGAACAGGTGGTGGCGCTTAAGAACGGCGCGGTGGTGTTCATTGATTACGCGCACACGCCTCTGGCTCTGGCCAATATTTTAAATACGCTGCGCCCGCACACAAAAAATAAATTGCATGTGGTGTTTGGCTGCGGAGGTGACCGCGACCATGGCAAGCGCCCGCTGATGGGCAAAATAGCGGCAGAACTTGCCGATAATTCATTGATAACTGACGACAACCCGCGCAGTGAAAATCCGGCTTCTATCCGCGCTGCTGTTATGGAAGGCTGCGCTGGCAAAAAATCGTGCAAAGAGGTTGCGGATAGGGCGCAGGCGATTTATCTTGCCATAGGGCAATTGCAAGAAGGTGATGTTTTGGTGATCGCGGGTAAGGGACATGAAAAAATGCAGATCATAGATGATAAAAGTCTGCCGTTCGATGATGCGGAAGTTGCACGCGATGCCGCATGGAAGCAAGGTGTTATAGAATGAGCGCTTTATGGCCTGTGTTAGACCTTGTCAAAGCTACGGGCGGTGTTCCTAACGGCGAATGGTGCGCGTGGCGGGTGGAGATAGACAGCCGCAAGGTGCAGCCCGGAGATTTATTCGTTGCCATTAAAGGTGAGCGGGTTGATGGGCATGATTACGTGCAGCAGGCTTTTGCTGCTGGTGCTATTGCTGCCGTTGTTGAAAAAAAACTCGCAATTGGCGGCAACCAGCTTGTAGTTGCGGATACGTTCAGGGCGCTTGATGATCTGGCGAAATATAACCGCGCACGCAGCAAGGCTAAAATCATCGGCGTTACCGGGAGTGTAGGTAAAACTTCCACCAAGGAAATGCTGCGGCTTGCATTATCGGTGCATGGTAAAACTTATGCTACAAGCGGAAATTACAATAACCATATCGGAACGCCGCTAAATCTTGCTAATCTGCCGCTGGATTCTGAGTACGGCGTTTTTGAAATGGGTATGAACCACGCAGGGGAGATTTTACACCTGACTAAAATGGTGCGCCCGAATATAGCACTTATTTCCAATGTCGAAGCGGTGCATATGGAGTTTTTCGCGTCAATTGATGAAATCGCTAAAGCCAAGGGCGAGATATTCGAAGGATTGGAAAATGGCGGTGTTGCCATCATAAATGCTGACCAGCCATACTTTTTAAACTTTCGCTCAAGCGCAATTACATTTGGTGCTGATGCAAAAGCTGACTGCCGCTTGCTTTCATATAAGCCGACCATTTCTGGCTGCGAAGTTTCGGCAAATATAAAAGGTGAAAAGATTGATTACATAATCGCGGCAACGGGGCGGCATTGGGCGCTTATATCGTTATCGGTGTTGGCCGCAGTCCATGCGCTTGGGCTGGATGTTGCAAAATCTGCTGCTGCACTTGCAAATTTTTCGGAAGTTGAGGGCAGGGGACGGGTGGTGCAAATTACTGCAAAAAATGGCACGGCCCTGCTTATCAATGACAGCTATAACGCAAGCCCGGCCAGCATGCGCGCTGCCTTTGCCAAAACAAATGAAGTGTGGCAGGCGCAGGGAAAAAAAGGCCGCAAGATCGCTCTGCTTGGTGATATGCTGGAGTTGGGTGAGCAATCGCCAGAAATACACGCTGGGTTGGCGTCTGATCTGCAGGCGCAGGGGTTTGATAAAATATATAGCGCGGGGAAATTGATGCAGAATCTGCATGATGAACTGCCTGCGGATATGCGCGGCGCACATGTGCCCGATGCTGCTTCGCTTGGCGCAATTGTGAATGATGTTTTTGCAAAGGACGACGTGATATTGATAAAAGGCTCGCACGGTAGCAAAATGTATGTGCTTGCAAATGATTTAATAGAAAAGGGAAGATTTAAAGATGCTATATAACCTGCTTGCTGAGCATAATTCGCTGTTCAACATTTTGCGCTATATCACTTTCCGCAGCGGTGGCGCGGTGTTCACTGCATTACTGCTTAGTTTTTATATAGGCCCGAAAGTTATCGCTTGGCTTAAATCAAAGCAGGCCGAGGGGCAGCCGATCCGCCTTGACGGGCCGGAGAGCCACTTAGTTACCAAAAAAGGCACGCCGACCATGGGTGGACTGATGATACTTATTTCAGTTACGCTTTCGACACTTTTATGGTCTGACCTTAAAAACCAGTATATGTGGATAGTGCTGTTCGTGATGCTGAGCTTCGGGCTTATCGGGTTTTTTGATGATTATTTGAAACTCACCAAGCGCAACAGCAAAGGGCTTTCCTCGCGCAAAAAAATGATCGGGCAGGCGGTGTTTTCGCTGGCGGCGGCGATCATGATACAGATGGCGGCAACGCCTGCGCTTGGCAGCCATATTGCCGTGCCGTTCTTTAAAAATGTGCTGATAGATGCCGGGATATTATATATTCCGTTCGTGATGATCGTTATGATCGGCGCATCGAACGCGGTTAACCTGACTGACGGGCTGGATGGGCTGGCTATTGTTCCGATAATGATAGTTGCCGGGTGTTTCGCGCTAATATGCTACCTTATAGGGCGTGTGGATTTTTCGGCTTACCTGCAACTTAATTTTGTGACTGGGGCGGGTGAGCTTTCGGTTTTCTGTGCGGCACTTGTGGGGGCAAGCCTTGGGTTTTTGTGGTTCAACGCGCAACCTGCCGAAGTGTTCATGGGTGACACCGGTAGCCTTGCCTTGGGCGGGGCTTTGGGGGCGGTGAGCGTGATATGTAAGCACGAGATAGTGCTTGCAATAATCGGCGGGTTGTTCGTGGTGGAGGCGCTGTCGGTCATCATACAAGTGGTATCATTCAAAACACGCGGCAAGCGTGTGTTCAAAATGGCGCCAATACACCACCATTTCGAAAAAATAGGCTGGTCGGAATCGAAGGTGGTGATACGTTTCTGGATAGTGGCCTGTATCTTTGCGCTGCTTGGACTTGCTACGCTGAAGGTTAGGTGAAATGTATTTAATTGCTATAGCAATTTTAGTTATTATTTTAGCTATAATAACTTTTGTTGTATCTTTTAAGGCTCCTCCATTGATAAGGAATAGCTATTTATTCTGGATAATATTTTCGTATTTTTTCTTGGATAATTGGTATGCATTCGGGTTTGTTTTTCCTCCCATTTTACCTTTTTTTATCCCTCGCAAAAAAGAAATTAATGAATTTTTATCTATACCTTTTGGTGTTTCTTTGTGTGCTGTAGCTGTGGTTATAGTTCTATGTTTGTTATTTCCAAAATTATATAAACGTATCAATAAACAACTTGTTCCTATTTTATTTAATGGTTTATTCCTTGCTACGTTTTTAATATCCGGCGATTATTATAAAGAAGATCTAATAAGTAAGGCATTGATAGGACATAACCCTGACTGTATTAGTATTAATACATTTCTTACTTCTATAAAAGAAGTAGGAAAGGAGTTTCAATTTACCCCGCATGCAATTTTTACTGAGGATGGAAAAATGTTTTTCTGGAGTTATTCAGAGAAGAATTTCTTTTTAGGGGGAGAGTCGCTTACAAGGAATTTTAAATGTTACAGCAACTATAAACTTTTGCCAGATGGGAAGTTAGTAAAAATATGATTACGGTAGCGGAATATAAAGGGCAGAAGGTCGGGGTTTTTGGACTGGGTAAGGCAGGCGAGGCGGCAGTTGCTGCGCTGGCTGCTGGCGGTGCGGAAGTGTATGCGTGGGATGATAGGATGGCAGAGGGCGGAGGACGGATGACAAGTAATTTTCCGTCATCCGTCATCTGTCATCCATTCTCGCAGTGGGACTGGAAAGAAATTAAGGCATTAGTACTAAGCCCCGGTGTTCCGCTTACGCATCCGAAGCCGCATGCTGTGGTGGAACTTGCTAAAAAACATAATGTGCCGGTTATCGGCGAAGTGGAATTGCTTGCGCGCGCCTGTCCGCAGGCAAAACTTGTGGGCATTACCGGAACTAATGGAAAATCGACAACCACTACGCTTATCGGGCATATATTGAGTGAAGCGGGAGTGAATGTTCAGGTGGGAGGCAATCTCGGCACGCCAGCGCTGGCACTGGAACCGCTTGGCAAAGATGGGGTTTATGTTATCGAGATGTCATCTTACCAGCTCGACCTTGTACGCACTGCGCGTTTCAATGTTGCGCTGCTGCTGAATATCACGCCAGACCATATTGACAGGCATGGCGACATGGCGGGTTATATCGCTGCAAAAAAACATATATTCGAGCGCCAGGGTGCGGGCGATGTTGCGGTGGTCGCAGTGGATGATGAGTATACAAGAGGGATTCGGGATTCGGGATTCGGGATTCAGGGAAGTAAGGTTATTCCCGTGTCCAGCCAAAATGAGCTTAAAGATGGCGTATATGTAAAAGATGGGATTTTGCATGATATGCTGAATCCTGAATCCTGGAACCTGAATCCTATAGTAGCTCTTACCGGGCGGCATAACTGGCAGAATGCGGCGGCGGCTTATGCTGCTTGCAAGGCATGCGGTGTTGATGCAGATAAAATTTATGCGGCCATGAAAAGCTTTGGCGGGCTTCGCCACCGTTTGCAACTGGTTGCAAATATAAACGGCGTGCGCTTCATCAATGACAGCAAGGCCACCAATGCGGACGCAACTGCCAACGCGCTCGCGCCGTATCAGAATATTTTATGGATAGCAGGTGGCAAGCCAAAAGAGGGTGGGATTTCAAGCCTTGGTAAATATTTCTCAAATATCGCACATGCTTTTTTGATTGGTGAAGCGGCAGGTGAATTTGCAAAAACTCTGGAAGGAAAAGTCGCATACACCCAGTGCGGAACTCTGGAAGTGGCAGTGAAAAAAGCGGCGGAGATGGCAAAGGAAGGTGATGTGGTTTTATTATCGCCCGCCTGTGCGTCGTTTGACCAGTTCAAAAGCTTCGAGCATCGCGGAGATGTGTTCTGTGAGTTGGTGGAGGAATTAGCCAATGCGTCTTGACCGCACGAATACAAGCACTATTGGACGTTGGTGGTGGACCATTGACAAGGTCAACCTGCTTGTGCTTCTGCTTATAATGGCCATTGGCCTTGTGCTTGTTGTTGCGGGAAGCCCGCCGGTAGCAAAGAGGCTGGAGCTGCCGCCGTTTTATTTCGTGCATAAACATTATATGTTCCTGTTCATCGGCGTTATCGCCATGATAATAACTTCAATGTTCTCACCGGTGATGATACGCCGCCTTGCAACGCTTGGCTTGGCTGGCAGCATTTTCCTTATGATGCTGGTGCCGCTGTTTTCGGAACAGACCAAGGGCGCACACCGCTGGATAAATTTACTTGGAATTTCTGTGCAGCCGTCGGAATTCATGAAGCCGTTTTTTGCTGTGGTTATTGCCTGGATATGTTCGGAAAGCCAGAGGCGCGTTGATTTTCCCGGATACCGCGTTGCTATCGGGCTGTATGTGCTGGTGGTGCTGCTATTGCTGGTGCAGCCTGACCTGGGGATGACAATTACAGTAAGTATAATGTGGGCGTTCCAGCTTTTCCTTGCTGGATTGCCGATGTTGTGGGTAATTATTATTATCTTCATGGGCATTGCGGGTGCGGTGGGCGCATACCACATATTTCCGCATGTGGCCAAGCGTGTTAATAGCTTCCTAGACCCCGCTGCGGGCGATAATTACCAGATAGCAAAATCGCTCGAAGCCTTCCGCAATGGCGGGATTTTCGGGCGCGGTCCCGGTGAGGGCGAGGTAAAGCAGTTCCTTCCCGATTCGCATACCGATTTTATTTTTGCAGTGGCGGGTGAGGAATTCGGAGCGGTTGTGTGCCTGGTAATTCTCTGCCTGTTCGCGTTTGTCGTGCTGCGCGCACTTCATCGCGTATGGAAGGAAAGCGACCTGTTCATAGTGCTGGCGGTGGCAGGGATCGTAACCCAGTTCGGGATGCAGGCGGTGATAAATATGGGTGTGGCAGTGAATTTATTTCCCGCAAAAGGCATGACGCTGCCGTTTCTCAGTTATGGTGGTTCTTCAGTGGTGGCGATTGCGCTGGGGATGGGGATGATGCTGGCGCTCACTAGGAAAAGGTTTGGGAAGAAATAAAACTCTACTGTAGCTAGCAATCTGCTTGCACACGCTACAGCGAGTTTATGCAACTAATATAATTTAGTATGACAAGGATAGGAAGAAATGGAACTGCTGGGTGATATATTAGGCAATGTCGGGGTGGTGTGTTTCCTGCTTGCGTATTTTTTATTGCAGAAGGAAGTGGTGGCGCACAACCAGATGAGCTATTTGCTGCTCAATCTTGCCGGGTCTTTGCTTTTGATTTTTTCCTTATCCATAAATTGGAATTTGCCAGCCTTTATACTTGAAACATGCTGGGCTTTGATTAGTATCTGGGGAATATGGAAAACTTCTAAAAGTAAGAATAAAAGATAACTGAAATGAATCAAAAAGGTTTGCTATCGCAATATTTAGAGTTCCATGAAAAGCCGTTTACGATTTGTAAGATATTGCTTGATTTGATATCAATAGCATTTGTTGTTATTCATTTTGTCATATGGATTTATTATGTTCCTGACAGTGGGTGCACCTCTCGTAAGGCTTCAAATTTTGTTATACTGGGCGGCATAGCTTTTTTTATGGCTTTGATGGGGCTTGGATGGCTAAGTATAAGGGGGGCCAGAGCAAGCAAATTATATAAAATATTTTCTCCTTTTCAGATACTGGTGGTATTGGTGTTTATTGTAGAATTTCTAAAAAATTGTAGTTAACGAGCTAGAACATTAAATATCCATGACACAAAATAATAACCAGAAACTAATTGTACTTGCAACCGGAGGGACGGGCGGACATGTTTTCCCGGCGGAGGCGCTTGCCGAGGTGCTGCTTGTCAGCTCGCACAAAATTGTGCTGATTACTGATAAGCGCTTTGCGAATTTCAAGACAGGCGCGCTTTCACAGGTGCAGACGCGCACTATCCGCACCGGGACGGTTGCAGGATCTCTGATTAAAAAAATATTCGGTGTGGCTGGGCTGGCAGCGGGTATGGTGCAGGCATTTATGCTGCTTCGCCGCCTGAAACCAGCAGTTGTTATCGGGTTTGGCGGTTATCCATCATTCCCGACTTTATTCGCGGCGTCTATTTTACATATACCAACTATTATCCACGAGCAGAATTCAGTGCTGGGGCGCGCCAACCGCCTGCTTGCGGGGAGGGTGCAGCATATCGCTACATCTTTTCCAAATACTTTGATGATGGAAGATAAGGATAAGGGTAAAATTGTGGTTACCGGTAACCCGGTGCGCGCCAGTGTGAAAGCTTTGCGTAACCTGCCATATTCAGGTTTGCAGCAGGACGGCAAGGTGAATATTTTAGTAACCGGCGGAAGCCAGGGTGCGACCATCTTCAGCCAGGTTGTGCCTGCTGCGATAGCTCTTTTGCCAGAAAGTTTACGTGCACGAATCAGGGTTGACCAGCAATGCAGGGAAAGCGATGTGGCAGCCACCCGTGAGGCATATAAAGAGCTTGGTATAAATGCTGATGTTGCCGCATTTTTCGTTGACCTTCCGACAAGGCTTGCAGGGGCGCACCTTGTAATTGCGCGCTCTGGTGCATCCACTATTTTTGAACTGGCGGTTTCGGGGAGGCCTGCGATACTCGTGCCGCTTCCTACCTCAATGGATAACCACCAATATTATAATGCCAATGCTTTTGAAGACGTCGGCGGAGGCTGGGTGATGAACCAGAATGGCTTTACCGCGCAATCGCTTGCGGCACGCCTTGAAGCTTTCATAACTGCGCCTGATACTCTTACAAAAGCTGCAGAAAATGCCAAGAAGCTAGGGGCAGAAAATTCTGCCCAGAAGCTTGCTGAGATGGTGCTTAAGGTATAGTTAATTACTATATACTTCTGCCAATACCCCTTTTGTTTACGCCTATGCAAATGTTGTCGGCGTCTAATGTCCTGAGATATGTAGTATCTGGCAAGTTTGCAGCTTTATCAGTTAATGATTTGTCTTTTTTCAGTATTTCACTTATTTGCTCAGACATAGCTACTGAAATTTCTTTATTGGCTTTATCCACATAGCTTCTTAAGCCTTGGTCAGTAGTACCCAATTCCATGAACCTGTAGGATTCAATTGCAGCTTCAGGTGTTTTCATACCTTTTTGAGTCGCTTTTGCGATTTCTCGAATGAAATTAATATGGCTTTCTGCTTTTGCTGCACTAGCTATAATTACATCCTTGGAGTTTTTTCCAGCTTCATCATCAATTGCTGCGCGTTCACACAAACCATGAAGTATTTTATCGCCGGAGGGGTTTGTGCTGAGGATGCCCTGTATAAGGGGGATGGCTTCCGTGGGGTCAATTTTATTGTTTTTATTTTTATCGCTTTCTGCAATAGAATATATTCTTGCCTTAAGTTTCTCAGCAGTAAGATCATTCAAACTATCGTGCTTTTTTGCTGCAGTTAAATTGTCAATAAAGGCTTTGATATTTACTATTTCCTGCTCAGATAATTGAGTCATAAAAACCTTTCAATTATTTTTAATGCATAAGCTGTTGTGTAATAGAATACAGGGTAATATAGTAAAAAAATCCACGTTTAAATATTAAGATATTGTTACAATTGCTTTTTCTGAAAGTTAGCGCATGAATATGAAATCTCTCCCCATTTCCCACCAGATGCCATTAAGTGTTGGAATTATTCATTTTATTGGCATTGGCGGCATTGGCATGAGTGGAATTGCCGAAGTCCTGCACAATCTGGGCTATAAGGTTCAGGGCTCGGATTCGGCAGCCAGCTATAACACTGAAAGGCTTGTTAAATACGGAATTCCTGTATTTATCGGGCATGCACAGGAGCATGTTACGGAAGCTTCAGTGGTAGTGGTTTCCTCTGCTATTAAAGCAGATAACCCGGAGCTGGTGGCAGCGCGGGCGGCACGGCTTCCGGTGGTTAAACGTGCGGAAATGCTTGCTGAACTCATGCGCCTTAAAATATCAATCGCGGTTGCCGGTACACACGGAAAAACCACAACTACTGCGCTTACGGCAGCTATTTTAGAAGCAGGTCAGATGAAGCCTACAGTAATTAATGGCGGTATCATAAACGCACGCGGAACTAATGCCTATTTGGGGGCTGGTGAGTGGATGGTGGTGGAGGCTGACGAGTCGGACGGAAGTTTTACCAGGCTTCCGGCGACTATTGCGATTGTTACCAATATCGACCCGGAGCATCTTGACCATTACGGCTCGTTCGATGCGGCGAAGGCGGCTTACCAGTCGTTCCTGACCAACCTGCCTTTCTATGGTTTTGCGGTGCTCTGCACCGACCATCCGGAAGTGCAGGCGTTGGCGGCAAAGGTGCATGACCGCCGCTTTATAACTTATGGAACCAATCCGCAGGCTGATATACGTGCAACTAATATACGCTCGACTGCTGATGGTGAAATATTCGACATTGAAATCGCGGCGCGGGCGGGTGAAAAGGCAAGGGTGATAAAAGACGTACTGCTTTCTATGCACGGGCAGCATAATGTCCGCAATGCGCTGGCGGCAATTGCTATTGCACAGGAGCTGGGGCTTAATGATGAAACACTTATCAGCGCGCTAAATAAATTCGAGGGTGTGAAACGCCGTTTTACCAAAACCGGGGTGGCAAACGGCATAACGGTTATTGATGATTACGGCCACCACCCGGTAGAAATTGCTGCAACGCTTAAGGCCGCACGCGACGCGCAGGCACATGCCGGGGGCAAGGTTATTGCTGTGGTGCAGCCGCACCGCTACAGCCGAGTGCATGACCTGTTTGCCGATTTCTGCACATGTTTCAATGATGCAGATACGGTAATAGTTTGCGATATATATGCCGCTGGTGAAGAAGCTATCGAAGGAGTTTCTGCTGATAGTCTGGCGGATGGTTTGCGCGGGGCCGGTCATCGCCATGTGCTGCGGCTGCCTGCGCCGGATGAACTTGCACGGCTTGTGAGCTCGGTTGCAAAATCCGGTGATATGGTCGTGTGTCTTGGTGCCGGGTCTATAAGTAAATGGGCGTATGCGCTTCCAAAGGAATTAGAGGATTCAGGAGCCAGGATTCGGGTTTCAGGATTATGATTAATTTGGATGAAGTTTTATTGAAAGAAAGAGGGCTTAAAATTTCTGCGCTTAATAAGGCTCTAGTTGAAGGTGAAGAAAGCGGAATTGCTAACTATTCTTTGGAAAGTTTCATTGAAGAAATTGAGCAAGAAATGTAAATATGGATTTATCTCTTAAGCCACAAGCCATAAGCCTTAAACCCGAACTGCTTTCCCGCGTGCGGCAGAGTGCTGACCTTTCCAAAACCAATTGGCTGAGGGTGGGCGGCAATGCCCAGTATCTGTTCCGCCCGGAAAATACACAGGATCTTTCAGATTTTTTAAGGCAGCTCCCCGCTGAGATACCCGTCACTGTGCTTGGTGTCGGCTCGAATGTGATAGTGCGCGACGGCGGGGTGGATGGTGTTGTTATAAAGCTGGGGCGGGGCTTTACTAATGTAGAATGTCATGGGTCATGGGTCACGTGTCATGAAAAAAATCAACCAATGACTAATGACCAGAGACCAATGACTATCTCTGTGGGGGCGGGGATGCTCGACATCAATGTTTCATTGCTGGCCGCCGAAAATGCCATTGGCGGGCTGGAATTCCTAAGCGGTATACCGGGAACTATCGGCGGCGCGGTACGCATGAACGCTGGCGCATATGGCCGCGATATTTCTCAGGTGCTGGTGGAGGCGGAAATAGTAAAACGCAATGGCGATATAAGGCGTTTGAGCAATGCTGAGATAGGGTTTGTTTACCGCAATAGTAATTTGCCGGGCGGGGCGATTGTGACGAGTGTAATTTTGCGCGGCGAGCCGGGTGACAGTAATGATATTGCTGTAAAGATAGAAGAAATAAGCCGTAAGCGGGAAGAAACCCAGCCAATACGCACACGCACAGGGGGAAGCACCTTCAAAAACCCGCCGGGGCATAAGGCGTGGGAACTGATAGACAAGGCCGGATGCCGCGGTCTTGCACGCGGCGATGCACAGGTTTCCACTATGCACTGCAATTTCCTTATCAATAATGGAAACGCAACTGCCGCCGACCTTGAAGGATTGGGCGAAGAAGTTATAAAACGGGTGTTTGAAAAAACAGGGATTATGCTGGAGTGGGAAATTAAAAGAATTGGAAAACGGTAGCAGTTCGTATACGTATTTTATAGTTCGCCATTGCGAGACACAGCTGAAGCAATCCAGCTGTATAACAATGAATGGATTGCCACGTCGCTTACGCTCCTCGCAATGACATATCATAATAGCCAAAGTAGCTTTACATTTTTCCAATTATGGCTCATTTTACTGGTGGTTTAACCATAAAATGAGGCGCGTATCACAAAACATGTTGCGGTATTAAAAGGTGGGTGGTCGGCGGAGCGTGAAGTTTCGCTGGCAAGTGGTGCGGCCTGTGCAAAGGCTTTGCGCGAACTTGGATATAAAGTCACTGAAATTGACGTTGCGCCCGATATTGCCGAAGTTTTGAAACTCGAAAAGCCTGATGTAGTTTTCAATGCTCTGCATGGGCGCTATGGTGAGGATGGCTGCATACAAGGACTGCTGGAGATACTTAAAATTCCCTATACACATTCGGGGGTTATGGCATCAG
>CAUJHR010000005.1 GCA_963205195.1 Pseudomonadota bacterium | reverse complement strand
CGTTGACCTGCTGGGCACTACCAACACCATCACCATCGCAGGCTGGTATGGTGCAAACGCCAGCGCCCAGGTGGCAAGCTTTAATACGTCCGATGGTTTAAAGCTCGATGGGCAGGTGGCGCAGCTGGTATCGGCAATGGCAAGTTACGGAACCGCACATCCGGGCTTCAACCCGCAAACCACATCCACTATGCCAACCGATGCAACACTGCAAAATGTCATAACAGCAGCGTGGCATAGTTAGAGAGGTATATAATTGAATTAGTAAGGCTGTATAAGCTATGTAAAGCTTATATATTATGTGATTTTGTAATATATATTTGCAAAGATTTCAATAATGCGTTAAATTAATAACAATCATTAACTATTTTGTGATCTATGAGCGAATCCGACAATAAATATACTAAACCCTTACCGCAGAAGGCATTTGAAGGGGATGGCAAATTCAGCGGCAGCCTTGGTACTGCCTCAGGATGGGTTGATTATACGCGTAATGGTAATGTTGCTGATGATGCGGCATTACGTCAATTAGGTAATAAGATAACTGAGCTGCCAAGTGTATTTTTTACAATGGAACATGTGCCATCAGGGATGGGCGTACAGCTTAATGCTCTTCCCCCTATAAGCAGAGATTTGGGCGGCGGGCTTGTCTTTAGTTTTAAGAAAAGTTTTTAATTGCTTCCAGAATTATATTTCTCACAAGATTCGCATACGCCAATTAGTTCAAGCATTTCACGCTCGATAGTAAATTTTATTTTTGTACCTATTTCTTTGGTAAAGCCGCAGATGCGGTGGTCATGCAATTCAATTACATTATTGCATATCCGGCATACGGCAAATTGTTTGCCGTGGTCTTCTTCCTCGCTATGGCACGCTATAAAGGCGCCAAGAGACTGTATGCGGTGGATAAGCCCCAGCTCTTCTAGTGAATCCAATGCACGGTATACTGTCTGCGGGGCTTTTATGGTGGAGTTTTTTAGCTTGCTTAGTATATCGTAAGCAGTGAGCGGTTTTTTACTCTTTTTGAGTAATGCCAGAACTATCTTGCCATTTGTTGAAATAGTGGAGCTTTTGGTTTTCATATTGCCTCACTTGGT
Organism: Pseudomonadota bacterium; assembly: GCA_963205195.1. Classification (GTDB taxonomy): domain Bacteria; phylum Pseudomonadota; class Alphaproteobacteria; order Rickettsiales; family SXRF01; genus SXRF01. The sequence continues at coordinate 55,351 of CAUJHR010000005.1, read as the reverse complement.
TTTTTGTATCGCTTCTATTAATACCTGCACGTTATGTTTGAACATAGAAATATATGTTGGTGCTGCTTCACCAGCCTCTGAGAGGGAATCGGAATATAGCGTGCCTCCGATATGTGCGCCAGCGTCAGTTTCCAGCTGTTTCATAAGTCTGGGATCTATCATGTTTTCTAAAAATACCACAGAGATTTTACTTGAGCGTATCTGATCTATGAGTTTTGCCATATTGATACCAGAGGCCTGTGATTGTGTGCTTATACCCTGTGGGGCTATAAAATTAATTCCGTAAGCACGCGAGAAATAACCAAAAGCATCATGAGTACTTATTACGCTACGCTTTTCCGGCGGAATTTCTGCTGTTCTAACTTTTACCCAACTATCCAGTTCATCAAGTTTTTTTATATAAGCGGCAGCATTTGCATTATATTTTGCAGTATGGGCCTCATCTATTTTTATAAGAGCATCGCGGATATTGGCTGCGTATATTTTCCCGTTTGCCAGATCCTGCCAGGCATGCGGATCGCCATCTATAGCATTTACGCCATTGCTTAATGTTATCACTTCGCCTTTATAGCCTGACGATTTTACCAGCCTTGCCATCCAGCCTTCAAAACCTAGCCCGTTTACAAGCACCAGATCAGCACTTGCTATTATTTTAGCATCGGTTGGTGTTGGGGAATATTCATGGGCATCGCCATTGGTGCCGACCAAGGTTTTAATATTTATATTATCGCCACCAATCTCATGTGCCATATCGCCTATTATGCTGAAACTGGCTATGACTTGTGGTTTGCTGCTGGCTAAAACTGGTATGGGAAGCAAGGTTAGAAAAAGTAAGCCAGAAGCCAGTATTTTCTTCATATCAATGCTCCATATGAAAGTGCTTGCGCGGGTAAAAGCGCACTAATATGCCACCAAAGCTTCCAATAAATACTGAGATTATATACCAGCAGCTTGCCACCAGAACTATAGCGGGCCCTGATGGGAGGCTGAAATGGTAGGAAAGAAGTAACCCTATAAATGACGATACCGCGCCAAATAAAATAGCCAGTGCGATGGCTACATCTATACCGTTACTCCAAAAGCGGGTTGCTATTGCAGGCAGAATGATAATACCAACCGCCATTAGTGTGCCCAATATCTGAAATGACGCCACCATATTCAACACCACCAGAATAAGAAATAGCTGGTGATAGATAGCCCCAAGGCTTCTGCGGGATTTGAGGAAAGTAGGATCGAAACATTCAATTATAAGGGGACGGTAAATAATGGCCATGCAAAACAGGCTGATGGTTGCAACGCTTGCTGCTAATATCAGTGCATCTCTGTCAACTGCGAGTACATTGCCAAATAATATATGCAGCAGGTCAACGCTTGAGCTTTTTGTCGAAATTATAAGTACGCCGAAAGCCAGTGATGTAAGATAGGCTGCGGTAAAGCTTGCGTCTTCTTTAAGGTTGGTAACGCGTGTTATAACACCTGCAACCAGTGCTACTGCAAGCCCGGCGATAAACCCTCCCAGAGTCATAGGCCAAAGTGCCAGTCCGCTGATAAGAAAGGCTATAGCAGCTCCGGGGAGTATTGCATGTGAAGTGACATCGCACATCAAAGTCATGCGCCGAAGCACAAGAAATATACCAAGGGGTGCCCCGCTGACTGCCATTATTACACAGCCAGCGAGGGCGCGTTTCATAAAGCCGTAATCAGCGAAAGGCTGTAAAATAATTTCGTATAAACTCATAATTCGCAAGCCTCGCTGGTTTCTTTTGGCGCGGCCTTAAAAAAACGCGCACCGAATAAATGTTCCGGGCGCAGGACCTCATCAGGTTTTCCCCATGCTATTATAGAGCGGGCAAGGAGTAGGCAATCATTGAAGTTGGTCTTTATCTGCTCAAAATCATGGAGGATGCATATAACCGTGCGGCCTTCGCTGTACCAGTGTTTGATTATTTTTAATAGTGCTTCAGTTGTGCTTTCGTCAATTGCAGCGAACGGTTCATCAAGCAATATAAGTTTTGCATCCTGCACTATAACCCGTGCAAAAAGGGCGCGTTGGAACTGGCCTGAGGAAATGCTATCAAGAGTTCGCTTCTCAAATCCTGCAAGGCCTACTGATTCAAGGGCCTTTATAGCCTTATCACTTTGAGATTTGGTTATTTGCCCAAATCCACCGCATTGCTGCCAGAATCCCGCACATACCATTTGCAGAATATTTATTGGGAAATCTCGTAGCATATCGCTTGCTTGTGGCATGTAGGCTATGTCTTTATGCGATATATCGCCAAGCTCTATACTGCCTTCGAAAACCGGAAGTATGCCAGCTATAGCTTTTAAAAGTGTGCTTTTTCCTGCACCGTTAGGGCCGGTGATAGCTGTAAGGCTTCCATTTATAAATTCACCGTTTATATGGTGCAATGCAGGCTGGCGGTCATAGGCTATGGTAAGGTTATTTAATTTTACTGCGAAATCACTGCTCATATGTTTATGCTGCCCATTGCCCAGAAAGCAATTACCCATAGCAGGAAGGACAGCAATAATGCTGCAATCCCGCGCTTAGCTGCACTCCAATAATACATTCTTATTTCCCGTTCAAATTTAAGTTATGTTATAACATAACATTTATGGGCGCAAGAAAAATATACTTAATTAATTTGCTCGCAAAGGATGTATAAAAAATAAAAAAACGCGCTGACAATCGCCAGCGCGTTTTTGAATCAAATGAAGAAAAGACTATTTCTTTTCGTCTTTTTTAGCTTCAGCTTCTGCTTTAGCATCAGCTTTAGCGTCTTTAGCTTCTTCTTTAGCATCTTTAGCAACTACTTTTTCAGCTTTTACAGCTGGAGCAGCAGCAGGAGCAGCTTCGTTAGCGAAAGCTGGAGCAGAAACGAGGCCTAATAGAGCGATAAGAGCAAGAGTCTTGTTCATGATACTATTCCTTATAATTTATGTTGTTTTATATCCCCTTATGGGGACGTGGACATATAAACATTCTCGTAATTACTTAGCCATGTAAAAAATATTACATTTTTGTAATGGTGGTTATCGGAAATAAATAAATTCCAAATTGATGCAATAATTGCTAATCCCTCGGCAACTGGCGACGCTTGCGGTCTGGGCGTATCTTGCGCTTCTGTTTGAAGTCGGCCATGCGCCTAGATATATAATCATTTACAGCATTCCCAAGTTCATCTTCAACGCCGCGGTAATAATGATCGGCTCCGTTTATCAATTTGTACTCAACTGCTGTTGAATAGCCAGAGCCTAGCTTGGCAGCTAGTTTGCTTACCATATCTTCATTTACCACGTCATCCTTGTCGCCCTGGGTAATAAGACCTGCAGCGGGGCAGGGTGCTAGAAATGAGAAATCATAAAGGTTAGCAGGTGGCGATACCGCTATAAAACCCTCGATCTCCGGGCGTCGCATAAGAAGCTGCAGCGAGATCCATGCCCCGAATGAAAAACCACCTATCCAGCAGGTTGGTGCATCTGGGTTCTGTGCCTGCAGCCAGTCAAGCGCTGTTGCCGCATCTGTCAACTCTCCAACGCCTTCATCATAGCTTCCTTGTGATTTCCCGATACCACGGAAATTGAAGCGCAGTACAGAAAACCCATTCTGCACAAACATGTGGTAAAGCCTGTAAACTATTTTATTATTCATTGTGCCGCCGTAAAGGGGGTGCGGATGCAGGATAAGGGCTATTGGTGCACCTTTGAATTCACTATGATGGTAGCGGCCTTCCAAGCGGCCTTCGGAACCGTTTATTATGATTTCTGGCATTTTTTATCCTTATACTTCATACCCTAAATTGTAATTTAGAGCTTTAAGTTGATTGCAATATTCTGATATATTGGGCTAATATGTTATTTTGGATTAGTAGTTATATTGAAAATGGTACCCAATGTTCAAGACAATTATGAATGATATTGATTCGGTGTTTGCCCGTGACCCGGCAGCAAGAACACGTTTTGAGGTATTATTATGCTATCCGGGCGTGCATGCGCTTATTATATATAGGTTTTCTAATTTCCTTTGGCGCAGGCATTTAAAGCTTATAGGACGCTTTATTTCTTACATAGGGCGTTTTATAACAGGGATTGAAATACACCCGGGCGCAACAATCGGCCAGAGATTGTTCATTGATCACGGCATGGGGGTTGTAATTGGTGAAACATCAACGATTGGCAACGATGTTACTATATATCATGATGTAACTCTTGGCGGGACATCCCTTGCGGCAAGCCTGCGTCATCCTCAGATAGGCAATGGTGTTATCATCGGTGCAGGGGCGCAATTGCTTGGTCCTATAAAAATAGGTAATAATGCTCGTATTGGCTCAAATGCTGTTGTGGTTAAAGATGTTGCATCGGAAACTACGGTAGTTGGGGTTCCTGCCAGAGTTGTGCCGGAAGCGCCTATACCTTCTAAGGTTAAGGAAAAATCATTCGATGCTTATGGCGGTGCGAAAGACGCTGAATCTGACCCGGTTGCTGATATGATAAAAAAAATGCAATCGGAAATGGAATTTTTAAATGCGCGGATAAATAAACTGGAAAGCGAAAACAGCGAGTTGCTAAATAGTGCAACCAAGTGGGAAGCGAAATGATACTGGGTACAAAAGCGCGTTATGCAGTAATGGCTCTGGTAGAAATGGCCGGGCGTGAAGCAGACCGTGCCGTATCTCTTGCAGAGCTTTCCAAAAGCCAGGAAATAACCGTTCCGTACTTGGAACAGATTTTCAGGAAGCTAAAAAAAGGCGGGTTGGTGATTTCTGTACGCGGCCCGGGTGGTGGATATGTTCTTTCACGCCCTTCTGGAAATATCTTTATTTCCGAAATAGTAGAGGCCGTTGATGAATGCTTGCAAATGACACGTTGTGACAAGCAGAAAATACCGGGCTGCATGATCAACCGCTCGCGCTGTATGACCCATGATCTATGGGAAGGGTTAGGCAAACAGATACATGATTACCTTGCCGGAATTTCACTGGCTGATATACGCAGCAAAAAGAAACAATGCGTTTAAATGGCTGTGTATTTAGATCATAATGCGACCAGTCCTCAACGCCTGGAATCATTGACAGCAATGAATGAATGGCTGGCACTTCCTGCCAATCCATCATCGGCGCATAGTTATGGACGTGCGGCTAGAAAACAGCTTGAAGATGCCCGCAAAATAATAGCCGAAAAAATCAGCGCGTGGCCTAATGAGATAATTTTTACAGCTAGCGGAACTGAAGCGAATATCACTGCCTTGCGCGGATTTCCAGAGAGAAAATTACTTGTGTCGGCAGTTGAACATAGTTCGGTTCTAAAGCATGCTGGTAATGACAATATGATAAAAGTTATTGCTAACGGAATAATCGACCTTGCCGATCTTGAACAAAAACTTGCTAGTAATACTCATCCAGCTCTGGTTTCAATTATGCTTGCCAATAATGAAACAGGGATTATTCAGCCAATTGCAGAAATAGCAGAATTATGCAAAAAATATGGTGCATTACTTCATTGTGATGCTGTGCAGGCGCTTGGTAAAATCCCTGTAGATTTTTCGCTGCTTGGAGCTGATATGCTTTCTATTTCCGCGCATAAATGCGGCGGACCATTGGGCGCAGCAGCATTGGTTATAAAAAATAACCTTAGTATAAAGCCGCTGCTCAGCGGAGGCGGGCAGGAACTGGGAAGAAGGGCTGGAACAGAAAATATAGCAGCAATTGCCGGGTTTGCCGCTGCGATAGAAGTAATAGATTTAAATTATATGAAAACATTGCGTGAATATATGGATGAAATGGAAGCGCAAATACAATCCGCAGGCGGAATAATTTTTGGTAAAAACTCAAAACGCTTGCCCAATACTACTTGTGTCGCGATGCCGGGAGTTTCCAGTGAAATACAACTTATAGATTTCGACCTGAATGGTTACGCAGTAAGTGCGGGTTCTGCCTGTTCGTCCGGGCGCATTGAAAAATCGCATGTATTGCTGGCTATGGGAGTTGCGCCAGAACTTGCCGGGTGTGCTATCCGTGTAAGTACGGGATGGAACACAAGCAAACAAGAAATAGAAAATTTTACTAAGGCATGGCTTAAGCTTAAAGCACGGTTGGCGAAATAGCTACTCCAGCGGCCAGCGCTTAATTAAATTATGCTCCACATCGAATAGATCAAGCATACGCCCGACTGTGTGCATTATCATATCATGCAGTGAGATCGGCTTGCTGTAAAATGCCGGAACCGGCGGGGCGATTATAACTCCCATATCGGCAAGAGTAACCATATTGCGAAGATGGATTGCATGGAGCGGGGTTTCGCGCACCATAAGAACTAGGCGGCGGCGTTCTTTAAGTGTGACATCGGCGGCGCGGGTGAGGAGGGTAGTGGTTACCCCTGTTGCGATCTCGCCAAGGCTACGCACAGAGCAGGGTGCGACAATCATGCCATTGGTTTTGAATGAACCGCTGGATATGCTGGCAGCTAGGTCCCCCGCTGAATGGACATGGTCGGCAAAACCCTGAACCTGCGGCAGGCTGTAAGGTGTTTCCTGCGCTATGGTGATCTGTGCGGTCTTGCTTACCACCAGATGCGTTTCAACATTTGCTTCTCGCAGTGCCTTGAGCAATTCGATACCGTAAATAGCGCCGGATGCGCCGCTAATGCCAATTACTATACGTTTTTTGTCGGGCTTTTCCATATGGCGTAAAATTATAAAATTCAATTATTTAGTAATATTATAGCATAAAACAGCAGCATTATATACTGTGTAATAAAATATTCATATATTAATAATCGACATTATTAACAGTCACCTGTAAATTTTAACTAATTTGAAGATAAAATTATCAATAGGGAGAGAAAAAATGGCTAACTATATAAAAGTAACTACTGCCGCACAGGAAAATGGCGTAACAGAAGCTCTTGCTAATGTCCGTTATCCTTCGAAGGAAGAGGCTATTAAGTTTGCAGAACAAGATTCCAGCACTGTAATTACTGCACTTAAGGAATTTTCTAGAATAAGCGGATTGCCTTTACATGTAAAAGAGGCTGATGTTAAGGCTGCTTACATTGATGATTATACACGTGATAAACAATCGGTATTGAGGATAGATTTGGGAGATGGCCCACGTGTAATTCCTGTCAATGATATAACATCAGACAAAATTACACATGCTGTAAAATCAATAACATTTAATGCTGCAGCTACAAACATTGAAGCACCAGTTCATGCAGTAAAGGATGAAATGAAAAAAGTAACCTATAAAATGTTAGATCAGCTTTCTGGTGAATTAGATAAAATAGCACAGGAGCATCCAACTATTGAAGCTCAGGTGCAACCGTCTATACCAGCTTCTCTAAAACCAATACGGCATAGGTAAGATATTTTAAATAGTTATTCAGTCGCCAAATAACATGCCAGTTAGACCTCGATACGAAGTAAGCATTAAGATTGAACCAGATAATGCGCCGGGGCAAAAACCTATAGAAAGTATGGTAGCTGCAAGAGAGGCGGCTTTGCAGGATTTGGCGGGTATAATTCAAGGCTTTAAATTGCTAAAGTATAAAAGCAATGAACAAGTTGATATAAAAAATATTGAAGATCCGGATATGAAAGCCGGGATTATTCAGGGTATTGCCACGGATTATAATGGCGGCGCGCAAGGGAAATTAAAAATAAAATTAGATGAAGGCCGTAAGGAAATATCTATTCCCATAAGTCGTGATAATCTCAGGCAAATCATGTCAGCGCTAGAATCTGCAAATGTAAAGCAAGGCAACACAGAAGCATTGCTTACACAAATAGAAAGTGGCCTTGAAAAGGTCAGTGCTGGTGGAGCTAAATATTCTTCGCCACTTCCAGCGCAGCATAGGTGAAAATCGCGTTTGCTCCTGCGCGTTTCATAGCAGTTAGTTGCTCAATCATTACCGCGTCACCATCAATCCAGTTATTTGCTGCTGCCGCTTTTATCATCGCGTATTCACCACTAACCTGATAAGCAAAAATAGGAATATTGAAGTGGGTTTTTGCGCGCTGGATAATGTCAAGATATGCTATACCGGGCTTTACCATAACCATATCGGCGCCTTCTGCTATATCCATTGCAATTTCGCGCATCGCTTCATCACTATTTGCAAAATCCATCTGGTAGCTATGCTTGCCGGATTTTCCCAGATTAGCGCTGGAGCCGACAGCATCGCGGAACGGCGCATACATTGAAGAGGCGTATTTTGCGCTGTAAGAAAGTATCATAGTATCGTTAAATTTATGTTTTTCCAGCGTGTCGCGGATCGCGCCGATGCGTCCGTCCATCATGTCGGAAGGGGCGACGACATCGCACCCTGCCTTGGCCATGACCAATGCCTGCTTGCATAACACTTCAACCGTTGCGTCATTTACCACCTCGCCATTTTCAACTATTCCGTCCTGCCCGTGGGTTGTGAAGGGATCGAGCGCGATATCGGCGATAATGCCCAGGCCGGGAATTGATTTTTTGAGCGCATGGATAGCGCGGCAGATAAGGTTTTTCTCAAATAAGGCTTCATCCCCAGCCGGGCTTTTTAGTGCAGCATCAATTACCGGAAAGAGAGCAATTGCCTGTATTCCGCTGTCATATGCTTCATGTGCCTTTTCAAGCAATAAATTTAATGTCAGGCGGGAAACTCCGGGCAGGGAACTGATCGGTGTTTTGATATTTTCGCCTTCCTGTATGAATATCGGCAGGATAAGGTCGGAATGGCTCAGGCAGTTTTCTTTCAGCATTTCGCGCGACCAGCCTTGCATACGTGTGCGGCGTAAGCGGGTTTTTGGAAATGTGGAGTTGAAATTAGTCATAATCCAGCCTATAGCATATCCCCATATAAAATAAACTAGGAAATATAATGACAAAACGTATCATTTCTGGGGTGCAACCCACTGGTAACCTCCATCTGGGCAATTATCTGGGGGCTATCCGCCGCTGGGTGGACATCCAGAAGGATTACCAATGCCTGTTTTTCCTGGCTGACCTGCATGCAATAACAATTGCCCAGGACCCTGAAAAACTGCGTTCTTCAGTGCGTGAAACTGCTGCGGCATACATTGCCTGCGGCATAGATCCAAAAAAAAGCATTATCTTTCCGCAATCGACCATAGCAGAGCACTGTGAGCTTGCATGGATACTTTCCTGCAATACTCCGATGGGCTGGCTCAACCGTATGACGCAATTCAAGGAAAAAGCTGGGAAAGATAAAGAAAAAGCACCGCTAGGGCTGTATTCCTACCCCGTTTTGATGGCGGCGGATATTTTGCTGTATAAAACCACCCATGTGCCGGTTGGTGAGGACCAGAAGCAGCATATCGAGCTTGCGCGTGACATTGCAGGAGCTTTCAACCGTGAATATGGCGTTGAGTTTTTTCCACTGCCGGAGCCGGTTATAGGGGCGGAAGCGGCACGTATCATGAGCCTGCGCGATGGCACAAAGAAAATGAGCAAGTCTGATGAATCAGAATATTCGCGCATAAACCTGACTGATGATGCTGATGCTATAGCGCTTAAATTCAAAAAGGCGAAATCGGATATGGAAGAGGGTATGAGTTATGCACAAAACCGTCCGGAGGCGGCTAATTTGCTCTCGATTTACGCTGCACTTAAAGGTATTTCCAAGGAAAAGGCTCTTGAAGAGTGTCAGAGCCTGAATTTTTCGGCATTCAAGGGGCAGCTTACTGATGTTGCGGTTGCCCATCTTTCGCCAATAACCCAAAAAATGCGGGAATTACTGGCTTCACCTGATTATATTGATGGAATCCTTAAGGAAGGTGTACAAAAAGCCGCAGAAATTGCCGAAAAAACCATGGGTGAGGTCAAGGATTTGGTCGGTTTTCTAAAATTATAGTTTGCCTTTGCCTTATTAAGCGATTATATTAATTAAATATTATTAATATTATAATGTTGCTGGTGCAGGGCATAAATGGAAAAAGAATACGATGATATATATGTTTCCCAGATAGATAGCTTTGTGGCTAGGCAGCCTAACACAATAAACACACAAGATATTGTCAAATATCTCGCCTGCCTAGCAAGTAAAGGCGAAACTTCTGGATGGGTTGTCCCTATAAATAGCCAAACAAATAAATTTAATGCTGACATGATTGAACTTGGCCTGTCGGTAAAAGCGGGAAAAATATCGAACAATGTCCGCGGATCGCTTCAGCATATATTTATAAGCGATCAGAAAAATCATTCATTAAGGGAAATGGATTTTAATAAAATAAATGCGATTTATAATAATGTAGTATTAGAATTAAGAATAATACAAGCTGTAGCAGGAATTATTGAAGATTTCACAGCTGAAAACAATATGGGGATTGAGAAGTCAGGAGAAGCGGTAAAATATATGGCTGCTCTAGCGATCAAGGGTAAAGTCGATGATGGTATTATTGATAGCCAACTGAGATCAACATTAAATAAAAAGGCCTATAAAGTAGGGATAATTAATCAAGAAGGTATTGTATCCCAAAATACGCAAAAAATTTTGCAGGGATTTTTTGAAAATGCTCCTGATCATATAATTAACGATGGCCTAAAAGCTGTTTACAAAGATGTAAAAATAATGTTGGCAGAAAATAGCCAAAAGCAAATAGAAGAAAAAGTAGTAATAAAGAAAAAGCCAAAGTCTAAGAGTCCGATAGAAAGACGTGAAAAAAATTTCAAAGACTGGAATGATCAGCATAGATTATATTAAAATGATTCCATGGAAAATAGCAATTTGCTACTAACTTCAGGGCATGGTAAAAACAAATATGCCTGACAGCCATAAACATTCTATTTCATTTAGCACTATTCTTAAAACGATAATGGTGGTATCGGGGCCAACTCTGGTTTTGCTATCACTTTACGTGCTTCTGGGCGCGCTTGATTTCAGTTATTTTATTTATGGTTATCTTGCAGTAATGCTTGTTTCAGCAATATTCGTGGTTCCTTTTCTTTCTAATATTTCTGCACTTACTGATTATGTGACCGACCTCGCGCAGGATAAGCGTGTACATGCGCCCGATCTGAGTTTCTTAAGTAACGTAGGACAGCTATCAGGTGCTTTGGGCAGGCTGCAGAATTCATGGGAGGATAAGCGCCATGAAATGGAAACAGTTATTACCGAGCGCGAGATACTGGTTGATACCCTTCCAGATATTCTTATTATGACCAATGATGATAAGGAGATCGTACGCACAAACCGCGCAGCACGTAATATATTTGGGCAGAACCTTGCCCACAGGCCACTTAGGGATATTATACCAAATGATAAATTACTTAATTCTATTACAGCAGTAGTTGAGGATTTTCGCGGGCAAGAGATAGAATTCCACCTGCCGGAGCCATTGCCAAGGGATTTTCAGGCAATCATAGAGCGCTTCCCGATACCTTCTGAGGGGGGTATCACTATTATAATTACCATGACCGATATTACCCAGCAAAAGCGTATACAGCGCATGCGTGCTGATTTTGTTGCTAATGCCAGCCATGAGATACGCACACCACTTGCCAGCATTATAGGTTTTATCGAAACACTACGTGGCCCAGCGAAGGACGACCCCAAGGCGCGTGATGAATTTTTGCGCGTAATGGGTGACCAGGCCGAGCGGATGAGCAAACTGGTCAATGACCTTTTATCACTTTCAAAGATCGAGATGAACGCGCATAGCACGCCAGTTTCAAAAGTGGATTTCCTTAAGATAATCCGTACCGAAAAACAGCATTTTGAATGGGCATGTAAACAAAAGAATGTGACATTGCAGGTTCGCCTTAACGATAATTTGCCACAGACCAGGGGAGATGATGATGAGTTGGCGCAAGTTGTACGCAACCTTCTAGGCAATGCTATTAAATATACCAACTCTAACAGCAAGATAATAGTAACAGCAAAGCTTACTTCTACACTGCCGGATGACCCTAATTTCCGTAATTTAAAGCGTGCTATCTGTTTTTCGGTGGAAGATCAGGGTGAGGGTATCCCAAAAGAGCATATACCAAGGCTTACCGAGCGTTTTTACCGTGTTGATACGGCCCGCACACGTAAAGTAGGGGGGACAGGATTGGGGCTTGCTATAGTAAAACATGTGCTAAACCGCCACCATGGTGCACTGGTTATAGAAAGTGAAGTAGGGGTTGGCAGCACTTTTACCGTTTATTTGCCTATATATGAGGATGTTTACCTGCCAGAATTTGAGAAAAAAGAATTGTGATAGAAGCATAAAATGGTATAAGCGGGCGCATGAATGCAGCAACCTTAAAATCTTTAAAAGACAGCCCGCTTTCTGGCAGTGCAAAAATGATAGACCGTTTTATCTGCGGTCTGTTATGGCTTGCTGCGGCAACTTCAATATTAATAACAATAGCCATAATTTTTTCGGTGCTTATTGAGGCCATTCATTTTTTTAAAATAGTACCGCTTACTGATTTCCTGTTCGGGCTGCAATGGAGTCCGCAGATGGCACTTCGCCCTGACCAGGCAGGAAGCAGCGGTGCATTTGGTGCTATCCCATTATTTGTTGGTACTATTCTTATAACTCTTGTTGCTATGCTTGTTGCAATACCAATCGGTTTGTTTTCAGCGATTTACTTATCGGAATATGCCTACCGTAATACAAGGAATATATTAAAACCGTCATTGGAAATTCTGGCTGGTATACCAACTGTGGTTTATGGCTATTTCGCTATAATTTTTATTTCACCATGGTTGAGGACGATTGGTTCGTATATGGGGCTTGATGTAGCCGCTGAAAGCGCCCTTGCCGCAGGTTTGGTTATGGGTGTTATGATAATACCTTTTATTTCCTCGCTATCAGACGATATAATAACTTCAGTGCCAAAAAGCCTGCGGGATGGGGCTTATGCCCTCGGTGCTACAAAATCGGAAACTATAAGAAATATATTGCTTCCTGCAGCATTGCCGGGAATTGCTGGCGCGGTCTTGCTTGCGGTTTCGCGGGCAATCGGTGAAACCATGATAGTGGTTATGGCAGCGGGAATGTCTGCAAACCTTACATTTAACCCTTTGCAGGCAGTTACTACAGTGACTGTGCAGATAGTTTCTCTTTTAGTTGGCGATCAGGAATTTGACAGCCCAAAAACCATGGCAGCTTTTGCGCTAGGGCTTACATTATTCTGTACTACTTTATTTTTAAATATAGTGGCACTGAAAATAGTAAAAAAATATCGGGAGCGTTATGAATAAACATCCCAAGCTAAGCAAACATACCAAAAGTTCATGGCACAAAAAGCGTATCCGTGCGGAAGCAAGGTTTAAATTATATGGGCAAATTGCCCTTGGTATTGCTGTATTTATGTTGGTACTTCTTATATCAAACCTTATTTTCCGGGGTATTGGCGGGTTTGTACAAACGCAGGCGCAATTGGAAATTAACTATGACCCTAAAATAATAGCGCTGGAAAATGGTGAAACATATGATGATATTCCAGCGTCGCGATATATGCCGCTACTGCGCGAGTCCCTTAAAAAACAATTCCCGGAAATAACAAATCCGCGTGAACTTAGGGATCTATATTCTATATTTGGGAGCAATGCCGGATTGCAGATAAAAGAAGTTCTGGAACATGATGGTTCCCTTATGGGCAAATCAGCAAATATATGGATACCGCTTTCCAGTAATGCGGACCTGTTTGTAAAAAATAATATTACCGATAAAATAAACGACAATCAGCAGAAATGGTTAGGTACGCTATCAGAAAAAGGACAATTGCAAAAAGTATTCAACAGCGGGTTTTTTAAAAATGGTGATTCGCGTAATCCAGAAAGCGCGGGTTTTCTTGGGGCTATGGCCGGATCCGCATTCACCCTGATTATATGCCTTTTAGTTGTTTTCCCTCTGGGGGTTGCTACAGCTGTATTCCTTGAAGAGTTTGCAAAGAAAAACCGCTGGGTAGATTTTATAGAAGTGAATATAAATAACCTTGCTGCTGTGCCTTCTATAGTTTTTGGTTTGCTGGGGCTTGCCATATATATAAATATCATGGGTATGCCTCGTAGTTCCGCACTTGTGGGGGGGATGACTCTAGCACTTATGATTTTGCCAGTAATTATTATAACTACCCGCACCTCACTTAAGTCTATCCCAGGTTCTATACGTGATGCTGCACGGGCCCTTGGCGCAACTCCTGTTCAGGTAGTATGGCATCATACATTGCCGCTTGCCATGCCCGGCATAATGACAGGAACAATTTTAGGGATGGCAAGGGCAATTGGTGAAACAGCCCCACTACTTATGATAGGTATGGTAGCATTTGTCGCTGATATTCCCGGTGGTTTTACTTCACCCGCAACGGTTATGCCGGTTCAGGTTTATTTATGGGCGGGCAGCCCTGAAGCGGGGTTTGCTGAAAAAACCGCCGCTGGTATTTTAGTATTGCTCATGCTACTTATCGCCATGAATATGCTGGCGATAGTTTTACGTAAAAAATTTGAAGTACGGTGGTAATGATGTCTGATAAGATAATAGCAAAAGATATAAATGTATTTTACGGTGCTAAGCAGGCATTGTTTGACATAAACATATCAATGCCGGAGAACAGCGTTACTGCATTAATTGGCCCCAGTGGTTGCGGAAAATCCACTTTCCTGCGCTGTATAAACCGTATGAATGATACAATAGATAGCTGTCGGGTTGCTGGCGAGATAATGGTGGATGGCCGCAATATAAATTCGCCGGAGCAGGATGTAGTGCAGATACGAGCATGGATAGGTATGGTTTTCCAGAAGCCCAACCCGTTTCCTAAATCTATTTATGACAATGTTGCTTATGGGCCGCGCATACATAATATAACAAAAAATAAGGGTGAACTTGATGAGCTGGTGGAAACCAGCCTTAAGCGCGCTGGATTATTTGAAGAGGTTAAAGACCGCTTAAGTGATCCTGGAACTAGCTTGTCTGGCGGCCAGCAGCAGCGGCTGTGCATCGCCCGGACAATTGCGGTGAACCCCGAAATCATACTTATGGATGAGCCATGCTCGGCACTCGACCCTATTGCCACCGCCCGCATAGAAGAGCTTATTGATGAGATGAAAGAGCAGTTCACAATTGTTATTGTTACCCATTCAATGCAACAGGCAGCGAGGGTTTCAGAAAAAACCTGTTTCTTCCATATGGGAAAAATAATCGAATCTGGCAGTACCAAGAAAATATTTACTTCACCAGAAAACCAGCAGACGCAGGATTATATTACTGGGCGCTATGGATGATCAATCGCTTAAAAGTCCTTCTGGCTTTTAGCAAAGCCCTCAGTGTACTTTTAAACGGAAATAATGCTAACCCCTCATTTGAAGCGGTTCTGCATTCGGGTTTAAACTTTATCCTATAGCTAATACGATTTAGCGTATTAGCTATAGTAATAATAAGATAAAAAGCGAACTTAGAGCCGCCTCAAGTGAGCTTTTTTCATATTTATTGTTAGAAAGTATACTGAGCGTAGCGAAGGACTTTCTAGCAGAAAATCAATAATCTACGCCTGTTAGATATAGCCCTTCAGCAGGGCAGGTCGGGCCTCCAGCGCGCCGGTCTTTGGCATCGAGCGCCTCTTTAACATCGGAAACTTTCCATTTGCCTTTTCCAACAAGGCTTAATGTGCCAACCATATTGCGAACCTGATGGTGGAGGAATGAACGTGCCGAAGCCTGTATATGGATTTCATTGCCGCGGCGCTTCACATCAAATATCTCTAAAGTCTTTTCCGGTGATTTTGATTGGCAGCGAGTATCGCGGAAGCTGCTGAAATCATGATGCCCCACTAATATTTTTGCTGCTTCCTGCATAAGTTTTTCGTCCAAATCCTCTATCACATGCCATGCGCGCCCTGCTTCCAGACCAAGCCTTGGACGGCGGTTGATTATGCGGTATAAATAATGCCGTCTTTTTGCCGAAAATCTGGCATGGAAATCATCCGCCACCTTTTTTGCATCTAAAATAGCGATTTTATTTTCAGGCCAAAATTTGTCATCTCGAGCAAAGCGAGAGATCTCGTCCTTATTTTGCAAGGATTCCTCACGTTCGTTCGGAATGATAGTTTTTGCAGGGGGATTAAAAAGATAATAATTGATGCCCTGCATTACTTTGAATCCTTCAGTGTCCATATCTATCTCAATATGGGCAACCTGAGCTGTTGCATGGACATTGGCATCGGTACGCCCAGCTCCTACCACATCAACCTTCTGCCCGCAAAAAAGCTCGACAGCATTCATTAATGCTTCCTGTACAGTCGGTTGGTCGGCCTGCCGCTGCCACCCTGCATAGGGACGTCCATCATATTCAAGTGTTAATTTGTAACGGGGCATTAATCGCAAATATTAATATAGGTTAATTCCATTTGAGTTTTTAGTCGAATTATAGTAGGCTGCCAAGGAAATAAAGCTAATGTCCAATCTTCACAATGGATTTATTTATGGCAGACGATGTTTTGCAGAAAATTATGGAAGTTGTTAATAAAACAGGTGTTGAACAATTTGCTGATACGCGGTCAATGATGGCAAGCACCGGTGGTATTGTAATCAAAGATCAAAAATCCCCGAAATTGCATATCACGGTTAATACTGTGCCATGCCCTGACAAAGAGGTTATTTTAAATTTATCGTCGCCTGAAAATCAGAAAGCATTGGAAGATTTTACTAATACTGTTATTAAAAGCCAGCATATAGGGAATATTTTCCGCAATGTAAATTTACCAGCAGAAATTGTAGAATTAATGGCGGTAGATGTAGATAAAGTTTCTGCACAATGCCTAAAAAACTATAATGCGGCGGAAGCTAAAGATCCTAAAAAAATAGCTCAAAGGTGATAATATGGCTTCATCACTTGAAGAATCCCTGAAAGAAAAAAATAAATTTTTTACTGAGCACTATAAAAAGGATGTTGCCAAATATAAGGAATTGCTGGCTAAGGGTAAGGAAGCAGAAATTCCTACAGTATGGGCGGCGGTTGGAGGCGCAGAATTCAAACCTGACCGTCTATTCAATATTTTCTCCAATAAGGTCTTAGTAAGTAATGACATAGAATGTCCGCCGGATGATAGTATCAAAGTGTTATCGACAATCCCATTAGCCCATAAAGATATTGAAGAAAGGCTAAATGCTGAGCAGTCAATGAGTAATATAATGGAAAAACTTAGGAAAAAAATGAGTCTTCCTGTTATTATTACCGATCATATAGGTGCGAATTCTGAGCAGGTTTTTAGCCAATGTATAAAGAATTATGAGCAGTCTGGTGAATATTTGCCTATGAAACCCGAAACCAAAATTACCCGCAGGTAATTATTTAAGCTGCATATCTTTTGTTATAGGGAATCCACGAAGGAGCTCATCGGCATCCATCCGTTTTTTATTAGGGCGCTGTAGAATAAGAAGTCGTATAACATTTTCACCGCAAGCAACTAAAAAATTATCATCTAAAACTGTTCCGGGGGACGAACTTGCTTTAGTATCTTCAACTTCTGCATCAAAAACTTTTATCATCTCATTATTATAATTAAATACTGCCCCTGGCGACGGTGAGAGCCCTAAAATCTGCTGGTAAATTTCCTGTGCTGGTTTTATCCAGTCTATTTTGCAATCTTCTTTGGTAATTTTTTTTGCGTATTCAATACCGGTTTCTGATTGTTTTTGTGGGGTTATCACGTTTATCTCATCCAATGCTTTAATTAAGATGGGGGCTGCCTTATGGGAGATCAGGTCGTGCAATGTGCCAGCATTTGTACCATACGGTATATCCATATCTTCTTTTAGCAGTATGTCCCCAGTATCAAGACCTTCATCCATCTGCATGATTATTATAGATGTTTTTTTATCACCAGCCATAATTGTACGCTGTATCGGGGCTGCACCGCGCCAGCGTGGTAGTAACGACGGATGAACATTAATGCAACCTAACGGGTAAGAATTCAATATTGGCTTGGGCAGTAATAAACCATAAGCGACTACTACTGCTATATCGGCTTTATGGTTTGCAAATTCTAGCTGAGCTTCAGGTGTTTTCAGGCTGGAGGGTGTAAATACCGGGATATTATGTTTTATCGCCAGCTCATGCACTAGGGATTTAGTTTCCTTATGGCCGCGCCCGGCAGGGCGTGGAGGCTGGGTATAAACTGCAACGACATTATGCTTGCTTGTGATTAATGCTTCAAGAGTGGGAACAGCAAAGGATGGCGTTCCCATAAACACTATATTCATTGTGCTTAACCGTGGTTACAATGCTCACCATGTACATGAACGTGCTCATGGCTGTGGTCATGATCAAAAACGCCGGCTTTTTTTAATTTTGTAAGTTTACGGGTTATCATATCACGTTTCAGGTTTGAAATATGATCAACGAAAGTAATACCGTTTAAATGGTCTATCTCATGCTGTATACATGTGGCCAATAATCCATCAAAGCTTTCTTCCTGCTCCTTACCTGCTAGGTCAGTGAATTTTACGCGCACCGAGGATGGGCGCACCACATCAGCGAACTGGTCAGGGAATGATAGGCAACCTTCTTTGTATGTATGCTCATCGCCGGAATCCTGCATTATTTCCGGGTTTATCAGCACATATTGTTTTCCTGGCATTATTTCTTCTATAGTGTCACCATCAGCATAGCGTGAGCCATTCCATTCAACATCAGCCACTAACACCCTCTTATGCACGCCTATTTGCACCGCTGCAAGGCCAATGCCACGTTCATAATACATGGTTTCAAACATATCCTGAACCAGCTCGCTGATTGAGTCATCACCGGCTTCCACTGCGAAAGATTTGGTTTTTAGGCGCGGGTCGGGCGCGATTATTATAGTGCGAATTGTCATAGCTCTTTAATCCGGTTGTTTATAACTGGTAAATGTTAACATACATCTTTAAGCCGTCCAATAGTTTCTTGCTTGCCCAGTATCTCCATTACTTCAAACATACTTGGTGAAGTAGTTTTGCCTGCTATGGCAGCGCGCAGGGGTTGTGCGACATTACCCAATTTCTGGCCTATCTTTTCGCTATATTCACGGCAGGTTTGCTCTAATGTTGCTTGTTTCCAGTCTGGTAAGTCAGTTAACTGGCCAAGCAGCCCCGATATTATCTCCCTGCCGCCATTATCAATTATCGCTTTGGCCTTTTCATCAAGTTGTATAGGACGATGGGCGACATAGAAAGCAGCGTTTTCAGCAAGTTCTTTGATGGTTTTGGCACGTTGCTTAAGGCCGTTCATGGCCTTTAGCAAAATATCGCGGTTAATTACATTATCTATTAGTGGAGCTATTAAATCCACAAGTCTTGCATCATCTGCCTCACGTAGATAATGGCCATTTAAATTTTCTAACTTGGCGAAATCAAATCGTGATGGGGATTTACCAACTGATTCCAACCCGAACCATTCTATCGCCTGTTTGGTGCTTATTATTTCATCATCCCCATGTGACCAGCCAAGGCGAAGCAGATAATTACGCAAAGCTTCAGGCAGGTAACCCATTTTTTCATATTCTCCGACTCCTAATGCGCCGTGACGCTTGGAAAGCTTCGCACCATCTGGTCCATGAATAAGCGGTATATGGGCAAAATCCGGGGTTTCCCAGCCCATTGCCTGATAAATCAATGTCTGGCGGAAGCTGTTTGTGAAATGGTCATCACCGCGAATTATCTGGGTCACACCCATATCGTGGTCATCAACTACCACTGCCAACATATAGGTTGGCGTGCCATCGGAACGCAGCAGGACCATATCGTCCAGCTCACTATTTTTAACACTTACTGTTCCTTGCACCTTATCATCGACTATCGTTTCACCTTCAGCTGGTGCTTTAAGCCGCACAACACATGGAACACCATCTTTAATTTCACTGTTGTCGCGGTAGGGACTTCTGAATTTTGCATTGGGGTTTTTGCTGCGGAAATCCTCTAATTCTGCTTGTGTAGTATAGCAATAAAATGCTTTGCCTTTTTTAACCAGATCATGTGCCACTTCAGCGTGGCGTGGCGTACGTGCGAATTGATAAACTACTTCCCCGTCCCAATCCAGCCCCAGCCATTTCATGCTTTCGATTATTGCATCAATAGCAGGCTGGGTGGAGCGTGCGCGATCCGTATCTTCTATACGCAGCAGGAATTTACCCCCGGTATGCTTAGCGTAAAGCCAATTAAATAGCGCGGTTCGGGCGCCGCCAATATGCAGAAAGCCAGTAGGGGAAGGGGCAAAACGGGTGATTACGGTCATAATATTTATGGATTATTGTTAAACAGGTGCAAGCTTATAGCAGTGTATTTGCGTCAAATCCATACTCATCAAGTAATTTTTTTTTCACCGATTCAGACGGAGTAAGGCCATAACCTGAAGCAAGTATTTTGCCATAGTCATTCAAATCGAACTGGTTGTTTGCTGCATTTTTCAGCATTTTTATCTTTTCATGTGACGCAAGCAAAAAATAATAACAATCCTGCCCACTTAAGTCTTTGCAGGTTATAAAATGTATTGGCGTACTGCCAGAACCCATTATTTTTTTTGCAAATGACATAATATGCTAATTAGTTATATACTAAAGTTTTAGTTCGTGACTTTTATTGGATACGGATACTGGTCCAGTAGCATAATGACCAGGAACCCTTGTATTGAGTTCACTAACGAAACCTGATAAAATATCTTTCGCATCATCTCCGGGGCTAACCTGGATATTTATAGAAGTTTTTGCAGCCGTAATCTTTAAATCAACAGGTTTGTTAAGTGCATTGGAGATTTTAACAACACCTTCAATCCATTCCCCTGCTGTATTTAAATCCTTAACACTTATATCAATTTTTGTTGTTTCGTCAGCCATTATAAAACTTTCTATATATCTTGCTGGTGTATACGTTCTGGGCTTGAAATTTTTATATCTTTTGCAGTGCCGTCGGGAATAGATTTTTTTACTTCTTCTTGATATTTTTTTATAACATCAGCAGGAGAATCATCTGGTTTAATAATAATTTCAATTGGTTTTAAATCATCACTCTCGCGTTCGCGTATAATTTTAATTGTTTTACCCGTATGGTTTGCAACTTTTGCCGCAGAACTTAGGTGTTCTTCAATATATTTTTCAGATATATCGGATTGTATAGTATGCTTTGTATATTCTTTTTCTGGGTTTTCCATAATGATACCATGGTTTGTTAATTAGTTTCAGCGATTCTGGCAGATTATAGTGGAATTGAAAGTTAAATTTTTATTACAGCCCATGTATATAAACATTTAAAAAAATGCTAGGCTTAGCCATTGATTTTTGGTAAGAAAAAATTATGGGAAGCTATATTGGCAATCTGCATAATCTTTTTGTGAAAGAGCATGACCGCTTTATCCTATGGCTTCCAGTGCTCCTGGGTATTGGAATTGGCATATATTTCTTTTTACCATTTGAACCCAGCATTCAATTCACCTCTATAGCTATTTTTACGTTTTCTGTGGGTAGCTGGGTATTTTGGAATAATATTAATGGCAGGTTATTTTTTCTTGCGCTGCTTATAATATTTTTGGGGATATTTAGGGCTGAAATCCGCACTATTATGGTTGCAGCACCGGTTTTGCAGGAAGAAATATTTTTCAGGTCAATTGAAGGCCGTATATCCGATATCCAAATAAAGGAAAAGGGAGAAAAGCTCATTCTTGATAATGTTTCAATTGAAGGTATTGGAGAAAGAAAAACACCAGAATATATAAGTGTTTCTTTAAAAAATGTGATGGATGGTCTGGAAGTTGGTGATGTTGTAAAATTACATGCGACACTTTTCCCGCCGCCGACCCCGGTAATGCCTAGGGCTTATGATTTTGCGCGTATGTTTTATTATCAAAAGCTGGGCGCTGTCGGTTACAGCCCAAAAGAACCTGAACTTGTTAAAAAAGCGCAGGCAAATGATTTTGATAAGGAGCTTAACAGGATACGCCTGTCTATCACTAACCGTATTTTAGCACCAATGAATGAAGAAAATGGTTGGATCGCCGCTGCAATGATGGTTGGTGAAATGTCTGGTGTGCCTAAAGATACTGCCGATGTAATGCGTGAATCCGGTATATACCATGTGCTGTCCATATCCGGTTTGCATATGTCATTGGCAGCAATGCTTGTTTTTGTTACAGTACGTTTTTTGCTGAGCCTTTTCCCGCCACTTGCTCTACGCCTGCCAGTCAAAAAAATTGCAGCAGTTATAGCATTATGCAGCTCATATGCTTATTTAATGCTGGCCGGTTACCCAGTTCCTGCTGTGCGCTCATTTATCATGATAGCATCGGTAATGGTTGCCATATTATTTGACCGCATGGGTATAAGTGTGTATTCACTGGCATGGGCGGCAGTGATTACATTGCTGTGGCAACCAGAATCATTATTAGGTGCAAGCTTCCAGCTTTCTTTTGCAGCAACACTTGGGATATTGGCTCTCTACGAGAAATTCGGATCTGTTATTTACAAAGGGGATAATGGTTTCTTATATAGAATATGGCTATATTTCCTTGGGATTATGATCACTTCGCTGATAGCGACGCTAGCGACAACTCCTTTGGTAATTTACCATTTCAACCGCTTCACTTTATGGGGTATAGCAGCTAATATGCTGCTTCTGCCGCTGGTTTCAATATTGATAATGCCAAGCGCTGTTATCGCATTACTCCTTATGCCCTTTGGGGCTGAATATTACCCGCTTCTGGCTCTTGACAGCGGTATAGAACTTATGATGCGCGGCGCCAGGCTTTTTTCCGGGCTGCCTTATGCTGCAATATCCTTGCCGTCGCCAAGTTTTTTTGGGATTATTATAACAGTTATTGGCGGGTTGTGGCTTTGCATATGGCAGCAAAAATGGCGGATATGGGGTGTTATCCCAATTATACTGGGGATGATGACCATATGGCTTAATCAGCCTTATGATTTGCTTGTAAGTTCAGATGCAAGCAAGGTCGCACTCCGTTTGGATAGCGGGCAATTATTATTCTTGCGTGGAAAGGAAAGCAGCTTTGATGCACAGGTTTGGTTAAGGGTACATGGCCTGAATAATGGCCTTGCTCGTGATGACCTCGATGAAAAAATGGGTAATTGTGACAAAAATAAGTGTGTAGTAAGTGCGTATGGAAAAAAAATCATTGTGACACGTGGGAAAAAAGAAATTGAAGCAAGTTGTGATGGAGATCCTGATATTGTAATTTCACATAACTACCTTGATGAAAACCCTAGCTGCGCCAATGTTCCGCTGTTACTTGATAAAGCAAGGCTTGAAAGGGATGGTGCAACAGGGCTTCGTTTTAAGGATGGTAAAGTTTATATAGAAAACAGTAAAGAATACCGTGGGCAACGCCCTTGGGTAAATAATTGATTTGATAAATAATAATAGGATGATATTGGAAGGTATACATTATCATCAAAAAAGTGATTCAATATTTTATATAAATTTTTTAATTTAAGGGAAATATGTTAGCTCCTACATTATTGAAAGAACGCCAGAAACATAGCCGCATATTTGCTATGGTATTGATTTTATTGCTTATAATAAGCAAACCCCTAATTCCATTTGGCACATTATTCCATGAGCTTCTGGTATGGGGTGGCTATATCTTAATCATAATAGGTGCATTTGGGAGAATTTACTGCTCTGCATTTATAGGTGGCCGTAAAAATGATGTGCTGATAAGTAGTGGCCCATTTTCAATGGTCCGTAACCCGCTTTATGTTTTTTCATTTATTGCAACTGTAGGTATAGGAATGCAGTCGGGAATGCTTATAATACTGGTTATACTTATTTCGGCATTTATATTTTATTACCCAATGGTTGTGAATAAAGAAGAGGGTTTCCTTGAAAATAAATTCGGGGAAGATTACAGGAAATATAAAAATGAAGTGCCGCGTTGGTTTCCTAATTTTAATTTATGGCAAGAGCCTGAAACTATAGAAGTGAAACCGGTATTCATAAGACGGACCATAATGGACGCATCAATATTTTTTCTGCCTTTCCCCATATTTATACTGATACACTCTATACAGGCAGATAATACATGGCTGACACTTCTGACGTTATTGTAGAACTAAATACCCCTGATATTACTTCCTCACTGAATACTGAGCAGCGTGAAGCTGTGGAGGCAACACAGGGCCCCGTTTTAGTGCTTGCAGGTGCGGGAACAGGTAAAACCCGTGTACTTACTACGCGCATAGCATATATATTAATGAATCGTCTTGCATATGCTGGTGAGATACTTGCAGTTACTTTTACCAATAAAGCAGCGCGGGAAATGGCTGAGAGAGTAAATTCAATTACCGGATCGGCACAATCCCTATGGCAAGGAACTTTCCATTCAATAGGGGCGCGGGTAATCCGTCGTCATGCCGAAAAGCTGGGCCTTACTTCGAGCTTTACCATACTTGATACTGACGACCAGATAAGGCTGATCAAAGCTATATTGGCGGAACAGAAAATTGATGATAAAGCACTGCCGCCTAAATTATTCTCAGCGATAATACAATCATGGAAGGATCAGGGGCTTACGCCGGGACAGGTTAGCAATCCACAGGATTTACAGGCTGCAGGTGGACATGCATTAAATGTTTACAAGCTATACCAGAAACGCCTTGCAAGCCTGAATGCAACTGATTTTGGTGACCTGATACTTCACATGATAACATTATTCAGCAATTTTCCTGAAGTGCTTCGTGAATATGCCAGCCGCTTTAAATATATACTGGTCGACGAATACCAAGATACCAATGTCGCGCAATATTTATGGCTTAGGCTTCTTGCAAGCTACCATAAAAATATCTGCTGTGTAGGCGATGACGACCAGTCGATATATAGCTGGCGCGGCGCAGAAGTTGGTAATATCCTCCGTTTTGAAAAGGATTACCCGAACGCAAAGGTTATCCGCCTGGAATGTAATTACCGTTCAACCCCCCATATATTAGCTGCAGCCAGTAAGGTTATAGCTAATAATCAGGGAAGGCTTGGTAAAACTTTATGGACACCGGTGAAGGACGGCGAAAAGATACGCCTTAAATCAGTTTGGGACGAAGGTGAGGAAGCCAGATTCGTAGGTGAGGAAGTTGAAACACTGCAACGGGCCAAACTAAGCCTTAAGGATATGGCGATCCTGGTTCGCGCCGGTTTCCAGACCAGGGCTTTTGAAGAGCGCTTCCTTACTCTTGGGCTGCCTTACCGTGTTATCGGCGGCTTACGTTTTTATGAACGCGCGGAAATACGTGATGCAGTTGCCTATCTGCGCTTACTTGCTGTTCCGCAGGATGATCTTGCCTTTGAACGTGTAATAAACACGCCAAAACGAGGTATCGGGCAGGCAACAATGCAGCAGCTGCACACAACCGCCAGAAACCTCAACGGCTCGCTTTACAATGCAACCACTCATCTGCTTAAGATCGGAGCAATAAAAGGAAAGCTTGGGCAGGCACTTGATAAATTTATCACTTCATGTGAGCGTTGGCGGGCGCAGCTTGCAACACTTTCTCTGGCTGAAGTAACTGAGCTGGTTTTGGAAGAAAGCGGTTACCTGCAAATGTGGAAGCAGGAAAAAACACCAGAAGCCGTTGGCAGGGTAGAAAACTTGAAGGAGCTTTCCCGTGCTATAGGTGAGTTTGAAAGCATTTCTTCGTTTTTAGAGCATGTAAGCCTAGTGACTGAGGCCTCGAACGCCGATAATACCAGCGATATGATAAGCCTTATGACCTTGCATGCGGCCAAGGGGCTGGAATTTGACACTGTTTTCCTGCCGGGCTGGGAGGAAGGTGTGTTTCCGCATCAGCGTGCCATTGATGAATCTGGGGCTAAAGGGTTGGAGGAAGAGCGCAGGCTTGCCTATGTCGGCATTACGCGGGCACGTAAAAAATTATATATATCCCATGCCGCCAACCGCAGGATATATAACCAGTGGCAGAGCAGCATACCATCACGATTTATCGGGGAAATACCCGGCGAGAATATCGAACAGATAGGCGGCGGGTCGGTGAATATGGCAAAAAGCGCCATGAATTGGGCAAGTGATGTGGCTAATATCCTGTCTTCGCGTATTTCACAGCCGGAAGCTGAGGGTAAATTTAAAAAAGGACAGAGGGTATTCCATCAGAAATTCGGCTACGGCATAATCATTAACATAAGTGGTAATACCCTAGAGATAAGTTTTGACAAGGCAGGGCAAAAGAAGCTTCTTGCCGATTTCGTAGAAAATATTTAATTTATCTTTAAATATTATTATGTTATGCTGGCTGCAGAAATTGTAACAATTAAAGCTCTGGGCTGTAACAAAAGCTTCACTTGAGAAATAATGCGTATTTATATAGCTTTAGACTAGATATAACTAAATTTTTTGGGAAATTATGCCTGAGCTGTTAAAACCTAGGACAATACAATACCAGCGCGATAGCTATTGGGGGCAAGGGCTGCTTTCGATATTTGCAGGACCTTATTCTGTTGATAAAGTAAATGAAATAAATAAGGAAGTAATTGATAATAATGTAACCAACTGGAATAAAGCGGCTGAAAAAAATCTCAAAATTGCCCGCGAAAAGTTTGATACTATTCCTTCGGAAGTGTTTGACCATTTGATAGAGGCCAGGAAAGCCCATCTTTCAGAACTTACTGAGAAATTGGCTGAAGCCCATAAAGTTCTTGAGGACCCAACCGGTAAGAATAAAAGGGGTATTCCTCCACATCCAAATTATGTAAGGGCTATGGAATGCGAAGCTGAATATCAATTCAACAAGCAGGTTGATGAAGATGTTAAGCAAAAATACTATGCAAGCCGTCCTAATGAAAAACATGAGGTGCTTGATGACCAGATAAAAAGGGCTAAAGTTGCGGCAGGGCTTGAAGGTCAGGCAAGCGGCAGCAGTGAGCTTTTAGATAATGCTATAGGGTCTGTTTACGATAAAAAACGAGGCGGCGTACAGTGGGGCGGTATCGTTGGCGGTATCGTAGGTTATATTGCCAGCAGTATGTTTGGTGCGGGCGGCATGATAGGTACTATACTAGCTGTGCTTATGACGGGTATCGGTATTTATATGGGTAATAAGGTAGCTGATAATTATAAGAATGATACGCTGGCTGGATCGGCCAAACCACCGGCAGAAAAAACACCGGGCAGGGAGCGCAAACCAGAGCAGGGGCAAGAGCCTGAAAAAGCACCGGAAGCCCCAGCGCCATTACGCTCCGAAGAGGTTCACAGAATGCTTGAAAAAGAAGAAATTGAGCGTGCGAAAGTTAGTAAGACTGCTGACCGGGTTGATTTGGGTAGTTTGAAGCCGCAGGTTTTTATGGCTGTTAACAGGTCACAGCAAGGCGTAACTAAATAGAGGCTGGTATGTCTATTATTGAAGATGCAAAAGAATACGGTAACAAGGCTTATGATAAAGCCGGTGAGCTTGCGAGCACAGCTAGCAAAGAAGCTGGCGGTTTTTTTGGCAACAACAAAGGTTTTGTTATAGGGCTTGTAATTGCTTTGACTGCACTTTTTGGAATGGATAGCGGTTCCAGCGGTATGGTGCCTATGTTGTTTGCAATGGCAGCATTGGCGGTTGGTATTTTCGCGGATAAGGATAAAGGTATTTTCAGCGGATTATTTAACAGCAAAAGCCCTGAGCAAAATCAGGAAAAAGGTAAAGCAAAGGAGCTGGATACTTCAAGTATTCCTGAATTGGATAAAAACAGGGAAGTTTCTTTTGATAAAAAAATCCTTCTTAACGAAGCATTGCCTACCAGGTTCATGCTGGATAAAGAAGGGAAAAACATTACTCCCAGCAATGCGCCTGGTGCAGGAGTTATGATGGTACAAGTCAACCCTGATGGTAAAGTTACCAATATTGCAATTACTAATTCTGATGGAAAATTCGATTTAAAAACTGATTCTGAAATAAATAGCCTTTCTGTTACTACATGGAAAATACCTCCGCTTAACATAAAGAAAGATGCTAATAACAAGCCTTACATTGATCTTGATGATGAAAAAACCAAGGAATCACTAACTACTGTCAGGAATACAATAGAAAACCTGGCAAAGCCAAGCACATCAAAATATGAAGGGCAACCTTCACTTGGTGAATTGCCTAGCCAGACATTAGGAAGAGCTTTTAAAGCTAATAACAGCTCTATAGAGATATAGCTATTCTTCTTCACCGAAACGGTTAGTTATTAATTCCCTTAAGGCATCCAGCACATTATTTCCGCTTTCATCTTCTGTGCTTATATTAAGTAAAGATCCAATGTCTGCCCCAAGCATCATAAGCCCAAGTATTGAGGCACCATCCACCACTTGGGAATCAGATTCGTTATTTGCGGATTTTTTTATAACACTTACTTTTTTAGGGTAAGAAGCGACTATCTTTACAAATTTAGCGGCAGCACGGGCGTGAAGCCCTTTTTTATTGATTATTTCAACTGTGATTTCTGCGGCCATTTATGATTTTATCGCCAGCATGTTTCCAGCGACATTGATATATTTCCTTGCCGCTTCCTGAGCCTGTTCTACTGCTTCCTGCATAGTGGCTTTAGCGCGTACACTGGTGAGTTTTATAATCATTGGCAGGTTTACACCGGCTATTACTTCGATATTTTTTGCATCCATTACTGAAATAGCAAGGTTCGAAGGAGTGCCGCCGAACATATCGGTTAAAATAACTACCCCACCGCCATTATCGACTTTCTTAATGGCATTCAGGATACGTTCACGCGCATCCCCGGAATTGTCATCGGCTTCAATGCCAACAGCCACCATCTGTTCTTGCTTGCCAACAACATGCTCGGTGACAGAGATAAAATTTTCAGCTAATTTCCCGTGTGTAACTATGACAATGCCAAACATAAGTTTACTCCAAATCTATTCCAAATCCCTGTGGCGAAGTGCGATATTATACCCTGCCTGCTGCAAAAAAGCACCCAGCTTTTGCACAATATACACTGAGCGGTGACGGCCTCCTGTGCAACCTATCCCTATGGTCAGGTAATTTTTGCCTTCTTCCAGGTAACGTGGCAACAAAGGGGTAATAAGGGTTTTTAGGTTGGTAAAAAAATCTGCGAACCCAATATCAGATTCAATATACTTACCAACACTTGTATCAAGGCCTGTAAGCTGCCGCAGACCCAGGTCATAATGCGGGTTTCTAAGGAAGCGGACATCAAAAACCATGTCTGCTTCACGCGGGATGCCACGCTTAAAAGAAAAAGAATTAAGGACCACTGATAAAGCACGCTCCTGCTGGGCAAAATTACTTATAATTATCTGGCGAAGGTCTGCTGCTTCAGTTTCGCTGGTATCTATTACCAGATCGGCTGCATCGCATAGTTTCCCTATTAGCTCCCTTTCATGATGTATACCATCCAAGACCGGGCGATCTAGTGCAAGTGGATGCCGCCTGCGGGTTTCAGTGAACCGGCGGCGTAAGGTTTCATCATCTGCATCCAAAAATAAAATATTAAAATCGATTGCCTCATTATGCTGGAATTGGGAAATCGTATCCATGAACTGTTCGATGGTAAAATCCCTGCTTCTTATATCGCTGCCTATTGCGAGGTTGCGGAGGGCAACATCTGAATTAACAATCGCAGGAAGAAAGGCAAGGGGCAAATTATCTATGGCCTCAAAACCGCAATCTTCTAATGTTTTAAGGGCTATGGATTTGCCTGCACCAGACATTCCCGTTACTAAGATAAGTTTCATATTATTCTATCTTGCTTAAGGCTAAACGTATTTTTGCAGTAGCAGAGGCATCAAAGGAATTTAGTGATAATAATGGCACTTCTTGTTCAAGGCAACTAAAGAACTTAGGCTCTGGCATGCGCTCTATTTGCTCATGATTTACCAAATTTACAACCAGTTTAATTGCAATATTTGAAATAAATGGCAGGGATAATAGCCCAATTCCCCGTACTTCCAGCAAGCCACTAATATTGGGAGCTGGGTTTGCCAGTAAATCTTTGCCATTCAGGGCTATTTGAACATAATCATCAGAAACCAGTGTCGCTCCTTCATCTATAAAGCGTAATGCAAGGTCAGATTTGCCGCTGCCGGAATCCCCCATAATAAGAACAGCTTCACCCTTAATACTTACGCAACTGGCATGTATTATAGTAGAGTTTTCATTGTTTTTCATGTTTCGTGGCTCTAATGTAAGTTATTAATTACTATTTCAATATAATTGAAAATGCCAGAACTAGACGAAATATTATTGCAAAAACAGCAGATACTGGAAAACAAGGGGCAGAAGCGAAGTCCTGTAGTTTCTGCGCGCCATGATGGGATATATATTTCGCGTTTAGGGAAAGAAATAGTATCATTCTCATGTAATGATTACCTTGGTCTTTCGCAGGATAAACGCGTTTTGGAAGCTGCGTCCAAGGCTTTGCAAAAATATGGAAGCGGGGCAGGGGCATCAAGATTAGTTACAGGTGAATGCCCGTTATATACTGAGCTTGAATCATTACTTGCTGCCTATCATAAAACCGAAGCATCATGTGTGTTTGGTAGTGGTTACCTAGCAAATATAGGCAGTATTCCGGCTCTAGTTGGAAAAAATGATTTGATAATAGCTGATAAGTTTTCCCATGCCTGCATTATTGATGCCGCAAAAATTTCCGGGGCGACACTACTCCGTTTTGCCCATAATAATCACGAGCATTGTCGCATATTGCTGGAAGAGAACCGTGAGGAGTATCAAAGCTGCCTGATAATTACCGAAACTATTTTCAGTATGGACGGCGATATAGCGCCACTTGATGAATTAGCTGAATTAGCACAGGAATATGATGCCTGGCTGATGACCGACAGCGCACATGATTTTGGCATTATAAATGATAATAAAGCTGTTATTAAAATGGGTACTTTATCAAAGGCAGTTGGAAGCTATGGCGGGTATGTGTGCGGTTCTAAAATACTGGTTGATTACTTAAAAACATCTGCAAGAAGCCTAGTATTTTCTACGGCATTGCCACCTGCAACACTTGCTGCCTCAATAGAGGCGTTGGAAATAATTAAGTCGGAACCAGAATTATGTAAACGTGCACTACAAAATGCGCGGTTATTTACCAGCAAGCTGGGCTTGCCTCCTGCACAGAGCGCGATTGTGCCGCTTATACTTGGCGAAAATGATAAAGTTATTGCAGCGTCTTCATTGCTTGTTGAAAATGGCTTTTTCGTTGCTGCCATCCGCCCGCCAACTGTACCTGAAAATACCGCCCGTCTACGCTTCACTTTTTCGGCTCTGCATACCGAATTCCATATCGAAAAGCTTTGCACCCTAATTAAAAAGCAGGGCTGGATATGAATATGCTTACTTTAAGCGGCTGGGGTCAGCCACATGATGCATTATCTGTTATTATGGCTGATGCAGAACATTTTGATTATACTAATTACAAAACAATAGAGAAGGCTTTGGAAGGGATAGCTTGCAAGGCACATCTTCATGATGTGATTATTGGCTGGTCACTTGGAGGGCAGCTTGCTGTACGCACTATTCTAAAAGGCCTGATACGTCCCAAAAAGCTTATACTTGTAGCTGTGCCTTACCAATTCGTACAAACGGACGAAAGTAAAATTGGTATGCCACGTGACAAGTTTGAAAAATTTCGCAGCAATTATGAAAATAATCCCGCGCGGACCCTTGCCAAGGCATGGGAATTGATCGCACTTAACGATAAAAATTCTGATAAAGTACGTATTGCCATGGGAAAAAAAAGCAAAGATCAGATGCTTGAGAAAGATTGGCTGCACTGGCTTGATATGCTTGATGGATTCAGCTTTAAAAATATTGATTTAAGTTTGCTTCCCCCAACACTTATAATTCATGGCACGCATGATAATGTAGTTGATTTTTCTCAATCATACGAATTTATAAAATCAATCCCACAAGCAAGGCATATTATTATTGAAGGTGCTGGCCATGCACCGCATTTTTTTGATGAAACATTAATACAGAAACATATCATGGAATTTTTAAATGTTTGATAAAGAGGCAATAAAAAATGATTTCAGTAAAGCAGCGGACTCTTATGCAGAGAATGCAAAACTACAGCTCTCGATTAAAAAGTCAGCGCTAAAACTTTCTAAAAGTTATTTTCCTAAAAAGGCGGTAGTGCTGGATCTGGGGTGTGGGCCAGAAGCTATTGATAAAGGCGATAACGACTGGAAAATAATTGGCGTGGATATATCTTATGGTATGTGCAAAGAAGCGTCTAAAAAAAACAGCCTTATTATAAATTCAGCCGCAGAAAAATTACCGCTTGCAGATGAAAGCGTGGATTGTGTTTTTTCATCCCTGCTTCTGCAATGGACAGAAAAACCTGAGCTTGTAATATTAGAAATATTACGTGTGCTTAAAATGTCTGGCACTGCCATAATCACTACTTTTGTGCATGGTACTTTAAATGAGCTGGAAGAAGCTTTTACAACGATTGATTCAAACCCGCACATAACTCCTTTTGTTGAGCCTAACCAACTATTGTTTAAAATTGCACATATAGGGGGATTTACTTTGAAAGTTATTGAAAAGAGATATGTAGAATCTTTTCATGATATTTACTCACTTATGAAGTCAATAAAGAGTATAGGGGCAGGCAATAAGCTAAATTCCAGACGCAAAGGACTTATGACTCCGGTGCAATTCAAAAAACTGGAAAACTCTTATAAAAAAGAAAAGGGGAAATACCCCATAAGCTGGAATGTACTTACTGTTGTTATCGGAAAATTATAAATGCAAAGATTTTTTATAACCTCTACAGGGACAGGCATTGGAAAAACATTAATTACCACTACGCTTTGTCACCAGTTGAGCAAATCCGGAAAAAGAGTGGCGGCCATTAAACCCATTATAAGCGGGTATGATAGATCTGATAGGGAAAACGATACATTTCTTATATTGGAAAGCCTTGGCCTGGAAACAACAGAACAAAATATAGAAAATATTTCTCCATGGCGTTTTGCAGAGCCACTTTCACCTGATATGGCTGCAGATAATGAGGGAAGGAAAATTGACCTGGCGGAGGTGGTTGCATTTTGTAAAAATTCGGGAAAAACTGATATAGATGTCTTGTTGGCAGAAGGAGCCGGCGGTGTTTGTGTGCCGCTTAATAATATCAGCACGACACTTGACCTTATGGTGGAAATTGATTTTAAAATAATATTAGTTGCAGGAAGTTATTTAGGCTCAATAAGCCATACACTTACAGCCTTTAATGCTTTGGCATCGCGGGGAATTGCTGTTCATGCCATTATCATAAATGAATCAAAAAACAGCAATGTAGACCTTATCAAAACTAAAGATACCATTATGAACTTTATTCCTAAAAAAACTCAGGTTATTACTTTGGAGCGCCAAGTAGCATCAGGCAACAAAAGACTTTGGGAAAATATTCCAGATATAAGTAAGGTATGTTTATGAATAAAAAAAATACACAAAATGACAAAAAAAAAGAAATAGCGGATATTATTCCTTTTGACATATTTAAATTGCTTGGATTGCGCCCCAAAAAAATAGATGCAAAATATAAGAAATACGCAAGTCTTAACCGTAGGATAATTGCTGCTGCTATTGATTCAACTATAGCTTCATTTAGTTTGCAGCCATTTATAGTATGGTTCCTCCAGACATTTTACCATCTTCGTGAAATTGAACCAGCGGAACTTGGCGAGGTATTGGGAAATGAAAAGACCGGGTTTTCCCATCTTATGAAACTACTTATAGAATCAGGTAAAATCTATGAATTTGGCTTGGAAATAGCATTATATATTTCCATCAGTGCTATATGCTGGAAATTATGGTCGGCAACACCTGGAAAAATTCTTTTAAGGATAAAAATTGTAGATGCGAAAACAGAAAAACACATAAGCAGCAGGCAAATAACATACAGGGCGCTTGGCTATATTGTTTCTTGTTCTTTCTTCTTTTTAGGTATTTTCTGGATAGGCTTAAATAAGCGCCGCCAAGGATGGCATGACCTGATAGCAGGCACAGTTGTAATAATCAACAGCAGGCAGGAGGAAAAAATCATTGATGATGGTACTGAAGGATATATAGATAAATCTATTGAAGTATCTGCTGCTGTTAGCTAATAAGCGCGGTTTGCACAGAAATCCACTAAGTCAAATAAAGCGGTGCGGGAAAGTGATGGCGGGAAGGCCATAAGCTCCTGACGAGCATTTTCACAATATTCACCTGCCATGCTGATTGTTTTTGCAATTGACTGATGCTTTTCCAGTAATGATATAGCCTGCTGCAAGTCTTCATTACATTGATTCAGATCACTAAGTGTACGTGTCCAAAAGTTCTTTTCTTCACTGCTGCCCGCTTCATAAGCAAGTATTATAGGAAGGGTAACTTTTCCTTCACGGAAATCATCACCAACTGATTTTCCGAGGCTTTTTTCATCGGCGACATAATCCAACGCATCATCTATTAGCTGAAAGGCTGTGCCTATAGACATACCAAAATTACGAAGTTTGCTTTCAAGTTCCGGCTTTTCAGAAACTACTGCCCCTAATTCGCAAGCGGAAGCGAATAATACAGCAGTTTTAGCAGATACCACATCAAGGTAATTCTGGATCGTTGTTTGCGGCTCTCCTTCAGTCATTAGCTGCATAACCTCACCCTTGGCAATTACAGCGGAAGCATCAGAAAGTATTCTTAGAACCTTAAGTGAACCGTCAGCAACCATGAACTGGAAAGCCTGGCTTAATAAAAAATCACCTACTAATACACTGGCTTTATTGCCAAAAAGCTCATTTGCTGTTGGCAGGCCGCGCCGAAGCTTGCTTTCATCTACTACATCGTCGTGCAGGAGTGTTGCGGTGTGTATAAATTCTACTGCAGCTGCAAGTGGTATATGGCGATTACCATTATAGTTACATAATTGGGCACAGATAAGCGTAAGGGCAGGGCGTATGCGTTTACCGCCGGAAGAAACAATATGTGTGATAATATCGCTTATGAGAGGTATTTCATTTTTAACCCGCTCTAAAATAAGATTATTAACTGACTTAAGATCATTGCCTATAAGGGAATTCATTGCATCCAATGAGGCAGGCTTAGCAGTAATAACGGTAGCGTTTTTTGTCATAATATTAATATTTAAGGTATTTTTTTAAAAAAACCAAAGGAAATATTTGTTATTAATAGTTTATACACCAGTTTTATAGTATTCTGGCAGCCTGCCTTGATATAAACATAATATATATAATTTCCATCATTTTAATGTATATATATCAATGTTTATGTGTTGTTGGTTTTTTCTTGTGGTAATTGTTAATGGTTTTTGATTATATTGAATATGAATTATATTGTTAAATATAGAGATACAATGGAAAATAACGAACAAACTGCAGAAGATTATATCGAAATAGCCGATAAAATTCGTAGTGGTGAATATTTCCGCGATGCCAGGGCAATGTACGATATAGATGTACATTCACCAATGTCAGACCGTTACTGGTTTTTATTTATTACATTCATGTCACTTATTATTACTGTGGTAGCAGTGGTAGCATGGATGGGGTTTTTCCCACTTAATAACCGGGTTCCATTTATTTTCGCCACAAATAATATAATTGATGATTATCCAAGGGTGAAATCCTTGCTGAATTTCCGTGGTGAAAACCCTAATACAGCCTTACAAAGGTATCTAGCCCAGAGTTACGTAAAGCTGCGTGAAGAATATGATGCTACCCTGTTTGATCGTAACCATAATGCAGTACTTACATTGAGTACAAAGGATGTGGCAAAGGAATACGAGAAAGACGTTTCTCCGCTCAATCCTGAAAGTCCTATTACCTTATACCAGCGCCATACCATACGTAATATAAACATTTTAGGTTCTCAGCCAGTAGAAGACGAAACCAAGAAAAAAATTGATGGTGTTAAGGAATACCGCATGCTGGTTACATTTGAAGATAAATTAATAAGCGGCGAGCAGGAAAATCCGCACGGGCGCTATCAAGTAGATATTGCTTTTATGTATAAAGATATTAAGTTAGACACAACTACAAACAAAATAGAGCCGTATGGCTTTATTGTAACGTCATACCATATTAAGAGTTTATAGGGCATATTTTATATGAAATATTTGAATATAGATGTTAAAACACTGGCAGTTTCCCTTGTGCTATCACTGATAGGCCTATCTGGAAGCATAGCTTATGCAGCTAGTGATTCACGCTCATTGCCGGTTGATCACCGCGTCCATGTTATTTCATATCAGCCCGATCAAGTTTATAAAATGGATGGGCATTATCGCTACCAATCTGCGATAGAATTTGAAAAAGATGAAGAAATACGCACCATTTCAATGGGGGATTCCAGCGCATGGATGATAAATCCATCGGGTAACCGCTTGTTCCTTAAACCTATTGAGCAAGATGCGACAACTAATATGACAGTGCTTACCAATAAAAGGGTTTATCTGTTTGAACTTCATGCCCGTGAAGCATCTGATATAAATGATTCCAACATGGTATTTATCATGCGTTTTATCTATAATGATAAAGCTGAAAATTTAGGACGCAACGCCCTTGATTCTGTTCCAGACCCTGATAATGAAGCAGATAAATCAAAGTATAACTTTAACTACACTATTTCTGGAAGCGATGCTGTTGCGCCACTGCGTATATTTGACGATGGTGAGTTCACCTACTTCCAATTCCCGAATAAAAATACTGACGTTCCAGCATTTTTCTGGGTTGATAACGATAACAATGAAAATGTTATCAATTACCGCACCCGTGGTGACTATATAGTGGTAGAGCGGGTTGCAGCGAGGCTTACACTTCGCCATGGTGGAGATGTAGTCTGTGTATTTAACGAGAAAAAATTGGCTGAAACCAGAGACCAGCGTAAATAGCAGATAGTCAGTGAAGACAGCTTTTAAATGCAAAACAACTATCGTGTAGGCATAATTGGCGGTGGTGCTTGGGGTACGGCTTTAAGCATCATTGCTAACCGTGCCGGTAGCCAGGTGACTCTTGGCACTCGCAATAATAATGTTATTGCCTCAGCTAACCAAAAGCGCACCAACGATATTTACCTTCCCAATGTCTTTATAGACCCTAATATCCTGGTTACAGATCAATTCAGGGATGTATGCCGCAGTGATGTGGTAATACTTGCAATGCCATCATACTGCTTGCGGGCAATGTGCATCTCTATTTCTGATATGTTGCCTCCTGATGTTATAATACTTATAGCCAGCAAGGGTATTGAGCGTGGAAGCCTTATGTTCATGAGCGAGGTTGTAAAATCAATCCTTCCTCATAATCCTGTTGCTATAATTTCTGGGCCGAATTTTGCTGATGAGGCCGCAAAAGGTCAGCCAACGGCTACAACTATAGCATGTGCTGAAACAGAACTTTGGGATACTCTTATGTATGCAATCGGAGGCCGCCTATTCCGCCCATACATGACGCATGATATAATAGGTACGCAAATAGGCGGGGTTGTAAAAAATGTTATTGCAATAGCATGCGGTATCGCAATGGGGAAAAATCTTGGTGAAAATGCAAGGGCTGCACTCGTTACCCGTGGCTTTGCTGAAATGAGCCGATTTACATTGGCAAATGGCGGTAAGTATGAAACCTTAATGGGGCTTTCTGGACTTGGTGATCTAATCCTTACATGTGGCAGCCCAAAATCACGCAATATGTCGTTTGGTATGGCTATAGGGCAAGGAAAAGCCAAGGATGAACTGCTTACAAGCAGGGGGCGTACCGCCCTTGAGGGTGTTATTTCTTCGGAATCAATATGTAAGCTGGCTAAGAAATTTAATGTATCAATGCCTATATGTGAGGCGGTTTGCAGTATTATCCATGATAATGCCCCGGTTGACCAGGTTATAGGAGCGCTGCTTGAGCGCCCATTTGTGAGCGAAACTATTTAAAAATATATTAAATTACGCTATAATACGGCTATGGAAAACTTACCTGGTAAACATATGGATTTTGAAGCGGAAATAAACCGTCTTCGCAAAGAAATGAATGCAGTGATACTCGCGCATTATTACCAGGAAGATGAGATTCAGGAGCTTGCTGATTTTGTTGGTGATTCATTGGATCTTGCTCGCAAGGCCGCTGCGACTAATGCTGATGTGATAGTTTTCTGCGGTGTTAAATTCATGGCGGA
Organism: Pseudomonadota bacterium; assembly: GCA_963205195.1. Taxonomy (GTDB): domain Bacteria; phylum Pseudomonadota; class Alphaproteobacteria; order Rickettsiales; family SXRF01; genus SXRF01. The sequence goes on along the minus strand of CAUJHR010000005.1, from coordinate 17,255 downwards.
AGGTGCAAAAATATTAAATCCGGATAAGCTGGTTTTAATACCTGATATGAAGGCTGGATGTTCACTGGAGGATTCCTGCCCGCCTAAAGAATTTGCGGCCTTTAAAGCGCAACATCCTGACCATATGGTGATAACCTATATTAACTGCTCAGCAGAAATAAAGGCTTTGTCTGATATTATAGTAACCTCTAGTAATGCCGAAATGATAATAAACCAGCTTCCAAAAGAGCAGAAGATCATATTTGCTCCGGATAAATATTTAGGTGCTTACCTTAATAAAAAAACCGGACGTAATATGGTGCTATGGAATGGCACCTGCATGGTGCATGAGCGCTTTTCCGAGCAGGAACTTATAAAACTGAAAACCCGCCACCCAGAGGCGCATATAATTGCCCATCCTGAATGTCCGGAGACATTATTGCGTTACGCCGGGCATATAGGCTCAACCTCATCACTGTTACGTTATACGCAGGAAAGGCCGGGGCAAAGCTTTATAGTTCTTACTGAAATGGGGATCTTGCACCAAATGAAAAAACTATCACCGGGAAGCATCTTTTATGATGTTCCCAGTGTAAGCAATGAAACGGCTGGAGCGTGTATTTCCTGTAATGAATGCCCATATATGAAGCTGAACAGTTTGGAAAAAATATATAATTGTATGTTGCACCGTTTTCCGTCACTGGAATTACCCGCCGATTTGATAGAACGCGCAAAAAAACCGCTTGAGCGCATGCTGGAAATGAGCAAGCCAATAAAATAAAAACTTAATAAAATTAGAATTTCTGACGGGTAGTCGATTTTCCAGCTGGAACGGCAGGGCGCACCTGTGGTATTGGCTCCTGCTCTATATACATTTTATCCCAAGGGTAAAGTATGAACCTTGGCGGGCGCTTACGTTTTGGGTAATATTCAATATATTCCTTGCTTGCGTTCTTATAATTATACAGGCTGTTACGCATCATTATAATACATGCTTCACGATTACTTATAATGCGGTCATTCTGGGGAATTATCCAATAAGATGTCCCATTTGGGTAAAGACTCGCATAATAATCATTTATAGATTCCATATATTCTTTAGGGCCAGGCCCTATGCTGTTTTCACATGATTTGGAGGTTGTATATACATTGGAAATACTTTTAGTAAAATTACCAATAACCGAATCTTCAGCAAAGCATGAAACCGGAATAAATATAAGGCTGATAGTTAATCTAATAAACTTCATGCTTTTCCATAATTTATATTTACATGCTAGTCTTGCAGCACTTCAAGATATACCCGTATAGTTTGCTCACACATTTTTTCCAATGAAAATAGCTGTGCATTCGCTATTGAATCACGCTCAACCTGTTGTTGCAGGTCAAGCGGCATGGAAAGCACTTCGTTAATTGCGGTGGATAACGCATCAACATCATTTGGCTCAATAAGGAGGCCTGTTTCCTTATCGATAACTGTTTCCTGCGGGCCACCATGGTTGGTAGTTATAACCGGTTTTCCCATGGCCTGTGCTTCCAGCACTACCCTGCCAAAAGCTTCAGGCTGCACAGATGTTGCAACTACCAGCTTGGAAAGCATATAGGCTTCTGTAATGTAATGGGTATGGTTGGCAATGCGTACATGGCCGGAAAGCCCAAGGTCAATTATCAGTTTCTCAATTTCCTGCCGGTATGTTTCATGTCCTTTATCATCGCCCAGCAATACCGCAAAAAAATTACGGTGCGGAAGCCTTGCCAGCGCTTTAATAAAAACTTCCTGCCCCTTCCAGCGTGCAAACCTGCCGGGAAACAGGATTAGCGGATATTCCTCAGGCAAGCGCCATTCTTTTGACAGTTCTATCATGTGCTGGGTAGAGTGCCTGTTCGGATTAAACAGGTTCAGGTCAACGCCACGGTGTATGATACGCAATTTCTGTGGGTCTATCTCATAATTTTCCAGTATATGGTTGGCGATGAAATGTGAAATGGCGATGACCCGTTCGCCGCGTGTCATGATACTGTTATATTGTTTTTTGTATTTATTTTTAAGGCCGTAAGTACCATGAAAAGTAGTTATGAAATGGCAACCAGTTTTTTGCGCTGCAAACCATGCACTCCATGCCGGTGCGCGGGAGCGGGCATGGATTATATCAACATTGTATTTGCGGATTAAACGGGCAAGGCGCAGTGAATTTATCCAAATAGTTATAGGGTTTTTTGTGGCAAGTGGTAAAGTTATGTGTTCAGCGCCAACTTTTTGCAGCTGGTTAACCATTGGGCCGCCACTTGAAGCCACCAGAGATTTTCCACCAGCCTGCACTATTGCACGCGCAATTTCTACCGTTCCGCGTTCAACACCGCCGCTACGCAATTCTGGTAAAACCTGTAATATAACCGGTGGCTTGTAATTCATAGTTTTGTTTATTAGGATTTAAGTAATTCTACAACAGCATACAAACATAGAAATAAGAATTTATGCAACCCTCTTTTCTTGAATCAAGAAATAATAATCGTATAGCATATGTATTAAACAATGGAAAACTCCCATGCGTCGTTTTTTTTGGCGGCTTTAAATCTGATATGACTGGGACAAAAGCCGTAACACTTGAAAAATATTGTATAGAAGAGGGGCAGATGTTTGTGCGCTTTGACTATACAGGGCATGGGCAATCTTCAGGAGAATTTAAAAATGGTACTATAGGGCAATGGAAAAAAGACGCCTTGGCTGTAATAAACAAAATTAATGCGGATAAATATATATTTGCAGGATCGAGTATGGGGGCATGGATATCCATGCTATGTGCCAGGGAAATGCCGGGAAAAATAGGGGGGCTTGTAGGAATTGCCAGTGCGCCGGATTTTACGGAAAAACTTATATGGGAAAAATTAAACGTTACCCAGCAGAAGGAATTGCAAAAAAATGGTGTCTATTATGCTCCTTCATGCTACGGGGAAGAGCCTTATCCCATTATGCTTAATTTAATTGAGGAAGCACGCAACCACCTGCTTCTGGATAACAACATAAATCTTGATATACCTGTGCGCCTTCTGCACGGTACTGACGACGAAGATGTTCCATGGGAGTTCTCAACACGTATTTTGCAAAGAATATCCTCAAGAAATGCTGCTCTTACCCTTATTAAAGGTGGCAACCATCGCCTATCTGAGCCAGCACAGTTAAATATGCTGTGCGAGGCTGTAAAAACCCTTTGCCAGCCGTAAAAAATGTCGCTAGATATAGCGCATCCAAAATATCTTGAGGAAACACCCATGAAACCTTCTGTAAAGCCCCAAAACCCTTGTTTTTCCTCCGGTCCTTGCGCTAAGCGTCCCGGCTGGTCACTTGATGCCCTGAAAGATGCTGTGCTTGGCCGTTCACATCGCGGAAAACTTGGAAAAAACAAGCTTGCTGAAGTAATAGACCGCAGCAAAAAGATCTTGGGCATGCCGGATAATTATTTGCTGGGTATTGTTCCTGCCTCTGATACCGGGGCGATTGAGATGGCTCTATGGTCATTACTGGGCGCGCGCGGAGTTGATGTGCTGGCATGGGAAAGCTTTGGTTCCGGCTGGGGTGCTGATTGCAAGAACCAGCTAAAACTAACTGACCTTAATATATATAAAGCTGATTACGGCAGGTTACCGGATTTAAGTAAAGCTGACTGGAAGCGTGACGTAGTGTTCACATGGAATGGTACAACCTCTGGCGTGCGTGTGCCAAATGGTGATTGGATACCAGCGAACCGCGAAGGACTTGCTATTTGCGATGCGACCTCTGCAGTATTTGCAATGGATATGCCGTGGGACAAACTTGATGTTGTAACATGGTCATGGCAGAAAGTGCTGGGTGGCGAAGCGGCACATGGAATGATTGCGCTTTCCCCGCGTGCAGTTGAACGGCTGCAAAGCTATGCTCCTGCCTGGCCGCTGCCTAAAATTTTCCAGATGAGCAAAGGTGGAAAACTGATCGAAGGGATTTTCAAGGGTGAAACCATCAACACTCCTTCCATGCTCTGTGTTGAAGACGCGCTGGACGGGCTTAAATGGAGCGAATCAGTGGGCGGAATTTCTGGCCTTATTAAGCGCTCTGAAGCAAATCTTGCCGCAATAGCTGCATGGGTTTCCAAATCAGGCTGGTCTGCTTTCCTCGCTGAAGACGATAAAACCCGCTCATGTACCTCAATATGCCTTAAAATAATCGACCCGTGGTTTACTGGCTTAACCCCGGAGGCGCAGGCTGAAGCTGCTAAAAAGATAGCATCTATACTTGAGAAAGAAGGGGTGGCTTATGACATTGGTGCATATCGTGACGCTCCAGCCGGGCTGCGTATATGGGGTGGCGCTACTGTTGAAAAATCAAATATAGAAGCGTTGCTTCCATGGCTGGATTGGGCTTATGCTGAGGTGAAAAACAGCGAGGCAAAAGCGGCTTAATACTAATACTATTTTTATCAACCATTTTCCCCAATAAAAAGTAAGGAGAATTCCTATGCCTAAAGTTCTAATTGCAGATAAATTATCTATACAAGCCATTGACGTATTCAAGCAGCGCGGTGTTGAAGTCGATGTAAAAACAGGGCTGGCACCAGAAGAAATACTGAAAATCATAGGTGATTATGATGGGTTGGCAGTGCGCTCGGCAACTAAGGCTACTGCGGCTCTTATCAAGGCTGGAAAAAAGCTTAAAGTAATTGGCCGAGCAGGGATTGGCGTTGATAATGTTGACATACCGGCGGCTACTGCGAATGGTGTGGTTGTAATGAATACGCCATTTGGCAATTCGGTAACTACTGCTGAGCATACTATTTCTCTTATGATGTCACTTGCGCGCCAGATACCTCAGGCCAACGCTTCCACACATGCCGGAAAATGGGAAAAAAGCGGCTTTATGGGAGTTGAGCTTGCAGGGAAAACCCTTGGTTTAATTGGTGCGGGTAACATTGGCTCCATAGTTGCTGACCGGGCACAGGGGCTTAAAATGCGTGTAGTTGCCTATGATCCGTTCTTATCTAAAGAACGCGCTGAAGCTCTGAATATAGAAAAAGTTGAGCTGGATGAGCTTCTAAAACGCTCTGATTTCATAACACTACACACACCTCTTACCGAAGGTACAAAAAATATACTCAATAAAGATTCGCTGGCTAAGTGCAAAAAAGGTGTACGTATAGTAAATTGCGCGCGCGGCGGGCTAGTAAATGAAGCAGATATTAAAGCTGCTATTGAAAGCGGGCAGGTGGCTGGCGCAGCATTTGACGTGTTTGAAGAAGAACCGGCAAAAACCAATATTTTATTTGGTATGCCACAGGTAATATGCACTCCCCATCTAGGTGCATCAACCACTGAAGCTCAAGAAAATGTAGCAGTGCAGGTAGCCGAGCAGATGGCAGATTACCTAACTACAGGGGCTGTTACCAATGCTCTTAATATACCTTCAATGTCTGCTGAAGATGCGGCAAAATTGAAGCCTTATTTACAGTTAGTTGACCAACTGGGAAGCTTTGCGGGGCAGCTTACTGAGCATGGTCTTAAACAAGTGAAGATCGACTACGAAGGAAAAGCAGGAAAGTTGAATACCAAGCCGCTTACTGCCGTTGCATTAAAAGGTATACTCTCACCACTAATTGAAGGCGTTAATATGGTAAATGCGCCGGTTATAGCCACTGAGCGCGGCATTGATGTCAGCTCTACAAGCCATGACAAAGTAGGTGATTACCAAACCCTTATCCGCATTACAGTCGTAACCGAAAAGCGCACGCGTACAGTTTCGGGAACTTTGTTTGCTGATAAGCCGCGTATCGTAGAAGTCAATGGGATAAAACTTGAAGCAGGATTGGGCGCAAAAACCCTGTATGTGAACAATGATGACAAGCCTGGTTTTATCGGAAGTCTAGGTACTTTGCTGGGAAAACATGGTATAAATATTGCTTATTTCCATCTGGGCCGCAATCAAGCTGGCAGTGAAGCGATAGCACTTGTTGAAGTTGACCAGTCAATCTCACCGGAACTATTAGCAGAAATTGATAAACTCCCTAGCGTAAAGCAGGCTAAATTGCTGGAATTCTAATTAAAAATATATTGTTTGATGGCGCATTCAGTTTGCACTGATGCGCCATTTTCTTTGTAAATTTATTAAAAAAGTATTGCCAATTACTATTTAAGCGTTTTTTTTATAATATTCGTGCAAATTAGGGGTTTATTAAGGCTTTCAGTGTAAAAATCATCTATTGGAAGTCATTTCACCAAATGTGCGCTATGAAAAAAAGAATATTGATCGTCGAAGATAACGACCTGAATCTCAAATTGTTCCGCGATTTGCTAAGCGCGCATGGCTATGAAACTCTGGAAACCAAAGATGGGCTTGAGGCTATAATGCTTACCCGCCAGGAACATCCGGACCTGATACTTATGGATATTCAGCTTCCTGAAATTTCCGGGCTTGATGTAACCCGCAGGTTAAAGGCAGATGAAAGCATCGCAAATATTCCTATTATTGCTGTAACAGCTTTTGCCATGAAAGATGATGAAGAGAAAATCCTCTCGGCAGGTTGTGAGGCTTACATATCAAAACCTATCTCTATTCTGCCATTCCTCAATACTATTCGCAGGTTCCTCGGCGAAGAGGAAATGTTATAGCGGCTTATGACAGCGCAGATTTTAGTAGTTGATGATGTTGCCGCTAATGTGAAGCTGTTAGAGGCCAAACTTATCAGTGATTATTATGAGGTTATAACCGCATCTGATGGTTTTGAGGCCTTGGAACAAGCAAAAGCTCATAAACCAGACCTTATATTGCTTGATGTTATGATGCCGGGTATGGACGGTTTTGAAACCTGCCAGCGCTTAAAGGCAGACCCTGAGCTTTCTCACATTCCAGTTGTTATGGTAACAGCACTTTCGGAAAAAACAGACCGTTTAAAGGGGCTTGAAGCCGGAGCGGATGATTTTATTACCAAGCCAATAAATGATGCGGCGATGTTTGCCCGTGTAAAATCTCTTATAAGAATAAAAACACTTCTTGATGAATTGCGCCTGCGTGACACAACGGGAATGCAGATGGGGGTGGATACGAATGAGGAAAATAGCTTCATAGCTGATGTTGCTGGTGCAAAAGTCCTGTTGGTTGATGATGATTCAGTGCAATCAAAACAGATACTCTCCAAGCTTAATGAAACATATGAAACACATCTGGTAGAAGACCCTGAAAAAGCACTGTCAGTTGCTAAGGAGGGAGCTTTTGATGTAATTATAATAAGCACATTCCTTGCAGATATGGATGGTTTGCGCTTGGCATCCCATTTAAAGACCCAGGAAGAAACCCGCAATGTCCCAATATTGGTTTTTGTGGATGAAGACGAGCATCATGTAATGTTAAAAGCGCTGGAGATGGGTATAAATGATTACCTTACAGCCCCCGTAGATAAAAATGAAATGGCAGTTCGTGTACGCACACAATTGCGCCGTAAGCGCTACCAGGATGCGCTTAAATCACAATATCAGAAAAGCGTTTCCATGGCACTTACTGATGGGCTTACAGGTCTTTACAACCGCCATTACCTGAACGCGCATCTAGGCAATATGGTAAAGCAGTCACTTAAAAATGAGCGTAAATTTGCGCTTATGATAATGGATATGGATCACTTCAAAAGTGTAAATGATACTTATGGGCATGATGCTGGTGACATGGTATTAAAACAGCTTGCCACATTAATTACACGTGCTGCCCGCGCAACCGACCTTGCCGCACGTTTTGGCGGTGAAGAGTTCGTGGTTCTGATGCCCGAAACTGACCCTAATGCTTCTTTAGGAGCTGCAAACCGTATGCGCGAGATGGTTGAAAACACACCATTTACCATTGGGCCTGATAAAACTATACATCTGACAATAAGCATAGGTATTTCTAATTTAATAAGCACTGGCGATAGTGCAGAGAATTTAATAAAGCGCGCTGATGAAGCTCTTTACTCTGCCAAGCATGGCGGGCGCAATATGGTTAAGGCTGCACCATTGCATATGCCAAATGGCTGGTAGGAATTTAACAGCTTATAATTGCTAGCTGAAAACACCAACTACAGGAGCGTGGTCGGATGCTTTATCCAGCTCGCGCAGATCTTTTTTTACATAATATTCACTGAGCCTGTCAGCTGCTTGAGGAGATAGCAGAAGATGGTCAATGCGTAACCCATTATCAGATGCAAATGAATTACCCCTATAATCCCACCAGCTATATTCGCTGTCACCATCGGCTTTCAAAACCCGGCAGGCATCATAAATTCCAAGGTTAAATACGCGGCGCAGGGCTTTTCGGACTTCATCATGCGTAAGGGTACTGCCTTCCCATTCTTTAGGGTTATGCACATCGCTATCATGTGGCGCAATATTATAATCCCCACCTATTATCAGCACTTCTTCATAAGCCAATAATTGTTTTACGTGATGGAAAAACTTATCTAAAAAGCGAAGTTTATATGCAAATTTTTCTGATGTGGATTCCTGCCCGTTAGGAACATATACAGAAGCAACACGGATAGCACCTTTTGGCAGGTTCACCACAGCTTCTATATAGCGTGATTGACTGTCAGCTTCATTATCCGATAATCCGCGGCAAATATCATTAAGTGGGAATTTAGAAAGTATGGCAACGCCATTGTATGATTTCTCGCCGTATATAGCGACGTTGTAACCAAGTTCTTCGATCTCCATAAATGGGAATGACTCTTCAGTGCATTTCAGCTCCTGCAATAATACTATATCTGGTTTTCCATCTTTTAACCAGCCAAGTAAATGTGCAAGCCTTGAACGAACGGAATTAACATTCCAACTCGCAATGGTAATAGTCATAAAGGGAAATTGACAAAATCCCGCATGTGGATTTTACGACTCATAGATTGACGGAAAAACTATTGCCGCATCCGCATTTCGCGGTGGCATTTGGATTTTTAATAGAAAAGCCGGCCTGCGATAGATCCTCGGTGTAATCAAGTACTGCACCTGAGAGCAGGCCAAGGGAAATATCGTCTATTACCGCTTCAGCGCCTGATGCCGAAACAACTATATCAGCTGCAGATGGAGTTTTATCATCAAGGGTAAATTCATACTGGAAACCGGAACATCCGCCTCCTTTAACACTTACACGGAAGCGCAACCCAGGATTTTTATCTTGTGCTTTAAGTATGTTTATACGATCTGCCGCGCTTGGCGTCAGCGAAAATGATTGGGTATTCTGCATTGTTTCCATATCTATAATATGGGCTAAAAAACCTGATGTTGCAAGGTTATTGAAATAAATTAGCAGATTGTTCCTTGCCATATTCTACGAAATCTTTTATTTTCAAATACCTATGAAAAACTATGAAGATAACCTTGCTTCTTATGCCTGTCATCCATCAAAAACCCGTGGCAGGTTATACAAAGAAAGCGAAAGCAGCGCACGTTCCCCATATCAACGAGACCGCGACAGGATAATCCATTCCACCGCTTTTCGTAGGCTTGAATATAAAACTCAGGTATTTGTAAACCATGAGGGCGATCACTACCGCACACGACTTACCCATAGCCTTGAGGTATCTCAGCTTGCACGTTCTATGTGCCGATCACTTGGATTAAATGAGGATTTGGCAGAAGCACTGGCTTTAGCACATGATCTTGGTCATACACCTTTCGGCCATGCAGGTGAAGATGCGCTTGCGGAGGCGATGGAGCCTTATGGCGGTTTCGACCATAATGCACATACTATAAAAATATTAACCGCGCTTGAACATAGATACGCAGAATTCGACGGTCTTAATTTGACATGGGAAACATTGGAAGGGATCGCCAAGCATAACGGACCACTTCAAAACCCGCCTCGCGAGCTTTCGGAATATAATGACCGCCATGATCTGATACTTTCAAGCTTTGCCAGCGGAGAAGCGCAGGTGGCTTCACTTGCCGATGATATAGCTTATAACAACCATGATATTGATGATGGCATGCGGGCCGGGCTTCTAACGCTTACCCAGATTGAAGAAGTAAAGCCGGTTGCAGAAATTTTTTATGCTGTCCGCAAGCAATACCCTGATATTAGCGCCCCGCGCCTGACGCACGAGGCCATACGCCGCCTTATAAACCGCATGGTCACCGATCTTGTGAAACAGACACGCAGCAATATAAAGGAAAATAATATAAAAACAGTTGATGATATACGTGCACTTGGGAAACCACTGGTATTTTTTTCACCGCATATGCAGGAAACAAACCGCGAACTGCAAGAATTCCTTATGAAAAATATGTACCGCCATTATAAGGTTAACCGCATGGCAAGCAAGGCTGGCCGCGTGGTAAAGGACCTGTTCGATTTTTTCCTGGCCGAGCCGGAATGCCTGCCGGACGCATGGCGTATAATGGCCGACGGCCCAAAAACCAGGCTTACAGCCTCGGTTGTTGCTGATTTCATAGCCGGTATGACTGACCGCTTTGCGCTGGATGAATATCGCCGGGTTTTCGATGTACAGGCAAGGAGCTGGCTGGGGCGGTGAAATTCATAAAAAAATATAAACAGCGCGATAAGGACCGAATAACTATCAGCTTGCTGCAATATTATTATGTAATATTCTGGATGCCTGTATTCCTGCCGCCTTTCATTTTTGTGTATTCAATTGCAAAGCCTCATTTTACAACACTTTCACCGCTTTTTTACGGTGTAGTATTTGGCACAATACAGTATATTCCTTTCGCATTGTGGAATATATTCAAATTCAGGAATGCGGTTACACGCGACCTATATGAATTCAGCTATAAAGCACCTATAGCCTTCGTACCATTTTATGCGGCTGGGTTTATGATCGCACATATGTATTCCAGCATCAGCCTGCCCAGTATTGATAGCATATTGATTTTACTGGTTTTTAGCTTGCTTTCTATTCCCGTTGGCTATTTTTATGTGGCTTTGGCGCATTTAATAGCGAGGTTTTTAGAAAAAATTGGTTTTATTGAGCAGGAATTCCTATAAGTTACCTTGCTATTTTAAATAGGTAAGCTGAAATCTATGAATATATATAAGAAAATTGAAAATGATGTTAAGTCTGTAATCACCCAGTTGCAGGCAGAAAATCTTTTACCTGAAGTTTCTTCAGACAAGGTGGAAGCAACCCCAACCCGTGACGTTTTACACGGGGACGTGGCAACTAACGCAGCAATGGTTCTGGCGGCTCAAACCGGAAAAAATCCAAAAGAAATCGCAGGGCTGTTGGTTGATAAATTAAATGAGCATCCCGGTATTGAAAAGGTTGAGATAGCTGGCGCAGGATTTGTGAATATTACCCTTTCTTCGTCAGTCTGGCAGACGGCTGTTCTGGATATAATAGCCGAGGGCAGGGGATACGGTAACTCTGATATAGGAAATGGCAAGCGTGTAAATGTCGAGTATGTTTCGGCAAACCCTACTGGACCGATGCATGTAGGGCACGGGCGCGGAGCTGTATTTGGCGATGCGCTTTCTACGCTGTTAATTAAGGCCGGATATGATGTTACACGCGAATATTATATTAATGATGCGGGAGCGCAGGTGGATAAACTTGCTGATTCAGTATTCTTGCGTTATGGCGTGGTTTGCGGCAATGAATTTACAGGTATTCCCGAAGGAATGTATCCGGGTGAATATCTTATTCCCATAGCCGAAGCATTATACTCGCTGCATGGAAAAACCCTTCTTACAAAAGACCGTTCAGACTGGCTTCCAATAGTACGCGATTATACACTTGGTGCCATAATGGAAATGATCAAAGAAGACCTTTCGCTTATAGGAATTACCCATGATGTATTCCGTTCTGAACGTGAAATAACCAATGCCGGTGAAGTGGACGCTGCAATGCGCGCACTGACTGATAAAGAACTTATATATGAGGGTGTATTAGAACCACCAAAAGGAAAAATACCGGATGACTGGGAACCACGTCCGCAAACACTTTTCAAATCAACTGATTTTGGTGATGATTGTGACCGCCCTGTTAAAAAATCCGATGGCAGCTGGACATATTTCGCGCCCGACATTGCCTATCATTATGATAAGTGCAAGCGTGGTTTCGACTGGATAATAAATATATTCGGCGCCGATCATGGCGGCTATGTAAAGCGTATTAAGGCCGCCGTTGCTGCGCTTTCTGACAACAGGGTAAAAATCGATATAAAACTTTGCCAGCTTGTTAAATTTCTACGCAATGGTGAACCTGCAAAAATGTCAAAGCGCGCAGGAACATTTGTAACGGTGCGTGAAGTGGTAGAAGAAGTTGGACGCGATGTGTTTCGTTTTATCATGCTTACCCGCAAGAATGATGCGCCACTGGATTTTGATTTTGCTAAAGTTACAGAACAATCCAAGGACAATCCTGTTTTTTATGTGCAATACGCGCATGCACGCTGCCGTTCTATACGCCGTAATACCGCAGTGGAAATTCCAGAGGCAATGGCGCTTGCTAAAACAGCAGATGCAGAACTTGTCTCGCTTCTTTCGCACCCGCAGGAGCTTGCGCTTATCAGGCTTATGTGCAGTTGGCCGCGCATGGTGGAATCAGCAGCAGTTGCACTTGAGCCTCATCGTATAGCTTTTTACCTGCATGACCTTGCAGCAGCGTTCCATGGCCTGTGGAATCAGGGCAATAGTGACGCGGGGTTGCGTTTTATAATAAAAGAAGATGTAAAGTTAACAGCAGCACGTGTTGCACTTGCCCACGCGCTATCATTTGTGATAGCTTCCGGGCTTATGGTGCTAGGAGTTGAACCAGTTGAGGAGATGCGATAATGAATAGGGAAGAAGAGGAAGATTACGCTAATGCGGGTGGGATAACAAAATGGATCCCGACTATAATGTTGGTAAGCGTAATTACAGGGTTTTTAATCCTTTCTTATTTTGCTTATAATTCCGGCAGGCAATCAGTAAAAGAAGATGAACTGCTAGTAGTTGAAGCAGAAAAAACCCCTATGAAGGAAAAACCAGCCGATCCAGGCGGTATGAAATTTCCTAACCAGGATAAAACTATTTTTGAAACATTCTCAAAAAAACAAACCCCGCCACAGGTTGAGAGAGTATTGCCGCCACCTGAGGAGCCTATAACCCGCAGCGAGGCTATTGAAGCTATTATTGGGAAAAATTCTGAGAAACCTGCTAATACTGACAGCGATAAAAAAGAAGCTATCATACAAGAAGAAACTGCGCCTATAGACGTTGCAAAGGTGGATGCTGTTGGGATAGACGATAAAAAAGAGGAAACTGTTGAAACAAAGGATGAGCCAGTAAAAACTGAAGATAAACCAGTTGAAAAACCAGCGCAGAAGCAATCCGCATCTAAAGCTGCAAGCGGTCTAAAAGTACAGCTTGGCGCTTATGGCTCAGAATCAGAAGCTCAGGGCGTATGGAGCAAATTGCAAAAGAAACATTCTATCCTTTCCGATAAATCGCCACTAATTGTGCGTGCTGATTTAAAAGCCAAGGGTATATTTTACCGTCTGCGCGTTGGTGGGTTTTCAAGTAAGGATGCCGCTAAATCATTCTGCAAAACTTTATCCGATAAAGGACAGGCCTGTATTTTAGCGGCTGAATAAGAAATGGGTTTATCGGCAGCAATTTTTGGGATGCAAGGCACAGGCCTTACCGAGCAGGAAATAGAATTTTTCAAGCGGGTAAAACCTTACGGTTATATCCTTTTTGCGCGCAATTGCGAATCGCCTGAGCAGATAAAAAAACTGGTGGGCGAACTAAAGAAAGTTTCGGGGCGTGATATATTGCCCATACTAATAGACCAGGAGGGGGGTAGGGTGGCTCGTCTTAAGCCTCCACATTTCCCAGCTTTTCCAGCAGCCGGGAAGTTTGCCAGTCTTGCTATTAATGATATTGAGGCGGCCAAAAAAGCAGTTTATGAAAATGCACGCCTTATAGCACATGAATTATATGAGCTTGGAATAACGGTGAATTGCGGCCCGCTTGCCGACCTGCCGGTTGAAGGAGCTCATGACATAATAGGGGACCGGGCCTTTGGTAAGGATGTATGGCAAGTAAGCCAGCTGGCTGAATCATTCGCGCAAGGTTTAGCGGATGGTGGTGTGGTTTCTGTCCTCAAACATATACCTGGACATGGCCGCGCTTTTGCTGATAGCCACCTTGAGCTTCCGGTTGTAGATACTCCTCTGGAAATATTGCGCCAGAGTGATTTTCTACCTTTTAAAGCACTTTCACATTTGCCTATGGCAATGACCGCGCATGTTTTATATACCGCCATAGACCCTGAGAATATGGCAACTGTATCAAAAGCCGCAAATTCTATTATCCGAGATGAGATAGGGTTTGATGGGTTGCTTATGTCAGACGACCTATCAATGAAAGCCATGCAGGGTGATTTTACACAGCGTACCCGCGATGTTCTTTCTGCTGGTTGTGATATTGTACTCCATTGCAATGGTGACATGACTGAAATGCTGGCTATTGAGAAAGGACTTAAACCACTATCAGGAAAAGCGCTGGAACGTGCGAATAAGGCCATGGAAGGTGCAGGAAAAACCAAAGGATTTTTTGATATATTTATTGCCCGTGAAAATGTGAACAAGGCACTTGTCAGCTAAGGTATTTATGGAAATGCTGTATAATATTTCAGTGTGGATATTACCTCTTATGCTTGCTATAATATTGCACGAGATAGCACATGGCTGGGCTGCGCTTTATTTTGGGGATCCTACAGCTAAGCAGGCGGGCAGGCTTACACTAAACCCCATAAAACATATAGACCGTACGGGAACCATTATTTTGCCAGCACTTCTGGTGCTTCTAAAATCCCCGGTTGTTTTCGGATATGCCAAGCCTGTCCCGGTTGATTTTTCAAGCCTTAACCCGCTTAGGTTAGGTACATTCTGTGTTGCCCTTGCAGGGCCAGCCACTAATTTTTTACTTGCGATTATTGCCGGGTTTTTACTTCCACACCAGCAAAATGAGTGGATTATTGACAATATAACCAACATGCTGGTTATAAATTGTGTGCTTATGCTGTTTAATTTGATACCATTGCCGCCGCTGGATGGTGGGAGAGTGGTAGCGGCAATATTTACCAGAACCCCACAAATCTGGTTTGCTAAATATGACAGGGCAGGTATGGCAATATTATTTATGCTTTTACTGCTGCCGGGTTTTTTTGGCTTTAATTTAGCCAGTAAGATACTGGAAACCCCGGTTTTATGGACAGTAACCCAGATATTGCTACTTACCGGCAATGATCTGGCAATGCTTAAGTGACAAGCACAAATTTTCAGCTATTATGCCGAAATAAATTATACATGGAGTGAAATATGCTTAGCTTACCACATTTACTGCTGGTTTTATTGATAGTTCTGCTTGTTTTCGGTGCAGGTAGAATACCAAGGGTCATGGGCGATATAGGCAAGGGAATACGTGCCATGCGTGAAGGACTCAAGGGCGACGAGCAAACAAAAATTGATGATAAAGACAAAAACCCATAGCGTATGTTGGATTTTTCTTTTGCCGAATTGCTACTTGTTGTTGTTGTGGCTGTTGTTTTTATCCAGCCAAAGGACATGCCTGTAATAATCAGGACAATAACAAAAGCTATACAAAGCATCCGTAATTTAAGCAATGAAGTACGTCAGGCATTTGACGATGTTGCCCGTGAATCTGGCCTGCATGAAGCAAAAAAAACGTTGGATGCTGAGCTAAGAATGATACAGGGCGATGACGGTCAAATGTATGAATCATACGATATTAAAAATATAATAGACAAACCTGCGGTTAAGCATGACGAACAAGGAAAATGAACTTCGTTCCCAGCCACTTATTGAGCATATTTACGAGCTTAAAAGAAGGCTTATCTATAGCCTGATTGCATTTTTTATTGCAACCGGGATATGCTATTATTTCGCAGCCGATGTTTACGCTTTTTTGGTGCAACCACTGGCCGATTCATTTCCAGACCTTACTAACCGCCGCCTGATCTATACAAGCTTAACTGAGGCATTTCTTACTTATTTGAAACTTGCCGTTTTTGCAGGGATTTTCCTTTCATTCCCGGTTATCGCAACCCAGTTTTACCTGTTCCTTGCCCCTGGTTTATATAAAAATGAACGCCGGGCGCTGGTTCCCTATCTGGTCGCCGCTCCAACCCTGTTTTTAATTGGTGCTGCCTTTGTTTATTACATGATATTTCCGGCAGCGTGGAAATTCTTTCTAGGTTTTGAATCAAACGGCTTGCATGGCGGGCTTCCCATTCAGCTTGAGGCAAAAGTCAGTGATTACCTGAATTTAGTTATGCACCTGATGCTCGCATTTGGGCTATCATTCCAGCTTCCTGTGGTACTGGTTTTTCTGGTGCGCTCAGGAATAGTACGTCTTAAAACCCTGAAACGCGGGCGGCGATATGCCATAGTTTTAATAGTTATTGTTGCTGCTTTTATCACCCCGCCTGATGTTTTCAGCCAGATTGCACTTTCCGTTCCGCTTTATATGCTTTATGAAATATCGATTTTATTATGCCGCAATGTAAAACAGGAACCGGAAGAAACGGAATTATAGGAATCAGGATATGCACGATATAAAATTTATAAGGAATAACCCGCAGGAATTTGACGCAGGGCTTAAGCGCCGTGGACTCGCCCCGCTTTCTGCAGAAATTTTAAAGCTGGATGAAGAAAAGCGAGCTACGCAGACAGAATTGCAGGGGCTTCTTGCTGAACGTAATTCATTTGCAAAAAAAATAGGGGAAGCAAAACGCAATGGTGCTGATACCAGTGTTATTATGGAAGAATCCAAGGCTTTAAATTTAAAAATATCGCTATTGGAGGGAAAGCTTGAAAATCGCGGCGCATTAGAGGAAAGGCTTGAAACCATACCGAATCTGCCAGCTTCGGATGTACCTGATGGCACTGATGAGCACGGCAACAAGCAAGTGCGTGTTGTTGGTGAAAAACCAAAAATGGATTTTATGCCCAAGCTGCATGACGATTTAGGTGTTGCGCTCAAACTCATGGATTTTGATGGAGCGGCCAAGCTTTCTGGTGCACGCTTCGTGGTGCTTAAAGGCGCACTTGCTAAGATGGAACGCGCTCTTGCTAACTTTATGCTCGACATCCACACTAACGAATTTGGTTATACCGAGCATGTGCCGCCGTTTTTGGTAAAAGATAATGCAGTTTATGGAACTGGCCAGCTGCCGAAATTTTCCGAGGATCTATTTAAAACTGAAAATGGTTTCTGGCTTATCCCCACAGCCGAAGTGCCGCTTACCAATTTAGTTGCAGATACGATCATT
>CAUJHR010000004.1 GCA_963205195.1 Pseudomonadota bacterium | reverse complement strand
ATATAAGCGATTCCAGCCGCTTCAAACGCTCTTCTGAATATATCCCTGAATGTAGTGTCAGACTTTATTTCATTCATGGTTAGGTGGGTTTCAAGCAGATTGTGCTGATTGAACGTGGCGGGTATTTGCGGAAACAGTGGCGCATTTTCCTTAAAACCCTGCCCAATAAGATAATCCCGCCAAGAAATAATATTTTGCTTAATGTCATCAGGCAGGGGTAGAAAATTCGCCTGCCGCAACTTGGCATATTTAATCTGCATATCCTTCGGGTTGGCATAAACGAAGTAGCAACCATCCTCTTCAATAATATTCTTGATTTTGATGGTACGGAGTTCAGAAACACGCATACAGCATAGGGCTTGCAGAGATAGGATAGCTTTATTGCGCCGCTCAATCAGCGTTCGCTCCGGCATATTGCGGATAACGGTCAATATCTGTTGGTATTTGTACGCTTTTTTATATTCAGGGGCTTTGGCGGTTTTCCGCTGATTATTTGTTAAGCCCAAATACTCAATATGGTTATAGCTGATTTTGCTTTTATATCCGCGCTGGTTTCGCAGCCAATTAAGAAACGCCCGTAATACCCTCAGATTATCGTTGATATAAGACAGTGAAAAATCATCACGCAGCAGATAATTGATATATTTGTCAGCCACTTCCTCGTTAAAACCTGCAAAGTCCTGAAAATCCTTATAGACTTCATAGCCTCGTAGGTGTTTGAGTTCTTCTATCATCGTTTTGTCGTCTTTACGGCCAATGCGTTTGAGGTGAACGCGGTACTTATATTTCATCCGTTCATTTTTCGGGTTGAAGCGAAAATCTTTTTCCTGTGCCATACTAAAACAACTCCCCCTGAACAGGCTCAGATGATTGCATGAGAACTTGTGCAGGCAAGTGAGTGGTAGCGGTGGCAACCTCACAATCGTATAATTGTAAAACATCAACCACAGCGTAAAATTTTTTAATGGTGGGATAATGCTCTAAACTGATGCCCTTATTCATAATCTTTTTACAGTCTGGGCAAATCGCTTTCATGTTATGGAGGTAGCCGTATTTAGTAATCTGCACTTGTTTTCTATAGGGCATTTTTATGTCTTTACAGGACATACAAAACATCTCATGAATTTGTGTTTTATGTTTCTGTGCGGCGTTACGGTTGCCCAGAAACTCCGTAAGCTGATGCCCCATGATTAAAAATGGTTTCGTGCCATCGGCTGTTTTCAGACCAGCTTTTATCCAGCCCAGCACAGTTTGAGGGTGTAGGCGCATATCCTTATAAACAGCGCATATTTCATCAATGTCATAGGCATACCAATACCTGATGCGCTTGAGTGGATAGTTCCTAGACATAAGAACTTACTTTTTTACAGCCAGAGTATCCAAAGACTCAATCAACTGCCTGATGTCCTCAGCCTTCCATACCGTGATACGCTCACCCATCTTAATGGATTTAGGGAAACGGCCAGATTTCACCCCAGCCCACCAAGTAGATTTGCTGACAGGAATTACGGCAAGAACGGCAGGAAGACGCATAAAGCCGGTAGTAGGTATTGAAGGATAATTTTTCATTGTATGACTCCGTTTGTTAAAAAGCAGAGTCATTTAGGCACATCCAAAAGCATCGGAATAGATAGGCGGGTTCAAAAAACTCACCCAGTAATTTTAAGCATTTTTTGGAATAGTTTTGCCGTAACTGTAGGTAGGGTTGTTTATAGGGTATTCATAAAAAGTAAGAGAAACTGCCAATGTAATGGGTGGGTAGGTTATCCTTCTGGTGTCTTTGGCGCACCACCTTTGGTTTCCCAGTTGGCAACTTTTGCTACCTCTTCAATTCCACTTTCATTTGGATTCCCATCATCCTTAATTAATCCCAAAGTTCCTGCATGGGTTCGCAGCCATATTAAGATGCTCTGCTTAACAGATTTAGCCTTTACCAATTCAGGCTGTTTGGTAATTGCTTGCCAAACTTCTATTGCAGCAGCAAGTTTTGGTGAATAATTTGGATGCTTATTATCCAAGTAATCTGGCTTATCTGATTCTTCCTGTGGAAAGAAAAAGCCTACTTTTAATCCTCTTTTTCTTAACCAATCACGCAAATCTTCTACCAGAACAGTAGTGGTATGCCAGTCAGGTTCAGCCTTAAAAATATATTGGATATTTTCAACTCTTTGTAGATGCTCTCCCTCTGATGGCTCTTCATTATATCCTCTTGGCCATGCTTCATGCCTTATGGTGGCTTTCAACCTTCCTGCCCTAACTGCATTTATAAGGGCTGTACGAGCGGCGGTATATGTAGGGTTATGGCGGTCAAAGGAACTATCGTAAACAGAAGCCGTTGCCGGGTCTAAATACGCAATTAACAAAGCTGCATGGATGACAGAGATTTCATCACACAAACGCCAATGGTCAAGTTCATCCATGTGATTATCCAAACACTATTATTTTATCGGTATTATTTTTAACTTTATCAATGTAATTCCCCCACCACTGCATCATTTTCCGGCGTTCTGGTAAATATTGGGCATGGTTGTAAGCCGCACGAACTTTATTGCGCTCTGCATGAGCAAGTTGCCGCTCTATCACATCGGGCGCAAAACCATTTTCATTTAATATGGTAGAAGCGGTTGCACGGAATCCGTGGCCAGTGGTACGAGAATGATACCCCATGCGGTAAAGGGCATATAACATTGTGTTTTCACTCATAAAACTGGATGGTTTATGGTGATTGGGGAAAATATGCTGCCTATTGCCACTATGATTCTGTAACTCTCTCAATATGGCGATAGCCTGTTTACTTAATGGAACAATATGTGGGTCTTTCATTTTCATCCGCTCGGCAGGAATACGCCATTCCGCACTATCCCAATTTATTTCCTGCCACTCCGCACCCCGTAGTTCAGTGGTACGAACAAAAGTTAAAAGCAACATCTTTAGTGCCAACTTGGTTTGCGGGTCACCATCATATTTTTCAAGCCTTTCAAGATATTCAGGCAATTCTTGCGCTTTGAGATGGGCATGGTGTTTTCTAATCGGGGTTTTTAATGCTCCCCGCAAATCCATAGCTGGATTGCGCTCACCCCGTCCGGTAGCAATGGCATAAGAAAAAACCCTGCCACAATATTGGGCAATCGTTTGTGTTAAGTCTAAAGCACCCCGTTTTTCCACCGCACGCAAAGCAGATAAGAGTTCAGGCGCACTGACTTCTGTAATCGGGCGATTGCCAATTTTGGGAAAAATATCGCCCTCTAACCTCTTTATAATATTTGCACCATGCTTCGGTGTCCAAGTATGAAGATTTGATTGATGCCATTCACGCGCTATCACTTCAAAGGTATTTTCGCTTTTTAACAAAGCAACACGCTTTGTTTCTTTCTTTACAGCAGCGGGGTCATTACCGGCAGCAAGTTCTTTACGGGCAGCGGCGCGGCGGTCACGGGCAGCGGCTAGGTTTACCTCTGGGTAAACTCCTATTGCCAGCAACTTTTCTTTACCATTGTACCTGTATTTGAAACGCCAATATTTACTGCCATTGGTATGGACATAAAGAAACATGCCATCACCATCGGATAACTTGTAGGGCTTGCCTCTAGCCTTAGCTTTGCGGATTTTTACATCATTTAATAGCATGGGGGTATAAATTCTACAGTGTTAAAAATCTACCCCCACTTATACCCCTTATTGGGGGTACATGTCAATTTCCTATATCGTAGTATATAGGACAACCAAATCTAAAAATATCAGGATTTTACATAGTGTTTTTGGAGTATATCGTACAACATCTTTTTAGAAGATGGCTGGGGGACTAGGACTCGAACCTAGATTGACGGAGTCAGAGTCCGCTTTCCTACCATTAGAAGATCCCCCACCAAAAACACGCGGCTGATAAAATATAATCTATTATAAAAAATATATTATAAAATCAGAGTGGGGAAATTACATAGCTTTAAAGCTGCTTGCAACAGTAAAAAACACAAATATTTTATTATACTGATACAATTAGTTACTTGCAAAATCCTTAAAAAACGTTAAATTTAATTCACATTACGAATCAGGGAAAACGCGCTAAAATTATGAATACCCAGAACAAAAAAGAACGCCTGATCGACTCCGCGGCTACCTTATTCCATCGCAACGGGCTGATGGCCACCTCGCTTGCTGACATAGCAAAACACGCCGATATACCTATTGGAAATGTATATTATTATTTCAAAACCAAAGATGACCTTGCACTGGCTGCAATGCTTAAGCGCAGGCAACAGTTCGCTGCCGCCTACTCCCTGCTTTCTGAAAATATTGATGACCCTCGCGAGCGTTTGATAGAAGCGGTTAATTACTACGCAAAAATCCGCAACGATTACACTAAATTTGGTTGCCCAGTCGGTAAAATAATAAATGATACTGATATGGAAAAAGACCCAATAGCGCAAGCAACAGCCCTAATATTTGCCGATTTCGTGGCATGGGCCGGGGAACAATTCAAGCAGCTGGGGCATAGTCAGGACGCGCAGAAAATGGCTATATCACTTATGTCAGGGATTCAGGGCGCGACCATAATGGCCAAATCATTCAGCCAGCCACAAATACTGGCTGATGAAACCCTAAGGCTGGTTGAGTGGCTTGAGGGCATACCCAACAAGAAAATCACTCTGGGCAAAGCAGGGATCAGGACAAGCGCTTAACTTTATGGCTGCCCAAGGCTCCATTTATATTTCTTTGGCGCTGCCGCCCTTGATAAACGGTCATTTATTGCGATACCTAGCCCTTGTTGCGGTATTTCCATAACTGCTATCATGTCGGGATTGGCAGCATCCAGCAAGCGCAGCATGCGGAATAAATTTGCCGCCGCTTCCTCAAGATTTCCCGACTCACTTAGGTTCTGTGTAAGTTTTGCGCCAGCAAGCGGCTTGCCAAATGCCAGCAGCATCTCGCCATCTTTTATGTCAGCGGCATTTAAGCGCATATTTGCTTTTGGCGCATAATGGCTTTTTAACATTCCCGGCGCTTTTACTGTTTGTGAATTATCGGCCCTGAGCCTTACAAATTTTTCCATATCTTCACGCGTTATTTTTCCATGCCGCAAGATACTTACATTATCACCGGTTAAATCAACTATGGTTGACTCTATACCAACTTCACACGCCCCACCATCAAGCACTATTTTTACCTTGTCGCCAAATTCAGAAATCACATGCTCGGCAAGGGTCGGGCTTACATGCCCGGATATATTGGCGCTAGGGGCTGCAATCGGCAACATGGATTTTTCAAGGAGCGCAAGCGCAATCGGATGCTCCGGCACGCGTATAGCAACTGAATCCAACCCAGCACTTACCAGCAGAGACAGCAGACAATTCTTTTTGCGCGGAAGTACAAGGGTCAGAGGCCCAGGCCAGAAATGCTTCGAAAGTGTTTGCGCGTTATCATTCCACTCAACATATTTTTTTGCCTCAAGCGCTGATGCCACATGCACTATCAGCGGATTGAACGAAGGACGGCCTTTTGCTGCATAAATGGCTGCAACCGCGCTATCAGAAAGCGCATTAGCACCTAACCCATAAACAGTCTCAGTAGGAAATGCGACCAGATCGCCTGATGATAATAATAATGATGCCAGCTCTATCCGGCTGTTAATTCCATCATATGGTATGTTTTTTTTCATATTTCACTAAATATAGTTGTTATCGGCCTGCAATTTGGTTATGATTCCCCCAAAGCAGTTCTACAATAGCATTTATTATAGCCAATAAACGGGGGAATACTATGTCAAAAGTTATTACGATTGCACAACAAAAAGGCGGCGCAGGCAAGACAACTTTAGCAGCCCATATTGCAGTAGCCCTCAGCCAGAAGGGTAACCGCGTAGCAGTTATCGACATTGACCCGCAAGGAAGCCTCACCCACTGGCATAAAATCCGCGAGGAACGTTTTGGCGAAGGCTATACTGGATTGTCATTCACTGCAGTTTCGGGATGGAGGGTCGGAGGCGAAGTAAGCCGGCTGCGCCGCCAATGCGATTACGTTATCATCGACAGCCCGCCGCACACTGAAACCGAAGCCCGCAGCGCTATCCGCAGCGCCGATATAATAGTAATACCTGTTCAGCCCAGCCCTACCGATTTGTGGGCGACCAAGGCTACTTTGGAACTTGCCAGAAATGAAAAGATACCAGTGCGGGTAGTACTGAACCGTGTTGCCGCCAATTCCCGCCTTGCACAAACAATTGCATCCGAGCTTCCTGAGCTTACAAAAACCACACTTGGCAACCGCGTCTTATTTGCAGCATCCCTTATGGAAGGACGCTGTGCAACTGAAGTTGACCCTTCAAGCGCCGCAGCGCAGGAAATAAAGTCACTTGTAAAGGAAATATCGGCGCTTATAGCTGACCCTGTGGAAGAAGAGGAAGAAGCCACTGAAAGCAAGAAAACTTCCAAGAAATCACAGCGCGAAAAAGAACTGGTCAGCGCATAATTTTATCTTAGTTTTTTATAAGTTGTAAGGTAGGATAGGCTTATATCCACCGATTATTCTATGCTTATGACAAAGAAAACACCACGCACAAAAAGATCGAAAGATTTTGCACCGCATATTGAAGCCTCCAATGCCCCGCCCTGCAATGTTGAGGGCTGCTTGCTGGCGGGTGAATATAAAGCACCTAAATCCCGCGAGCAGATAGAAGAATATGAATGGTATTGCCTTGAGCATATACGCGAGCGTAACAAGCAATGGGATTATTTCTCTGGCATGGGAAGCGATGAGATAGAAGCATTTATCCATGATTCTGTGACCGGACATCGCCCAACCTGGAGCAGAGAAAGCCGCCTGCGCGAACATTATTTCACACTGCAGGATAAGCTTTATGAATTCATGAATGGCAGCAAGCCCGCCCCTGCCCAGCCGCGCCTTCCCGCCAAAACTAAAAAAGCGCTGGCAACCATGGAGTTAACCCATCCATATACTACCCAGGAGCTTAAGATACGCTACCGGTCATTAGTTAAAAAATACCATCCGGATTTGAATAAAGGCGATAAAGAACTTGAAGAGAAATTCAAGCATATAACCAGCGCCTACCGTTATCTGGCTGAGCAGATAACGGATAGCTGATAAATTAATATCGCGCCTGCAATACCTGCGCTGTTTCATTAAAACAATAAGCGGCAAGCTCCTTGCGCCCTGCAAATTGCGACATGGTAACAGCAGGAAGCAATGTAAGCTTTGCATCTATCCGCCCAAGCTTTAAAAGCTGCCATACATGCGGCGCAAGAACCATATCGCCATACCATGCAATATCCGGCCACTGCGTACTGTCAATCGGCAGCGAGCCAATTGAGGTATAGGTTATTACAGCCGGCTGGATAAGCAATTCACATTCGCCTACATCAGTCATTATTTTTTGCTCGGCAATTGAGAACAGGCTGGATTTAAATGGAAGCAAATGACGTCCATCACCAGTTGTGCCTTCGGGGAAAAGCGAAAGCACTTCACCCTTGCCTAAAGCAGCAATTATTTTTGCCCGTGATTCTTTAATTCTATCAACGCTGCGCTCAATAAAAACTGAATCAAGAACCCGGCAAATAGTAGAGATAACAGGCCATTTCGCCATTTCACTTTTAGGTGTAAAATGAGCCGTGGTCTTTGCCCCAAGTATCATGACATCAAGATATGATATATGGTTAGAAACCAGTAACAGCGGCCTGCGCTGCTCCAACTCCCCTTCAACTTTAATTACCAGCCCTATAATCGAACAGACACCTGAAAATCCGAAATTACAAAAATTATCGCGCCATATCCTGTTTTTGGTTTTTTTTATAAACCATAATAGGATTACGCATAAAGTCAGCCACAGGATAAGCAACAGGAGTTTAATGGTAGCTTTAATCATAATGAAAATATATCAGTCTATTTCTTTGGAACTGCCGTAACGGGTAGCATATTTTTCAGTAACTAGGTTGGTCTTGACCACTATGCTTACATCGGTTGTATTATAATCATGGTCGATAACAGCACCAGCGCCTATATAACCGCCAAGCCTCAGATACCCTTTGATAAGAGGCGGAAGGTTGGAAAATGATTCCTTCACGTCAACTTCTTCTTTCGGCATCAGATTCATTTCCACATAACGGCTATCAAGTGCACGTGGGCATATTTCCACAGGAGCCAAGTGAAAATGATGGAGGTATGATAGAGCCATCGCATGCTTTTTGGGGTCAGTACCATGGAAACTTGCACAACCAAATATCAGCCCTATGCTGAATTTGGTTACATAAGCGCCAATACCACGCCATAGCAATTGCATAACAGACCGGTTCCTGAAATCAGCATGGACGCATGAACGGCCCACCTCCAATATCTCACCTTTATAGTTCTTAATAGAAGTTATATCGAATTCGCTGTCTGTATAAAAATTCCCTATGCTTTCCATCATCTCCCGCCGCAGTAATCGGTAGGTGCCAACCACCTTATAACCATCGCCGCCGCCTTCTGGATGCTCAACAACTAGAAGATGGTCGCATACTGCGTCGAAATCATCAGCATCTAATTTGCTTGCCAGTGTATCTGGAGTAGGCTTGGCACCCATCTCCTCGAAGAACACCTGGTAGCGCAAGGCCTGCGCCGCCATTATATCCTGCGGATCACGGGTGATAAAAACCTCAAGGTTCCCTGCCTTTATTTCTCCGAGACTATAAAGAGGCTCTACTCTATTCAATGGCATAATATTTTCTGTGTTTGAGCCTGGCAATAACATAGCATTTATTTTGTGCCCGATTCATGGTCCAAAGGCACTGCGTAAAGTTCAAGCCTGTGGTCTACTAATTTATAACCCAGTTTCCGGGCAATGGCATGCTGCAGGGTTTCAATTTCTTCACTGGTAAATTCAATAACCCGGCCACTTTTAAGATCGATCAAATGGTCGTGGTGCTCATCGCTTGCGGGTTCATAGCGCGAGCGCCCATCACCAAAATCATGGCGGTAGGTTATCCCGGCTTCTTCAAATAACTTAACGGTGCGGTAAACGGTGGCGATGCTTATATGCGGGTCAATCGCAACCGCTCGCTGGTATAGCATTTCAACATCAGGGTGATCATTTGATTCAGAAACGACCCTGGCAATAACCCGGCGCTGGCCTGTCATCTTCAAGCCTTTTTCCGTGCATTTTTCTTCTATATTTGTTACAGAATGTTGCAAACCTTCACCTTTGCTTCCTTATTTACAAATAAGGAATTTACACACAATTAATAGCCAAAGCAAGGCTTGCGATAAAAGTAAAATGATTTATTGTAGAAACTTGGATTATGCCTAACAAAGGATGTATAATTTTGAAAAACAAAGGCTTTACATTACTGGAACTTTCAATGGTCCTTATTGTTATGGCCATTTTAGTTGCAGGTATTTTTCAAGGCAAAGCCCTTTTTCATGCTGCTGAACTACGTGAAATCATGGGAGATTTCGAACGCTACAGTAAAGCCATCAAAGAATTCCAGGATAAATACCAGGCACTTCCCGGTGATATGAATAATGCTGAAACAATATGGGGTTCGGATACTGCATGCCCCAATACCACAACCAATACGACACTAAAAATTTTAACCTGCAACGGCAATGGCAATGGGCGCATTGGCGCAAGCAGCACTGAAGGTGTTATAGACACGGCCTATTCATATGAATGGTTCCGTGCATGGCAGCAACTGTCTAATGCAGGACTGGTAGAAGGGAAATTTACCGGGGTTAAGGAATCAGCAACAGATGGTGATGCTGGCCCAGGCGTAAATGTGCCAAAAGCAAAAACAAGCGCAAAATCAGGCTGGACATTATACCATTTCCTTAAAAAGACGACTGATGCAGATCTGTGGGGTGACCAATACGGCCATATGCTTTCTTTTGGCGGCGATACCAGCAGCATTACGGATAACCCTGTGCTTTCTCCTACAGATGCCCTTAGCATTGACCAGAAACTTGATGACGGCATGCCGGGAACGGGCTTTATCCGCGCCTGGAGAACCAATAAACAAGCGCGCTGCACAGATAATGACGTATCAGCCGATGTAGTAACTTATGGTTTCTATATTTCAGAAAATTCATGTTCCCTATTATTTATACTGGGGCTTTAAAATGAAACAGAAACAAGGCTTCACACTCGTTGAAATATCAATAGTAATAGTAATAATCGGTTTTTTAATAGCTGGCCTGTTAATAGGGCAATCCATGTTACGAAATTCCAGGGTGCGGGCAATAACCGCCGAGGTTGCCAACTACACTCTGGCAATAAGTAATTTCCGCGATAAATACCAGGCACTTCCTGGAGATTTTGCAGGGGCATCTTCAGTATGGAGCGGGGTTTCCAACGGCAATGGTGACGGGCTTATCACAGTAAATATTTCCAATGCAAACCTTGCCGAGCAGTTCCTTGCGTGGCAACATCTATCAAAAGCAGAAATGATAAAAGGTACATTCACAGGGGCGGCTGGCTCAGCAGGGGTACGTGACCGGGTTCCTGGCGATAATGTCCCCGCCTCCCAGCTAAGCAATGCTGGGTGGGGGCTTATAAGCATTACCTTGACCGATATAGCAGGTGGCTATGTCCAGATCCCATATACCGCGCCGGACATGGCGCCAAACCATGTATTATGGATAGGTAGAGGCTCCGTAAGCGGCACATCAGATAGCCAGAAACCAGTTTTAAGCCCGCATGAGGCAAATGATATTGACACTAAATCTGATGACGGGCTTCCCGGCAGCGGTAAAATCGTCGCCCAGGCAAACGGCACAACAGGCACATGCTCAAATAGTGCAACCGATTATAACTTAGGCGTCAATACCACAGTTTGCGCTTTAGTATTCAAGACCGGGTTTTAATTTTATGCGCTGGCTTTATTGATAAATACTATATCCGCGCCAATATCAACAGCAGTTGCAGAATGGGTGATTTTCCCAACAGAAATATAATCAACTCCCGTTTGCGCGATAGCACCAACCGTTTCAAGTGATATGCCGCCTGATGCTTCAAGCGGTATTTTTCCATAAACCATGCTTACTGCCTTACGCAATGTGGCATTATCCATATTATCGAGCATTATCCTGTCAGGAAGCTCAAGCAAGGCTTCTTCTACCTGATGCAGATTGTCACATTCAATAACAATCGGCAGATTAGCCGCCCTCGCCTTTACCATTGCTTGCTTTATCCCACCGCACAGAGCTATATGGTTATCTTTAATAAGCACCATATCATCAAGGCGCATCCTGTGGTTCTTTCCGCCTCCTATAGTAACTGCATATTTATCCATCGCACGGATATTTACGATAGTCTTTCTTGTATCTAAAATAACAGCTTTTGTGCCTTTAACTGCTGCAACATATTTGCTAGTAAGCGTCGCAATCCCGCACATACGCTGCATAATATTTAGCGTTACCCTCTCCCCGGCAAGCAGAACCCGTGAATTCCCCTTGGCAACTGCCAGAACTGAATTTTTTGCAGCCAGTCGGCTTTCTTCCGTACGCACAGTAACATTAATGCCGCCGCCAATAATATTATAAACCATTTCGGGGATAAAAACACCGCAGGCAACCATTTCTTCCCGTGCCACAAATGCCATTTCAGCCTGCTGGTTTTCAGGTATCAGCAAGTTGGAGGTTATGTCACCCTTCCCTATATCTTCGACAAGTGCGCGCTTTATAATATCGGTAAATTCTTGCTTATCTATCATTTCACTTGAACACTACTGTTTTCTTGCCATTTAAAAGCACACGGTGCTCGATATGGTATTTAAGTGCGCGTGCCAGCGCCACACACTCGGTATCGCGCCCTATAGCCGCAAGGTCATCAGGCGAATTAGTATGGTCAACCCGCGCTACTTCCTGCTCAATTATCGGACCTTCATCAAGGTTCGATGTAACATAATGCGCGGTGGCGCCGATAAGCTTAACCCCACGGTCAAACGCCTGCGTGTATGGCCGCGCCCCCTTGAAACTAGGCAGGAACGAATGGTGGATATTGATAACTTTCCCTTCCAGCAGCGTGCACAGTGCCGAAGAAAGTATCTGCATGTAACGCGCAAGCACCACCACATCTATCTGGTGGGTAAGTATTATCTCCAGCATCTTCTTTTCCTGCTCGGCCTTATTTTCAGGAGTTACCGGCAGGTAATAATACGGTATCTGGTGCCAGTTTGCGACATGCTCCCAGTCTTTATGATTAGATATTATCGCCGGTATTTCAATGGCAAGCTGCCCGGTTTTCTGGCGGTAAAGCAGATCGTTCAGGCAATGCCCGAAACTTGAAACCATTATTAGTACGCGGCTCTTGCGGCTCTTATACGCTATATCCCACTGCATGGAAAAACGCTTCGCCACATTTTCTTCGAATAATTTTTTAAGCGTATTATGGTCAGGACCGCCATCTTCCACACAAAATTCTATCCGCAGGAAAAACTGCGCTGTCGATTCATCGCCAAATTGTGCGGATTCAATAATGAAGCAGTAATTTTCTGCCAGGAAACCGCTTACCGCAGCAACTATGCCTCGCACATCCGGGCAGGACAGGGTCAGGATATAACGGTTGGTATTCATGACGCTTTTTTTGCCCGTGCTGGTTTTGTTTCCTGTGGTTTCAACTCTGGGTTATCACGAAGCAAGTAACACTCGAAACGCGCACCTTTCTGTGGCTCGGATGATAGCACAACGCGCCCGCCATGCAATTCTATAAAGCTTTTAACTATAGGAAGCCCCAGCCCTGTACCTGACCGACTGCCTTGCTTGCCTTTTACCGCCTCCTGGTTACGCCCTTTATAGAATTTGCTGAATATTGCTTCCTGCTCTTCAAGAGGTATGCCCTGACCACCATCTTCTACCCAGAGCATTATCTCACCGCCGTCAACTTCTTTAGCGCCAAAAGTTACAGTAGCTCCCTCATCCGAATATTTAAGAGCATTAGAAAGCAGATTGAACATTATCTGTTTTATACGCATCTCATCGCCGATCATTTTTCCAATCTTCGACAGGCACTCAAATTTAATGGTAATGGAATTTTCCTTACTACGTTCTTTTATTAGTGACAGCACTGATTTCATCATCGCATAAATATCAAAGCGTGAAACATCAAGCCGCATATACCCGGCTTCTATCCCAGCAAGATCAAGTATGTCGTTGATAAGATGCATAAGATGCTGTGATGACTGGTGGATCCCATCGACATATTCGCGCTGCTTTTCAGAAAGCGTACCGAAATATTCCTGCTTAAGCATTTCCGAAAACCCGCTAATTGAAGTTAGAGGTGAACGAAGCTCATATGATACATTGGCGAGGAATTCGGTCTTTAGCCTGTCGGCTTCCGAAAGGGCATCATTACGCTCACGCAATGAACGCTCAACCAAAGTAGAATCAGTAATATCGAGATAAGTTATAAGTGTTGCACCATCAGGCAGAGGAACTTTGCGCCAATCTATAACCTTGCCGTCAGAGCGCTCTATATGACGGGAAGTGAAATCACGTGTTTGTAATTGCTCAATATGCTGGTTCTTAAAACTTTCCCAGTCCTCTGGTGTAAATAGTTCCCTGCATTTTTCAATTATATCGCGGATATGCGGCTCGGAACCAGCAAATTCATGCTCAAGGTTCCACATGAGAAGATAGCCTGGATTACTGAGTTTTAAACGTCCATCCTCGCCAAACACCGCAACACCTTCATGCAGGTTATCAAGTGTTTCGCGCTGTACGGCAATAAGTGTATTATAAGAACGCTCAAGCGCAAGCCTGTCTGTCACGTCCTCATAGGCAAATAAAATTCCACCAAGTGCATGCGGTATCGCTATGACACGAAGCGCCTTGCCATCAGGCAGGTAGAAAAATTCCTCACGAGGCTCAAGCAATCCGGTGAAAAGCTTTAGCTGCTGCTGTTTGAAAAGCTGGAAATTAGCCTGTTCGGGAAGGCGGCGCTTTTCATGCAATACTTCCAGTATTTCATTGTAGGTTGGCTGTGAATCCAGCCACACCTCATCAAATTTCCACAACGCTACAAAAGCATTATTGAAAGTTTTAAGGCGCATGTCGGCTCCGTAAATCGCCATCGCGCTTGCTGAGCTTTCAAGGAAATCATCCTGCGCGGAAATATGCCGTGAAATATCTTCTTTCAGCTTGTCGATTTCAGTATAATCGACAGCATAGCCAGCATACATTTTTTCTTCAGGAATAGAAAATTCCGTTATCTCATATAGCCTGCGCTCACCACCAACAACTATATGCCTGCGGTCTGTCACGGATCTCGCGCTTGCCCCCGCCTGCTGAGACATGGCGCGCACATGCTTATCCAGTTCCGGAACAACCCCGTCCTCAGCACTGTCTAGCAGGTCTTCCACCGCTTCACCATAAGCCAGGTTATAAAATCTGATATTTGAATCTAAGCCGCGTTGCCAGATAGGGTATGGCGACATATTCAAAAGCGTGGAATAAATTTTTAAGCTTGATTTAAGTTTCTCATTCTCAACAGCAAGTTCCAATTCGCGTTCGCTCGGCGCAGGAGGCTGCTTGCTTGCAGCTTCTTTGCCAGCAAATACAGACCTCATTACGGATGCGATACGATTCACGCGCACTCACTTTCAAGTTATTCATAAAACAAATAGCTTGTCTGCGCGAATCTAGCAAATAAAAAAAGCTAAAGCTTCTTAGTAGCGATAACCTTCCGGCTTGAATGGACCGTTTTCGGAAATGCTTAAATATTCAGCCTGTTTTTTGCTTAGCCTTGTGAGTTTTACTCCAAGCTTTTCAAGATGCAATGCAGCAACTTTTTCATCAAGCTGCTTTGGCAATACATAAACTTTATTTTCATATTGCGAATGATTCTTCCAAAGCTCTATCTGCGCCAATACCTGATTAGAGAATGAAGTACTCATAACGAAGCTTGGGTGCCCGGTTGCACAGCCGAGATTCACAAGGCGCCCCTTGGCAAGAACGATGATGCGTTTGCCATCAGGAAATGCAACTTCATCAACCTGCGGCTTAACTTCCTTCCACACCATATTCTTAAGCGCAGAAATCTGTATCTCGCTATCAAAATGCCCGATATTGCAAACTATAGCGCGGTCTTTCATCTGGCGCATATGCTCAAGGGTTATGATGTCCACATTGCCTGTTGCAGTAACAAAAATGTCACCCTGCGCGGCAACAGCTTCCATGGTATTAACTTCATAACCTTCCATTGCCGCCTGAAGCGCGCATATTGGATCCACCTCCGTAACGATCACACGCGCACCCTGCCCTTTAAGCGCATGGGCGCAACCTTTGCCCACATCGCCATAACCAGCGACAACTGCTATTTTACCAGCGATCATAACGTCTGTTGCACGTTTCAGGCCATCTGGTAACGATTCACGGCAGCCATAAAGATTGTCGAATTTAGATTTGGTCACAGAATTGTTCACATCAATCGCCGGAACTTTCAACTCACCCGCTTTCATCATTTCATAAAGGCGGTGAACTCCGGTTGTAGTTTCTTCGGAGAGGCCCTTTACATCTTTGAGAAGCTCAGGGAATTTTTTGTGCATCATAATTGTCAGGTCGCCGCCGTCATCAAGTATCATATTCGGTGTCCAGCCGTCTGGGGCTTTTATAGTTTGCTCAATGCACCAGTCTGCCTCTTCTTCGGTTTCACCTTTCCATGCAAAAACCGGGATTCCTGCCGCTGCAATTGCCGCAGCCGCCTGATCCTGGGTAGAGAAAATATTGCAGCTGCTCCAGCGTACAGTTGCGCCCAGAGCTGTTAGGGTTTCGATCAGTACAGCTGTCTGGATTGTCATGTGCAGGCAGCCCGCTATGCGCGCACCTTTAAGCGGCTGCGACTTTGCATATTCGGCGCGGATGGCCATAAGCCCAGGCATTTCAGTTTCCGCCAATGAGATTTCGTTGCGCCCCCAATCGGCAAGCTTGATGTCAGCTATTTTATAATCTGTGAAATTCGCTTTTGCGGCAGTTGCAGAGTTGCTCATGGTTTTTCCTTTTTGTTAGAATTTGCCGAGAAATTAGTGCCAGAGCGCACAAATCGCAAGCATAAACTTATTTTAATTATTTTATCTCGATATGGGTATTCGCGGAAAGATATGGCAGAATCTCCAGCAAATCCTCTTTTTTAAGCGCAATACAGCCTTCTGTCGGCGTATAATTATCCCGCGCTACATGTATGAAAATGGCACTACCAGCACCGGGAATGATATTTTTATCATTATAGCCGATGGGTATTATAAGGTCATATACATCATCTTCCCGCCAGAGTTCTTCGTGGGAAAAATCATAAGGCATCAGCACATGACGATTATAATCAGACGATTTAGGATCATCGCACCAGCCGTCATTTTTATTAATAATTTTAATTGGAAGATTGGTTTTTGGCGGAGAAAACTTATCTGCGCGGCACCATAATTCGCGCAGCGGAAAAATTCCCAGCGGCGTGCATCCGTCACCTTCCTTTTTATCAGGAGAAAAACCGCCCTTACCAATCGCACAATGATATTTTTTTCCGGCAAACCCAAGCTGATTACCGGTAACATGGATGACACTATCCATATTACGCGGATTTCTTTGCTGGCTTATCTGCTGCAATACCAGCCTGCAAAATTCTTTCCACTATCTGCGGCGCATTAAGTCCGGCCAGATCATACATAACCTGCGGGGTATTCTGCTCGATGAATTCATCAGGCAGGAATAGCGCAAGCAATTTATTTTTATCATGCAGCAAGCCGTTATTGGTAGCAAATGTTGCAACCTGCGAACCAAAACCACCGATTGAGCCTTCCTCCACAGTCACTACCAGCTCATGAGCTGCCAGCAATCCACGCACCAGTTCCTCATCAATCGGCTTGGCAAAACGTGCATCAGCAATTGTTGCCATGATTCCCATTTGCGCGAGAGCATCAGCCGCTTTCATACATTCTGCAAGGCGAGTGCCAAGTGAAAGCAAAGCAACCTTTGCGCCCTTTTCCTGCCTTATTATCCGCCCTTTTCCTATTTCAACAGGAATACCGCGTTCAGGAAGCGCAACTCCAACACCTTCACCGCGAGGATAACGTACTGCGCTTGGCGCATCATTAACCGCAGCAGCTGTTGCCACCATATGCTTAAGCTCAGCCTCATCACTTGGCGCCATAACGATAAAATTTGGAAGGCTGGCAAGATATGTTATGTCAAATGCACCTGCATGAGTTGGGCCATCCGCACCTACCAGACCTGCACGGTCAATCGCAAAGCGTACCGGTAAATTTTGTATCGCAACATCGTGCACCACCTGATCGTAACCGCGCTGCAAAAATGTGGAGTAAATCGCACAGAAAGGCTTATATCCTTGCGTTGCCAGACCAGCAGCAAAAGTCACCGCATGCTGCTCGGCAATACCAACATCGAACATGCGGTTGGGAAATTCTTTTTCAAACAGGTCAAGCCCCGTGCCAGAAGGCATCGCAGCTGTTATCGCCACGATCTTTTCATCTTGTTTCGCTTCCGAAATCAAACTTTCTGCAAAAATTTTTGTATAACTTGGAGCAGCTGCTGCCGATTTTTTCTGCGTGCCTGTAGATACGTCAAAACTGTTTACACCATGATATTTATCGTCCGACGCCTCTGCTGGTGCATAACCATGCCCTTTCCGCGTTACCACATGCAAAAGTATCGGGCCACTGTCTTCCTGATTTTTTATATTACGCAATACTGGCAGCAAATGTGTCAAATTATGCCCATCAACCGGCCCTACATAATAAAAGCCAAGCTGCTCGAACATAGTTCCGCCAACTGCAATATCACGTGCGAAATGCTCGGCGCGCCGGGCAAGACGCATAAGCGGTGCAGGAAATTTCCTGGCAACGGCTTTTGCTATATGGCGCAAAGTATGGTACTGGCTGGAAGAGATCAACCTCGCAAGATAAGTGCTCATAGCTCCCACCGGCCTTGCAATCGACATATCATTATCATTCAATACGACTATTAGCCGGGTTCCAAGGCTGCCTGCATTATTCATAGCCTCAAACGCCATGCCAGCACTCATGGCACCATCGCCTATAACAGCTATCACTTCATTTTTTTTGCCCGCAAGGTCACGTGCAACTGCCATTCCCAGCGCAGCTGAAATGGAAGTGGAGCTATGCCCCGCGCCGAACACATCATATTCGCTTTCTGCACGTTTGCAAAAACCAGAAACCCCATCAGCTTTGCGGAGCGTGTGCATTTTATCGCGCCTGCCTGTTAAAATCTTATGGGGATAAGATTGATGCCCGACATCCCATATGATCAAATCTTCAGGGGTATTGAATACATGATGCAATGCAACTGTAAGCTCAACAACGCCAAGCCCGGCACCAAGATGCCCGCCGGTCTGCGCTACTGCTGAAATAGTTTCTGCACGTAACTCACCTGCAAGCTTTATAAGCTGTGCATCAGAAAAATTGCGTATATCCTTAGGAGATGAAACGCTATCTAGTGTAGTGGTATCGCTCACAATATAATCTCAAATTTCATAAACTTGCTTAAGCATCAAGCAATTTGGGTAAAAATGCAAGGATACAATGTAATAGTTAAGCTAAATCATGGTAAGCGGGCGCGGCCATTGGCAACTATCAATTTGCTTCCATCCATCATATTATAGCTTCCATCAGGCATCGGTGATTTATTGCCATATTGATCAACAACAAAAACATTCGCACCCTGAAAAGTTATGGCTTGCCCGCTACGCAGGCGCTGTTCATTCCCAGTTAGAGCAACCGGCACTTGATTCTGCGGCACTGCAGGTGACGCCGCCCCAACTATAGGCGGGTAGTAATCCCTTGCTGCCGCCTGCTGCCTGCTTATCTGGTTATCCGGCTGCTGGGTCACCTCTACATTGATAGAATTATCCTCGAACTGGTCATCTGGCTGGGCGATCTTAGCTGCCGGCAGTTCCGAATTCGGGACTGCAAAACCATAATTCTGGGTTATCGAAGACTTGATAGAATTTTTCATATCATTTTCATTAGGCTGGGTATTAACCTCCCTGCCCGGAACCATCCCATTCTCCACTTTCTGTTTTTTTTCAATATACATATTGGTCATTATGGCAAGATCATCCTGCCCATATTTTTCGCCCAGTTTTTTCATGTCATTCCTGTACTCACGGACAGGATTTTTACCTAATATCAGCATCCCTGCTATCAGGAATATACCAAGTATCATTAATATTCTCATCGCATATCTCCTGGCAATTTATTGCGTTTCTACCTGTTATTTATAGCATAGAACACGGCGTTTTTCACGAAAAATCATACCATACCCATACACCACAGTAAAACCGCCTTCTGCACATGCAGGCGATTCTCCGCTTCATCAAACACCTTGGATTGCGGCCCGTCAATAACATCCGCCGTTACTTCCTCGCCACGATGGGCAGGCAAACAATGCAGGAAAATGGCTTCAGGAGCCGCTTTTTCCATAAGCTGCCCATTAACCTGGTAAGGTGTGAGGAGCTTAACCTGTGCCTCAGCATCAGGATCGCCCATAGAGACCCAGGTATCGGTAATAACTGCATGGGCGCCGGAAACAACCGCAGACGGGTCATCGGTTATAATAATATCAGTACCGAGATTACGCGCCCAGCTGACTACTTCTGGAAGCGGTGAAAGAGATGGCGGGCAAGCTATCTTGAAATGGCAACCAAGATGTGCCGCCGCATGTATCCAGCTCTGCGCCACTTTATTACCATCCCCTACCCATGCTATTGTTTTACCTGCGATATCGCCCAGATTTTCTTCAAAAGTCAGTATATCAGCAAGTATCTGGCAGGGATGGCTGAACTCGGTAAGCCCGTTAATAACTGGAATAGTGGCATTTTCTGAAAGTTCAACCAGCTTCGCATGGCTATGGCAGCGCAACATTATAGCATCAACATAGCGCGAGAGCACCTGCGCCGTATCTGCTATAGATTCACCACGCCCAAGCTGCAATTCATTACCATTGAAGGAAAGGGCATGCCCGCCCAACTCTACCATTGCAACTTCAAATGAAACGCGGGTACGGGTTGAATTCTTCTCAAAAATCATCGCCAGTTTTTTATTAGCCAGCAAAGGCTCAAAAACACCATTCAACCGCTGCTGCTTAAGGCTAACTGCGCGCTTTAATATTTTCCGTAAATCCTGTGTTGAAATTTCTGAAAGATCCAGAAAATGCTTTATCATGCTATATCTTTCATTTTTAATTCCATTTTATATCGCTGAAGGTTTTACGCATTATTGCTGTAGCTTCAAGTATATGTTCCTGCCCTATTATAAGAGGCGGGGTTATACGTATCATATTATCCTGAGCTGCTGAAGTAAGAAGCCCCTCTTCGCGCAGCTTGCCAACCAGTATATGGTTAGCATTCTCAATTCCATAACCCTGCCTGACCTTCACCCCAAGTATTAGCCCGCGCCCGCGCACCTCTGAGAATAATGAAGGGAATTCATGCACAATTTTTTCTAATTCTTTTTTAAGCAAGGCCCCAGTTTTTGCCACATGCTGGAAAAACCCTCCTGCCAGCATTATATCCAGCACTGCATTGCCCACGGCCATAGCCAGCGGATTAGAGCCATAGGTTGAACCATGCGTCCCTGTGGACATGCAGTTTGCGACTTTCTGCGTCATGAGGCAGGCACCCAGCGGGAAACCATTACCTATGCCCTTGGCACTGGAAACTATGTCGGGAGTTATTCCCGCCTGTTCATAAGCGAAAAGAGATCCTGTGCGCCCCATCCCGCACTGCACCTCATCTATAAACAATAATAATCCGTAGCGATCAGCTATTTTACGTAAACCCTGCAAAAATTCCGGAGTTGCTTCACGGATACCGCCCTCTCCCTGCACCGGCTCTACCAATATAGCAGCAGTTTCTGGTGTTACAGCAGATTCAACGGCTGCAAGGTTATTAAATTCCACACGGTCAAAACCATCAAGTAAAGGCCCGTAACCATCACGCGCAACTTCATTCCCACCTGCTGAAATACATGCAAAACTGCGCCCATGGAAACCACCTTCCATCGTGATAACCCTATAGCGCTCAGGATTTTTGTTAAAATCATGATATTTACGCAGTATTTTAAGCCCACACTCTACAGCTTCCGCGCCGGAATTTGTAAAAAACACCTTATCGGCAAAGCAAGCATCCGTAAGCCTTTGTGCAAACTGATCCAGCTGGTCAAGCTGGTACATATTGGAGCAATGCCAGAGCTTATCAGCCTGGCTTTTAAGCGCCGCCACCACATGAGGATGACAATGCCCAAGCGAATTAACTGCGATACCTGCGGCAAAATCAAGGTAGCAGTCGTTATCCTCAGAAAAAAGGTAAACCCCTTCCCCCCGCGAAATGGCTATATCTGAACGCCTGTAAACCGGTAAAACAGCAGACATATAATTACTTGCAGACTATAATAAAAAACTTGGATTTTCGTCTATTAGTAGAATTTGTCAAGTGCAGCAATACAAGCAAATCTATTATATCACACAATAATATTTAATCATTATTAATACAATGTTGCGGTTTATACGGCAATATATTATAAAATAACCAGAATAATTATTTCATAATGGGCACATGGTCGAACAGAACAATCAAGTGGTTGATATTTACCTGATAAGGCACGGAAAGACACTTGATAACATCCGCAAGGTGAGTTCCGGCGGCGATACCGACCCGGAATTGCTCATTGAAGGTATAGAAAGCTCAAAAAAGCTTAGGGGTATATACAATGCCCTGCTTGAGAAAGAAAAGATTAAAAACCCACAAATAGTTACAACCAACCTCCTTAGAACCAAAGAAACAGCAGCAGCAATTATAAATAGCAATAAATTTATAATAGATGATGGGTTCAGCGAAAGAAAATCAGGCAAATGGGTCGGCGTGCTTACTGAAAGGCTTTATAATGAATTCAAGGAATTTAAAGATTACAAAATGCCCGGCGACAGCGAAAATATAGCGCAACATAAAGAACGGATTGCCCCAGTATTAAACAAATGGATAGAAAAAGCCAGAGAACAGCCTGTTTTTATTGTATCCCACGCAGGGAGCATAAGAAGGGTAGCTGAGCTTCTTACCGGTGATGGAAAAGTTGAAATAGAAAACTCATCTATCTGTCGGGCACGCTCAATTGATGGCGGAAAAACATGGGAAATAAACCAACTGACACTGGAAAACGGCGAAATAAAAGAATCACCTCTCAAGAGGAAGGCAACAAATATACAAACAAGCAGGCTCGAAGATATTTTAAAGGATAATAAAGGCAGTTTTTCTCTTGATGAAAAGAAAAACGGGCAATTTGTTTTTACCATAACACCAGCTAGGCCGGGCATCCATAGCGAAGCTGGACATCCTTACAAATCAGAATCCCTGTACATTGGAAAACTTGCCGATGACCTAGGAAAATTGCTGATTAGCGAAAACTATATAAATAGCAGGGCCGTTAAAAAGGATGATAAATCAGTATCCGTTACACTAACTCCAATGCAGGCAGAAATACTTACCGAATTTGCCAAGTATAAAAATATAGAAATTCCGCAAACCAACCGTGAATATTCTACGCACACTAGGTTTTAAGCCTATATCCCCTGCTGAATAAGGCTGAAGTGATCCACCACAGCACTACATTGGTTGCAACCATTACTATCATCCCCGTTTCCACCGTGCCGTCTGTATAGCCGACAGTGGCATAACGGAATCCGTCAATCATGTAAAAAAACGGGTTGAAATGGCAGATATTATACCAGAACTCAGGAAGCTGCTTTATTGAATAAAAAGTCCCTGAAAGGAAAGAAAGCGGCGTTATTATATAGTTAGTTATAGCAGAAAGCTGATCAAATGACTGCGCCCAGATTCCCGTTAAAATACCAAGCAATGCAAGCATCACACAAGCTGTGATTATATAAAAGGCTCCGATCCAAGGGTGCATAAAATTAAATGGAATGAACAAATAAACAGCCGCCATTACAGCAATACCTACGGCAATACCCCGGACAAGCCCGCCAATCACCATACAGAATACAACCTCGCCGCCCGTTAGCGGCGGCATAAGTATATCTATTATAACACCCTGTATCTTAGCAAGCATCAGCGATGATGAAGTATTGGCAAAAGCATTCTGCACTACCGCCATCATGATAAGCCCAGGCGCTATGAACTCGCCGTAAGCAACATGGTCTATCATGCGGGCATTACCGCCCATAGCCAGCATTAAAACTGCAAGGAATAGCAATGTGGTGACAACAGGAGCAATAATAGTCTGGTTCCAGACCTTGGCAAAACGCCAAATTTCGCGCTTGCATAAAGTTGCAACGCCAATCGTGTTAATATAATTCATAATGGTTTGAAAATCCCCAAAAGCAATTAAGGGGCAGCAAGGCCGCCCCTTAATATATTATAATGTCGACATTAAATTACTTCCTGTCGCCCATGAAGCGCAACATATATATAAAGATATTAATGAAGTCCAGATACAGAGTAAGCGCCCCCATGATCGAGGATTTTGCAATTGCATCAGCGCTGCCAGCAACCTGGTAATACATATGCTTAAGCTTCTGGGTATCGTATGCAGTAAGCCCAACAAAAATCAATATCGCAAGTACTGAAAGTGCAAAATTAAGTCCCGAACTCTGCAGGAAAATATTTACAAGCGAAGCCAGTATTATACCTATCAGGCCCATCATAAGGAAAGAACCCATGCCTGTCAGGTCCTTCTTGGTGGTATAGCCATAAAGACTCATTGCACCGAAAGTTCCGGCAGTTATGAAAAATGTACGGGCAATGCTTTCCCCGGTATACATAATGAAAATAGAGCTAAGGGAAAGCCCCATAACACCCGAATAAACCCAGAAAATTGCCTGTGCAGCAGTAGTGCTGAGGCGGTTAATGCCCATGCCAAGCCAAAGAACGAACCCAAGAGGGGCAAAAGCCACCAGCCAGCCAAGACCAGACATGCCAACCACATGACCATCCTGCACATTATATAACGCATTGATAAATGCAGGGGAATTGCCAGCGAACATAGCGACAATACCAGTAAGCGCCAAAGCGCTGGCCATATAGTTGTAAATCTTAAGCATATAGGCCCGAAGCCCCAGATCATAGGCGGCTGCCTTGGTCTGGGCACCAAACTGGGCTGTAGCAAAAGGGTCACGATATTCCATATTTTTCTCCTAAAGGTTTAATAAAACTAGAACACATACATTATATGGTAATTATACTACTAATTACAAGAGAAACCGGTATATTTTATATCAGGCTATTTTTCGCTTGATTTAGACATGTTTACCAGTTAGAAACACCATCCCTTATAGTGACCGGGCGAGGCATTGCCTTTGGTTGCGTTTATTTTTAACTTTTGTTTTATAGGATCGCAAAATGCCAAAACTAAAAACCAAATCAGGTTGCAAAAAACGTTTCAAGTTTACTGCAACCGGCAAAGTTGTTGCCTCCCAAGCCGGTAAGCGCCACGGAATGCGTAAGCGTACCAACCGCTTCATCCGTAACGCACGCGGAACCACCATACTTGATGATTCCGATACGCACCGCATTGTTCAATACATGCCCAACGGCTCATACTAGGGAGATAACACATGGCACACGCTAAAAGTGGCGCAAACCGCGCCCGTCGTAAAAAAATTCTTAAAATGGCGAAAGGCTATTATGGCCGCTCTAAAAGCTGTATCACAGTCGCCCGCGAAAAAGTGGAAAAAGGACTGCGCTACGCTTACCGCGATCGCCGCACCAAAAAACGTAATTTCCGCAGCCTATGGATACAACGTATCAATGCCGGTGTACGCGAGCATGACATGGTTTACTCCCAGTTCATGAACGGCCTGCTCAAAGCTGGTATTGAGATAGACCGTAAAGTCCTCTCCGAACTGGCTACCAATGAACCTGCCGCTTTCAAGGCACTTATTGAACAAAGCAAGGCTGCACTTTCTAAAAAGGCCGCTTAATATCGGTATCGTCATCGCGAGGAGCGCAGCGACGTGGCGATCCATACTGGATTGCTTCGCTGCGCTCGCAATGACGGATGAATTATGACTGATGTAAACCTGCTGCTTTCCGAATCCTTATCTGCTATAGAAACTTGTGTCAATTCAAGCGCTGTTGAAGAAGCCCGCATTACCCTGCTAGGGAAAAAAGGCAAGCTCACAGAGGCATTAAAGGCTTTAGGCCAGGCTGACCCGGAAGAACGCAAAAACTTAGGCGCAGCTTTAAACCAGGCAAAAGAACAAATAACGTCTGCGCTTGAAGCAAAGAAAAACACTATTGCCGATAGTGAGCTGAATGCAAAGCTTGCCTCCGAAAAACTTGATGTCACCCTGCCTGTAGTGGGTGAAACCCGCGGGCGTATCCACCCTATAACGCAGGTCAGCGAGGAAATAACCGCCATCTTTGCAGATATGGGTTTTTCTGCCAAAACCGGGCCTGATATTGAAGACGATGAACATAACTTCAGCGCATTGAATATACCTGAATCGCATCCTGCCAGGCAGATGCATGATACTTTTTATTTACAAGGTAATGGCGATAATAAAACTGTACTTCGAACCCACACCTCACCCGTACAGATCCGCACTATGAGGAATGGAAAGCCGCCATTCCGTTTTATTGCACTCGGCAGCACCTACCGCTGTGACTCAGACCTTACACATACGCCAATGTTCCACCAGATCGAAGGGCTTGTAGTCGGCAAGGAAATCAATATGGGACATCTGCGCGGCTGCTTAAGCGAATTCCTGAAAGTATTTTTTGAACTAGATGAAGTACCTGTACGCTTCCGCCCAAGCTTTTTTCCTTTCACTGAACCTTCTGCGGAAGTTGACATCGGATGCTCCCGCAGCAAAGACAGCCTGAAGATCGGCGCGGGCAACGACTGGCTGGAGATCGGCGGCTGCGGGATGGTGCACCCGAATGTGCTAAAAAATTGCGGCATCAATCCAAATGAATGGCAGGGTTTCGCTTTCGGAATGGGCATAGAACGCCTTGCTATGCTTAAATACGGAATACCCGACCTACGCACCTTTTTTGAATCTGACATACGCTGGCTTACTCATTACGGATTTGACCCGCTGCATATCCCAAGCCTGGTTGGAGGCCTATAAATGAAATTTACACTCTCATGGCTTAAAGACCATCTGGAAACTACTGCCAGTTTAAATGAAATTACTGATAAGCTCACCGCAATCGGGCTGGAGCTAGAGAGCATTTCTGATCCGGCGGCGCAATTATCGGCGTTCACTGTTGCCAGAATTTTAGAGGCAACCCGTCACCCGGAAGCCGACAAGC
Source organism: Pseudomonadota bacterium (assembly GCA_963205195.1). Taxonomy (GTDB): domain Bacteria; phylum Pseudomonadota; class Alphaproteobacteria; order Rickettsiales; family SXRF01; genus SXRF01. The sequence goes on along the minus strand of CAUJHR010000004.1, from coordinate 173,683 downwards.
TGCAGGTCTGCCGGGTGCAAAGCGACACCGGCGAATTACAAATTGTCTGCGGAGCTGCCAACGCCCGCGCAGGATTATATGTTGCCCTCGCTAAGGAAGGAACCCTTATCCCCGGCAATGGTATGACCATAAAAAAAACCAAGATACGCGGCGTGGAATCAAACGGCATGCTCTGCTCGCTTGAAGAATTGGGTTTGCCTGGAAACAGTGAAGGAATCATTGAGCTTCCCGCTTCCGAAATTGGGGCGAAAGTTTCTGATGTGCTTGGCATCAACGATCCGGTCATAGATATTGCTATTACCCCCAACCGCGCTGATTGTTTAGGGGTGCGCGGCATCGCCCGCGACCTCGCCGCTGCAGGAATGGGAAAGCTTAAGGATTCAAGATTCAGGATGCAGGATGCAGGTTTTAAAAGCCCTATTTCAGTGTCTATTGAAACTCCAAACTGCCTCCAATTCATAGGCTGTTTTATAAAAGGCGTGAAAAATATCCAAAGCCCTGAATGGATGAAAAAACGCCTCGAAGCGATAGGGCAAAAACCAATCTCGGCGCTGGTGGATATTACAAATTATTTCACTTTCGATCTTGGCCGCCCGCTGCATGTTTACGATGAAAAAAAGATCGGGCGCAGCTTAAGTGTGCGCTCAGCAAGAGCTGGCGAAAAAATTTCTGCTTTAAATGGCAAGGAATATAATTTGCAAGACGGGGTTACCGTTGTTGCCGACTCATCGAACGTGCTTGCAATTGGAGGGATAATAGGCGGAGCAGAAAGCGGCTGCAGCGCACAAACAACCGATATTTTTCTCGAAATAGCCCTCTTTGAACCAACAAGCGTTGCACAGGCTGGGCGCAATTTACAAATTGATTCCGATGCGCGCTACCGCTTCGAGCGCGGAGTTGACGTTGCTTTCTTAGAAGAAGCTGCACATCGTGCTGCTGCTATGATAATCGAGCTTTGCGGCGGGCAGGCGAGCGAACTGGTTATTGCTGGAAAAACACCACAGTGGAAACATGAAATAAATTTCGATCCAGCTTTGGTTAAATCCCTCGGCGGAATTGATATAGCACCAGAAAAATCTTTAGAAATTCTTTTCTCACTCGGTTTTACAGTGAACGGCAATTCAGCGACACCGCCATCGTGGAGAGCCGACATTGAAGGCCCGGCAGATCTGGTCGAAGAGATACTGCGTATTCATGGTTATGAAAATATACCAGCCATCGCGCTTCCGAAATTAAGTAATGTTACTCCAAATATCTTAAGCGTAGCACAGAAACGCGCCCATACAGCAAAGCGCCTGCTGGCATCGCGTGGCATGGTGGAAGCTAAAACATGGTCATTCCTGCCAGCAAAGCAGGCAGAAATATTCGGCGGTAATAATCAGGCGCTAACACTGATAAATCCTATCAGCGCTGATCTCGACACGATGCGCCCTTCCCTGCTTCCAAATTTGCTTGATGCAGCCAAACGAAATGCTGCCCGTGGCTTCAAGGATATGAATTTATTTGAAGTTGGCCTGCAATTTCACGATATAAGCCCGGAAGGACAGAAAATCATGGCTTCTGGAATCCGTACCGGAAATGTACAGGATGCAAATTACGATGGCGGATTATTTACGCAAAAAACCCGCACCATGAATATGATGGGTGCAAAGGCAGATGCCATGGCATTATTGCAGTCGCTTGGTATAAATAAGCTGGAAGCAAGCATATCAAACCTGCCTGCATATTATCACCCAAACCGCTCGGGTGCTTTTGTTTTAGGAAAAACTGTGCTTGGCTATTTTGGTGAGATACATCCAAAAATTGCCCGTTATTTTGACATTGATTCGCGTATTTCCGCATTTGAAATATTTTTAGAAGCGATACCTGAACCGCGCAGCAAATCAACTGCCAAGCCGCAGCTTAAGATTTCTGATTATCAGGCGGCAGAGCGTGATTTTGCGTTTATAGTTGACGAAAAAATCGAAGCGGCAACCATTGAAAAAGAAATCGCAAAAGCCGATAAAAACCTGATCACCAAAGTCGAGATTTTTGACGTATATAGCGGCAAAGGCGTTGACGCCGGCAAAAAATCTGTGGCCGTAAAAGTCACCTTGCAGTCTTTTGAACGCACGCTTTCAGAAGCAGATATAAGCGCGGCAAGCAACTATATAATCTCCTCAGCTGGCAAGGGCTTTGGCGGAGTATTGCGGCAATGAAGCCAGTAAACTCCGATTACTGGGACGCGGCAAAAAAACACCTGATAACAGGCGATAGGATACTTGGCAAAATCATAACCCAGTATCACGGGGAAACATTGGCCAAACGCGGAGATGCTTTTTATACGCTGGCTCGCTCCATAACAGGACAGCAGATCTCAGTAAAAGCCGCTGACAGCGTATGGCGTAAGCTTGAGGAAAAACTTGGCAGTATCACACCAAAGAGCGCCCTGAAAGCAACAGAGCAGGAATTGCGCGAATGCGGGCTTTCATCTTCCAAAGTGCGCTACCTGCATGGTTTGGCCGAACATTTTATTGAAAATGACACACACATAAAAAACTGGGTTAATATGTCGGATGAAGAAATACTCACCGAACTCACCGCCCTGAATGGTATTGGCCGCTGGACAGCGGAAATGTTCATGATCTTTCATCTGGGCCGCCCTGATATTTTGCCGCTTGCCGATATCGGCCTGCAGAAAGCGATCTTCAAACATTATAATAAGGGCGAAAAAATGACTCTGGCCGAGATTTTTGAGCTAAGCCAGAAATGGAGGCCCTACCGCTCGGTTGCCACATGGTATTTGTGGCGTTCGCTTGACCCGGTGCCGGTTGAGTATTAATAATAAACTTTATTACAATATTAAATTATAAGGCAGTTACATGATCCCTCGTTATTCCCGCCCTGAAATGGTCGCTATCTGGACCGACCAAAGCAAATACCAGATATGGTTTGAAATTGAAGCCCATGCCTGTGATGCACTTGCTGAACTTGGCGTAATACCAAAATCCGCCGCCAAAACCATATGGGAAAAAGGCGGCTTTGATCCGGCGCGTATCGATGAGATAGAACGCACCACCAAGCATGATGTTATCGCATTCCTCACCAACGTCGCAGAATATGTAGGCGAAGATGCGCGGTTTTTGCATCAGGGAATGACCAGCTCCGACGTGCTTGATACGTGCCTTTCAGTGCAGCTTACCCGTGCAACCGATATTCTTCTTGCTGACATCGACATATTACTCGCTGCAATTAAGAAGCGCGCATATGAAACCAAAAATTTTGTAACTGTGGGGCGCAGCCACGGCATCCACGCTGAACCGCTTACCTTCGGATTGAAACTTGCAGGGTACTTTGCTGAATTTGAGCGCTGCAAGGAACGATTGATTGCTGCCCGCAAGGAGATCGCAACCTGCGCTATATCAGGAGCAGTTGGCACTTTTGCAAATATTGATCCGTATGTGGAACAATATGTAGCAGAAAAAATGGGACTTGCTATAGAACCAGTTTCAACGCAGGTAATACCGCGTGACCGCCACGCAATGTATTTCGCAACGCTTGGGGTTATTGCAAGCTCTATGGAGCGCCTTGCCATTGAAGTACGGCATTTGCAGCGCACCGAAGTGCTGGAAGCAGAAGAATTTTTCTCCGCCGGGCAGAAAGGCAGCTCGGCAATGCCCCACAAGCGCAACCCGGTTTTATCGGAAAACGTGACCGGCCTTGCAAGGCTGGTGCGCGGCTATGTAACTCCGGCTCTGGAGAATGTTGCGCTGTGGCATGAGCGCGATATTTCGCACTCGTCAGTTGAGCGTATGATCGCCCCGGATGCTACTGTAACTATGGATTTCGCGCTTGCCCGCCTTGCCGGACTTATTGATAAGCTGGTTATATATCCTGAGCGTATGCAAGCTAATATGGACAAACTTGGCGGCCTGGTATTTTCCCAGCGCGTTCTGCTTGCTCTCACACAGGCAGGCCTGAGCCGCGAAGATTCCTACCGCTTCGTGCAAAGAAACGCTATGAAAGTTTGGGAACAGGGCAAGGATTTCCTTACAGAACTTTGTTCAGATAAAGAAGTGACTGGCAAGCTTTCACCTGAGCAGCTAAAGGCACTTTTTGACCCTGCCTACCACACAAAACACGTAGATACAATATTCAAGCGGGTATTTGGCTAATGCGCCAGCAATTACGTGGCATAGGGGTATATTTCCTTGCCGCTATAGTTGTTTTAGCCAGTGTATTCATAATTTCCAAGCCACCGGGTAAATTATTCTACCAAGATGCAGATAACGCATTCATGGCGGATTTTATAATTTATTACAGTGCCGGACAGATATTTAATAAGGCTCCAGATAAAATATATTCAAGCGAAGAATACCGGAAACATTACGCAGAAATCACCGGCTGGCCCAATGAGAGCTTTGCCCAATATGTAGCATGTATACTATATCCGCCTTATGCGGTTTTTCTTTATGCACCTTTTGCTAAAATGCCGCTTATGGATGCCTATTATTTTTGGCGCATAATATCCGGTCTGCTTACATTTTTGCTGGCTTATTTACTGATAAAAGATACTAACCTTCGCCATAGCCCTGCCATTTTTTTTACCTATATTGCAGCTATAATTTCCCCGCCCATGCTGGATGCACTTAATATAGGGCAACCAACTATATTACTGCCGCTGGGGATCATTATTTTTAAACTGCTGGCAAGGACACATTATGTTTTTTTTGCCTGCATGATCTTGGTACTTACCAGCTTAAAACCGCACCTTACACTGGCCGCAATATTATATTTGCTTATTAATAATTACGGAAAACGCGAGCTATATTCACTTATTGCTGCATCCATTTTAGTATTTACTGCATGCAGCGCAATATTTGGCTTTGATATATGGCAGCAATATTTAAGTGCCATCACATCAGCGCCAGAAAAAATGCATAGCTTCGGCGAAACTGAGCTTAGCATGGCCAATATCCGCACAATTCTGCTTTTAATGTTTGGGCAGGTAAATTTTGCTGCGATAAATTTTATATCTCTTATATTGTGGATGATAAGTGTAATGCTAAGTATATATGCTGGCTTTACTACAAGAAAACAGTCACAAAGAAGTAAGGCTATTACTTTTGCCATGGTAATTACCGCAAGCTGCGTTTTTGGTTTATGGACGCATATATCAAGCCTTGCTTTACTGCTTATACCGCTTGGCTGCCTGCTTAAATACAGCTCTAAAACCACGCTTTATATAATAGCAATTATAATATTATCTATGAATTTACTGTCAGGAACTTTCCTACCTGTATCGTTGGCAGTTACACAACTATTACTACTTATATATTTTTATTTCATGCTAACTAAAAATGGTGACAGAAATGACCTTCACACTACACCCGCAATTAGCAGCTGATACACTGCATATAGCTGACCTTGCAGCCTGCCGCGTGCTGCTTATGAATAACAGCAATTTCCCGTGGCTTATACTCGTTCCCATGCGCGAAAATTTGCGCGAGATATTTGACCTGGGCGCAGATGATTACAGGCTCGTTATGGATGAAGTAAAAAACATTGCCGAAAAATTCGCGGCATTTACCAAGGCGGATAAAATAAATGTAGCGGCGCTTGGTAATATGGTTCCGCAACTACATATCCATATTATAGCGCGTTACGCAAATGATGCTGCATGGCCAAACCCGGTTTGGAATTCAGGAGTTACGGGTAAACCTTACGATCCACAAAAAGCCAAATCCATTATCAAGGAACTAAAGGAAATATTTTAGTAAACCCTTGCCTTTGGAGGAATCGGCTGCACCTCGTTGGAGAGTGTGTTCAGATGAACCGGACGGTAATCGAACAGTATTTTTCCTGAATTATCCAGCCATGCTAATGTATGCTTCATCCAGTTCTTATCGTCGCGGTCTGGGAAATCCTCACGCGCATGCCCGCCACGGCTTTCTTTGCGATTCAAAGCGCTGGCAATGGTAATAAGCGCCTGTGAACGCAGATTATCAAGCTCAAGGGCTTCTACAAGGTCACTATTCCAAACCAGAGTGCGGTCTGAAATCTTAAGCTGGTCATAGCTTTTCCAAATCTGTTCCATATGCTTTGTGCCTTCCGCCAGCACTTTTTCTTCACGGAAAACAGCAGCATGGCTTTGCATATTGCGCTGCATGTTCCTGCGTATCTCAGAAGTTTTCAGGCTGCCGTTTGCATTGCGTATCTTATCAAAACGTGCAAGGGCCTTATCGGTTGCTTCTTTATTTACTGGCTTATGGCGCGTCCCCGGCTTGATTATTTCAGCTGCTCGTATTGCCGCAGCACGCCCGAACACCACAAGGTCAAGCAGTGAATTGGAGCCAAGGCGGTTCGCCCCATGAACAGAAACGCAGCCTGCTTCGCCTATCGCCATTAACCCCGGTACGATACTGTCAGGGTTGCCGTTTTTAAGCGTAACCACTTCTGTATGGTAATTAGTAGGAATACCACCCATATTATAATGAACAGTAGGCAGAACCGGTATCGGCTGCTTGGTAACGTCAACACCTGCAAAAATTTTAGCAGTTTCGGAAATACCCGGCAGGCGCTCATGCAGAACCTTTGGGTCGAGATGGTCAAGGTGTAAGTAAATATGGTCTTTAAGCTTTCCAACACCACGCCCGGCGCGAATTTCCATGGTCATAGCACGTGACACCACATCACGCGAAGCAAGGTCTTTGGCTGATGGCGCATAACGCTCCATGAAACGCTCACCTTCTGAATTCACAAGGTAACCACCCTCACCACGCGCCCCTTCGGTTATCAGGCAGCCCGCGCCGTAAATCCCGGTTGGGTGGAACTGGACGAATTCCATATCCTGAAGCGGCAGCCCGGCACGTGCGACCATCCCGCCGCCATCCCCCGTACAGGTATGCGCCGAGGTGCATGAGAAATAAGTGCGCCCATAACCGCCGGTTGCCAGCACCACCATATGCGCGTTGAAACGGTGTATTGTGCCATCATCAAGGTTCCACGCAATCACACCGCGGCAGGAGCCATCTTCATCCATAAGCAGGTCGGTTGCAAAATATTCAATGAAGAACTGCGCTTTATGACGAAGCGCCTGTGTATATAAAGTATGCAAAATCGCGTGCCCGGTGCGATCAGCTGCGGCGCAGGTGCGCTGCGCTGTGCCTTTTCCGTAATCTGTTGTCATCCCACCAAAAGGGCGCTGGTAAATTTTACCGTCAGGCGTACGTGAAAAAGGAACGCCATAATGTTCAAGCTCAACTACCGCTTCAGCAGCGTTCTTGCACATATATTCTATTGCATCCTGGTCGCCCAGCCAGTCGGAACCTTTAACGGTATCGTACATATGCCAGCGCCAGTCATCCTGCCCCATATTGCCAAGCGCTGCGGAAATCCCGCCCTGCGCGGCAACAGTATGGCTTCTGGTTGGGAATACTTTTGTGACGCAGGCTGTATTAAGCCCGGCATGTGCCATGCCAAATGTTGCACGAAGCCCGGCGCCGCCTGCCCCGACAACAACGACATCATGATAATGGTCTATGATTTTATAAGCCTGGGTCATAAAAAACTCTTACGCAATATTGAGAAAATGCATTTTAAGCGCTACGATGATACATAATGCCGCACCGCCAAAACAGAAGAAACTATTGGCAAGCAGCAAGGTGAATTTTTTGCATGGGCAATGTATATAATCTTCAATTACCACCTGCAGGCCAAGCTTGGCATGGTAAAACATTGCAACCAGCAGCAATGTTATAAGCAGAGCATGTGAAGGGGCTGCAAACCAGCGGGCAACAACAAGAATGTCAGGGGATATCATAACTGAAACCAGCGCTGTAATAAACCATATAGTAAGAGGAATAAGAGCAACCGCTGTTACGCGCTGCAGCCACCAGTGCATGACCCCGTGCTTCGCTGAGCCAAGCCCCCGCGCTTTGCTTAAATTACTGCGTAAATCGGAACCAGTTACATTTTTCATATTAGAAAGCCCCCGCATTATGATAAGCCGCGAACCAGCTTACAATAGTTAAAAGCACTGAAAAAATAACAGCTGCCCAGCCACTTTTTGCAGCGGCGTGAATCTCAAGCCCCTTACCCATATCCCAGAAAAGATGGCGGATACCATTAAAAAAATGGAAATAAAATGCAAATGTCCAGCCAAACAGAAGCAGCCTGCCTATCACCGATGAAAGGCAATCATGCAGCTGTATGTAATAATCAGGCGCATACCCCACCACATATAAAAAAACGATGAGAAGAGCCATACCGAAATATAACGCTACCCCGGTTATACGGTGTAAAATTGAAAGTACCGTGGTTATCTGCGGACGGTAAATCGAAAGATGGGGCGAAAGCGGGCGCTGGCTATTAGACATAAGCTCTATCCAATCAATTGAAAAAAATAATTTATGCCGTTATAACTCAGCCACCGAAATAATCTATAAAAAAAATCGAAAGGCAAAAAAGCTATGTCCAATTACCCACTGGCGCAATTTGCAAGCTGGCTGGAGGAGGCAAAAAATACTCCTTCAATAACTGAGCCTACTGCTATGGCATTGGCAACATCAACTAAGGATGGGCAACCATCGGTACGTATAGTATTACTTAAAGAATATGATGAAGGCGGGTTTGTTTTTTATACCAATTTAGAAAGCCGGAAAAGTTCAGAATTAATACATAACCCAAAAGCATCACTGTGTTTTTACTGGATGGCGCTGGAACGGCAAATACGCATTGAAGGAAATATTGAGCGTGTAAGCGACGCGCAATCCGACGCTTATTTCGCCACACGCCCGCGTGATAGCCAGATTGGTGCATGGGCCTCCAAACAATCAAAGCCACTTCTAAACCGCGACGAATTTTTAAAGGCAATAGCAGAAAAAAAAGCAGAATTCGAAGGAACAGAAATTCCGCGCCCGCCTTTCTGGGGAGGATGGAAATTAGTACCAGAAAGAATAGAATTCTGGAAGCAGGTAGAGTTCCGATTACATGAACGCGAAATTTTTACGCATAAAGAATCCATAAAGAGTAATGATTGGGAAAAGTCATTTATCTATCCTTAGCCAAGCATACCCTATTACCGCACGACATTAACTTTTTTTCACTTACTTACCCTTGGGTTAAATCTAGGTAATGTAGGCGCATTATCCTTTACCAGCGCGGCTAAAAGGGGTATATCTTTTCACAAGCGGTTGATAGGTTTTAAGCCTTACGCCCACGGTTAAAAACTCAAAAGTTAAATCGTTTTGTCTAACAAAATCTAAAAAGGATTATTATTATGAACAAGCTTATACTCGCTGCACTTATCACCACTGTTTCAACTTCTGCTTTCGCTAACGATGCTGTAAAAGCCAGCACTGATGCAGCTGTAAAAGTTGATGGTTCTGCTGCTATGCAGGCTCCTGCTGAAGTTGTTAAAGATGCAAAAGATAAAGTTGTTGCCAAAACAGTTGATGCTGCAAAGACAACCCATGCAGAACTTAAAGACGGCACCAAAGTAGAAATCACCGGTGACAAAGTTGAAGTAATCGGTAAAGACGGCAAAAAAACTGCTGCTCCAGATGGTGACCATGCGCTTAAAGACGGCACCACCATCACTGTTAAAGGCGGCATGATCGTTAAAAAATAATTTTGCGTAAGCAATATTACTGAAACAAGTAAGGGCGGCTCCGGCTGCCCTTATTTTTGTGGTTGTTGTCATCCCCGCCTCCGCGCGGGGATCTCATGCCAAGCTCTATAATAGTGATTGTGTCCTTAGATCCCGGGTCAAGCCCGGGATGACTAATGTTTGGAAGCAACCACTGAGCAATTGGGCGTTTCATACAGCTTTATGCTTACGCATTTAAGCTCGTAATCAGCAAATAATTGCGGGCAGACATTTTCCAGAAGGTAGGCAGCCATATTTTCCGCAGTCGGGTTGCTTGGCAGATAAAAAACCACCTGCCCGGTCACGGCGCTGATGGCTTTGCCCAGCTCTTTGTCCTTATCGAAAAGTATCGTTGTATGATCCCAGTTATCATCTATCCACGCACCGAGCCTTTCTTTTATGACGCCAAAATCTACGACACGGCCTATACTATCAAGCTGCCTTGCAGTAAAACCGGCTTCAACCACATAGCGGTGGCCATGCAGGTTCTTACATTTGCTTTCATGCTCTAAAACCCGGTGGGCTGCATCAAATTCCAGCCTGCGCGTACATATAATAGAAGCCATATTAACCTATCCTTATAATATTAAATATCAAAATGCTTGAGTTGAATGCTTGTAACGGGTAACACAATGGTGGTTGGTAGCCAATTGCTAAATAATATCCAGGAGAAAAAAGTGGCCCGGCATAAATTCAGAAAAAGGCGTAATATCAATGCCAGTAAATTTATGGCAATACCCGGTGCCGCGCCCGGCGAACTAACAGCAAGCCCATTTTCGCATCCAACCCAATTACTGATAATGGCTTATGGACCAAATGGCTGCGTTGAACAGGAATGTAAAACCGTAGAAGAGATACATAACTTTACCAATAGCTGGCCGGTGGTTCTTATAAATGTTATCGGACTTGGCAATGTTGATATAATAGAGCATATTGGCACACAATTTGGCATTGACCGCCTGTCACTGGAAGACGTGCTTAATACCGGGCATAGCCCTAAAGTTGAATATTATGAACATTATATTTTCAGCATTATAAAAGGCGGTTATCTCGCCGACCAGCTCGACACCGAGCAATTCAGCCTGTTCCTTAAAAAGAATGTGGTGATAGTTTTCGAGGAAAAACCCGACAACAGCAGCTTCGTTAATGTACGAGAGCGCATACGCCGGGGCATAGGAAGGATACGCAGCTGCGGAACTGATTATCTTTATTACGCACTGCTTGACGAAGTTATAGACCGTTATTTCCCGGTTCTTGATAACTTAAACCACCACTTAAACCGTATTGAAGACGATATTATGGCGCGTGATAACAAGCGTCATCCCAACGATATTATCCGCGAGATACACCATACTAAGAGCGACCTTTTGCTTCTTCACCGGGTAGTATGGCCGGTCAGCGATTTGATCGGCATGCTGATGCGCGAGGAAACACCGCTTATAACCAAAGCAACCCGTGTTTTCCTGCGCGACTGCCATGACCATAGCAAACAAGCAAACGAACTTGTGCAGTTCTACCGTGATACCGCTTCGACCCTGCTTAATACATTTCTTGCCTATGAAGGCCATAAAACCAACGAAATATTCAAGATACTTACCATGGTATCGGCTATATTCATTCCCCTTAATTTCATAGCTGGTGTATATGGGATGAATTTTTCAACTGAAGCATCACCGTTTAACATGCCAGAGCTCAAATGGGAATATGGCTATCCTTTTGCCATATCACTTATGCTGTTAACCGCCTTGTTTATGCTGCTTTATTTCAAGCGCAAGGGCTGGGTTACACCGAAATCAAGCGAATAGCCATCCTTCCATAAAAACTAATTATATTGCAATCCAGAACCGTTTTTGCTATACACCCGCTTCCGTTAGCCGTAAAATATCAGTTTATTAATCTTTCAAGGAGCAGGCCAGATGTCAGCTAAAGCTGCAAATTACAAACCTTCTGAAAAAGAAGAGTACATGAATGCCAATCAACTGGATTATTTCAAACAAAAACTGCTCTCTTGGCGCGCTGAATTAATTGCCGAATCCCAAGAAACCATAAACAACCTCAAAGAGGAAAACTGGCAGGAACCTGACCTTTCTGACCGGGCATCTTTGGAGACAGAAGCGGGAGTAGAACTCCGCACCCGCAACCGCTACCTGAAACTTATTGGCAAAATTGATGCTGCTTTGCGCCGCATTGAGGATAAGACTTACGGTTACTGCGAAGAAACCGGTGACCCTATCGGACTTAAGCGCTTAGAAGCCCGCCCTATCGCCACCATGACCATCGAGGCGCAGGAACGCCACGAAAAGATGGAAAAACAGTATATCGAGGAAGAATAATAGATAGTTACTTGTTACTAGTTGCTAGTAGTTTTCTGGTAACTAGTAACCATTAACTCCTAAACTTAAATATACTCCGGCTTCTCCACCACCACGTAGCCGCCTTCTATATTTATCTCCAATACCCAATCACCATCCAGCGGCAACATCTCTGTTACGCCTGGAATAGTGGTTATTTCTAATATATCACCTGCCCCAAAGTTATTTACAGCACTCACCTGCCCTATTCTTGCACCCTGCCGGTCACGCACTTCCAGAGCTATAAGCTGGCTATGGTAAAACTCACCCTCTTGCGGCTCAGGAAATGCTGATTGCGGGGCAAACAACTCCATACCCTTCATAAGCTCGGCAGCATTACGATCCGGCAAGCCCAACGAAGCTATAAGCGCGTCCTTTAAATTACCGGTAATCTTAACTGGAAATTGTTTCTGGCCTGAATTATCAGAAAGAGTTTTTATCGAAGAAAAAAATTGGGGATTTTCTACAAAACTTCGCAGCCTGACTTCACCCTTGATGCCATGCGCGCCAGCTATAACAGCAACCTTTATGAGTTTATCAGAAGGCATAAGCGCAGACCACACCGACTGACATTCCGAGCCAAGCGGGGAATCTTGTCATTATTAAACCTATATCGCAGAAATCCCTCACATATGTTAGGGATGAAAAGAAACTAAGCGGCAGCAGCTTCGCCTTCGCCGCCTTTATCCTTTTTGGATTTGCGGACTGGCTTGAAAGCTGGCTTGGTATCAACAAGACCCGCTTTATTAAAAAACAGGTGAACACGGTCAGAAAGCTGCGCGCCTACAGAAAGCCAGTGTTTAGCACGTTCAGTATTAATGGTAACGCGCTTCTGGTTATCATCCGCAAGCAATGGCTCATAAGTGCCGATCTTCTCAATGAACTTGCTGTCACGCGGGCTGCGTGAATTGGTCACTACAATACGGTAATATGGGCGTTTTTTGGTTCCTGCACGGGACAATCTGATCGTTGTAGACATAGCTTCCTTGGTATATTTAAATGTTTAAGGGCGCATTTTATAGCAGCGCTTAAGTCCAAGGTAAAGAGGAAAATGTGGAAAACTCCCTAAAGACAGCTCCTTACCCACTTATCATGAAAAAACAATAGATTATTAATATATAAATTCGCTGGCAGGAGTACAAGCACGAAGCGATGGATACCGAAAAAAGTTAAGCGTACAGCTAGTACGTGACTTTTTGAGGAGGCCCCATCGCAAGTAGATTGTCACTGCCAGTAGAATTTAGGAAACCAATTCCTCATCAGCATTAGCCTGACGGCCAGCACCAAGGGCTTTGCTGTAGCTGAACGCCAGCTCGCCATCTTCGACGCTTACTTTTACAGTACCGCCTTTGGAGAGCTTGCCAAATAACACTTCATCGGCCAGAGGTTTCTTGATTTTTTCAGCGATCAGGCGGGCCATAGGGCGGGCACCGTTAGCGCGTTCATAACCGCGTTCCACCAGCCATTGGCGGGCATTGTTATCTAGGTTAATGGTAACGTTGCGGTCAGCCAGCTGCGATTCCAAGCGGAATATAAATTTATTCACCACATTGGCAACGATCTCCGGCGTGAGATGCGCGAAAGGAATTATAGCATCAAGACGGTTCCTGAATTCCGGCGTAAAGGCACGGACAACCGCCTCCTTATCCTCGCCATCACGGTTAGCTTTCATAAAACCAACCGGCGCACGGGCAGCATCTGATGCACCTGCGTTACTGGTCATGATGATTATGGTGTTGCGGAAATTTATCATCTTGCCGTTATTATCGGTAAGGCGCCCATAATCCATCACCTGAAGCAGGATATTGTAAACATCCGGATGGGCTTTTTCAATTTCATCTAGAAGGATCACACAATATGGCGATTTATCCACTGCATCGGTGAGTAAGCCGCCCTGATCGAACCCAACATATCCAGGAGGGGAACCAATAAGGCGCGAAACCGCATGCTTCTCCATATATTCCGACATATCAAAACGCAGCAGTTCCATGCCCATGGCAACAGCAAGCTGCTGCGCCACTTCAGTTTTACCTACGCCGGTTGGCCCAGTGAACAGGTAGTTACCTATAGGTTTTTCTTCTTCACGAAGGCCAGCACGCGACATTTTAATTGCCGAAGCCAGCGTATCTATCGCAGCGTCCTGCCCGAACACTACTAACTTTAAATTCTTATCGAGGTTACGCAATACTTCCGCATCGTCCATAGTAACAGTTTTAGCTGGCATACGCGCAATTTTTGCTACGATATCTTCTATCTCGCGGTGCGTTATGGTGCGTTTGCGCTTGCTCTCAGGTAGCAACATCTGCGCTGCACCTGCTTCATCAAGTACGTCAATTGCCTTATCTGGAAGCTTGCGATCATTTATATAACGCGCAGATAATTCCACAGCCGCTTTTATAGCGCCGTTAGTATAGCGCACACTGTGATGATCCTCATAATAAGGCTTGAGTCCACGCAATATTTTTATGCTGTTCTCTATTGTTGGCTCGACTACATCAATTTTTTGGAAACGGCGTGCAAGCGCACGGTCTTTTTCTATATTGGCTTTATATTCTTTATAAGTTGTTGAACCTATGCAACGGAACCCGCCACGCGCAAGGGCTGGCTTTAAAAGATTGCAGGCATCAAGTGCGCCGCCGGAAGTTGAACCAGCGCCTATAATGGTGTGTATCTCGTCGATAAATAAAATTGAATTCGGAATTTTTTCTATTTCTTTTATGACTGCTTTCATGCGTTCTTCAAAGTCGCCGCGATAACGCGTTCCAGCAAGGAGCGCACCCATATCAAGTGAGAAGATGATAGCGTTGCGAAGCACCTGCGGAACTTCACCACGAACAATACGCAGAGCTAAACCTTCAGCAATTGCAGTCTTACCAACCCCTGCCTCACCAACATAAAGCGGGTTGTTTTTATTGCGGCGGGCAAGAACCTGCACAGTGCGGTCAACCTCTTCCTCGCGGCCAACAAGTATATCGGTTTTTCCTGACTCGGCTTTTTTATTTAAATTTATAGTATATTGGGCAAGCGCTTCCGATTTCTCTTTTTCCTTTTCTTTGATCTGGGGGCGCTCAAGCGAATCTGCCGCCTCATCCATATCAAAGCCGCGTTTCCATTCGGCAACCTTATTGGTGTCTTGGTATTTCACTACGCCGTGAGAAATATAATTCACAACGTCAAGGCGTGATAACTCCTGTTCCTGCAGGAAAAATACTGCGTGGCTATCTCTCTCTGAAAATAAGGCCACAAGAACATTCGCGCCAGTCACTTCACTCTTGCCAGCCGACTGTACGTGAATTGCCGCACGGTGTATAACGCGTTGGAAACCTGCGGTAGGACGGGATTCCTCCACCTCATCAATTACCAATGAACTTAATTCTGTTTCTAGAAAATCACCGAGTGTTTTTTTGATGTCTACAAGGTTGATACCACAACCGCGCATAACTGATACTGCATCAGGATCATCAATCAGCGCATAAAGCAAATGCTCAAGTGTTGCATATTCGTGGCGGTGTTTTTTGGCTATCGCCAGGGCGCGGTGCAGACTGATTTCCAGATTCTTTGACAACATGGCATTCTCCCGTGGGTTACAGTGTACTCGGTCATTTTTTATTCTCTTTCCACCCGGCACTGGAGAGGATACTCATTACGGCGGGCGACCATTATCGCTTCCTCCGCTTTTGTTTCCGCTACGTCCCGCGTGTAGACCCCACAAATACCAGCACCTTTCTGGTGTACTTCAAGCATGATGCTGACTGCTTCACCATGGCTCTTACGGAATATTCCCTCAAGTATTGAGATAACAAATTCCATCGGCGTGTAATCGTCATTCAGCAACACCACTTTGAAGTAGGGCGGACGTTTGGTTTTCACCTCTGGTTCCACCAGCAAAAGCGCATCATTCCTGATGCCCCCTGCCCCTCCATTATCAGCTACCGACATTTTGGCGTCTATGTTCATTATGGCCTATAACCCTTGAAGAATGCGTTAAATGAAGATTTCTAAAGTGTTAATATGTAAATTTTTTTTAATACAACTATTTATGCCTTAGGCAATTGTTTTTAAATACAAATTACCTTTTAGCGCTAATTCTTATACAGCATTTATAATAAAAAGAAAAGGGAGAGGTTTAGGCAAAATCACACGAGCAACATTAATAATATGCCTAACCGCGCCCAAGCTCTTTCAGGCTGAGCTTTATCAATACATCAATTGATGGTTTCCCTCCTGCATTTTCCGAGGCTTTCAAAACTGCGCCATAGGCTTCTGTCCGGCTGTAGCCAAGGTTTACCAACGCAGAAATGGCATCATTGCTGGCTGGCGACTGCTGGGCAGCAGCTGGAATTTTATTTTTTCCAGCAGCAACTACAAATTCCGAGGTTGGCATTTTCAGAACTTTATCTTTAAGCTCGGTGACTATACGTTCAGCAAGCTTGGGACCTATACCGCTTATAGCCTTAAAAGCCGCAATGTCCTTAGCCATTATTGCCTGCACCAATTGGGTCGGCGAATAGGCAGCAAGTATCGCAAGCCCGGTTTTATTCCCCACACCCTGCACGGTTGCCAGAAGGCGGAACCAGTCGCGCTCTATAACATCAGGAAAACCATAAAGATGTATATGGTCTTCGCGCACGTTCATTTCGATGATAAGGGCAGTGGTTTGCCCAATACTGAGGTTTGATAGCAGCCGTGACGAAACAAACACATGGTAGCCTACACCATTTACATCAATTATCAGCGAATCATCGTCTAATTCTTCAATTACACCTCGTAATTTCCCGATCATGTGCCGACCTTTTTCACTAAATTATTAAGTGTGCGCTGATGCGCGTGGCATATGGCTGTTGCAAGAGCATCAGCCGCATCAGCCCCCATAGCATTGCTTGCCGGAAGCAGGGTTTTTACCATCATCGCAACCTGCTCTTTATCCGCATGCCCAGTGCCGACAACACTTTTTTTTACAAGGTTGGCGCTATATTCAAAAACGGGTATTTTCTCCAGCGAAACCGAAAGCAATATCGCACCCCGTGCCTGCCCAAGCTTTAAGCTGGTTGCGCTATTTTTATTCACAAAAGTTTCTTCGATTGCAGCCTCATCCGGCTTATGCAGCCCGACAACCTGCTTCAGGCCGGAATTAAGCTGGCACAGCCTTTCAGCCATGCTTTTCTTTGCATCTGTATTGATAACCCCGCAGGCGATGAAAGAGAGCTGGTTTGAACGCGCAAGGATAATTCCCCATCCAGTATGCTGCAAGCCTGGATCGATGCCGAGAATTATTGTCATAACTTGCCATCCCAAAATGAGTGAAACGATTGAGGGATCTTGTCATTTGATTGCAAAGATCTCTCACTGCGTTCGAGATGACACATACCTAAGCGCTTAGCTTTTGCAATACGGATTCAGAAATTTCAAAATTAGAAAATACTTCCTGCACATCGTCATTATCTTCTAATGCCTCTACTAACTTCAGCATACCCGTTGCCTGCTCCTCGCTAAGCGGGACAGTGTTTTTCGGCTGCCATACCATCTTAGCCGATTCTGGTGCGCCGAACCTTTTTTCCAGCCCGTCACGCACATGCGCGAACTGCTCCAGCGCACAGGTTATTATATGGCTATTTTCATCTGCCTCGCAATTATCTGCACCGACATCAATTGCGGTTTCCAGCATACCATCAGATGTTGCAATACCAAGCGGGTAAGTTATGCGCCCGATATGGTCGAACATAAAGCTTACGCTCCCGGTTTCACCCATAGCACCGCCAAATTTGGCAAAGGCCGCCCGGACCTCCGGCACTGTCCTGTTCTTGTTGTCAGTAAGCGCATTAATTATAATAGCAACCCCGCCAGGCCCATAACCTTCATAACGCGCAGCCTCAAAATTATCGCTATCAACATTACCGCTGCCACGCTTTATCGCAGCTTCAATACGGTCACGCGGCATATTCTCCTCACGCGCCCATTGGATAGCCGCACGCAGGCGCGGGTTGGAAGACGGATCGGAACTGCCAGTTTTACAAGCGCTGATTATCTCGCGCCCTACCTTGGTAAGGATCTTTCCCTTCTTGGCATCCTGCGCCCCTTTACGGCGCATGATATTTTTAAACTGTGAATGGCCAGCCATAAAAGCTTACGCTATTTAGATTTCCCATCATTTATAAAAATATCCACCCGGTTCGGCTCACCGCCAGGGTTTTTGCTGCCTTCAGCCTGAACATTGATATTCAGCTTATTAACACCCTGCTCGATAAGGAAAGCACGCACCGCTAAAACCCGTGAAAGCGATACACGACGCGCCATTGTTGACTGGTCAGCAGACTCACTTGCATAAGCAACAAGTGTCAGGTGTTCATCGTTTTTCTTAACGCGGGCAGCAAGGCTTTTAAGGTCACCTTCAAATGCAAGCGGCAAATCAGTTTCTGTCGCTATAAAAGGTATGGTCATTAAGGTTTTGCCATTCTGCGTGGCAATTTTTGCGCCTTCTTCTTTATGAACCTCTGCAGCTGGTGCCGGTGCTGGCGCAGGCGGCGCCACCTCTTTTTTCGCTTCCGCTGGCGGCGGCACTGGTACAACCGGGGTAGGCTTAATAGCCTCATTTGGTGTAACCGGGGCATTTAAGGCTTTTGCAAATTCATCTTCCGGCGTTGGCGCTGGAGGCATTGGCGTTATAAGGGCCTTTTGCGGCTCTGATTTTTCCGGAAGAGCTGCAGTAGGCATAGGAACAGGCTGCGGCACAGGCTCTATCTTTGGCAAAGACTCTGGGGCTGCAGGTATCTTCGGTGCCGGTGCAGGAGCTGCAGCTTCCGGCATTATAAGCGGAACCTGATTCGGTTTTGGCTCTGGCGGGGTAGGAACAACCGGTGCTGGCGGCGCAGGAGGCTGCGCGATGGGAGCCGCAGGAGGCACTGGAGCAGGAGCTGGCTCCATAACCGGTGGCACAGGAGCAGGCGCAGCCGCTTTAGGCTCTGGAATAGGAGGCATAACAGGAGCCGGAGGAACAGCTTCAACTTTAGGAGGCGCAGGAGTCGCTGGAACTGTTTTTGGCTCATGCTTAGCTATAGGCGGCACTGCCTTTTCTTTAAGAGCCGGAACAGCTGCCGGGGCAGGCTGCAAATCAGGCGGCATCTGCAAAGGCATTTCCTTCATTTTGGAAGAAGGTATAGCAAGCGGCGCTGGCTCACCTTTAGCTACTGCTGCTTTTTCTTTAGCGGTCAATTTGAATTTATGAGTAGCAACCGGCTTGGCGGCCTCAGCTTCCCAGTCAATTTTCTTCGGTTCAGCAGCGGCTACTGACGGCTTCGCAATCTTAGCAACTGGCTTTTTTGCAGTTTTAGTTTTGATAGGCTCAGACGGCTTGGTCGCAAATGGCATAGCATTTGGGGATTGAGCCTGGTAGTTATCTTGGGAAAGGAACTTATCAAGAACTTCGAAATGTATTTCAACAGTCGGGAGCTGCTCAGGTGCAGCCATTGCCTGCGTTGCCGAAAGCGCAGTAATTGCGAGCACTGAAGCTGTCCATGAAAATTTTCTGAGATTCGAAATTCGAGACTTATAAGACATAAAATTCCTTCATTCTTAATACGATGGGAACCAACAGATTAAGGCAAAATCCCTTTTAATCAACTAAAATCAAACAGGCACTATAACATAGTTATTTTAAGCTGCCAGGCGTTGTACTGATTCGTATAAAACCCGGTTGCTGGCCAGCACAGCCTGCGAATAAATATTCGCTGGTTTTCCGTCAATGGTAGTAAAGATACCTCCAGCTTCCTGAACAAGAAGCATACCCACAGCAATATCCCAAGGCTGGATTGAATTATACCAGCATGCATCAATACGTCCCGCAGCAAGATATGCAAGGTCAAGCGCCGATGCGCCGAAATAACGGACTATTGCACCCGTTTTTGCAATTTTTTCATTTACAGAAGCAGCATCACGCGGGCTGCCCGCAACCATCATTGATTCCTCGAAACTATCACGCGTAGATACGCTGAGCTTGCGGTTATTCACCTGCGCGCCCTTGCCTTTTTCGGCAGAGAATAATTCATTGTGGCTAGGGTCGAAAATAACCCCTGCTATTATTTCGCTCTCACCATTCGCACTACGCTTTTCAAGCCCTATAGAAATACAGAAATAAGGAATGGCATGGATGAAATTGCTGGTTCCATCCAGCGGATCAATTATCCAGCGATAGCTGGGGTCTTTCCCCGCAACTTCCCCGCCCTCTTCCATCAGGAAGCCAAAACCAGGACGCGCTGCCGATAATTCTTTCTGCAACAGCTTTTCGGTGCGTATGTCTGATTTGGTTACAAAATTAGAAGCGCCTTTGCGCGAAATATGCAACTGGTCAACTTCACCAAAATCGCGCATCAGCCCCTTCCCAGCCTTGATAGCTGCCGCCGACATTACGTTTATGAGAGGTGATTGCATATACCTTACGATGCCTTGGCGCGTTCTACATATTCCAAGGTCGCAGTATCCACAACAATTGTTTCACCAGCCGGAATAAATGGCGGCACCATAACACGCACACCATTTTCTAACATAGCTGGCTTGTATGAAGAAGAAACCGTCTGCCCTTTAACTACCGGATCCGCTTCTACGATTTTCACTGCTACCTTAGGCGGAAGCTTTATTGAAAGTGGCTGGCCTTCATAAGTTTCCACTGCCACTGTCATACCATCTTGCAGAAATGCCGCCGCATCACCAAGGAAATCTTTCTGGATGGTGAATTGCTCATAATTCTCATTATCCATGAAAGTCAATGTATCACCATCGGCATAAAGGAAATTTGAGGTGCGCGAATCAAGCGATACGCGCTCGATCTTTTCCGCTGAAGAAAAACGCGGGGTATTTTTGGTGCCGGTTTTTATGTCTTTAAGTTCAACCTGATTGAATGAGCGCAGATTTCCTGGTGTGCGTATCTCATGCTTAACCACCAGCCATAATTTATCCTGCCATTCAATAACCATGCCCATACGCACGGCACTTCCATCAATTTTCATAAATTCCCTGCATCCTTTATAGCCTTATTAAATTCTTCAACTGCCTTCTTTGGTGATTCAGGGTGGTTCCAAACTGCGGTTATGACCGCTATGAAATCCGCACCCGCACGCACCAGCGGCAAACAATTCAGCGGGTTAATACCACCAATAGCGACGCAGGGCAAGACCATATATGCCTGCCACCAGTTTAGAATGTCGGGATCAGGGGTTCCGTATTTTGCCAAAGCCTCGGCACTTTTGCTGGTGGTAGGGTAAAATGCCCCGAATGCTACGTAATCCGCACCATCTTCGCCCGCCTCCATTGCCAGATGCCTCGAATCATGGCAGGAAACCCCTATTACTGCATCATTGCCAATAAGTTTGCGGATTTCCACTAATGTCTTTTTCTTTTCCTTCTCCCTTTTAGGAAGAAGGCTAGGATGAGGGTTTTCTACGGATGATTCAAGCCTCTCCCCACCCTCTCCCTGAGAGGGAGAAGAAAGAAAATCATCCTGCCCCAGATGCACCCCGTCAGCCCCGCATTTTTTTGCAAGCTCAGGGCTGTCATTTAAAATAAATGCGACATCATACTCACGGCAGATCGGGATAAGCGCCTCAGCAGCTCGCAATATTTCATCGTTGGAAGTATTTTTCAGGCGTAGTTGGAACGCTCCGACATCCCCACCGTCAAAAGCACTTTTCAACTGCTGGCTGAATTTTTCAATTTCCAGTGCCGGAGGACTGATAAGATAAAGGCGGCAATTATTTTCCGGGGAATTAATATCCATATTTACATTATTTATCGTCTATGGGCATTCATATTGACCCGCGATATTCCGGATGGGCTTAAACCAAGCATATAAGATTCAAGATAGGTTTTTGGCTTTTCCGTTTCAAGCAAACCATCGCTTTGCATTGTCTGGATAACATCCATACCATTTTTCTTTTTTGACACCCTTGCAACATAATTGCTTATAGAATTATCCTGATACATTTCCCGCCAGCACTGTATCAAATCATTAGCCAAAGGTTGCAAAAGGGCCTGGACTTTATGTATCTGAGCTATACTCAAACTTTTTTTAGACATATTTTTGCGCTTTTCCATATGCAATGGCCGAGCAAAACTACTATCCTTTTTATAATGTTCGATTAACTCAAACCTTGTTTCATATCCATTCTTCTTATCGAACACATGAACATGGCAAGGCCCATGCTCATCTACCCGCATTGCTTCAGAAGCAGCCGCTCCATAGTTATCACAAGGTATATTCTTGCCATTAAAGACTTTGACCGGCCCATACATAACGACATTAAAGCCGCCAACCTCCACCTCCCAACCACGGGCGGTTTTTACCAGCTTAGGATTGTCAACACTGCTATCAATCACAGCTCGCCTTTATAAACCTTGATGATGTTATCAAGCAGCGCGAGGGCTTCAACGCGTGGGCGCTGGAAGCAGTTGCGGCCAACTATCGAGCCGTTACCGCCACCATCGCGGATTGCACGCACTTCATCAAGCAGGTCTTTTTCGCCCTTTACGTTGCCGCCGGAGAATACCACGAGGCGGCGTCCGGCAAAACATGCCTCACGGATATGGGCGATGCGCTCAGCCATGGTTTTGATCGCGATCTTTTCAGATTCGTATACTTTTTTGGCTTCGGCCTGTTCCAGATGCGCGGTAGGAGGTTTTACCTTGATGATATGCGCGCCAAGGAGTGCTGCAACATGCGCCGCGTAAGCCGAGGTATCCATACCGGTTTCGCCGTCCTTGCTGATGTCTTCACCGCGGACATATGACCAGATGACAACCGCAAGACCGTAAGCCTTCGCTTCTTCCGCCATATCACGTATCTCTTCCATGAGGTCGAACATATCGTGCGAACCCGGATAAATAGTAAAGCCGATAGCCGAGCAGCCAAGACGCAGAGCATCAGCAACCGAACCTGTTACCGCCTGATTTGGTGCTGCGGATTTAGGCATAAAGCTATTGGAGCTATTAACTTTCAAGATGAGTGGAATTTGCCCGGCAAAGCTATCAGCGCCTGCTTCCAACATTCCAAGCGGTGCAGCGTAAGCCGAAAGCCCGGCATCAACCGCAAGCTGGAAGTGGTAATGCGGGTCATAAGCATCAGGATTTTTTGCGAAGCTGCGCGCTGGCCCATGCTCGAAACCCTGGTCAACCGGAAGGATAACCAATTTGCCGGTGCCGCCCAGACGCCCCTGCATCAATATGCGTGAAAGATTAGCTTTTGTACCTGGATTATCGCTTTCGTAATTGCTCAGGATTTTTTTTACTTTTGCGGTCATTTTCATATTTTCTGTCCTTTTTTATGATTTAAGTGGCAGGGAGAATACAGTTTTATTCAGCAGTTTCAATAAAATTCACCCCATATTGCTGGGCAATTGACTTCAATTTCGCCCGTATCTCAGGTTTTGCGCTGCTTTTGATGGTTTTATGCCCGTCCTGCATAGCAGCTATCACTTCCGCCCCCGCATCACCGCAATCAAAAATAAATTCTGCTTTTACAGATGGATAAGCAACCCGTACCTTTTTGAAGATATCGAGGATATACAGGCTTCCGGCATAATGGATAGCATCGGGTGTGGTTTGCAATATGATGGACTCACCTGTTTCCGAGGCCGCTTTCATGGCCGCCATAGCATCATCAAGGGTTTGGAAGATCATGCGGCTTTCAGCAGGGCAACAACTCCCGGAAGGGTTTTTCCTTCCAGCCATTCAAGGAATGCGCCGCCAGCTGTTGAGAAATAGCTGAAACTATCCATGACACCTGAGTGCATAAGCGCAGAAACCGTGTCCCCGCCCCCGGCAATGCTTTTACATTTACCGCTTGCGGTAAGAGCTGCAATTGAACGGGCGATACTTACAGTGCTTATGTCAAACGGGCTGGTTTCAAACGCGCCGACAGGACCATTCCATACTATGGTTTTACACTCACGAAGCTCATCAACAAAAAGACGCACCGATTCAGGGCCAATGTCAACGGCGGTAAGATCATCAGGTATCGCATCAACAGGAACTACACGGTTGGGAGCATGGAGCGCGAATTTTTTAGCCACCATCAGATCAACAGGAAGGATGATCTTGCAATTGTTTTTCTCGGCGTTTTTAAGCAGCGACAGCGCAGTTTTTTTCATTCCCGATTCACACAATGATTTACCAATGCTATATCCCTGCGCCTGCAAAAACACATTGGCCATCGCGCCGCCAATCAATATCTTGTCCATAGTCTTGCTTAGATTTTCCAGCAAAGCCAACTTGGTAGAAACCTTGGAGCCGCCGACAATTGCAGCTATCGGTTTCTGCGCCTTGGCAAACATGGTATCAAGCGCTTCTAACTCCTGCTCCATCAATCTACCAGCAACAGTGGGTAAAAGTTTGGCCAAGCCGACTATCGAAGCATGGGCACGGTGCGAAGCCGAAAAAGCATCATTTATAAAAATATCACCAAGCGATGCCAGCTCACGCGCAAAATTTTCATCACCCGCCTCTTCCTGCGGATGGAAGCGCAAATTCTCAAGTATAAGCACCTCACCTTTACCAAGACGGTTCACTGCTTCACGCGCAGCGGTCCCTACGCAGTCAACCCCGAATTTCACTTCCTTGCCGCCCAGCACTTCAGAAACAGCGTCAACCAGAGGCGCAAGCGACATTGACGGCACGAACTTTCCTTTCGGGCGGTCAAAATGCGATAGCAAAATAATACGGCAGTTCTTTTTCAGCAAATATTCGAGCGTCGGCAGCAGGCGCAATATACGTGTGTTATCAGTAACTTTTCCGCCCTGCATCGGCACGTTCAGGTCAACACGTACTAAAACAGTTTTTTCGCGAAGTTCTATGCTATCGAGTGAGCTTAATCCGGCTACCATTAAAGCCCCGCCCATAAACGCGTTACATCCAGCATGCGGCAGGAAAATCCCCATTCATTATCATACCAGCTGGCAACACGAACCAGACGCCCGCCAGTTACGAAAGTCCCAGTCAAATCTGCCGTGCTGCTTTCAGTTGTATGTATATAGTCAATTGAAACCAGCGGTTCGGAAGATGCCGCCATTACTTTGTTCAGTGAACCATCAGCTGCTTTTTTAAGCGCAGCATTTATCTCTTCCTTATTAGTGTCACGGCTGGCAGTGAATGTAAAATCAACCAGTGAAACATTGGCTGTTGGTACGCGGATGGAAACACCGTCAAGTTTGCCTTTCATTTCAGGAAGTATAAGTCCGATTGTTTTAGCGGCACCTGTTGTCGAAGGTATCATGGAAAGTGCAGCAGCGCGGGCACGGCGCAGGTCCTTATGGCTGCCATCTACAAGGTTCTGGTCGCCGGTGTATGAATGGATGGTGGTCATAAAACCATTTTCTATCCCAACCGCATCAGCCAGCACTTTAACCAGCGGCGCAAGGCCGTTAGTGGTGCACGATCCAACTGAAACAACGCTGTGGTCTTTTTTGAGCGCCGCATTATTAACACCGTAAACGATGGTGGAATCCACACCTTCGGCAGGGGCCGAAATAAGCACTTTTTTAGCACCAGCGGCAATATGTTTTTCAGCATCAGCTTTTTTATTAAATTTACCGGTGCATTCGAGAACATAATCAACGCCAAGCTCACCCCATGGAATCAGGGTCGGGTCTTTATGATGGAAAAGCTTTACGCTTTTTCCAGCGATTTTTAAATTCTCTCCATCTGCTTCCACAGAATATGGAAAACGCCCATGCACCGAATCATATTTCAGCAAATGTATGTGCGTGTTTATATCAGCAGGACCATTTACCGCCACCAACTCAATATCATTCGCACCGGTTTCAAATATCGCACGTGCAACACAGCGGCCAATGCGCCCTAACCCGTTTATACCAACTTTTATTGTCATTTTATTCCTACCTCGTTAAACCAAAAACACCAAAAACAAGGATTACGCAGGCGAAAATTATCATATATGCCCTTGCGTTCTGCATTGCTTTTATTTTATTCATTGTATCTTGTTTTTCCTGCGGCGCCATACCCGGCGATATACTCTGTTCAAATTTAGTTATATTTCTTCCAAAAACTACCTGCGCCATCAGCAAATCCATAATTCCGGCACCGATCAATACCTTGCACACCAATTGTCCAGTGGATGAAGCCAAAAATATTAACAAACCATCCATAATTTACTCCTATTATATTTTTTTAAGCACCGCTTCTACCACATGCTCAGCGGTAATGCCAAAATGTTTATATAATTCTTTTGCCGGGGCAGATGCGCCAAAGCCATTCATGCCTATGAATATTCCATCGGTTCCGATATAACGTTCCCAGCCAAAGCCCAGAGCTGCCTCAATTGCAACCTTTACAGTATCCCTGCCCAGCACTTCCTCGCGGTATGATTTCGGCTGCGCGTCAAAAAGCTCCCAGCACGGCAGGGAAACGACTTTCGCCGCCACGCCCTTTTCCGCCAGTTTCTTCTGCGCCACCAGTGCAATTTCCACTTCCGACCCGGTTGCGATTATCGTAACTGTAGCTGCAACTTTCGCTTCGGAAAGCACATAACCGCCGCGTGCACAGAGATTTTCTGCCGTGTATTCAGCGCGTACCGCTGGCAGATTCTGGCGTGAAAGCGAAAGTATAGAAGGCGCAGACTGTGCTAGAGCCAGTGCCCAGCATTCTGCGGTTTCCGTTGCATCAGCCGGGCGGAACACATACAGATCAGGTATCGCACGCAAGCTTGCCAAATGTTCAACCGGCTGATGGGTAGGCCCGTCCTCACCAAGCCCTATAGAATCATGGGTCATTACATATACCACCCGCTGCTTCATAAGCGCTGACAGGCGGATCGAACTGCGGCAGTAATCAGTAAATACTAAAAATGTACCGCCATAAGGGATGAATTCACCGTGCAGCGCAAGGCCGTTCATAACCGCCGCCATTGCATGTTCGCGTACACCATAATAAATATAGCGCCCGGAAAAATTACCCGCCTGCACCGCTTCGGTTGCTTTGGTCTTGGTATTATTAGAGCCGGTCAGGTCTGCTGAACCGCCAATGAGTTCGGGTATTTCCGCTGTTAGAACCTGCAATATATTTTCCGAAGATTTCCTGGTTGCTTCATTAGGCTTATTTTCTGCAAGGCTTTTCTTAAAAGATTCAAACGCTTTCACCCAGCCATTTGGAAGTTCCCTGGTAGCCAGGCGTGAAAATTCCGCCTGTTTTTCTGAATTGGCAAGCCGCGCCGACCAATCAGCAAATTCCTTTGAGCCACGCTTGCCAACTTCGCGCCATGCTGACAGCACCGCATCTGGTATTTCAAATTCACCATGCCCCCAATTCAGGTTTTTACGAGTGCCTTCTATCTCACTTTTTCCCAGTGGCGAGCCATGGCTGGAATTCTTCCCGGCCTTCGTGGGCGCACCATAGGCAATGGTAGTATCGCAGGCGATGAATGACGGCTTAACACTTTTCTTGGCATTTTCAATTGCCTTATCTATTGCCGCCGGGTCATGCCCATTTATGGATTGCACATACCAGCCCTGCGCCTCGAAACGTTTAACTGTATCTTCTGAAACAGTTAGATTAGTTGGGCCGTCAATGCAGATCTTATTATCGTCCCACAGCACTATAAGTTTGTTCAACTTCAGATGCCCGGCGAGGCTTGCCGCTTCGTGGCTGATCCCCTCCATCAGGCAGCCATCGCCAACAATCACATATGTTTTATGGTCAACCAGCGAGTCACCGAACCGCGCCTGCATCAAACGCTCTGCCAGCGCCATACCCACCGCGTTGGCTATGCCCTGCCCCAGTGGGCCGGTAGTGGTTTCAATACCCGCCGCATGCCCGAATTCAGGGTGGCCTGCGGTTTTCGCGCCGAACTGACGGAAATTCCTTATATCCTCAAGCTCCATATCGGGATAGCCGGTAAGGTGTAAAAGCGAATAGATAAGCATCGAGCCATGCCCGGCAGAGAGCACGAAACGGTCACGGTCCGGCCAGTTAGGATATGCCGGGTCGAATTTCAAATGATTGGAAAATAAAACAGTAGCCACATCCGCCATACCCATAGGCATTCCCGGATGCCCGGAATTAGCCTTCTCCACCGCATCCATCGATAGTGCACGTATGGCATTTGCCATGTCATTATGAGCTACAGAAGGCATATCGTATTTTCCACTTCAATTTTAATTAAGGCGTGCTATGTTTTAACAGAATTATGTATCAAGCACAGGATAATTAACTTCTCAAGAAAATTATGAGTAATTCTTCACAACAGCGCCTATATAATGCCACAAACCGCCTTGTCGCAGCACTTGAAAGGCTTGAGCTGGGCCTCCAGCAAGTGACGGTAGGCCGCGAGCGCGATGTACAGCAACACCAGCACCTTCTTAGCTACCAGCGTGAAAACGAGGCATTACTGGAAGAACAGGAAAAGATGCAAACCACCATTATGAATCTTCAGCAGCAATATGAAGAATTGCAAGGCGTAGCCTCTACAATTTATGGAAAGCTGGACACTTCTATCGAGCGACTGACACAAATACTCGACAAATAGCGATTATATCAATTTTCCCGTAAATAATACTTGACTATATCCAGCGCACGGCTAATTTCTCAATCCGATTTCGGTTATAAATCGCGGGGGCGTAGCTCAGTTGGTAGAGCACTTGATTTGCATTCAAGATGTCGCAGGTTCGATTCCTGTCGCCTCCACCAGAACCCCATCCAATACAATCCGAAAAACTCCAAATATACCAAGCAAATCAGCCATTTTCAAGGAATTTATGTCCATCTGAATGCGATTAACTTTATTGACATCTGAGGGTGAAAGTGGGTGAATATGTGGGTAGATTTTATCACCCACAGGAGTTTCACCCACATATGAAAAAGCTCACAGATATAGCCATAAAGAACACTAAACCCACTTCTTCCATCCAAAAGATAAGTGATGGCGACGGGCTTGTATTGCTAGTTTACCCCAACGGCAGCAAATATTGGGTTTACCGCTATCGCTATCTAGGTAAAGAAAAAACCCTTTCCCTTGGAGTTTATCCCGAAGTGGGCTTAGCTGCTGCCCGTGAGAAACTTGCGGCGTCAAGAAAGATAGTTGCTGATGGCAATGACCCGTCCGAAGCTAGAAAAGCCACGAAGCGGCAAAAACTCTTATCTTCAGAAAACACTTTTGAAGCAATCGCTCGCGAATGGCATAAAAGCCGCCTTAATATCTGGTCAGAAAATTATGCGGGCAAAGTGATGACCAGCATGGAGCAAGATGTATTTCCTAAAATTGGCAATAGACCAATAGCTGATATTTCTGCCGCTGAATTACTCTCTATGCTGCGTATTGTAGAAAATCGTGGAGCGATAGAAACCGCCCACCGTGTTAAACAAAACTGCGGACAGGTGTTTTTGTATGCCATTGCCACCAGCCGAGCCGAAAGAAATCCCGCCGCCGATCTTAAATTAGCCTTAGCTACCCCAAAACGCGAGCATTACAGCTATCTCAAAGCTGAGGAATTGCCGGAGTTTCTTGATAAAGTAGAAAACTACCAAGGTCACCAAACTAAGCTAGCCCTTAAATTGCTATTGCTGACCTTTGTTAGAACAACAGAATTACGCGGGGCTGAATGGTCAGAAATTGATTTTGAGAAAGCCGAGTGGCGTATTCCAGCCGAGCGCATGAAAATGAAGGAAAACCATATTGTTCCTCTCTCCCAACAAGCACTTACTATTCTCAAAGAACTTAAAATTATGAATGGCAAATGGCGTTATGTTTTCCCAAATGAAAGAAAGCCGATACAGCATATAAGCGAAAATACCATACTATACCTGCGGCACGCCGATGGAGGTAGCACATCAAGCGTAAATCGCTCATGGTGATAGATGCTCGGCTGGAAAGAATAGAAAAGTCCTGCTTGGCTGTGGTTAACGGCGACTTCCCGCTGTAAGGCCTCGTATAGCGCGTGAGCAGCCTTTTGCCGGCAAGGGCGGCGGCAAAGCTAGTTCAGCGTTGTATGAGGCTTACAGGGGCTTAATGTACGAACAGCAGGTAAAATCCGGCCAAGCTCACTCCGCCTATAGCATTCTTGATGTTCTTTTTAGCATCGCTGAGTGATGCAATGGCTTTTCCATTGCCATCCCTGATTTTATCACCATCCAGACTACCGATTTTGCGACTGGATGCATCACGGATATGAACGCCATCTATGCTGCCAATCACACTACCCCGAGAGTCACGGAAACGGCTGCCATCAAGTTCTCCCACCTTTGAGCCGCGAGAACGCAACACGTTACCACTTAGTTCAAATCCGCTCATATTTCTCCTTGTGAAGTTGGTTATCCAGTAAATGCGCCAAGCCCTGTCATCAGTATCCACTCGACCAGTTCTTTTTCCTTGAGGACGATGATGCCGTTTTTCTCGGCTAAATCACTTGCCTCTTTAGAGATTTCCTTGGCGGTGGTGACGAAGCAGCCTCTATCTATCTCGCCCAATGAATCTTCCATGCGTTCGAGCAACTGCTGTATTCCGACGCTGTCAGATTCATTCCAATGCTGCTTGATTTGATAGGCGACCCTGATCTTTGCATCCTGTTTACCTATACGTAAATCATAGGTTGCAAGCACATCGGCATCACCTTTCCTTCCGCTATTCTTGGCGAGAACTATAGAGTGAGCACCATTAGCCTCCGCTAACTTACGCACCAATTCCTCCAGCCCTCTGTCAGTCAACGCTGATAACAACGCCTTTACCACCGAGGCATAGGCTCCCTGCAAGACTTCATCACCAAAATCTATGGGAGTTTTCCGCTGTTGCGTTTCCCTGATTTCCATGAGCAAATCCGTTGCATCTACGCAGGTCTGCCTCGCTTTCATTCGCATCTGCAATTCATTCCGGGCAAAGCTACGAGGAATAGGCTGGTCATTAAGCCATCGAACTGGCCGCTTCCATGCAAAGTCGGATGATCTTCCCGCCTCATCATAGAATACGTTACCCTCGACGGAAGCCAAATAGAAGCCGCTGTCAGGAGACGGAATAACCAGTATGTCGCCTTTTCTCATGGTCACGAAGAAGCGCCACAGACTCCCCGCTGCGTTACCTAGTGCCCGTTCGCTGTCTCCATATCCTGCATTCTTGAGGATCAGCTTGAAACTCTCCCAGTCATGCAGCTTGTCCAGGTCACGCGCATCACACCATCCGACACCCACTACGCCACCTTGCTTAGCAGCCGGTAGCCTTTCATTGAGGCGCAGCACAAAGGCTTGCTGAGGTATGTCTAGTCCTACATCCATAACATGCGCTATCCAAATAAAATTCGGTGTAAGTACGAAATTAAAATCATAATCCGCAATATAATACGGAAATACAAAAATTCAACAGCCAATACCGAGTCTTATTCGGTGGTGATTTTCCATATAAAACAGGAGAATTGCCCCCATGAAACAGTCTAATATACGTAGAGAATTTGGATTACGAGTGCAGTTTTTCCGCAAGCGTAACAGTCTAACTCAAGCCGAACTTGCTGAGAAAATTGAGCGTACCGAAGATACCATTTCTAATATCGAGCGGGGCATCAGCGGTACGAGCATCGAAACAGCCGCACGCATTGCCGACTCATTGAAGGTATCGCTGTCCGACCTATGCGACATGCCTATTTTTTCTGGCCGCAACCGTGAGAAGTCGGAGTTGATAAAGGAAATGGTTGCCATCGCACTTGACCAAGATACGGCGCTCCTCAAGGCGTTCCTTGAACATATCAGGAACCTGTCAGAGATACGTGGTTAAGGAAAGGACTATCGCAGGAAGTTCTTGCGGTAGATGCTGAGATTGATCGTACTTATGCCAGCCGATTAGAACGTGGACTAGAAAATCCAACTGTTGCCGTTTTGGAACGTTTAGCTGAAGCATTAAATGCCAATATCGCCGAATTCTTCAAAACACCTGCATTAGGTGAAAAACCTACAAAGCCATTACCAGGCGGACGCAAAAAACTGCATAGATAAAAACCCCAAAATACAAAATAGGTATTTGATTTTAGAGCCAATAAAAAAGCCCGCCGGAGCGAGCTTTTTAATTTGGTGAATGTCTCATCTTATTAACATCTGGACACCCTAATCTAATCTGATACCAATATTCCTATAGGATAATAAATTTAATTGCAATGGGAGATTGTATGATTAATAAAAATATTTCTTATCGTCTGGGGCTGGATATTGGCACAAATTCTATTGGTTTTGCTTTGGTTTGCTTAAAAGATGGGATGCCGTATGATGTTATTCATCTCGGTTCACGGATTTTTTCTGATGGTAGGGATTCGCAAACCAAAACCTCATTAGCTGTTGCCAGACGTGAAGCACGTGGAATGCGCCGTCGCCGTGACAGACTAGTTAGACGCAAACAACAACTGATGGAATATTTGATTGAAAAAGGCTTGATGCCAAAAGACGCAAAAGAACGCAAAAAACTTGAATTGCTAGACCCTTATATGCTCCGTAAAAAAGGGTTAGATGAAAAACTGGAGCTATACGAACTCGGCAGAGTAATTTTTCATATAAACCAACGCCGTGGCTTTCAGAGTAACAGAAAGCAAGTAGCTAAGGAGAATGAAGCGGGAGCTATAAAAGAGGCAACCAAACTTCTACAAATAAAACTTGAAGAAAAAAACAGCCGTACTTATGGTGAGTTTTTGTCTGGTGAGCCAGTAAAACGCGTTCGTAATGTTTCATCGGACGCAAATAAAGTGCTTTATGATTTTTACCCATTAAGGAAAATGCTCGAGGATGAATATGATAAACTGCTTATCGCTCAATCTATTCACCACCCTGATTTTTTAACATCTCAAATAATTGAGGAGTTGAAAGATACTATTTTTCACCAGCGCAAATTACGCCCTGTCCTTAAAGGAAGATGCAGTATCCTTCCGCAAGAAGAAAGAGCCTATAAGGCCCTCCCATCCTCCCAACGCTTCCGTATCCTAAAAGAAGTGAATAATCTAACGATATTGGATAAGCTATGGAGAAGAAATCGTGATGATTTAACTGATGAACAAAGAGAAAAAGTTATTACCGAACTATATAAAAGAAAAACTGTTTCGTTTGACGGATTACTATGGAAAAGCATCAAACCAACTAGACAGAACCGATGGAACTGAACTGAAGAAAAAAGGCAAAATACGCCTTCATATCCGTGTTCCTCTTACTAGCCTTAAGGAAAAAGATATTTCGGATATTGCGGATGATGTTTTACGTCATAAAATTGCTATGGCAATGGGCAGTAGAGGCGATAAAAAATATGAACAAGCCATTGCTGAATTTGCTGCAGAAAATAATATACGTCGTGTACGAATTTTCGTAGAAAAAAGTGAATCGGCAATGAAAACTATTTATGATAAGCAAGGAAAACCTTATCGCTATGTCGCAACTGGTAGCAATCATCATTTAGATATTTTCTGCCCAATTAAAGATAGAGTTGCAAGCGATGGTACTAAATATAAAGCTGGAAAATGGTACGCAGAAACAATCTCAACCTTTGACTTTAACCAGAAAGATTTTTCGCCGAACTGGCGTAAGGAACACCCTACTGCCAAGCTAATCATGCGCTTACATATCAATGATATAGTGGCTTATGATGAAAATGGAAAAAGAGAAATTAGAAGATTGAAAAAAATCACCTCAAATCTCGCTTATTTAGTTCCTCATCTCGTAGCTGTAGAACAAGCTGACAAATTAAGCTGGGCGGCTTCTGCTAATAAATTGCAAGAAAAAAATGCTCGTAAAATCTCTGTGACACCTGCTGGGCGTGTACTTGACCCGAAAAAGTCCTCTATGCCCAAGCCGTTCAGAGAGAAAGAAAATCTGGCAATATGACAGGCAGTATCATTGAAATCGGGCAAGATGGAAGACATATATCCCTATTTCGTGGTTTTTTGAAAATTTCACAAGGGGAAGATGAGCTGGCAAGAATCCCCTTAGATAGCATCTCTGCCATGTTACTGAACGGACATCAGGCAACAATTACCCAGAATATACTACTTGCCTGTGCCGACGAGGGAATCCCTGTTATTATTTGTGGCAGCAATCACCAGCCAGCAGGAATATTATGGCCTGTAGTCAGTCATCATAAGCAGGCAGGCAACCTACAAGCACAGCTTGAAAGCAGCAAACCACTCGCCAAACAGCTATGGAAACAGTTAATTCAAAGCAAAATAGCAGGGCAGCATCAAGTGCTACTTGCCACCAATAGATCATCGGGAAATGCGCTTGAAGAAATGGCACTACGAGTAAAATCTGGTGATCCAGAAAATATTGAAGCACAAGCAGCCCGCCGTTACTGGCCGTTACTGATGGGTGATGATTTCACCCGCAACCCAGAAATAGAGGGTGTAAATAGCTTACTTAACTATGGCTATGCAATTTTGCGCTCTACTGTTTCTCGTGCTGTTATATCGGTAGGGTTGCATCCATCGCTTGGGGTGCATCATCAGAACCGCTTAAATGCCTTTTGCCTAGTTGATGATGTCATGGAAGCATACCGCCCTATGGTTGATTATAAGGTATTTCAGTTGCTCCAAGAAAATAAACAAGAAATTAACCGAGAAACTAAGCAGGAACTGGCAAATTTAATGGAATGGCTGGTTAATATGCCCTTTGAGACCACAACAATTAGTAATGCTGTACTGCTTACTGCACAATCCCTTGCGAATTCATTTAAGAATGGGGAAGCAAAACTAGCACTCCCTAAATCGGCAATTCCCTACCCTAACACTGCGATTTAATTGATAAAATTACCTGAAATTTAATCATTTTCTATCTGTTTATTTACGCTTATTTCGTATCCTGAAGCACTATGGAAAGTGCGTACAGGCTTATGTGGATGATGGTGATGTTTGACCTTCCAACTGTTTCTAAAGAAGAACAGAAAAGGGCACAGATCTTCCGACAATATTTGTTGGATGAAGGCTTTACTATGTCTCAATTTTCGGTATATTTACGCTTTATTGGTAGTCGTGAAAAAAGTGAGGCATTCTCTAAGAGAATCAAGCAAAATGTGCCGCAATATGGTAAGGTGAGTATTCTCTATTTTACTGATAAACAGTTCGGGACGATTCAGACTTTTTATAATGCTTCCGCTTTTGCACCACCCAAAAACCCTGATCAATTTATGCTTTTTTGAGATTTTGCAATGATTTTTCTGAAGTTAGATACCGTGTTTTTTTCTATATTTCAAAAAGATAATACGGCATCTAGCATATCAGATTAGATTGGGGTGTCCAGATACAACTCACCGTTCTCTATCTTTATGTTTAATATGAGCATATCAGATTAGATTGGGGTGTCCAGATACAACGCATCAGCAGGTTGATCTTAAGAGCCTGCAAGCATATCAGATTAGATTGGGGTGTCCAGATACAACGGCCTGCAAACCGCACTCGACGTTAGCTTAAGCATATCAGATTAGATTGGGGTGTCCAGATACAACATAACCAGTATAGCAACCTTGCCCTTAAATAGCATATCAGATTAGATTGGGGTGTCCAGATACAACCGCTTGCGGTGGCCGGGCTGCAAATCCTGTAGCATATCAGATTAGATTGGGGTGTCCAGATACAACTGCAATTTTCTAGTTAAAGCCGTCATTTTAGAGCATATCAGATTAGATTGGGGTGTCCAGATGCAACATGGGGAGCATTAGCGGTACTGGTTGGCGGAGCATATCAGATTAGATTGGGGTGTCCAGATACAACTGTTATCTAATGTTATTACGGCAAGTTTGTTATACAGACACTAACTAGCTCAACCTTTTCCCTCCTACTAAAGGCAGGGATTTAGTATGGAAAAGTCTAGGCAAACCGAGTTAATCTAATTTTAACAATACGTTGCTATTGTTGAGGATATGCCAGTAAATAAAACCATCACCGAGAAAAAACAGGGTTTTACCCTCGTTGAACTCTCTATAGTTCTGGTGATTATCGGCCTTATTATAGGCGGGGTTCTGGTGGGTAAAGACCTGATAAAGGCCGCCGAACTTAAAACAATCATCAGCGATAGAGAAAAATATATATCCGCCATAAATACATTTCTTACCAAATATGGTGAACTTCCTGGCGATATGAAATCAGCAACATCCATCTGGGGTGCGGTTGGCGGCAATGCCTCCGATAATTATACCAATAGCTGCTACGGTACATTCGCCGCCGAAGAAAAAACACTGACCTGCAATGGTAATGGTGATGGTAAAATTGCATACTGCAACGGTACGCAGTTCTGGGAAATACTATGCACCAATGAAGAGAACACCACAATATGGGAACAACTGGCAAACGCAAAGCTGGTTCAAGGGTCTTATTATTTTTATCACAACCCTTATCTTTCTGTAGGACGCGGGCCTATACTTACAGCCGGACTGAACATTCCAGCTTCAAAAACAGACCCGAATGCAGGATGGGCATTGCTCTATGCAAATGCTAATGACACATTTTTTTCTCCTGGGTTATCTGGTAATGTATTATTATATGGCGGCAGCTCCGCTAGTAATAATGGTGATTACAGGGATACTCCCCTATACCCAACGCTTACAACCATAGATGCAAAAAACATAGATACAAAAATTGATGACGGCAATCCCGGAACCGGAACTGTTTCCGCACTGCCAAAAGGAAGCGGGTTTAGTGATAACTTTACCCCTAATTGCTCAACCAGCAGCACGCCATCAACAGCAGCTTATGATCTAACTAAAACCGGCCCGCAATGCAGCCTGATATTCAGCAAAATATTCTAGCTATATTGTCCTGATTCTCCTCTGAATAGAAAAATATTTCAGCACGGAGATATGATCAGCTTTTTTGCCATTCATTACTATTTTATTTACGCATCCCTGATTTCCGGCTCAACCAGATGCTTGAGGTTGCATAGCGATTCCTGCCAGCCGAGATAACATGCTTCAACCGGGATGGCATCAGGAATATTTTCCTGCACAATATTTAACTCTGTGCCGCATAATACTTTTTTCAAAGTGACAGTAACGTGCATCTCGCCCGGCATATTGGGATCTTCGAATTTATCGCTGTAACGCAGGCGTTCAACCGGAAGCAGCTCATGATAAACTCCGCCAAAGAATTGGCTTTGACCGGTTGTAAAATTGCGAAACGACATTCTGTAACTACCGCCAACTTTTGCTTCGTGGCTATGCACCGTGCAGACAAAGCCATTAGGCGGAAGCCATTTTGCAAGAGCGTCAGCTTCTATAAAAGCGCGGTATAATTTATCAGGGGTGCAGGCAAGTACACGGTGCAGGCGAAGAGTATTGGGCATGATAGCATCCTTTCATTTGGGCTCTGTTATATACCGCATATAAAATAAAAAATCCATACATACACAGGCAAGTCGAATTTTTTAATGTAATAGAGCAGAAGATATGGCATGCTTTATTAATGGGCGATTACATCTGCACAAAATGCCACCATATAGGAAAGCCGAAAAGAAAAAAACGCGGCAGCACAAAGGCTGAATTTTTCTGCTGGCTGCTCTTCCCTTTTGGCCTGCCTTACACCTTCTGGAGGATGCTTAGCAAATATAATACCTGCCGCTATTGCGATGACCAGTTCCTCATATCCGTAAACAGCCCCAGCGGTAAAAAACTAACTAAACTTATGCTAGATAATGAAAGCATACAACAACCGGCAAATCTTCCAATTATTAGCGAACCACTACCTAACACCCAAGAAAAAGAACCTGGGAAAACAGGCCGTAAGCCGCAGGATCCCAACGCTTGGTGAATTTTTCCTTTAAATTTAAATAGGAATTGCGGCAATTTGCTTTATAAAGCAAAATAAACTCCATTATAGCTATATAATTTAACAGGAATATTAATGGAAAAAACCAGCCGTAAGACATATTCATTATTTTTATTCAGCGGTGCGCTTTTAATAAGTTCAACATTATTATTCTGGCTGCAGCCTCTTTTTACAAAATCCGTTTTGCCAATTCTTGGGGGTGCCCCGAATGTGTGGAACACAGCGATGGTATGCTTCCAGGTTTTGCTGCTTGCCGGATACTGGTATGCAGACTGCCTGACCACTCTCAGACTTCCACGTATGCAGGCAGCTATCCATGCAGTATTGGTTGTGGCTGCGGTTGCATGGATGTGGATGATCCCAATCAACGGCAATCCATCACCCGATGCTTACCTTAAGCCAGTTTCGTGGCTTATACAGGATCTTCTTGCCCATATCGCCATCCCGTTTTTCCTGCTTTCAACCACCTCCACACTGATACAGCGCTGGTATGCTGACTTAAGCCCCAATTCTGAAGTTTATTGGTTATATGCAGTAAGCAATATAGGCAGCATGCTGGGGGTACTTGGATTCATAGCGCTTATAGAACCATTTATCGGGCTTAACCAACAGGCGGTATTTTTTAAAATATCATTCGCGATACTAGGGGCATTACTAATTTGCTGCGCCGGGATTTACAGCCGCCAGAAGCTTACTCACTTTCATAAAACACAAGCTATTATAACACCTATAGGCTTGCCAAAAAAGCTGCGCTGGCTTTTACTTGCAGCGGCGCCTTCGGGTTTGCTTCTTGGCACTACTACTCATATCACCATGGATATAGCGCCAGTGCCGATGATATGGATGGCCTTGCTTGCTCTCTACCTCATAAGCTTCATAATGGCATTTAGTAATTGGAAGCGCCTTACACTTAATTTCCTGCTTAAATTGCAGCTTATATTATGTGTGCCATTATTATTTGAGTTCTTCCTGAATATTACTTCCGCTGCCGGAATAAGCATGATGTTCTGGCATATGGCAGCATTCTTTGTAACCGCATTAGTATGCCACCGTCTTCTTTATGAGTCACGCCCGCACTCCAGCCAGCTTACTAAATTTTACCTGTATTTATCAATCGGTGGCGCAGTAGGTGGAATGGCAACAAATTTTGCAGCACCGCTGCTCTTTAGCTCGCTGCTTGAATACCCGCTTACCTTCGCCCTCGCCCTTATGCTGCGCCCGGCAGAAAAACCGATCAGCCTGACATGGCGTAAGGATGTTGCTGTCGCTGCAGCAATTTTTTCAGGCCTTGCAATTTTATTTTATGCAGCAAGCCCGCTTCTGAACCCTTTCAATAATGGTTTGATCGGCATACTTTTAATGCTGGGTATTTTCATAATAAAATACTGCTTTGACCAGAAATCCGCCCCACTGCGATTAGGAGCTTGTTATATTGCCGCAGTGCTTGCCGGAGTGGTTCTTTCGGACATACGCGGGCAAACCGCACATGCAGAGCGCAATTTTTACGGTATAATAACTGTTGACCGCTCCGACCCTGAAGCATACCTGATGCGCCACGGGACCACCACCCACGGTGCTGAATATAAAACCGGGGAAAAACATTTAGTGCCGCTTACTTATTTCCATCCGTCCGGGCCACTTGGCGAATTAATATCACCAATACTTAAAAGCAAACAACCGCTGCATATTGCGATAATTGGCCTTGGTGTTGGCAGCATTGCCTGTTACGGGCGTGAGGGTGACATGGTTACATTTTATGAAATCAACCCCGCAGTAGTTAAATTAGCCTATGACGCCGATTATTTTTCTTATATGCGTGGTTGCAAGCCTAAGATCGAAACCATAACCGGTGACGGGCGTATAAATATCGAACATGAACAGCGCAAATTTGATATTTTCATACTTGATGCTTTTACTTCTGATTCGGTCCCGGTACATTTACTGACCAAGGAAGCTTTCGCAGCATATGCAGCACATTTAAAAGAAACAGGCCTTATATTCGCGCATATAAGCAACCGCTACCTTGATCTTACCCGCGTTCTGCGCGCAACTGCAAAAGCAGAAGGAATGACAATCAAAATATATACCGATAAAACAACAACGCAAGACCGCTATAAGCAGCGATCAACTTGGGCTGTGCTTGGCAAGGCGGAAAACATCAGGAATATTAACCTGCCAGCACATTGGGATGAAGATGATTCCTCTAAACCGGCAATACTATGGACCGATGATTATTCAAACATCCTACATTTGATCAAATGATAAATATGGAAGACACATCTCTAGGCCAGCCCCTATTTTCAGCAATAGTGCTGACGCTGTTTCCCGAAATGTTCCCCGGCCCGCTTGGGCAATCGCTGGCGGGCAAGGCGCTGGAAAAAAATATCTGGTCGTTAAAAACCCTGCAGATAAGGGATTTTGCAACTGATAAGCATAAAACCGTGGACGACAAGCCTTTTGGCGGCGGAACGGGTATGGTTATGAAGCCGGACGTTATAGATTCGGCGATAGAACACGCCAAAACCTTAATTACTGAAAAACCAACCATAATTTACCCCTCCCCGCGCGGTGTGCCATTAACCCAAGACCTGGTAGAAAAGCTTAAGAATGAACAACTTATAATATTATGCGGGCGTTTTGAGGGGGTTGACCAAAGGGTTATCGATCATCATGATATGCTGGAGGTAAGCCTTGGTGATTTCGTACTTTCCGGCGGGGAAATCGTGGCTATGGCTATAATGGATGCCTGCGTACGCCTGCTTCCGGGCGTCATAAGCAAGTCCAGCGCGCTTTCGCAAGAAAGTTTTGCATCCGCTTCAGAATTTGCTAGACTACTGGAATATCCGCATTATACTCGCCCCTCATTTTGGAATGGGAAATCAGTACCAGAGGCGTTACTTTCGGGCAATCACGCAGAGATCGAGGCGTGGAGGCTTGAGCAGGCAAAGATGGTTACACGAGCTCGCCGCCCCGACCTGATATATAAGAAGAAGGAAGATTGATATGAATTTATTGCAAAAAATAGAGCAGGAAACCATGCAGAAGCTGGCAACCGGCAAAAAAATTGATGATTTCGCACAGGGCGACACTATTAAAGTCGGCGTTCGCATCATCGAAGGCAACACCGAACGTACCCAGATATTTGAAGGTATCTGCATAGGTAAACGTAACGCTGGAGTACGCTCATCATTCACCGTTCGCAAACTTAGCCACGGCGAAGGCGTTGAACGCGTGTTCCCTACCTATTCCCCACGCGTTGAAAGCGTTGAGCTGGTACGCAAAGGCGAAGTTCGCCGCGCAAAACTTTACTACCTGCGCGGCCTCACCGGTAAAGCAGCGCGAATTACTGAAAAGCGCGACGCTAAAAAAGAAGCAGAATAGAATTTAGTTATCAGTTGCCGGTGTCAGATGTCAGTAAGCCGTCAACTGGCAATCGACTACTGGCAACGGATAATTAATAATGACCAAAACTCTCTTTGATAAAATCTGGGAAAGCCACCTTGTCGATACGCAGGATGATGGCACCTGTCTAATCTATATAGACCGCCACCTAATCCATGAAGTAACCAGCCCGCAGGCTTTTGAAGGGCTGCGCGTAAGCAACCGCAAAGTTCGCCGCCCCGACGCAACACTCGCGGTTCCTGACCATAACGTACCGACCACACCGGAGCGCAAACAGGGAATAATCAAGGATGAGACCTCGCGCATCCAGGTGCAGACACTTGCCAATAATGCACAGGAATTCGGAATCACCCACTACGCGATGGACGATAAGCGCCAAGGTATAGTGCATATCGTAGGCCCTGAACAGGGCTTCACCCAGCCGGGAATGACCATTGTCTGCGGCGACTCGCACACATCTACGCACGGCGCATTCGGCGCTTTGGCTTTCGGCATCGGAACTTCCGAAGTTGAACATGTGCTGGCAACGCAAACCCTCATCCAGCGCCGCGCCAAAAATATGCTGGTTCGTATTGATGGAGCATTGCCCCCCGGCGTTACCGCCAAGGATATAACCCTTGCAGTAATCGGAAGGATCGGAACCGCAGGCGGCACAGGCTATGTAATAGAATATGCAGGTGATGCGATAAAAAACCTTTCCATGGAAGGGCGCATGACGGTGTGCAACATGTCAATCGAAGCCGGAGCGCGCGCAGGGTTAATTGCACCTGACGAAAAAACTTTTGAATATATAAAAGGCCGCCCACTGGCACCAACCGGAGAAAACTGGGACAAGGCTGTTGCTTACTGGAAAACCCTGCCATCTGACGCGGGCGCAAAATATGATGCTGAAGTTATATTAAACGCTGCCGATATCGCCCCGCAGGTTACATGGGGAACCTCGCCGGAAGATGTGCTGCCTATAACCGCAACAGTACCTGCTGGGGATACGCCTACCAAAGCCCGCGCACTGGAATATATGGGATTGAGCGCAGGCATGAAACTTACTGACATAGTAATCGATAAAGTATTCATCGGATCCTGCACCAACGGGCGCATCGAAGACCTCCGCGAAGCCGCGAAGTTCGCGCAAGGAAAACATGTGGCCAAAAATGTGAAACTTGCAATGGTCGTTCCTGGCTCAGGCCTTGTGAAAGAACAAGCGGAGAAAGAAGGGCTAGACAAAATTTTCCTAGCCGCCGGCTTTGAATGGCGAGAGCCGGGCTGCTCCATGTGCCTTGCCATGAACGCCGACAAGCTGGAAGACGGGGAGCGCTGTGCCTCCACCTCCAACCGCAATTTCGAAGGCAGGCAAGGCCGCGGCGGGCGTACCCACCTGTTGTCACCAGCAATGGCAGTTGCCGCCGCTGTAACCGGGCATCTTGCCGACATAAGGGAGTTTAAATGATGGGATTTTTCTCCAAATTATTTTCTCGTAAAAAAGATAAAAAAGACGAAAAGAAAAAGGAAGTTGTTGATTGGGATTCGCTCAATTACGGCAAACCAGCCCAGCCCAGCAACTTAACTCCGATTGATTTAGACCCGTGGAAGACTTAAGACCCTTGTCATTCCCGCGCAGGCGGGAATCTCTTTTGCCATATGAATGAAAAGCAGTTTTATGTTTATATAATGGCAAGCCGCGAAAATGGAGCAATCTATATTGGCGTTACGTCCGATTTAATAAAACGAGTATATCAACATAAAAATGAAATTATAA
The DNA here is from genome assembly GCA_963205195.1 of Pseudomonadota bacterium. GTDB lineage: Bacteria > Pseudomonadota > Alphaproteobacteria > Rickettsiales > SXRF01 > SXRF01. The sequence goes on along the minus strand of CAUJHR010000004.1, from coordinate 130,789 downwards.
AAGGGCATACAAGCAAGTATAATATTAAACTATTGGTTTATTATGAAATTCACGGCAGCGCGGAAGAAGCGATTTTAAGGGAAAAACGTCTTAAAAAATGGACACGTCCGATGAAAAATGATTTAATAACCAGACAAAATCCATTATGGAAAGATTTATACGAAACAATAGCCTTTGCTTAAATTGAAAGAGATTCCCGCCTGCGCGGGAATGACAAGAGAGAATTAAAATGAAACCATTTAACAACTTAAATGCTATTGCAGCACCGCTGCCGATTGATAATGTCGATACCGACATGATCATACCAAAGCAGTTTTTAAAAACCATCGCCCGCACCGGGCTTAAGGAAGGGCTATTCTATGAAATGCGTTTCCGGGTTGACGGAACACGCGTTGATGATTTCGTGCTGCACCGTGAACCATACACCCATGCGGAAATACTAATTTCGGGTGCAAATTTCGGGTGCGGCTCTTCACGTGAACATGCGCCCTGGGCGTTGCTCGATTTTGGCATACGCTGTGTTATAGCTGAATCTTACGCCGATATTTTTTATAATAATTGTTTCAAAAATGGAATCCTTCCCATAAAGCTACCTAAAGAACAGGTAGCGCTGCTTATGGAGTCAGCAAAATCTGGAAAAAAAATAAGTGTTGATCTCGACAAACAGACAGTGCAGGCTGAGGGGCAAAACACCCAACCATATTCATTTGATGTTGAGCCTTTCCGTAAACATTGCCTGAAAAATGGCCTCGATGATATTGGCCTTACCTTCCAGAAGCTGGATTCCATAGCAAATTACGAAACACGCCAGAAGCAGAATACACCTTGGCTGGCAGCCTGATGGGACACGACCACGAACATAGCCACTGCGACACAATATCCCATGACCGCAAAATGTTATGGATCGCATTGCTTTTAAATGGAATAATGTTTTTCATTGAGTTATTTCAGGGATTGCATGCTAATTCCAGCTCGCTGCTGGCTGATTCCATGGATTTTTTCAGCGATTCGCTAAGTTATATAATTACGCTTTATGTAATACAGAAACATATACATGTTCGCGCCAAAGCTGCTTTGTTTAAGGCATCATTCATGCTCCTTCTGGCGGCTACAGCACTTATACAAGGCGCTATAAATCTTGTTCATGAAACAGTCCCGGCTTCTGATACGATGGGTATGGTTGGTTTGCTCGCTCTTGTCGTAAATTTAATAAGCGCCATTCTTTTATATAGTTCACGCGGGCGTGACAGCAACATGCGCTCTGTGTGGCTATGCAGCCGCAACGATATACTCTCTAACATCATGATAATTATAGCTGCATTTTTTGTAAGCATTACCGATTCTCTGGCACCGGATTTGCTGGTAGCTCTGGGGATTGCATGGCTCGAAAGCAGCGCCGCCTTTAAAATAATCAAGCACGCGAAAGAAGAATTGAGAAGCTAGAAAAATCGTGTAAAAGCACAATAATATTACTCAAAAGTATTTAGGTTATTGGCTAGGCATCCGAGGCGAGCAGCACGGAGTTTACAACCAGTAAATGGGTACTGCGAGTCCAAAGGATAACAACGCCAATAATTGAAAGACGAAGAGTAATGCCGCAATTTGTAATATTAGCATATGATGCAAAGGACGAAGATGCAATGGAGCGCAGGATGAATTGCCGCACCGCGCACACTGAAGCTATGGCAAAGGCACGTGCAAACGGCAATATGATCTGCGGCCTTGCGCTACTTGATGATTCTGGAAAAATGATCGGCTCTAATGTGATCGTGAATTTCCCCTCCCGCGCTGACGTCGATGCGTGGCTTGCTTGTGAGCCTTATGTGCAAGGCAATGTATGGGATAACATCACAGTACTGCCAGCTAAGATCGGGGATAGTTTTAAAGACCTAATAAAAGGATAGTGTAATGACAACAAAAAATATTTTACTTTTACCCGGCGACGGCATCGGCCCTGAAGTGGTTGCAGAAACAAAAAAAATTATAAACTGGTTTTCTGAGAATAGCAGTGTGAAATTTGCAACCAGCGAAGCATTGCTTGGTGGAGCTGCATATGATGCAGTAGGCACTCCCTTCCCCAATGAAACAGTTGTTGCCGCAAAAAAATCAGACGCTATCCTGCTAGGTGCTGTTGGTGGCCCGAAATGGGAATCCCTACCTATCGCATCGCGCCCGGAAAAAGGGCTGCTTGGAATCCGCAAGGAATTAGGATTATTCGCCAACCTGCGCCCGGCACAGTGTTTTGACGCGCTTGCTGATGCTTCCACACTTAAACATGAAGTAGTTGCTGGCCTTGATATTATGATAGTGCGCGAACTGACCGGCGGTATTTATTTTGGGCATCCCCGCGGCGTTGAAACATTGCCGGACGGTACCCGAAAAGGAATAAACACCGAGGTTTATACTTCACCGGAAGTTATCCGCATTGCCCGCGTTGCATTTGAACTGGCCGCAAAACGAGGCGGGAAATTATGCTCGGTAGACAAAGCGAATGTACTGGAATGCACCGAAATGTGGCGCGAGGAAGTAATAAAAATTGGTCAGGCGGAATATCCTAAAATCGAACTATCGCATATGTATGTTGATAACGCCGCGATGCAACTTGTACGTAATCCAAAGCAGTTCGATGTAATGGTCACAACAAATATGTTTGGCGATATTTTATCCGATGTTGCCTCAATGCTTACCGGCTCGCTAGGTATGCTACCATCAGCTTCACTCGGTGAACCGGGAACACCTGCTGTATATGAACCAGTGCATGGTTCAGCACCGGATATTGCCGGAAAGGGCCTTGCTAACCCTATAGCAACTATTTTGTCATTTGCGATGATGCTGCGTTATTCATTTGATATGAAATCTGAAGCCAATAAGCTTGAAAATTCTATCAAGAACGTGCTTGCTAAAGGACTACGCACTGCCGATATAATGCAGGAAGGCAAGAAGAAACTATCGACCACACAGATGGGCGACGCTATACTTGCAGAACTCGCCGCTTGATTTTATTTTACTGTAAAATTATAGCTGCCAGTGGTTGCATGATGGTCATTGCACAGGCAAACCGCCTTCCATTGCACTGTATATTTTCCCGGCGCAAGCTCTGGCAACTCCTCACTCACTGTTACCTGATCGGGAGATAATACAGGGGAGGCTTCGCTTATCAATTTTTTCCCGCTGAAAACTTTTATGTAACTTTCCTTGATACGCAACGCCTCGGAAAAAGTTATTTTGACCTCTGATGGCGAGAATTTAACCACTGCATTTTTTGCAGGCACAGAAGATTGCACACGTGCATGACCAAAAGCAATGGCAGGGATAGCGAAAACCAATAAAAACGCATATAAGAAACGATATTTCATATAAAAACCTCCCTTATATCCGCGCTTATAAAACTTTATGTTTAATAAGCAATGGAAAAAACAGGTTGACCGTAAGATATTCTATGTTAGCGTTATTGCAATGGTTTTCCTATGGAAAAAATCCTACGGAATGAAAATGGAATGCGGTGAGAACAAGTAGTTTAATTCCGCAACTGCACCAGCAACTGTAAGCGATAGCTTATTGCATTAAGCCACTGGGAAACTGGGAAGGCCGCAATTAAGCAAAGATTCGCAAGTCAGGAGACATGCCATTGCAAGTTGTCACGCGCAAACGCTTCGGGCTGGGTGACCGATGGGGATTTTCTTCAAACCAGGAAAATCTTTGTTTGCAGTGATGTGTATTAATTATTACGCATCGGAGTTTTTATGAATACTATTACCAAACTAAATGCCAAGGCAATTTCTAAAGATAAAATTGCCGCGCTGCTTTCCATTTTTCTTGGAACAGCTTTCATTTTCCTCTTAGGGTTTTCTCATATTGAAGTGGTTCATAATGCAGCGCATGATACGCGCCATTCATCTGCATTCCCGTGCCATTAATCTAGCTAAAGCAGATTAATTAAAAACCAATCCATAGAAAGAAAATTTATGCAACGCATCTTATTAACTGCGCTGGTCGCAGGTTTTATCGCAGGGTTATTTGTCTTCGCAATCCAAACATTTAAATTAACACCACTTATCCTTGAAGCTGAAGTTTATGAGGAAGCAGACGCCGCTAAACAGGAAGCTAGCGGGTCAGCAATGGAATCAGCCCACGAACATGAACATAACGAAGGGGCATGGGAACCAGCTAATGGTTTTGAACGTAATGCCTATCGCTTTATTGCTGATCTCGGATTAGGGGTCGGCTTTGCGCTTATACTGGTCGGTGCATTTGCGTTACGCGGTGAAGAAATAGATATGAAACGCGGTGTGCTGTGGGGAATTGCAGGCTTTGCTGTGTTCTCCCTCGCCCCTGGTTTTGGGCTGCCACCCGAACTCCCAGCTACAATGGCCGCCGATCTAGGGGAACGACAAGCTTGGTGGGCTGCGACAGCGCTAGCAACGGCAATTGGCATCGCTTCGCTTGTTTTTGGCCAGTCTAATGCTTTAAAGGCTATTGGGATTATAGTACTTGTGCTCCCGCACATAATTGGCACGCCAAAACCACCGCTTGGCGGGGTTGTGCCAACTGAACTCAATGCCCAATTCGCAGCTTCTTCGCTTGCGACGATGGCGATGTTTTGGATTGTGCTCGGCGCTGCCAGCGGATGGCTCTATAATCGCCTAAGCAAAGCAACCTCCTGATAATTAATTATTTTTGAAGCAAGATCTAATTTCAAAGATTTGCCTTGCAAGTGAGAATCATTCTCATTAAGCATATTAATATATATCTAAAAAGGAATTCAAATGACATATAAAACCCAAATCACTAGCTACCTTTCAAGCGTATTTCTTTCATTTTTTCTATATAACGCTGCATTCGCTGAAGATGCCCCTAATTACACAGAAGATACAGTTTCTGGGGATTGGGGTGGAACCAGAACTTCACTGGCACAAAAAGGTATTGCTGCCGATATTACATATAAATTTGATGTTGTCAGCAATGTATCAGGCGGCAAAAAAGAAGGTGCACGCGCACTTGATAATTTAGATATAATTTTTAATTTTGATGGGGAAAAGCTTACTCATGTAAAAGGACTCAGCGCAAAAATACATTTGCTTAATAATTTTGGCGGACATCCTGATGCTGATTTAGTGGGAAGCGCTCAGGGCATAGATAATATCGAAGTTCCACGTTCAACCGCAAAATTATATCAGGCATATATCCAGCAAAATTTATTTGATTATAAATTATCCCTGCTCGCCGGTCTTTATGATGTAAACTCAGAATTTTATGTAACTGATTCTAGCTCCCTATTCATACACTCCACATTTGGCATTGGCACAGATGTGGCGCAGACCGGGCAAAATGGCCCATCAATTTTTCCATTCAGTTCCGTTGGCGGCAGGCTTCGTGTTAATCCTACGCCGTCCACATATATACAGGCAGCTATTTTAGACGGAATCCCCGGTGATTTAGGAGATGACCGCGGAACCCAGATAGATTTTGGGAAACATGATGGCTGGCTGGTTATTGGTGAAACCGGATATTCCACAGAAGATACAAAAATCGCCTCTGGCGTCTGGTATTATACAGAAAAATTCGACCATTTAACAGATGTTGATGGCAGCGGCAACCCTCTGAGAAAACGCGGTCAGGGTGCATATATAATAGCTGAAAAACAGCTATATTCCACCGGCAAGGATAAAGGTCTTGCTGGTTTTGCCCGTTTCGGTTTTGCAAATGGCGAAGTGAACCAGTTTGATTACGCATGGAGTACAGGATTGGTTTACACAGGCGCATTCAAAGGCCGTGACGAAGGAAAACTAGGATTTGGCATTACAGGAGCGCATAACAGCAGCGAATACAAATCAGCAGCTATTACCGCAGGCAGTCCTGCCGATAATGCAGAAACCACATTTGAGCTTACTTATAGTGATAAAATAACGCCATGGCTTTGGGTGCAGCCAGACATACAATATGTAATAAATCCCGGAACTGATAAAACTCTGGATAATGCTTTTATAATAGGCTCACGTTTTACTGCTAATTTTTAGAATTTATTATAGAGCTAACAACTTCACCTATTATAACTAATACTGCCCCTTCCATATTCACAACATCACTGTGGTGTGGAAGGGTTGCGATAGTTGCGGCTACCATACGTTGCGTAGGAAGGGTTACATCCATCACTGCAACTGCAGGGGTAGCAGGGGAAAGGCCAAAGTGCTGCACTTTTTCGCTAAAAGCTGCCAATGTTTTTTTGGGCATATAAATAACCGTGGTCGCATTCTGATCGGCAAGAGCATCCCAGTCTATATCCTGCGGCAGATCACCTTTATGGTCGTGCCCTGTTACAAATTGCAGGCGGCGGGCCAGCTGGCGATGAGTAAGAGCTATCCCAAGCACAGCAGCAGCAGCCTGCGCTGTTGTGATACCGGAAATAATCCCAACTTCTATTCCTGCAGCACGGGCAGCCTCTATTTCTTCCCCTGCCCTGCTGAAAACAAGCGGATCTCCACCTTTAAGACGCACCACGTTTTTTCCAGCACTTGCCAGTTTCAACATCATTTCGTTAATATCAGCCTGACGGCAGGATTGACCATGCCCGCGCTTGCCAACAGGAATTTTTTCCGCTTCCGCACGCGACATTTCCAGAACCTCTTTTGAGACCAGTGCGTCATACAAAATTACATCGGCAGACTGCAATGCTTTTACAGCCTTTAGTGTGAGCAGCTCAGGATCACCGGGACCTGCGCCCACCAACATTATTTTTCCTGCCTTATTATTCATTATCACTTCCTGACACAAAATGAAAAAATGTTCCGGTTACATTTCCCAGACATATTCCAGCGCTACCAAGTGAACTACCGTTAGCATCTGTTGCTTCGCCCAAAGATACGGCATAACCTTGTTTTATAATGCTGGCATAGTGGAATTCATGCCCACGCACAACTGAATCTTTAAATCCGATAGGGCAATCCACGGCAAGCCTTACCGCACGGTATCCAAGATGCAGTTTACGCTTGGCAAAAGAAGTGGTAAGCGGCAATAAACCCGCCATTTTCCATTCCCTTCCTTCCGAGTCAATTATAGCATCGCCCAGCACCATGAACCCGCCACATTCGCCATGAATTGGTTTATCTTTAGCAAAATTACGTAATCCATTTAAAAAATTATTGTTATCTGCAAGCTTGCCTGCATAAAGTTCCGGGTATCCGCCCGGAAGCCAGCATATATCAGCCCCCTTGTCTGGCGCTTCATCTGCCAATGGAGAAAAAGGCAGGATTTCTATGCCCTGTTGTTTCCAGCCTGTAATTATATGCTCATAGGTAAAAGAGAATGCCACATCATTCGCAAGTGCTATTCGCCGTACAGAAGCTATAGGGTTTAAGGGTTGAGTATTTAGAGATGCAACAGGTTTAACACTATAAAGAATAGCATCAATATCGAGATGCTTTTCCATGGCATCGGCCAGAGCATCTATCATTTCTGAAACTTTAGGTATTTCGCTTGCCTGGACCAACCCCAGATGCCTTTCAGGAATAGTAGGGACACTTGCACGCGGGAGTGAACCAAAAACTTTTAGCCCTGCACGTTCAACACCGCGCATGGCTAAATTAAAATGGCGCTCGCTTGCTATATTGCCTAATATAACGCCAGCTATTTTTACAGCCGGATGAAAATCACGAAAACCCATAGCGACTGCACCTGCAGATTGTGACTGCCCGCTAGTATCAATTACTAAAACCACAGGTAAATTAAACCGGGCGGCAATATCAGCGCTTGAACCATCACCTGCGGCGCCGATAGTTGCAACACCATCAAAAAGCCCCATAGATCCTTCAGCTATAATTATTTCCGCACCTTCCGTCCCCAGCATGAAGTTCTTATCAAGGGCATCAGCTGACATCGTCCAGCTATCCAGGTTAAAGCTTGCGCGCCGGGTTGCTATCTTGTGGAATTGCGGATCTATATAATCAGGCCCACACTTAAAAGAACCAATTTTATGTCCGCGCCGCGCTAAAGCCCTTAGCAATCCAAGCGTGACTGTGGTTTTCCCCGAACCAGAGCGCGGAGCGGCTATCATAAATCCCTGAGTCATAATGAGTAGTTATTAATGTTTTCCGTTGTGTAAAATTCTACTATAAGGGTTAATAACAAATTACGAAACACGAAAAACAATGGAAAACTCACAACTCCGCAAAGGATGGACAACTGGGGCCTGCGCTACTGCCGGGGCAAAAGCGGCATTCTTAGCACTAATTACCGGTCAATTCCCAAACCCGGTTGATATATTACTACCACGCGGGCAACGCCCGTTTTTTTCATTAGCTAAAACAGCACTGGAAAATGGCTATGCTTTTGCAAGCGTGGTAAAAGATGCAGGCGATGACCCCGATGTTACCCATAACGCCCTTATTACTGCCCGTGTAAAATTCCTTCCTGCCGGAAGTGGAATAATTTTTCGTGCAGGCACAGGAGTTGGCACAGTCACTAAACCCGGCCTTCCGCTTGCAGCAGGCGAACCGGCGATAAACCCTGTACCACGCGCAATGATGCAAACAGCAATAAAAGAGATCGCAGAAAAATACTCCAGAAATGATGATGTTGAAATTGAAATTTCAGTGGAGAATGGTGAAAAAATAGCGCTTAAGACCATGAATCCCCGCCTTGGAATTTTAGGAGGGATCTCTATTTTAGGAACCACAGGAATTGTAATACCTTTTTCCTGCTCAGCCTGGATACATTCTATTTACCGTGGCATAGATGTCGCCCGCGCAGAAGGCATAAACCATATTGCAGGCTCAACTGGCTCTACCTCAGAAGCGGCAGTGCAGAAATTATATAACTTACCTGAGTCTGCGCTTATCGACATGGGTGATTTCGTAGGTGGAATGCTTAAATATCTACGCAAGCACCCGGTAAAAAAAATCACTATTGCCGGTGGCTTTGGTAAAATGTGTAAACTGGCACAGGGACTGCTTGACCTGCATTCACGAGCCGGAAGCGTTGATATGGAATTCCTTGCAGATATTTCTGGCATTGAAGGAATAATAAACGCCAACACTGCTAAACATGCGCTGGAAATTGCCAATCTGCATAATATAAATCTTGCAGAACTTATAGCAGGCAAAGCATTTAAAAATGCAACCAAAGCCCTTGATTGCAACGATATAGAATTAGAAATAGCTATCTTCGACAGGGAGGGAAAATTGCTGGCTATAGAATAGTTAATATTACTTGAAACTGATTAATATTAGTATAAATATATGTAATTCAAATATTTCACATTCGATCATTGCATGAAAAACCATCATGGCTTTACCCTTATTGAACTTTCCATAGTTCTTGTAATCATAGGTTTGATTATTGGTGGCGTGTTAGTTGGAAAAGACCTTATTAAAGCGGCAGAAATACGAGCAACAATATCCCAGATAAATAAATATAATACCGCAGTTCATACATTTCAGGCTAAATATAACGCCCTCCCCGGAGATATGAACGCCGACACTGCCAATGCATACGGATTTCTGCCCAGAGGAGCATATGCTGGCGAGGGTGATGGAAATGGTATTATAGAAGGAGTATTTGGTGATGGCGCAGGACTGAATAAGGGAACCCGTGAAAATATCGGAGAAACTCTGACTTTCTGGGTGGATTTAAGCAAAGCCCAAATGATTGACGGTAATTTCAATATTGCAAGTCCAACAGTTTCCATACCAAGCCCTTGGGCAATTGGACCGGAAGGAATACTGCCGCCAGCAAAGTTAGGGCGTAGTAATTATTTCTATGTTTGGAGTGGAGGGACTGGTTGGGGAGCAGCGCCAGCTACACCCGACAGATATAATTATTTCGGTATAGTACAGATAATAAACCCAGCCTTCAATAGTGATGGGGCAACCTACTGGGATCCTGGATTAAGCGTATATGAAGCTTATACTATAGATAACAAAATTGATGACGGATTACCCCAGTCTGGTACCGTTACCCCGATTTATGCTTTTAATTCGACTGTATACTGGGCAGCTGGCGGCGGTGGTGCAACGTCTGGAAATATAGGTAATTATACATGGCCGCAAAATACTCCAACCCAACTTGCAACCCCGTATAATGCTATAAACTGCTACGATAATAATAATATTGCCGGACCCCAGACCTATTCTATTGCACGGAATAGCGACCAGATAAATTGTGTGCTTTCTTTACGCTTTCAATAGCTAGCTTCTGTATCTCCTGTGATATTCAGCATTATATAATGCCGATTCACGGAAATTTTCAATATCAAGCACCTTGCCGATGATTATAAGGGCACTGCGTTCTATTTCTTTATGGTCTACCATATTCCCAATTGTTGAAAGTGTTGCGCGGATGATCTTTTCATCTGGCCATGATGCCCGAAATACTACCGCCACCGGGCAGTCTTCGCCAAGAATCGGCATAACTTCATCAACCACTTTATCAAGAGCATGAATGGAAAGATGCACTGCAAGAGTTGCCCCCGTGCGGGCAAATGCAGATAAAGATTCACTCTCAGGCATCGCCGATGCCCTCCCGCTGGTGCGTGTGAGAACAACCGATTGAGCTACCTCCGGCAAAGTAAGTTCCTGCATAATGGCTGCCGCTGCCCCGGAAAATGACGGCACACCGGGGGTTACTGTGTAAGGAATTTCAAGGCGCTTCAGCCTGCGTATCTGCTCACCAATTGCCGACCAGATAGAAAGATCGCCAGAGTGAAGCCGCACAACATCCAGCCCTTTTTTATGGGCATCTAAAAACTCAGCTTCTATTTTATCAAGATCCAGCGGCGCAGTATTTATAACCTTTGCCCCCGGAGGGCACCAGCGCAGCATTTCCTCCGGCACTAGGGAACCTGCATATAAGCAAACAGGGCAGGATGCTATAAGGTCGCGCCCGCGCAGGGTTATCAGATCAGCCGCGCCCGGCCCTGCCCCTATGAAATGTATGGTCATACAACAAATCCACTTGCAGGATTTGTTTCTTCCAGATCACAATCCCCTATAGCTATGGCACAACTTGCACCGCCTGAAGTTATACGCGCACAAACTAACCTTGGGTTTTTTCCCGCAGCTGCTAATGCAGCCACTTCTGCAATTGAAGGCACCGCAAATAATTCCACTACTTTCTGCGAAACAGTCTGGGCAAGGTTAGCCACCTCCTCACACCTTTCCTTAGGTATTACGACAAGCGGAAGATCCAATGCCTCTGCTGTGTGTATTATAGGTTCAGCATCATTTTTTACCCACGGCGTTGCAATAATAGCTACATCACTTATGGCTATATCGCTCTTTTCCAAAGCAGTATGCACAAGCTCTATTATTTCGCCGACGTAACATTGTTTACGGCAACCAATGCCTATTACTATTCTTCCATTACGCGCTTTCATTTTATCGCACTCCATTGCATAACCCGCATTGCAGGGCGCAAGCCTGTAAAATTCCCTACATCCTCATCGCGGTCAATCCCTATACGTATAATATTACCGCCATATTTTTTATATGCAGAAATTATCGTGCTTTCTGTTTCCAGAGTAATAGAATTTACAACCATCCTGCCGCCAGTTTTTAGCGCATTCCACGCCGCATCAATAGTTTCAGTTTTTGCCCCGCCGCCTATGAATATAGCATCAGGGGTTTCCCTACCTTCCAAAGTATGCGGTACAACCCCTTCAATTATTTGGAGATCGGGAACTCCAAGATTGACCGCATTAAGCAGGGCACGTTTTGCACGGCTCGTATCTTTTTCAAAACCGATTGCACGGTTTGCCGGGTTTGCCAGAAGCCATTCAATAGCAATGGAGCCTGCCCCAAGCCCTATATCCCAAAGCAATTCCCCCTTGCGTGGCGCAAGGCTTGATAAGGTTATAGCACGTATCTCACGCTTGGTAAGCTGACCGTCATTTTCAAAAAACTCGTCAGGCAAGCCAGAAGCAATAGGAATTGCTTTGCCAGTTAAATCTGCAGGAATCTCCAAGGCTATCATATTCAAGCGCGCAATATTTTCCTTGCCATGAAACTCATATATTTTTTCCTTTTCACCGCCCAGATGTTCCATAACCTGTAATTTAGCAGCAGCTAAGCCACGTTTATATATTAATTCAAAAACCGATATGGGCGTTGTTTCATCAGTTGATAAAGCAAGTATTTTTGCCCCCGGCTGCAAATGCGGGATTATTTTCTCTAAGTGACGCCCGTTAAGACCTATAGTTACAGTATCTTGCAAAGCCCAGCCAAGCCTTGCCGCTGCCAATGAGAAACATGAAGGTGCTGGTATCACCAGCATTTCTTCAATCGCTACATGACGGGCTAAGGTGGCCCCAATTCCATAGGAAAATGGATCACCAGATGCAAGGACACAGGTGTTTTGCGGTTTCCTTTCAATAATCTTTTCTATGGTTTTTTCAATAGGCGAATCCCAGATAAGACTTTGCCCCTTAACTAAACCGCCAGCCAGTTCAAGATGACGTTTGCCGCCTACGACCAAACCAGCAGTAGATATAATGGCGCACGCCTGCTCGCTAAGCCCATCAACTCCATTTTCGTTGATGCCAATTACCTTAAGCCATGCTATGTCTTTTTCCATGAACATACTTATACTAGGCGGAACCAGCGAGGCAAGCGAACTTGTGGCTTTACTGGCTGGAAAACCCCATATTCAAATTATATTGTCACTCGCCGGAAGGACGAAGAACCCTGTTCTTCCCCAGGTAAATTGCCGAGTAGGAGGATTTGGGGGAGCATATGGACTGGCGGATTACATTAAGGAACAAAATATAGGGGCATTGGTATGCGCTACCCACCCTTTTGCACAAAAAATGCCTTTTAACGCCCAAGAAGCCGCCAAGATTGCTGGCGTGCCGCTACTTTACCTATTACGCCCGCAATGGGAAAAAACTGCACAGGATATGTGGATAGAAGTTGCTAGCCATAGGCAGGCAAGCAAGGCCTTGGGGATAGCTCCAAAACGGATCTTCCTAAGCGTCGGGAAGCTTGAGCTAGAAGAATATATAAACTACAGTCAACATTATTATGTGATAAGGAGTATAGACGAAATAACCGGAAAGCCACTTAAAAACGCGTTTTATATAACATCCCGCCCGCCATTCAATCTAGATAATGAATATAAATTACTTCACGATCATAAAATAGATTATTTGGTCAGTAAAAATTCAGGCGGTGCCGCAACTTCGGCAAAACTCGCCGCCTGCAGCAAACTGAAAATCCCAGTAATAATGATAAGCCGGCCTAGGCGCCCAGCCGGTCTGCATGTGCAAAGTGCACAGGAAGCTATGGATTGGGTTTATAAAAACGTGGTGTAAAAACCCAAGGCTCAGCTCCCTGCCCACGCTCAATAAGCCGTGTATGGCTTGAGCCAATAATAAGCATGCTTTGCATTGTGATTATCTCTGTATCTATTGCAGAAAGCCTGGTGATGGTAATCTTCTCCTGCTGCCTGCCTACATTAGTTGCGACGATAGCTATAGTTTCACCACCGCGCAAACCAGTTAATATATCTATAGCATCTTTTAACTGCTCACGCCTTGTTTTTGAAGCCGGGTTATAGATCGCAAGGACAAAATCACCTTCACTTGCTGCTATCAGGCGTTTTCTTATAATCTCCCATGGCTTCAAATAATCCGATAAGGAAACCACACAAAAATCATGGCCTAGAGGTGCCCCAATCCGCGCTGCTACCGCAAGCAATGCCGTAATCCCGGGTATAACTTCAATATCAAGCCCAAGCCATTTTCCAGGATTCTGTGCTACCGCTTCGAACACTGCCGCCGCCATGCCAAATACACCTGCATCTCCACCAGAAACCACAGCAACTTTTGCGCCACCTGCCGCAAGCTCCAGCGCATATTCTGAGCGCTCCACTTCTACGCCATTATCACTTGCATGGCGTTTGGCCTGTATAAAAGAAGGCACCATATTAACATAAGTTTCGTAACCAACTATATCAGTTGCGCTGTGCAGAATTTCCTGTGCCTGTGGGGTTAGGAATTGTCGATTTCCTGCGCCAAGCCCTATTATTTTTAACCAGCCAGACATTATATCTTACGCCCATTCCCGGTTATTATCACAAGCGAGAAATAAGGCGCATTATCTCCTTGCACCTCACTCAATGGAATTATTTTTTCTGCTTCCATTGTTCCATATTCGATATAAATAGCACGCTCCAGTAAACCGGCAGAAATAATTGTTTTTTTTACTTTACTAAGATTCCTTCCGAGCTTCATAATTACAGCAGCATCAGTGTTTTTAAGCCGCTCCAGCAATTCATTTTCAAGAAGCGTGCCCGGCAAGACCGTAAGTATATCATCACCCCAGGTTATAGGAGCACCGGCGGCTGCCCAGCAACCAGCCATTGCTGTAACCCCGGCTACAACCTCACAGATGAATTCTCCAGCCAGCCGTCTGTAAAGATGCATGAATGAACCATAAAAAAACGGGTCGCCTACACATAATACCGCGACATCCTCACCGGCTCTTAGTCGCTTCGCAATTTTTTCACTGGACTCTTTATAAAACTCCCCGATCAGTTCTTCATATCTGGGATCGTTCACCGGATATTCAGTAGTAACCGGATAAACCAATGGCATTTCTTCATGCCTATCTGTTATATAAGATGCCATTATCGAGCGTGCATGCCCTGTTTTCCCGCCTTTAGAAAAATATGCGACCAGTTTCGTCCCGCTAAGTATACGCGCAGATTTCAAAGTCATAAGCTCCGGGTCGCCAGGCCCCAGCCCAACGCCATATAATTTACCCGGTTTCATATTTCCTGTTCCATTGCTATTGCATTTATAGCTGCAACTGTCATTGCACTGCCGCCTTTCCGCCCGCGAACCACAGCATATGGAATTTTGCCATAAGACATAAGAGCTTCTTTTGATTCATAAGCCCCAACAAACCCAACCGGCATGCCGATAACTGCCGCTGGCGGCTTAGCACCGGCCTCAAGCATTTCCAGCAAATAAAAAAGTGAGGTTGGGGCATTACCAATTGCAACAACTGAACCTTCAAGCTTATCACGCCATAATTCCATCGCCGCCGCCGAGCGCGTATTGCCTATTTTTTTTGCAATTTCTGGAATACGGGGATCAGATAAGGTGCATATTACTTCATTATTATTTGGCAGGCGCGCACGGGTTACACCACTTGCCACCATTTTCGCATCACATAATATTGGCGCACCATTTTGCAATGAATTGCGGGCTATTTTTACCATATCTGGTGAGAAAAAAATATCCGCCGCCGCCTCCACTATGCCGCAAGCATGTATTATGCGAACTGCTACTTTTTCCTCATCCTCATTAAAACGCGCAAGCTGTGCCTCCTTGCGTATTATAGCAAATGACCTGCGGTAAATTTCTGAACCATCTTTTATATAATTATATTCAATATTCATGTATTATTTATAGGGCAATATCATACCCATCCCCCGTTGCAGTTATGGTTATATCCGCTTTCCCCCGATAAGCACAACCTTTAGAACATCCGCTTATATGAACCGTCTGCATAAGGTTTGGAAATAATTGCGCCCATTTATGCGCCAGCTCACGCGTATCACCAAGCCCAGAACTACATGCCGGGGAGCCTACGCAGGCATGGATATTACGCCGCGCATCATTGTTATTAACTATAAACCCGCAACCCTCTAATTCCTGCAAAGCTGAATCTGCATTTTCCTGGCTTACATATGGTAAGATAACATTGCGCGATGGGGAAAATATCACTTCACCATTTCCATATTTTTCACAAATAACTGCAAGCCTTGTTAAAGAGGATGCCTCTATCCGCCCAAAGCTAGCAGCCGCAACAATTATTCCGGATTCACCTGCAAATGGGCTAAATCCGATATGCGGCAACCGTGCATTCGAATTAGCAGCCTTTTTTTTGCATTCATGCGTGTTTTTTAAAACATCAATTATTTGTTTTACAATACCATTAGAAAATGGCGCAGCAAAATAAGCATCACATGCAACTCCAGAAAGCGGGAATATTCCACCGCCATCCAGCACCAGAAGAAATTTGGCAGGAAGCTGAATATTCGCCGAATTTATAAATTGCGCGACATCTTTTGCTATTTGCTGCACGCCCGCATCACACGATGGATCAATCCCAGCAAGCGGGCTTGTAATAATATTAAAAGCAATATCTTTTACAAAACCAAGACCTGCCAGATATTCACGCAGGACGGGATAATTTTCTTCGCTGACACCACGCAATTGCAGGTTACCGCGCATAGTTAAATCTATATTAGCATTACCATACCGCGTGGAAGCATCTGCAATAGAACGCAGTATATTAGCTTTAGCCCTCGCAAATTCCAATGGGATCCTTACCAGAAATCCGTCACCACTTTGCATCGGCCTATTGAGGGTCGGACACCAACCTTTTACATTACTGTTTTTTGAAGATAACATCATTTATCTATGAATATTATCCAGATGACGTCCAGATTTTATATAGCCTGTATGATTTCCTTGCGGATTTTCCCGAACATTTTTGGATAAATTCTTACCGCCTATATAGATAAGATTATCAAATTCTCCATGTTGGGGCATTTCAATTTCAGAAATTGGGGAACTAAAGCGGCCTTCTTCATATATCCTCCGCTTTATACGCTCTTGCCGGATTTCTTCAGAAGGAGGCAAAATTATAATTGCTGTAGTTTTATAATTAAACTGATCGGAATTTCTTGCACCGGTAAGACGTTTTGTCCGCTTTTCCAAGGTTGCATTAACGCCTTCTATAAGTATATTATCCCCTTGTTCTACAGCTTTTTTAAGACGGCTATTGAATTCATTTATTATCGAATCATATTGCTGGTCATGTATTTGTGCCGCAGTAAGATCACTTCCTTTGCTACGCTCCTGTGCAATTCCATCAACTGAAATAAAAGTATATCCTTTGAGGATTTCTGGATGCTCTTTTAAATATGTGCTTTTACCAGCCCCTGGCAAGCCAATGAGCATTTTAATTTCCCGTATAGGTTTTTCGGGGTTTTCCATAATAATTCCCTTAATTATATTGACTTGATTATAACTGATTTTCCGGGAAATTCATTAATAATTTTTCATCTGTTTTTTCTATAAATAACATACCGATAGAATTCCTGCGCGGCTGCCATAAGCCACGCTCCTTCGCCTCGTTAAGCCTTGAGATTATCGCCTGCAATGCCTGTGGGTTTGCGTGCCCTAAAAATTCGCGCACTTCTTCATTATACAGGTAACTATCAGCAACCATATCAAATTGCGCCGAACTAACCTGGCCGCTGCTTGCTGCAAGGGCGAACAGATTGTCTACTATATCCGCTAGCCCGGCTGCACCTGCATAACCGTGGCGCATTTGCCCGGCAATCCAATTAGGGTTTAATGCGCGGGCATGCAATGTCAGGGAAATTTCTTCTGCAAGGGTACGTACGTGAATATTATCAGCACTTGTAGTATCAATATGGTATAGGCCAGGATTTGCGCCCAGCATATATGCAGCAGCTGCAAAACCACCTTCACTATCGGCAAAATCAGCGCCGCTTAAGACATCAACCTCACGCAGGTCCTGCACATGTATAAGCGCATCAGAAGCGGACAGACGGGCTTTTAAATCAGCGCTTGCAAGCACACCATCAGCACTACGCCCATAAGCAAAATGTGATGCGGCAAGATATGCCATCCCTAAATCAGCACGTGTTTTCCATCCCCCTGAATCTATAAGCCCGGTTGTACCTGCACCATAAGCATTCGGCGCATTGCCGAATATCCGCCAGGCGGACTGCTTTCCAGCAAGCTTTGCTATTGCCTGAACAGCATCATCAAACAGCAAGATCAAATTTGGGAACATATCACGGAAAAGTCCGGATATCCTTATAGTAACATCTATGCGCGGCCATTGCATATCACTATCAGGAATTATTTCAAAACCTGCTACACGCGCTGTTTTCTCATCCCATGTTACATTAACACCCATAAGGCAAAGGGCTTGCGCTATCTCATCCCCACCGGTACGCAATGTTGCCGAACCCCATAGATCCATCATGATATTTTTTGGGTAATCACCATTATCCTGTATGTAACGGCGCACAAAATCACCCGCTGCGCGTTTACCAATCACACTTGCGGTTTTAGTTGGTATAGTGCGCGGGTCTACACCTATAAGGTTACGCCCCGTCGGAAGTATATCCTGCCTTCCGCGTGACGGCGCACCTCCGGCGCTTGGCATAATAAAACCGCCAGATAACGCTGATAGCAAATTACCCTTCTCGCTAACCGCACATTCCAAGTTATCGCCTTCTCCAAAAATATGCAGCCCATCACCTACACGCTGCTCTTTTATATCGCAAAGATGGGCTTCCAATGCAGTCATAACTGCATTGTCATCATCCGAGGATATTGCCATCCCAGAATTTCGCGCACGGAATATAATTTCATCGCGCAGGTATTTCATACGCCTGCCATCAAGACCTTCTGCAGCGCTATACTCATCAGTCAACGCTTCCAACTCCGAAAGCCCTGAAGAAAGTTCTACCTGTTTAAGAGGAGGCGTTAAATGGCTTATAATAACCGCTCCTATGCGCCTCTTTGCCTGCGCCGCCTCTCCCGCATCAGAAACAATATATGGATAGATAACAGGCACCGGCCCAAGTGCAATTTCTGGCCAGCAGCTTTGTGAAAGGGCTACTGTTTTTGCGGGGAGCCACTCGATGTTGCCATGCGTGCCTAAATGAATAAGCGCATTCATTTTAAATATATCATTCAGCCACCAGTAAAAAGCAAGGTAGCCATGACGCGGGGGCATGGAAGAATCATGGTAGCCAGACTTTTTGTCCTCGAGTGAGCCACGGTCAGGCTGGAAAGCAATTACTATATTCCCGTGGATTTCAAACTCAAAATTAAAGCTTCCGTTTGCAAAAAAAATGTCATTTTCCGGCTCACCCCAAGCCTCTATCACTGATTTCTGGTTATCTGGCGAAAGTGAAAGAAAACGCTTTTTGTAATCGGCAAACGAATATCTGGAATTTAAGGACTCTTTATTTCCTGAAGTTATATAACCATTTTTCTCCAGCAATTTTAAAATAGATTTAGCACTTTGCGGCGCATCCAGCCCCACCGCATAACCTTTGCGACCCAAGCGCTGCGGATAATCCGACATTATCAGCGCAATTTTTTTTTCCTTATTATCTTTTTTACGTAAAGCAATCCATTTACAAGCAAGGTCAGACACATAATCAATCCTGCTTTGCAATGGATTATTAAAGCTGCGTGTGAATTCCAACGCTTCATTTTTTTCACTTTCGGCTTTAAAGGAAATAGCCCTTGTAAAAATCCGCCCATCAGCTTCAGGCAATACCACCTGCATCGCCATATCGCTGGTTGAAAGCCCGCGTTTTGATTGTTCCCAATCATTAAGCGGCATATTCGCAGTTGCAACCTGCAAAATAGGAACACCAAAGCAGGAAAGCGGATGCGCTCCATTTCCAGCAGAAAAAACTGTGGCATCCAAGATAATATCAACAGGGTTTTTGCTTAATTCCTCTTTAAGTAATGACAACGCAACCTCATCTTTCAAACTGGTAAGCATAAAGGCGCTGGCGTTGATTTTTCTTTGCTCCAAAGCATCCAGCAATGAATCAACAGGCGCTATATCTGCTGACTGGTAATGTGCGCGGTAAAAAATTACCATAGCTTTTTTATAGCTAGTGGATCGCGGGATTTTATATAATTTTCCGTTTTCTATAATTTCTGGAACAGGGATTTTTCCCCCTTGCAAATATTCCAGCACGCGTGCGGCATTTTCCGGGCCTCCTTGTACAAGGCAATTTTCTATTGCATTTAATTCTTCAGAGGAAACCGTTGAAAGATCAGCAAGCCTTGGGTCATGCACATGACCAGCAACCATTATAAGCTTTATATTATTTTTGCGTGCCAGCTTACTTAATTCATCTACGCCATATTTCCACCAGTCATAACCACCCAACAGGCGAACTAATATCACCTTTGCATGCCTTGCTACCTGCTCAATATACAAATCAACCGATAGAGGGTGCTTGAGTAAAGATAAGCGCGAGATACGCAGGTTTTTTTCGTTATCTGCCGCAAATGCCATGCAAGAAAGGTCGGAATCTGTAAAAGACAGCACTAAAATATCCGCAGGTGTCTGCTCTGGGTTCAGCGGAATATCTATATCCTCAACCGATTGCGAATATTTTATCGATAAATGCAATTTAACCCGCCAGAATTTTTTTTATTGCTTGTTTATCCAAACCCTTTTTTCCAATAACCACAAGATTACCATGTGTGCCTGCCTTAGGCTCGAAATGCCCGCTCACCCGCCTTCCCACGGCCTGCACAAGATAGTTCAAGGGCTTATTTTTTATTTTCACAAATCCTTTAACCCTTAGAGCACCACACTGTTCCGCAACCGAAACAATACGGCTGTGTAAAATTCCTGTATCGCTGACTTCAGGGAAATCGATAACAAAACTTTCAAAATCATCATGGTCATGTTCTGCTTCATTTTCATGATGCGATATCCTGTTATTTACGTCAGATTCCGCCGCAGCTTTTATACCCAGCAATATATCAGATGATACCTTGCCATAAGCCGCTGTTATAATAGGTATTCCACGGTTTATTTCACTTTCTATCCCTGCCCGCACTTCTTCTATTTCGGACTCCTGCAACTGATCGGTTTTATTTAGAATAATCATATCGGCACACAATAACTGGTCTTCATATACTTCTGCTAGCGGGTTATCATGATCCAGTGCCCCTATCTGCTCTTTCTGTTTAGCTATTGCCTCAAGATCTTCGGCAAAATCTCCAGCAAGCACTGCAGGTGTGTCAACAACAACTACAACCCCGTCAACAGTCAGGCGCGAACGTATTTCCGGCCAGTCAAAAGCCTTGACCAATGGCTTGGGCAATGCAAGCCCGGAAGTTTCAATTATTATATGATCGAAACCATTTTCCATTTTGAGTATTTTTTCCATTGCAGGCAAAAAATCATCCGCCACTGTACAGCATATGCAGCCATTGGGCAGTTCGATGATTGCTGATTCAGGACAGGATTCATTACCGCAGGCTTTTAGAATCGCGCCATCAACACCCACATCACCAAATTCATTTATAAGCAATGCTATACGCCGCCCTCCTGCATTTTCCATAACATTCTTTATAAGAGAAGTTTTACCCGCTCCTAAGAATCCGGTTACTATGGTTGTTGGTATTTTATTTTTTACTTGCATATTATTCCTGTTTAATTAGATGGTATTCTTGCAATTGTTCCCTTGCGTATAGGCTGCGGGCGCAGGCTAATTGGCGGTGTTCCTTCGCTCGACTGGCCATATGTTTTCACATATTCAAGCACCGCACTAACACCTGATTCACCATCCAGGTCACCTATTAAATATTTCCATTTACTTCCCTGGGAAACCATAATAGTGCAAGGCCGCTTGCAAACCGCAAAACATTCAACCGGCTGCAGGTTCACCTGCCTCTCATCAATAACCCCGGCGAGCTTTTCATAAAATTCAACACCTGGTCTTTGCTGGTTTTCCCCAAGGCATGTTACGCATACCTGTAATTTTACCCTGTCTGGCATTATTTTTCCCTATTTGCAACCATTGCCTCTTCAAAAGTCGCCATGCCATTAAAGGTTGCAACCGCACAGCGTACAATAGCAAGAGCAACTTGTGCGCCGCTGCCTTCGCCAAGGCGCATACCCAAATCAAGGATCGGTTTCATTCCCAGGAACTGCAAAAGTTTTTTATGCCCCGGCTCTACAGATAAATGCCCGGCAAGGCAATGCGCCAGCGCCTCTTTTGAGGTTAATTGCAATACTGCGGCGGCGGCAGTTACCACATACCCATCAAGCAACACAGGGATACGAAGTTCACGCGCCCTCCATACAGCACCGGCTATTGCCGCAAGTTCACGCCCGCCCACATGCTGCAAAACAGATAAGGTGCTGCCAAGATTCGTACGGTGCTTATCTATAGCCATTGAAACCGCTTTCCGCTTGCGTATAATTGATTCTTCATCAATACCGGTTCCGGTTCCCACCCAATCAGACGCATCCCCGCCAGCAAGTGCATTGGCAAGTGCTGCCGCAACTGTTGTGTTACCAATTCCCATTTCACCTAGAATTATTATATCTGCGTCAGCTGGAACGCTATCCATTCCTGCTTTGAATGCTTCCTCGCATTCCTGCTCATTCATAGCCGGGCCTTCAGTAAAATCCTTAGTCGGTTTATCGAGTTCCAACGCTATAACCTTCAGCGTAGAATTTACTTCACGGCAAAGCTGGTTTATTGCTGCACCACCCGCCTCAAAATTCGCAACCATCTGCACCGTAACTTCAGAAGGAAAAGCCGAAACTCCCTGCCTGGTGATACCGTGGTTTCCTGCAAATATAAGCGTATAAGCTTTATGCGCTCTGGGCTTCTCAACACGCTGCCAGCCGCAAAGCCATGCCGCTATGTTTTCCAGGCGCCCAAGGGAACCTTGCGGCTTGGTAAGGTTATCTAAACGCGTCAGGGCAGCTTTAAATGACGTATCATCAAACTTAGAAAGGGTATTTTTATCTAAAACAAATGGCATTTGATCTTTTTAACCTTTATAAAAATTACAGGAATATCTTTATAGTTTATGTAGTGGTTTATGATAGGGAAATTTTTATTGGCTTTGAGTTTTTTCACCCGCCTGCCTATTGGCAGGCATGACCTGGGTGCGCTCAGCTTATCGCAGGCTGCCGCCTTTTTCCCTATAGCAGGCGCTCTTATAGGGCTTATAAGCGGGGCCATTTATCTTGCGCTGCTACATTTGGGGGTTCAGGGCAATATCAGCGCGTGGATAACTATATTTTTTCAACTGGCTGTAACCGGGGGGCTGCATGAAGATGGGCTTGCAGATATGGCCGATGGGCTGGCCAGTGGGCGAAGCAAGGAGCAGAAACTAGCAATAATGCGCGACAGCCGCATAGGAAGCTATGGTGTACTGGCCCTCATTACCATGATTTCCCTGCGCGCCAATATTATATCTGGCTTTACTTCCGGCTCTGCAACATTACTTGTATTCATTGCAGCTTCTGCCTGCAGCCGTGCCTTCCTGACCATATTAATGCAGATACTACCTTTTGCAAGGTGCGACGGACTTGCTGTAATGGCAGACAGGCCGGGATTTTCACAAACGGTAACCGCATGTGTAATAGGATGCGTGCTGTTATTTGCGGCTGGGAAAATAATGGCAGCTTTTGCAGCCATTGCTATGCTTGCTGTTATATATCTGTACCTTAAAACAATAGCACTAAGGAACTTCGGGGGAATAACCGGCGATGTGCTTGGCGCTGCACAGCAGGTCAGCGAAACCAGCATTCTTCTGCTTTTCCTTATTGCTTAGCGGTTGACGTAATTAATCCTTGCACCACCAGCCTCAAGGAAATATTCCACCTGCGTAACACTGCCATAATCCACCGCGAAAGAAAGCGCCTGTTCAGGGATGATATTCAGCGCATGGCGCAGCGCTGCACGTATAGTTCCAGCATGGGCAACAATGATCCAAGGTTTATTTATATCAACCTTCATCATATTCTCTATCCAGTGGTCTACACGCGCACATAAGCCAATAAAACTCTCACCGCCTTCTGGCTTTATTATAGCAGGGCTTTCCCAATTTTTTGACCTGTCGGCAAGTGCCCATACTTCCTCATAGGTTTTATTCTCCCATATACCAAAATTCTGCTCCATAAGTTCAGGGGAAATTTGCAATGGCGCAGTGTTTTCACGCACTGACTGCATTAGCCAATGGGCGCTGTCGACTGCCCTAATAAGCGGGCTGGAAAACCACAAAGCATTTTCAGGCAGCGGAGCCGCAAGATTGGCTGATATACTGGGAATCACCGCAGGAATATCTGTATGCCCTATATAACGCCCCGTACTTGCAACCGGAAGATGCCGAATCCAATTTACCTGTAAAATTCCAGTCATTTATTTTCCTTTTTTATTTCATTTAATATATTTTCTATGCGTTTTAAATTTACTTCCGCAGGCAATCCAAAACGCAGCCAGTTTTTATTATAATCGAACATACGCACTAATATTCCATTCTCTGCTAATTTCTTATGCCAGTAAGCTGCTTCTGTTTCTATTAAAGTAAAAAGCGAACTATAGCCAATTATTTTAAAATATTGGGCTAGTATTTCCCGCCATTTCAAAGATTCCGACATCAGTTTATATCGGTTCTTTTCTATCCACTCTACATCTGAAAACATTGATGGTAGCGCTTTGCAAACTTGTGTTTCTATAGGCCAGGAGCCAATTACAGCCCGCAGCCAATCACTTATTTCCTGCGGCGCAATAGCAAAACTTACGCGCAGGCCAGCAATGCCAAAAAATTTACCGCATGAACGCATGGCAATTAAATTGCCCTGTTCTTTGATATGGGTAACTATGCTTAATTCTGGCGTTAGATCAGCAAATGATTCATCCACGATCAGCCAACCATTTTTTTGTGCCATCGCCTTGGCAAGTTCTACCAGAAATTCAGGTGAAGAAATACGGGCATCAGGGTTATTGGGATTACAGATGATCGCAATATCGGCTTTATACATATCTGCAATATTCCCTATATTTACAACCTCATGCCCGGCTGATAGCCATATTTTTTCATATTCACTGTAAGTTGGCGATAAAATTGCCACGCGGGAAGCCCCATTTCTTTGGAAACGCAGGCTGGCAATGGCAAACATAAGAGGCTGCATACCAGATGCCATATTGATGTTTTGCTCATCTGCGCCATAATATTTTGCAGCGCTTGATAATGCCTCAGCAATTTCCTTTATGTCTGAAAGGCGGCTTGCCAGGCTGTTATCAAGGCCAATTGGGTATGAGTAAGGGTTTATGCCGGTTGAAAGGTCAATATAAGGGCGCGGCGCTGCCGGGAAATTGGATAATATATATGATAAGTTCCCACCATGTTGCTTAATTTCATTATCTGGGTTAAGACTCATTCATGCACCATTTTATTGCTGTAACTCTTGCCTGTGTTATTGATGCCTGTTTTGGCTACCCGGAACTTATTTATCAAAAGATAAGGCACCCGGTGGTTTGGATGGGTGCAGTCATATCCTGGCTTGACAAAAACTGCAACAGGCAGGTCGAAAATCCTGGCATGGCAAGGTTTATGGGTATTGTTTCCATAATATGCCTTCTGGCTATCACTTTTATTATAAGCTTTGCAATTGCCCATTATGGCGGGTTTATCGGCCAGCTTATAGGCATAGCTGCGCTGCTTGCCGGGCGCAGCCTATACCAGCATGTAAAGTCTGTCCTTGAAGCTCTCAAACTCGGTGATCTAGAAATTTCCCGCGAAAACCTTGCAAAAATAGTGGGGCGTGATGTTGCCGGTTTAAATGAAGACGGAATATGCCACGCCTCCATAGAAAGCCTTGCTGAAAGCTTTAGTGACGGGCTTGTTGCTCCTGTATTCTGGGCTATTATATTTGGGCTTCCTGGAATTGCCTGCTACAAGGCAATAAACACTGCTGACAGTATGATCGGACATAAAACCCCACGCTATAAATATTTCGGCTGGGCAGCAGCAAGGCTTGATGACGCAGCCAATTTTATTCCGGCACGCTTAAGCTTCCTAATTATTTACCTGTCATCATTACAGCCAATTGACAATATTGGGAAAGCTGCAAAAGATGCAAAAAATCATGCCTCTCCTAATGCAGGATATCCTGAAGCAGCTATGGCTTACGCATTAGGTATAGAACTTGGCGGAGCACGCAAATATGATGGCAAAACTCATAATGCACCATTAATTGGCGCTGGCCTGCGCCGCGAGGTTAATATAGCTGACCTTGAGAAGGCACTAGATTTACTTTTACGCTGCTGCTTCGCCTCCTTCATTGTCCTGCTAATTGCAACAGTTTATCTATAATAATATTTTCCTCAAGCATATCCGCCCAGCTATCCATTATTGCCGCCATATCCTGCCTGTAATTATAGGAAGAATTTACTCCAAGCAGCCAAGACCGGAATCCATCATTTGCAAACACCCCATGTATATAGCTACCCCATACCAGACCATCTTGCGATGACGCCCCCTCAGGCTTAATACCATGGAAAACCGGGCGCAGGCAATCGCCACCTTTTGTTTCCCCAACATGTATCTCATAGCCGGAGACCTCAAAATCACCACATTTGCCCTGCCATTTGCTTACTATCTTCTGGCTTGTGAATATGGTATCAACATCCAAAAATCCCAGCCCTTCAACCGTAGCCGGGCATCCTTCCACCCCATGCGGGTCGGAAAGGCTTCTGCCTAGCATCTGGTAGCCTCCGCAAAGCCCAATAATACGCCTGCCGCGCCGGAGGTGCGCCTGCATATCAACATCCCATCCCTGCGCCTTTATGAATTGCAAATCAGAAATGGTCGATTTACTGCCAGCTAAAATCACTATATCCGCATCCACACTTATAGCATCTCCTGCTTCACACCAGGAAAGCTTAATATTAGGGTCATTCATCAACGGGTCGATATCGTCAAAATTTGCGATATGCGGTGTTTTAAGGACAGTAATATTGGTGGGAATAATTTTATCACCTGTTGTACCCTGCCTGCTGCCAAGCCCAACAGAATCCTCCTTGGGGAGTTTCGCAAGAGAGGAAAAATAAGGCACCAATCCTAGATTTTCCCAACCGGTACGCTTTACTATTTCCTGCGCTCCAGATGCAAATAAAGAAGCATCGCCACGGAATTTATTGACTATGAAACCGCGTATCATTTCCAAGTCCGCATTTTCTAAAACCGCATACGTACCAACCAGGCTTGCTATAACACCGCCTCTCTCAATATCACCAACCAGAACCACCGGGCAATTTGCAGCGCGCGCAAAACCCATATTGGCAATATCATTTTCCCTGAGGTTTATTTCAGCGGGACTTCCTGCTCCCTCTACCAGAACAAAATCAGCATCTTTTGCCAAATGGTGATAGCTTTCAAGTACAGTTGCAAGCAGTGACTTCCTGTAACCCTGGTATTCCTTTGCCCCCATTGTCGCCATAAGTTTGCCACGCACTATCAGCTGGCTGGTTTTATCAGATTGCGGCTTGAGCAAAACCGGATTCATATGAAATGATGAAGACATACCGGCTGCAAGCGCCTGCAGCCACTGGGCACGGCCTATCTCTCCGCCGTCGTCAGCCACCGCCGCGTTGTTGGACATATTCTGCGCCTTGAAAGGCGCAACCTTATAGCCACGCCGCGCAAGCAGGCAGCACAAGCCAGCCACCAGCAGTGACTTACCAACATCGGAGCCGGTTCCTTGAAACATTATACTTTTTGCTGGCATTTAGAATTCAATTCCCTGCTGGGCCTTGATGCCCTGTTCGCGGAAAGGGTGTTTCACCATTTTCATTTCTGTAACCAGATCGGCTATTTCCAGCAATTCCGGCTTGGCATTACGCCCTGTTACTATCGTGTGCATTTTGCGTTTTTCAAGCACGCTTAGCACTTTATTTAGAGGCAGGTAATCATAGCGCAATACTATATTAAGCTCATCCAGTAAAACTAGTTTATATGAATCATCAGCCAGCATTTTTTCAGCTATTTCCCAAGCATTGCAGGCTTTTGCAATATCGCGCTCCCTATCTTGCGTATTCCAGGTAAATCCCTCACCTGTAACCTCATAAGTGACAAGATTATCAAATTTTGAAAGCGCTGACTGCTCGCCGGTCTGCCATGCGCCTTTTATGAATTGTACAATCCCTACTTTGTAACCATGTCCCAGCGAGCGCAGTACAGTACCAAAAGCAGCCGTAGACTTACCCTTGCCAGTACCTGTGTAAACTATTAGAAGCTCTTTGGTTTTATTGTTATTTTTTACAAGCTCATCCTGAAATTCCTTGCGCTTTTCCATCTTATGCTTGTGTATACGGTTTTTTTCATCTTCATCCATTTTGAACCTGCCCTTTTACTACCATTGGGACACCCGCAACCATAATTACCAGCAAATCCGCCACTTCCGCAACCCTCTGGTGTAGCACACCCGCATAATCCCGGAATTGGCGTGCAAGCGCATTATCAGGCACTATGCCCATGCCCACCTCACTAGATACAAGTATTACCTCTGATTTTGCGGATTTTAGTGCTTCGATTAATAAATTGCTATGCTCTATTATATCCATATCCGCCCCAAGGAGATTACTTAACCATAAAGTAAGGCAATCTATTAATATTATAGAGTCTTCATTGGATTTTGCCGTTATTACCCCTGAAATATCTATAGGGGCTTCTATTACTGACCACTCCTCCCCACGGCGCGCCCGGTGGCTTGCAACCCGCATTAGCATCTCGTCATCAAGTGCCTGGGCAGTTGCTACATATAGCTTACGCCGCCCTGCCTTCCCTGCCAACTGCTCAGAGTACCAGCTCTTGCCGGAACGTGCCCCACCTAAAATAAGCGTAATTTTTGCCATTTTATTTATACCGCTTTACAAAAAACTTATAAAATAAGCTGCAATCCTAGACAAAAATAAATCAAATTTCAGCGTTTTTTATGAGAAAATTTAATTGCCCCACTCTTAACACTTTGTTAAACAAGGAACCATAGAATGGTTTTAGTTTCTTAATTCTATTGACATAATTATTATCTAACGTCAGTCTATAACCATATGAGCAAGCAAACTACAGTTATTAAAGATTCACGCAACTGGTATAAGGACCGTTACCAGGCAATACTGCTCCAACGCCGCATATTCATGATTTTTACGATAGTTTCAATGATAGCCACTTTACTGGCTATGTTGATAATTGTACAGATCACACCGCTTAAGGGCGTTGAACCATTCTTGATCCAGGTGGATTCAAAAAGCGGCATCACCCAGCTCGTTGATCCGCTTACAATTAAAGAAATCACCGGACTGGAGTCAATTAACAACTATTTCATTGTACAATATATAAGGGCGCGTGAAGGTTATAACGTTAGGGATATATCCCGCAATTATGCAACTGTAAGGGTAATGTCCGAACCAGCAAAGGTTTACCAGCAATTCAAGCGTGAAGCAAACCCCGGAAATTCGCAGAGTGTAGCAGCCCGTATGGGCGCCGCCGGTTCACGCTCGGTAAAATTCAAATCTATTTCTTATATCAAACCAAACCAGGCGCAGGTTCGTTTACTCGTAGAAGAAACGGCTGCTAACGGAGGCACCCTTCAGTATCATAAAATTGCTTCTATAATATTTGAATATGCTAAACTTGAACTTACCAATGAAGAACGTTATATTAACCCGCTCGGTTTCCGTGTTCTGGAATACCGCGTAGATGAGGATGCATTGCCAAAATGATGACACGCAAAATTATAAAAAATATTGTGCCAACCGCGCTTCCGCTGGCTATTCTTTTAATTAGTGTAGCCTCACCGCATCATACTTTAGCTGCGGATAACGCAAAAAAAGCCACCGGAAAAACTTCACAGGAAGTTAAGGATAATGATATAGCCCCCTCTGAAGGCGCAACTGATACGGCTGATGCCGATCAGCAGGATGCAAAACCCTCTAAAAAAGGCAAGTCTTCTAAAAACAAATCCCCTAAAGAAAAAGATAAGGACACAATATCTGAATCAGAAAAAGATGCTGGAAATGATTCTGCCCGCGTTAAAGAGCTGGTATATAATGAAGCCAATGTTTATGTGATCCGTACAAAATATGGCTACCAGACCAATATAGTTTTTGACCCTAAAGAAGAAGTGCAGACCATATCGGTTGGCGACCGCAGCCTGTGGCAAATAATACCTTCTGGCAACCGCCTGTTCATACGCCCGATGACTGAAAATATTTCTACAAATATGACCTTGCTTACCAATAAGCATTCATATGAATTTGACCTTAAATCAGTTCCCGCAAAGAATGAGAGCAACGTATATGTAGTGCGCTTTACCTATCCGGAAAAAATAGCTCCGCTTGTGGATAATTACGCTTATGCTCCAACCAGCGTCGCAGCAGCTTATACTCCTGTGCAGACATTAACTGAGCCAAAACCTGTCATTACTCCTGAAGCGCCGAAACTGGCTGCCCCAGAAGTAGCAAGCCCATCTTCCATAGGCCTGCTGCCTATCCGTTATAATTACAGCTATACATATGCTGGGCCTGACGCGCTTGCCCCGCTTCAGGTTTATGATGACGGCAAATCAACTTTCATAAAATATAAAGAGATGGCCAAGAAAGCACCGGCTGTTTACAGCATTGACAGCAGCGGTAAGGAAACCCCTGTTGCAGCTACAGTTAAAGGCCCTTCCCTTGTAATTGATAATGTAGCCAGTGAATTGGCGCTACGCTCAAGCGATGGTGAAATAAGAGTTTATAATGAATCATTAAGCCCACGGTAAATTATGGATAACAATACCCCAAATGACCAAAATGGCTCTCAAGACGCACAGGGCATAGATACTGTCCAGCAGGTTGGCCGCTCATTTACCAAAAACAACCTTACAGTTATAATAGCTTCTGTTGTTCTTGTAGGCTTTGCTTATTTCATGTTTTCCTCAATATTCAGCCCTCCGCCTAAACCTACTGGCCCTGACCTTTTAGTAAGCACCAAGGGTGGCAAATCAACCAAGGTGGCAAATGCTCCAAACAGCAGTTCCAATGATAACAATAGCCCAACAAGCATGGCTGGCGAACTTCCGCAGCCACCTGTAGCTACTTTGCAGCCTCCTCCGCCACCTATTGAAACCCCGGCATTGCCAACACCGGTTATCCCGCCACCAATGATAGGAACCATACCAGGGATTGAAGGGTCAAAACTTAATTCAAACAAAGTGGCCAATATTTCAGAAGAGCCGCCGCCGCCGCCGCCACTGCCTGTGCCGCCTGCGCCAGAAATTTCCAATATTGGAAAAAACAAAGGGGTTGACCTGAAAGATAAAAATACCAAGCAGCGTATACGCTCTAACATGCTTCTCATTGATGGAGCGGTGAAAACCAGCAGCGCCCGTACCAGCGGCGGGCCGGTAGGTAACGACCCTAACAGCGCCTTTGCTGATAGCGTTATACGTGGTACCCATGCCGAAAAAGAAAATGCTACCATATTGAATGATTTATCCATGACCATAGCGCAGGGAAAAATTATCAATGCTGTTTTGGAAGTAGCTATAAATACCGACCTGCCGGGAAATGTCCGTGCGATAGTTAGCCGCGATACATATGCTGAATCAGGCCGTTCCGTTCTTATCCCGAAAGGTTCACGCCTTATCGGAACTTACAATACAGGCATATTACACGGCCAAAGCAGGGTTATGATAGTATGGACACGTATGATACGTCCAGACGGCATAGATATTATGATCGGCTCTCCCGGCGTTGATAACCTTGGCCGTGCAGGTGTACAAGGTTATACTGATAATAAATTCTTCGATATATTCAGCGCTGCCATACTTACCACTGCGCTCACAATTGGTGCTGCTGTTGGCAACGAAGCTATATTACCACAGAAGGATGGAGCAACTACAACCACCACCCCGGAAGGCAATACCACCACTACCACAACGCCAAGCCAGCAGGCTGCGGGTAGTGCTGTAAACGATCTTGGAAATACTGGAAAGCAAGTAGTACAGCGCATTATAGATATACGTCCTACTATTACACTTGATCAGGGAACAATAATCAATGTATTCGTGAACCGTGATCTTACCTTCCCAAGTGATATGGGCGGCGGCGTTTTCGTACAGTAATGTGGAAATAGAACCATGAGCTTATCATCACTTACAGCTCTCGATACCTATCTTGCCCCTCTTAAGCAATATTTCGATATGCCTAGGGTAAGCGAAATCTCTATAAATAAACCCGGAGAGATCTGGGTGGAAATAGGTGGCGATATGGAATGCTACAGCGTTCCAGAGCTTAACCATGAGCATCTAAAGGCGTTGGGCAGGCTGGTCGCGCAGTCCGGCGAACAGCATATAAGCGAAGAAAATCCATTACTTTCAGCCACATTGCCACAAGGTTACCGTATCCAGGTAATATTTCCGCCCGCTGTTGAGCCGGGGCTTATAGCCATTTCAATACGTAAAGCCACAACGGTCAACTTAGACCTCGACCAATATGAAGCTATCGGTGCTTTCCAATCAACACTTGTTCGTAACGAATCAAACCCGGTAGATACCGAGCTTCGCGCCTTGCTTAATGCTGGAAGCATCAAGGATTTTATTAAACGCGCAGTGCTTGCCAAAAAAAATATCATAATCAGCGGCGGTACATCTACCGGTAAAACCACCTTCCTAAACGCTGCATTAAAAGTTATACCAGCAACCGAACGCATTATAACCTGCGAGGATGCAAGGGAAATTATGATACCGCATGTGCCTAACCGCGTTCACCTCCTAGCCTCTAAAGGCGGGCAAGGCCGCGCGAAAGTTGACATGCAGGATCTTATTGAAGCATGCCTGCGCTTGCGCCCGGACCGCCTTATGCTTGGTGAGTTACGTGGCCGCGAAGCTTTCTCTTTCATGCGCGCCATTAACACCGGTCACCCAGGTTCTATTTCTACGCTGCACGCCGACACCCCTGCCCTTGCAATTGAGCAGCTTATACTTATGATCATGCAGTCAGGCCTTGGAATGACGCGTGAGCAAATAAAAGGCTATGTAGAAAACGTAATTAATATTATAGTACAGCTTAAACGCGGCGAACACGGAATGCGTTTCGTGTCGGAAGTTTATTTCAAGGAAAGCCTTTGAGTGAAAGATGGCAGAAGATTATAAATCTATAAACGCTAACCGTGCGACTGCCAATAGTATCATAGTAACTACAATCATCACCGTCATAATCGTTGTACCGATAACGATTGGGTTGCTTATAAGCCTGTTTCTATTTTATGGTAAGGATTTCATCGGAGCCCATATAGATGATCCCATAGTTTTAATAAAACAATATATGGCCCTCCTTGATTATTGGTGGACTAATTATTCAAACCCGCGCCTCCCCCAGGAAGTAACTTTTAAGACCGTAGGACCAGTTGGCGGAGGTGCAATAATAAGCCTTGTGCTTTTATATATGGCCCGCGCCCCTCTGCTCGATTTCCGCCCGTTCAAGCTTAAAGAAAGTATCCATGGCGACGCACACTGGGCCTCTGAATCAGAAATCCAGAAAGCAAAATTGCGCGCCAAGCGCGGTATGCTTATCGGCAGGACCGGCATAAATAATTACCTGATCGTAGATGACTTCCAACATGTTCTGCTATTTGCACCAACAGGGTCTGGTAAAGGTGTGGGCTTCGTAATACCTAACCTACTTTTCTGGGACCAGTCAGTAGTCTGCCACGATATTAAAATGGAAAACCACCAGATCACCAGCGGCTACCGTAAGCGCATGGGCCAGGAAGTTTACCTTTGGAACCCTGCCGATCCTGACGGTATTTCCCATTGCTACAATCCCCTGGACTGGATCTCGGAAAAGCCGGGGCAGATGGTCGATGACGTGCAGAAGATATGTAACCTTATCCTCCCAGAGCAGGAATTCTGGCAAAATGAAGCACGCTCGCTACTTCTTGGAGTGATATTATACCTGGTTGCCGTACCAGAAAAAATAAACAGCTTCGGCGAAGTGGTCCGTACCATGAGGTCAGATGACGTGGTGTATAACCTAGCAGTTGTCCTTGATACTATCGGCAAACGCATACACCCGGTTGCCTATATGAATATAGCAGCCTTCCTGCAAAAAGCCGATAAGGAACGCTCCGGTGTTATCTCTACCCTTAACTCCGGCTTGGAGCTATGGGCAAACCCGCTTATTGATGCCACCACTGCGCGTTCTGATTTTGACATGCAGCTACTTAAGAAGCGCAAGATGAGCGTATTCTGCGGCGTAACCCCGGACAACCTGAAACGCTTGGAACCACTGCTTAAAGTATTCTACCAGCAGGCCACCGACTTCATGACCCGCAATATGCCGCGCAAGGATGAGCCGTACGGTGTTATGTTCATGATGGACGAGTTCCCATCGCTTGGTGAAATGCCGCAATTCCAGGTCGGTATCGCTTATTTCCGCGGATACCGGGTAAAGCTGTTCCTGATCGTACAAGATACTCAGCAACTAAAAGGGATCTATGAAGAAGCAGGAATGAACTCATTCCTCTCAAACTGTTATTACCGCATCACTTTCGCAGCGAACAACGTAGAAACCGCGAACCTTATCTCCCAGCTAATCGGCAATAAAACAGTGCAGCAGACTTCTCACAACAAACCAAAATTCATGGATATGAACCCCGGCGCACGCACTACAAATACCTCAGAAGTCCAGCGCGCATTGCTGCTGCCCCAGGAAGTTATAACCCTGCCCCGTGACGAACAGATAATACTTATCGAATCTTTTGCGCCGATACGCACAAAGAAAATTTTTTATTACGAAGATAAATTCTTTACACGCCGCCTTCTAGACCCGGTTCCTATACCGCAGCAGGAACCATATGACCCGCGCAAACGTAAAGCCGCTGAATCGCCGGATAAGCCAAATGAAACTCCGCCAGCCCCGCCGCCGGAAGAAGCTGCTGAAGCTTAGTTAAAGACGAATAGCTAAGTAATATTATCCCGCTAAGGACTGTTTACCTTAAGCCATAAGCCTATCTCAAAGCCACTGGCCAAATCTTCTAATATACCAGCGTTTCATAATGGTAACCGACAGGCAATACCCAAATAATATAGCTGCTAAGTAGCCAAAATATGTAAGCGGGAGCGGAACCATTCCCGCAGCAGCGCCCACGCTTGTATATGGAAGCACTACACCTGCCGCCATTGCAAGTATTGTTGTAATAAGCAAGGCATTTGAAGCGCGGCTGCCAATGAACGGCATTTTTTCTGTGCGTATCATATGAACTATAAGGGTCTGGGTTAGTAAACCTGATACGAACCAGCCAGTGTGGAAAAGTGATTGTTCTGCCATAGTATTGGCAGCAAAAATAAACCACATGAGCGCAAAAGTGGCATAATCAAAAATAGAACTGACCGGGCCAATAAACAACATGAAACGCTTAAGCTCAATAGCCTCCCATTTCCGGGGTTTACGCAGGTAATCATCATCCACCTTATCAAAAGGGATTGCCACCTGCGAAATGTCATAAAGCAGGTTCTGGATAAGTATCTGCACAGGAAGCATTGGCAGGAACGGCAGGAATATACTAGCTCCCAAAACGCTGAACATATTGCCGAAATTGCTAGAAAGCGCCATTTTCAAATATTTCACAATATTTCCAAACACCTTGCGCCCTTCAATAACACCTTCCTCCAGAACCAGCAGGCTTTTTTCAAGAAGTATGATATCTGCTGATTCCTTGGCTATATCAGCCGCCGTATCAACTGAAATCCCGACATCAGCAACGCGCAGCGCCGGGGCATCGTTAATGCCATCCCCAAGAAACCCTACAGTATGTCCGGCAGCTTTCAGCGCTAATATTATACGCGATTTCTGCATGGGTGACAGCTTGGCAAAAATCGTATTTTTCTCTACAATTTCATAAAGCTCGCCATCAGTAAGCTTATCAAGCTGCACACCATCGACTGAGCCTTTTATATCCAACCCCACATCATTGCATATCTTGCGGGTTACTGTTGCGTTATCGCCGGTAAGAACCTTAACATCAACACCATATTCTTTAAGCGCCGCAAGTGCTACCCGCGCCGTCTCCTTAGGCGGATCCAGGAAAGTGAGGAAGCCTTTTATTGTAAGTGCAGATTCATCACGCTTGTCATATACTGTTTGGCTTACAGTTATATCTTTATACGAAACAATAAGCA
Source organism: Pseudomonadota bacterium (assembly GCA_963205195.1). Taxonomy (GTDB): domain Bacteria; phylum Pseudomonadota; class Alphaproteobacteria; order Rickettsiales; family SXRF01; genus SXRF01. The sequence continues at coordinate 95,015 of CAUJHR010000004.1, read as the reverse complement.
CACGGAAGCCGTCTTCATTCAATGTCTGAGCCAATTCACGGAATTTTTCCCGTGCTTTATCGTCCAGCGGCAAAATTTTTCCGTTATGTATGTAATTGCTGGAAACTGCGAGCAGCTCTTCCACCGCACCTTTGCATATAAGCATATGCCGACCATCCGGCTGGGAAACAATAACCGACATACGCCTGCGTTGGAAGTCAAATGGTATCTCGTCTATCTTCTGCCAAAGTTTTAACTCATCCAGCCGTCCGCCTTCCTTATATTCCTTATCGGCTTCATCAATAACCGCACTGTCTAGCAAATTCCTTAGTCCGGTCTGGTGGTAGCTGTTAAGCCATGCGTAATCCAACACTTCATTGCTTGGTTCACCGTCAATATCCAGATGGTCATGAAGTATGATATGATCCTGGGTCAGCGTCCCGGTCTTGTCTGTGCATAGCACATCCATCGCCCCAAAATTCTGTATAGCGTTGAGCCTCTTCACTACTACCTTGCGCCTGGCAAGGGCAATAGCGCCTTTGGCAAGGTTCGAGGTTACTATCATTGGAAGCATTTCCGGGGTTAAACCTACTGCTATGGAAATAGCAAATAGCAATGCCTGCGTCCAGTCATGCTTGGAAAAACCATTAATTAGAAACACCATCGGCGCCATGGCAAGAATGAATTTTATCATGAGCCAGCTAACGTTCTTAACACCCTTATCGAAGCTGGTTTGCGGGCGTTCGCCGGTTATCGCCCGGGCAAGTGATCCGAAATAAGTTTCGCGCCCGGTGGCCAGCGCAACTACCAGCCCGCTGCCGCTTACCACATTTGTACCCATAAAACCGATAGTATGCAGGTCCATGCTGCCGATAGGCACATAAGTAGCTTCCGCGAATTTCTCCACCGGCAGCGATTCGCCAGTAAGCATGGCCTGTGATATGAACAGGTCCTTGGCGTATAATACTCGGACATCAGCCGGTATAATATCTCCCGCCGATAGATGGATGATATCACCCACTACCAGATCCTGCATATCGATATCGAATTTACGGCTTAGGCCGTTTTCGTCAATACGGTTCACGGTGACGCTGGTGCGTACCATGTTTTTGAGTTCTTCTGCTTTTATTGAAGAACGGTATTCCTGAAAAAATTTAATACCTACACTTATGGCAACCATTATGGCCATCATTACAACGCTTTCCATATCACCAGTAAGCCATGATATAAGCGCAAGTATGGTAAGAACTGCATTGAAAGGGTTCAAGAAACAATGCAGAAGCTGGATATACCATGCCTCTATCCCCTCACCGCTTACAATATTCTTGCCATTTTGCAGTAGGCGCTCTTTTGCAACTTCATCTGAAATTCCATCCATACCTGTGCCAAGTGTCGTAAGAAGAGCAAAAGATTCCTGTTTTTGCGCCTGCTTTAGCTTTTCGAGCAATACCTGCTCAGGAATGTTTTTGGATGCCGGTTTTTTCATATTCTGACCGTTATATTCAGTATTAACAAAATTCCTGCCTTCCCTCTACACTATCGTTTACAAAATGGCTAGGATGAACAAATAAATTATTCGACAAGTTGTAAATTGTTATGTCTATTATAATGTAAAGAAATATAAGGAGCCAAAAAGCATTATGAGCAATACCCCACTTGAGCATTTGATAGAACGCACATTATTTGCCAGCCGTTGGCTTATGGCGCCAATGTACCTAGGCTTGGCGCTTGGACTGGTGCTTTTGCTTATAAGCTTTATGCAAGAACTTATACATTTATTTACAGCGCTTCCCACCATTTCACAAAATGATGTAGTGCTTGGAATATTATCACTTATTGACCTGTCATTGGCAGCTAACCTATTACTTATAGTAATCTTTTCTGGATATGAGAATTTTGTTTCGAAAATAGATACCGCTAATCATAAGGATAACCCTGAATGGAAAGGCAGCGTTGATTTTTCAACACTTAAATTAAAGCTTATAGCCTCGATAGTGGCTATTTCCGGTATACACCTGCTTAAAATATTTATGGATATAGGAAAAACACCAGAACCCCACATAAAATGGATGATAATAATCCATGTGGTTTTCGTTGTTTCAGGAGTTTTACTTGCCCTTATGGATATGGTGGCTGTACGCAGCAAATACATGAAAAAGATTTAAGCTGCATAAACAGTTTACTCCATATGCTGACCGCCATTTATTGAAATAGTTTCGCCGGTAATGAATGATGCTTCATCTGCAGCCAGGAAAACCACAGCACGTGCAATTTCTTCAGGCTCTCCTAAACGCCCAACTGGTATGCCCTCAACTATCTTTTTCATAACTTCTTCTTTAACCGCTTTCACCATTTCGGTTGCGATATAGCCAGGTGCAATGGCATTTACAGTGATACCGCGGCTGGCAGTTTCGCGTGCCAAAGCTTTGGTAAATCCAAAGATACCAGCCTTTGCAGCAGAATAATTGGTTTGGCCGAACTGACCAAGCTGGCCGTTCATCGAGCTTATATTGATAATGCGCCCGAATTTATGGTCACGCATTGAATCGATAACAGCACGCGACATATAGAAACAGGAATTGAGGTTGGTTTCGATAACATCGCTCCATTGCTTCGCATCCATTTTGTGCATAGCACCGTCACGGGTGATCCCTGCATTATTGACCAGTATATCAACATGGCCGCCCAGTTTCGCCGATACTTTTTTTATACCTTCCACACAGGCATCATAATCAGCTATGTCCCATTTAAATACTGCAATTCCATGCTCCTTGCTGAATTCCTCAGCGACATCGTCACGCGCCGCATAGGTAGCTGCAACTTTATAACCAGCCTTTTTCATAGCTATGGAGATTGCTGAGCCTATCCCACGGGTTCCACCTGATACAACTGCTATTCTTTTGGTCATGTTCTTTCTCCGTCTCTAATTACGTTCCACGCACATTGCAACGCCCATACCGCCGCCTATGCAGAGGGTAGCTATGGCTTTTTTTGCATCCCGGCGCGCCATTTCATAAATAAGTGTAGTAAGAACGCGGGCGCCTGATGCGCCTACAGGATGGCCAAGGGCTATAGCCCCGCCGTTTACGTTCACCTTATTCATATCCCAACCCATTTCACGGTTAACTGAAATCGCCTGTGCCGCAAATGCTTCGTTGGCTTCAATCAAATCTAAATCCCCAATTGCCCAGCCCGCTTTGGCCAGCGCTTTTTTACTTGCCGGAATAGGCCCAGTTCCCATTATAGCTGGATCTACACCAGCATGCGCCCATGATTTTATGGTAACCATTGGCTTAAGACCGCGCTTGTCGGCATCTGCCCTTGTCATAAGCATAACCACAGCCGCACCGTCATTTATGCCGGATGCGTTACCAGCAGTCACCGTACCGGCCTTATCAAAAGCGGGTTTTAACTTGGCAAGGGTTTCCGATGTAGTGTCGGCTTTAGGGTGTTCGTCGGTATCAACAGTTATGTCGCCTTTGCGACCACTTATTACCACCGGGACTATCTCATCTTTGAATTTCCCTGCTTTTATAGCTGCGGAAGCTTTCTGCTGCGACCCTAGCGCTAGCGCATCCTGCTCTTCGCGGGTTATACCGAATTGCTTTGCTATATTTTCAGCGGTTACCCCCATATGCACATTATGGAATGGGTCAACCAGCGCATCGTAGAGCATAGTATCAACCAATGTAGCGCTTCCCATTTTTACACCAGTACGCATAGGCACCGCATGCGGTGCCTGGCTCATGCTTTCCTGCCCGCCCGCTATCACAATACTGCTATCACCATTCTTTATCGCCTGATAACCAAGGCAAACCGCACGAAGGCCAGAACCACAAAGCTGGTTTATACCCCAAGCCGGGACTTCCTTTGGAAGACCAGCATTAAGCGAAGCTTGGCGCGCCGGGTTTGGTCCCGCATGGGCGGTTAGAATCTGTCCTAAAATAACTTCCGAAACATCACTGCCAGAAATTTTAGTGCGGGCGATAATTTCCTTAATTACGATTTCGCCAAGCTTGTGGGCAGAAAGCGAGCTTAATGCGCCGTTGAATGTACCAACCGGTGTACGTACGGCGTTTACAATTACAATATCATTAGCTGCTGTCATAGGTGTTCTCCTTGCATGTATGAATTTGACTTCTATGTAGGTAAGCCAAAGCTAATTGTCCAGTATTTTTATAAGAAATCCGCCATCCTTTGCTGCAGTGCAATATAAAGAAGCATATATAAAAAACACTCCTGCAAAATCTCCATGAAACAGATCAAAAAAACTTTGTGTATTTTTATTACAGCAAAATAGATATTTCTTGATGTTGGAAGAGTATTAATTTAACTTGCGCTTTCCTATATATACTACAAGGGACTTTGTTTTTCTATGGCTTTGGATTATTCAAAAAAATATGGGCTTATAATTACTCCGCCTGAGGAAGGTGCGCTTGCCGCATGGAATGCGCTTGTCCCGTTGATGAACATGCTGAATATTCCAAACAAGCTTGCTCCTATGGACCTTGCAAGCCGCGTCCTTACCAACGGTGAAGCAGTTGCCACCGCAATAGCACAGGTAAAGAATGATGGAAATGCTGTGTATCTCAAAGGTCCCGGCATTACACCATCTGACAAGCAGATGCTGGAAACCATAACCCGCCTGGAACAGAAAAAGTCCCTGAAATTCATCCTTAATGATAAGGCAGCACAAAAAGAATTGCAAAACAAGGTCGATAACCTTCGCGAGCAGCATAAACCAGAAACCTCCGAGCAGAATATGGCAGCTTTTGCCGCTGCGGTTAAAGCCTGCCTTAATAAAATAGGCAGCCCCAATGCAAAATGGCGCGATGATTTGCAGGTTACACTTGAACGCGGCGTATCAGACGCACTCGCCAAACGCTCGACCTATAAGCCTGCTGTGTGGAATATAGATACACCTTTTGAAGTACTTGCAATGTATTGCAATTCCAGCAACACACTGGAAGCACGCGTTAATAACGGCACAATGAAGATCGTATATACCGGACTCGACGGGAAAGAAAAGATCACCGAGGAAAAACTTGGCGTTGGCAGCTCAATCCGCTTGTTTTCAACTACCTTGAAACAAGTTACAGATTTTTTAGATGGAAGCACTGCTAAAATTGAAAAAGCAAAACAAATAATGCACGGAAGCAAGGCAACCGTTATTTCCGAATATGATGTTGCCTTAAATAAAATGCTCTCACAAAAACTGTTTGAAATGGGAGCAAGCGACAAAATAGCTAATTATGCGCTGGAAAAAGATAAAGCTGGTAACATTGCAAAAAATGACAAGGGCGCACCTTTGCTTGCCACCGGGTTTTTGATTGATAACGTACATGCTATACTTGCAAACCGTTCCCCGCAGTCAGCTATGCTCATGATCGCGCTCGACCAGTCCTACAGCGAAGCAGTACGCGAATTCTGGAAACTGGTTCGCGAAAAAGACGGATTTAAAGCCCCTGTCAACTCCTCAATAATACGCTTGTCGGCAACCAAGGACCATTACAAGCCGTTTCAGTTCACAGGCGGAAGCATCAAGGTTTATGATGGAAGTGGCGACGGAATCTTATCTAAAAATCTTGGCGAAAATAATATTGCCATGATAACGGTGCTTGACCGTGACCGCCTCAAACAATCTATTAAAAATGTGTTTGTCGATGCCGTCACCAACAAGAAAAAAATTATCTTCGGGTTTGACGATGATTCGTATTATGAAATAGCTCGTGAAGAAGTAAAAACCATTGCTCATGCATATCCCAAGGCGCAGTTCGAAATTTTAAAATCAAGCGAAGCCGCCGCCAAATATTTTACCGGTGGGCTCAAAGACACTTTGCTCGTATGCTCTAATATCATGGGCGATTTCTATACTGATATCGAACTTGCTGGCAAAGGCACATCCTATTCAGTGGGAACGCTTGGTGATGGCCGCAAGGCCGTTGAGCTGGGAACCGGTGGCACTGCACCCGACCTGCTTGCCAAATGGAAAGAAGAAGGGGTATTGCAATTCAACCCTATGGCATTTGTCGAAGGGCTTTCTTATGGTGTGAAATATTCCGGTGAATTGATGAAGCGCGACGGTATTGATAACAGACTTGCTAACCTTACCTCACAGGCGCTGGAAAAAGCTCTGTATGCCACCACCGATAATGGAATTGCCCTTCCAATTTCCAAGGGTGCATTCACTATGAAAAAAGGCGCCGTTGAAACAAAGGTCAGCACGCACACATTCCTGAAATCGGTTGAACTGGAAACACTAAAAGAACTTAAAGGCAAGCATTCCGACGCAAGCGATGAAGCTATAAAAAAAGCCGACGCGGAACTGGCAAGAATGATCGCTTTTGACAGCGCAGTTTTTTCTATATTGGAAAGCGATAAAGCTAACTCATGGAAAGCTGCCAATAAATCCTACCAAGAAGCCAGGGAAGCAGCCGGAAAGGTTGACCCGTTCAACCCTGACTATAATCCGGGACTGCCGCTTGATGCAGACCCTAAAAATATTACTCCGGAAAATTTGCTGAAGCTGCAAGCTGTACGCAAAAATCCATAGGATTTTATAGTTATGGCTTTCTCATCGCTGCGTGATTTCATTTCAGAACTGGAAAAAGAAAAGCTCCTGCTGCGTGTAAAAACCCCGGTATCTACCAACCTTGAAATGACAGAAATAGGCACAAGGCTTATAGCTTCAGGTGGTCCGGCTGTGTTGTTTGAAAACGTAGTTGGCAGCGATATACCGGTACTCATCAATTTATTTGGAACTGTAGAACGCGTTGCAAAAGGCATGGGCCGCAAGCCAGAAGAACTGCGCGAGATCGGAAAAACACTTGCATTCCTCAAACAACCAGAACCACCAAGCGGCTGGAGGGAAGCATGGGAAATGCTTCCGGTACTCAAAACCGCTATGACCATGTCGCCTAAAACAGTCGTCAAAGCTCCGTGCCAGGAAATAGTGCTTACAGGCGATGATATTGATTTATCAAAACTGCCTGTCCAAACCTGCTGGCCGGGTGAACCAGCCCCCCTTATAACATGGCCGCTGGTAGTAACTAAAGGCCCCAGCGATGCACGCGAGGATAATTTTAATTTAGGCATTTACCGCATGCAGGTTCTGGGTAAAAACAAAACCCTGATGCGCTGGCTTAAGCACCGCGGCGGAGCGCAGCAGCACTCGCGTTGGGCAAAGGAAAAAAATGAGCCATTTCCGGCTGCTGTAGTTATAGGAGCTGACCCGGCAACTATACTTGCAGCCGTTACCCCGGTTCCCGATACTCTCTCGGAATACCAGTTCTCTGGTTTGCTGCGTGGCTCTAAAGTCGAGCTGGTGGATTGCAAAACAATTCCTTTAAAAGTTCCTGCACAATCAGAAATAGTCCTGGAAGGTTTTGTAAGCCTTGATGAATATGGCGATGAAGGGCCATATGGCGACCATACCGGCTATTATAACTCGGTGGAGAAATTCCCAGTTTTTACCATATCAGCCATCACCATGCGTAAAGACCCTATATATCTCAGCACCTATACCGGAAGGCCGCCAGATGAACCTTCGGTGCTTGGCGAAGCACTAAATGAAATATTCATTCCGTTACTGCAGCAGCAATTCCCCGAAATTGTAGATTTCTGGCTGCCGCCGGAAGGCTGCTCATACCGCGTGGCAGTAGTATCAATAAAAAAAGCCTATGCCGGACACGCCAAGCGCGTCATGATGGGAGTATGGTCATTTTTGCGCCAGTTCATGTATACTAAATGGGTTATTGTAGTAGATGATGACATCAACTGCCGCGACTGGAAAGATGTTATCTGGGCTATTTCCACACGCATGGACCCTGTGCGCGATATGACGCTCATCGAAAACACCCCGATTGATTACCTGGATTTTGCTTCCCCGGTTTCAGGACTCGGAGGCAAAGCCGGGCTGGATGCCACCAACAAATGGGAAAGCGAAACTAACCGCGAATGGGGAAATAAAATTCATATGGAACAGTCTGTTATAGACAAAATCGACAGGCTGTGGGCTGAAATGGGCTTTGACAAGGAAAATAGTTAAATGGTTTATTAACTATAAATTGCTATCATTAAGGCTTAACAAAAGGCCTCCCCATGGATTTACATAATCCCGAACTTAACCTCTCCGTATTTGCCGGACAAGCGCTTAAATCCATGCAGTCGCATGGGATTGCGCCTACGCCTGAGAATTATTCTGTATGGTTCCATTATGCACTGGGCGACAATAGTGAATTAAACCATGAAATAGGAACTATAATCAGCAATAACCTTGGATTTACCAAGGAAAATAATTCCTATCTATACCATAAATATATTATATCCAACCGTAACCAGAAAGTTTTGGATGACGCGACAGCCAATGCCCAGAAAATATTGGTTGAGGCATTACGCATAGTGAATGATTTTAGCGGTGAAACCAAGAGCTACAACCATGATACCGATCAATACCTCGAAAACATCGCCAAGGAATTTGGTGATAATCCAGATGTAAAAAACGTATTCAAAGAACTTATAGATGCCACGGCTAAACTCCGCGCCAGTGGCGAAAATATATCCCATAAATTAGAAGAATCCACCCGCGAGATAAACCACCTCCGTAAAGACCTGCAGCAGGTTACGGTTGAGGCACAGCGGGATTTTCTAACCGGAGTATATAACCGCAAATCATTTGAACGCCTGATTGATGAGCAGATGATGATATCCAAGGAAAATAACCTTGAATTATGCCTGCTTATGATTGATGTCGACCATTTCAAGCAATTCAATGATAAATTTGGGCATTTACTGGGCGATGAAGTACTGAAAATCGTAGCCCGTACGTTAACAGACACCATAAAGGGGCGTGACGTGGTAGCCCGTTTCGGCGGTGAGGAATTCGTGGTTTTCCTTCCCGAAACCCCAATAGAAGGCGGAGTAAAGGTTGCTGAAATGATAAGGACCAGTATAGCCGGGAAAGCCCTGAAACGCAGGGATACCGGCGAAACATTCGGAAGTATAACGGTTTCCCTGGGGGTTTCCCGTTTCCGCCCTGAAAGCGACACCCTGCTTACCTTGATAAAGCGTGCCGATGACGCGCTCTACTCCTCAAAACATAATGGCCGCAACCGCGTAACCAGCGAAGCTTAAATTCCTTAGGCAAAATAGCGACTTTTGGCGTTGACTTTTACCTCGATGCGCCCTAGAAACATGCTTCTTTTCGTTTCCTTTTCATTTTTAGGCACGGAAGGGCTCGTAGCTCAGGTGGTTAGAGCGCACGCCTGATAAGCGTGAGGTCGGAAGTTCAACTCTTCCCGGGCCCACCATTAAAAGCTTATTCCTTATGGGAATATCTCCTAAACCATTTGCGGCTTGGCTTTTCAATATATCGATAGCATAAATAGGCACCCCCGATAACCAGGGAATATACTATTGCCGCAGCAGTAATATTTGCTGCCATTTGCGGCATATATACAGATAGGCGTATTTGCAACTGCGTAAGCAATACAAGGAAATGATGGTGCAGCAAATAAATAGAATAAGAAAGCAAACCAAGCATATAGAATAATTGGTTTGCAAAAAAACGTGCTACATAGCCTTTATTTCCATATAGAGTTAGAACAAATAAGGGCAGGAACGGATATATAAGCAAATCATTTGCATTGATAGCCATTAACAGGATAAGGCAGAAAATTATCGCCAGCGCCGCGCTATCTTTATAAATGAAAAATATTTCTTTCGTTTTTACAAAACGGAATATGAAAAGTCCAAAATAGAATCCTGATATACAGCGTAGAAGCGGCAAAGCATTTATGCCATAATATACATCAAGCTGCCCGTTCTGCGACTTACTTGGTACATAGGTGCCGGCAATATAATAAAGGCACATTGATGCTGCCAGTGCAGCCAGCCAAGAAAAATGCAAGCGTGAAAAAATCGCAAGGTGAATTAAGATCGGGAATAAAAGATACGCTGCCCACTCCGTACTTATAGACCATGTTGGCCCACCAATGCTTTTACCAAATCCCCATGCCTGTATCATAAAAATATTAGTTATATGCGCTAAAACAGGATCATCCAGATTTACAGCAGGCCTATGGACTCCACTATAACCACCATAAACAATAAGCGAGTAAGCGGAAATAACCAAGGTTATGAATATATACATCGGATATATCCTTCCAATGCGCCGCAGTAAAAATTCCTTGTGATTATGCCACGAATAACTTCCCGCAAATTTTGCATTGTAAGTCATGGCCATTACAAAGCCACTTAGCACGAAAAAGAAATCGACCCATAAATAGCCTTTTTTTATAAATGACAGCAGCGCTTCCGAAGAAATATTATCAAGCTGGTGAAAATGATAGATCATTACGAGGCAGGCTGCTATCCCGCGCGCAGATGTCAGGGCTTTAATTTCTTTTGTCATTACTATAGTAAACCTTAAAGTTGCAAGCGCCTTAATCTAAACTTAAATACCTCAAGCGCAAGCATAAGTTTTATACTGTATTACAATATATTAGCGGCTTATAAAGCCCCATGGCATTTATCGCAATGACAATATAGACACAAAGGCTTTTAATGCTATTATGCAGCCCAAATTAAATATAGATTTCCGTTATATATATGAAAACACTTAAAGATTTTGTCCTGCGGCAAAACATAAAGCTTGGCGAAAAACTGGCTCATGGTAGTTTTGCACGTAACGTTCTTATGATGTTCATAGGAACAGCCCTTGGCCAGATGGCTTCTGTTATACTCTCGCCTGCCCTCACCCGCATATATACGCCTGATGAGTTTGGCGTACTTGGGATTTACATGACAACAGTATCTGTACTTTCATTGATTGTATCATTGCGCTATGAAGTCGCAATCCCATTATCCAAGACCGAGGAAGAAGCAAGTAATATGATAGCGATCTGCTTTGCATCGCTGATTTTATTCTGCACATCCATAAGCATTATCTTGTTCTTTGTTGATGAACTTCCCGGATTTGCTAAGCAAGCATTCGGATTGTTATGGCCATACCGCATGATGATACCGCTGGGACTTTTTGCAATAGGCTCTTACCAGATCGGGGTAGCGTATGCCACTTATAAGCAAGCGTTCAAAGTCCTCTCCAAGACCAAAGTATATCAGGGTTATAGCGGTCCTATTGTGCAGATAGTACTTGGCCTTTCAGGTGCGAACATATGGGGAATGATAATAGGTTTTGTTATAGGGCAGGCTTCAGGCGTTACCATGCTGTTTAAAAATCTAATGCATGAACCAAAAAGAATGTTGAAAACTGTATCACTTGCGAAAATGAAGTTCCTTATGTGGAAATTCCGTAATTTTCCATTATTTTCAAGCCTATCGGTTATTATAAGCACATTAGCTGGGGATGGAATATTGCTGATTACCATACCTGCATTATACAATTCTACAGTCATCACCGGATTTCTTTTCCTTATAAATCGCATAATAGGCAGGCCGCTTATTATGATAAGCACCTCCATACTTCAGGTTTATTTAGGGGATGCTTCAAAGATAAAGGATTCCGACCCGGAAATGATGCATAAAAGGTTTTTGAAACTTATACGTTTCCAATTCACTATTGTTGCATCATGGCTTTTTATTTTAAATATAAGTGCAAAATATTTCGTGCCGATTGTTTTTGGCGAAAACTGGACGGATGCAGTTCCTTATATACATATATTCAGTATATCTTATTTGTTCGGCTTAACATTCCATCCTGTTAGCTATACTTTGCAAATTCTTGAAAAACAGAAACGTTCTTTTATATTTGAGGTTCTTCGCCTCAGCAGCGTATTCGGTGTATTATTTGGAAGCTATAAATATAATCTGGATGTTATGACAGCTATTACAATGTATTGCTGTGTACAAGCAATATTCAGCATTATATTTTTTATAATGATGTATACAGCGATTCAGGAAGTACGTCATAAATCACGTATAAAACAAACGCTGTAAAATTATTATTAAACAATTTCCCAGCGGCTTGGCTCAGGGAAAAACCCATTTAATAGCTCAGAAACATAATCATTCCAACCATCTTCGCCATTTGAGACCTCATCATTTAGGCAAAACCGCCTGATCTTACTGCTGTTTTCCTGCAAGTCTTTTTTAAATGCTATCCTGTCTTCAAGCGGCTGCCCTCTACCTAAATAGTCATTCTGGTCCTGATAATCAAAAACTGCTTTGCCAATTGATAATGCATAATGGTTAGCCATTAAATTTGTAGCAAAACCATTTGGAGAGCGAAACCTGCTTTGGCAAAGTATTTTAATTTCCTCAGAAAACACATTATGGAAATCTTCCCATATAGATTTTCTAAAGGGCTGGGCCACATGTGCCATTGTATTAATCGGCAGGCATTTCTTTAACATGCAGCGAATAGGGAGCGGGATCCATGGATAACTTACCGTAATTGGTTTAGGGATAGTTATATGCTTTTTAATGGCCCTGGCAGAATTTCTTTCTGATTGACGGAATGTTAGCGCAGCTTTTTTCCCTTCGCCTGCCAAGCGCTGCCTTATACCTACCCGCGCTCTTCCCTCGCTGTCAAAAAAATCAGATACTTGGTGTGGATGGCAAAAGAAAAAATCATCATTTGCATAAATATAATGCTCAGCCAACCCTGGTATTTTATATAAAAAAGCTTCTATCACGTCAGACTGATATACTGGACGGCAATGTGAAGGCAATATGCTTTCTTGTGAAATAAAAAACAAATCCTGATTATTATTTTTAAGCCACTCTGGAGCAGCACCTGTATGGACGATAAAAATATTACGTACGGAAGGAAAGTACTTTTCTATACTTCTCAAGCTGTACCTAAGCTCATTATTGTCCTGGAACCGGGCCTCACCTGCCCGATACTGCAAATCAATGCCGGTTTCTTTTTTGGCAAACTCCTGACGCCTCTTTTTCCATTCCAAATCTTTCTCATTTACCCAGGTATATACAATATCAATATCCATTTTTGATTAGTCTCTTTCTAATTGCATATATTGCTGCATATTTGCATGTATTTTACATTATTCTTACTGTTAATCATCAATAAATTCTGTATGCGGTTTCTAACAGTATAAAATTTAATTGCCCACAAAAACGGATATTTTCTTATTAGTGTAAAGATCTTTCTATAATCTTTCCTATGTATAGACGGAAGAAAATCATAATTGTAGATTGTCCAATATATAATCGAGTTTTTTCTCTTCTTAAGAGCATCGCGCTCCACCTTAGTCATTTTATTACCATATTTTTCTAACAGATGGTCGCAGGATTTGAGTATCCCTTCATATCCATGGTCAGCAGTGGAATTTGGCGCAACAGTCCTCGCACTCGGTGAAATCCTGTGTATATAAACATATCCTGTATATGGAATGATATAGGATTTTGCACCGCTTAATATAAGCTCTGAGAGGAATAAAAAATCTTCACCGCACCTGTATGTGGTATCATAAGTGATATTATTTTTTCTTATAAAAGAAGTCCTGATAATAGGCTGCGTAGTTCCCAAATGGTGCCTGCAAAAGGCGTTATCTAAATCAAAAACCTCACGGCCTCCCAAAGGCCTTATTTTATTTTTCCAGCCATACTCGGTCTTACCAACTATGCGCCCTAGTGCATGATCAAATAAATATAAGTTATCGCACACAATATCAGCATTCAAATTTTTTGCTGCTTGTAAAAGATGCTCTATCCTATCTGGCAAATACCAATCATCCGCGTCAAGCAATGTCATAAACTCACCCGATACATTTTCCAAGGCTTTTTTGCGCGCGCCGCCTACACCTAAGTTTTCAGGAAGCTTTATGAGCTTTACCCTGCCATCTTTTGCTGCTATCCTTTCAACTACAGCTGCCGACTGATCCTTCGAACAATCATCAACAACGATAATTTCTATATTGGAAACAGTTTGGGAAAGTGCTGAACAAATTGCTTTTTCAACCGTTTTTTCACAATTATAAAGCGGCATGACAATAGAAACATCGCACCGTCTTTCCTGATCTGCCATTTATTAATATCCCTCTAGACTAAAAATTTAATTTAGTTTGACCTCAGTCAACCACATTGTTTGTTTTCTATGCTATGTGTCTTACTCTCTGAATAAAAAAAATCAAAGATAATTTGACTATAATTAAACTTACCAATATCTAATCGGGAACCTACAGCCAGAAAATATAAATTATAATTTCCACTTTTTATACAAAGCGGGAATGTGTTTATCTCTTTAATTTTTTAAGGCATGGAAAAAAGTTAAAAACTACCAATATTAAATAAATTTTCTTAATAAAAAATGATTGGCTAACAATGATGCATGCTTAGATTAAAAATTATACTTATTTGATTTTAAATTGATAAAAGTAGTTTTATAAAAAAATCAGCGAGAATTTAATGTAAAAATATATCCGATTTTGTTACAACCTAAACTATAAATTATATTGACATCAAATATTAAATCATATACATCACCCTGACTTAATTAGTTATTTTTTAATTCTCGTTAACCGTAAATTAACAAGACAAAAAAATTCTAAAATAAGCGCCATAAGCAAGCAAACGGCTTAAGGCGGGGGTGAGTATTTTTCTGGTTATTTTCTTCTTAAACAACCTCTTACTAAAAGGATGATAAAAATGCTTACAAAACACAATCTATTAATTAGCACCGCTTTTGCCATTTCGTTATTAACCACCAGCGCATTTGCTGATAGCAACAGCGTATACATAACTCAGAGTGGGTCTGGCGGAACGGCTGGCATATCACAGACCGGTAGTGGCAACAATGTTGGCACGCCTTCTGACTCATTCCAGCAAAATGGAACATCTAACTCACTATCAGTTACACAAAATGGCACTTCTAACTCCGTAACAACCGGCGGCGGCTGGGGAGTTCAGAATGGTACTGGCAACTCTGCTACTATCGTTCAGACTCAGCTTGGAGAAGTAGCTAACCTTAATCAGGATGGTACCGGCAATACTGCTGGGATAAACCAGTCTAATGGTGAAGGTATCGGCCTTAACCAGGCTTCCATAACCCAGACCAGCACTTCTTCTAACAGCATTGCATCCATTACACAAAATGGCAGCGATCCTGTAGATTTTGATGCAGGTGACATGCCAAGTACCGCCAGCATTACCCAAAGCGGTGATCATGACCAAGCCTATATCGCCCAGAATATTGCTGAATCTACAGCAACTGTAAATCAGAGCGGTGATTATGACTATGCTTCCATCACCCAGGGACCTGGCGGCGATGAAGGCGTAGCTACCATTACGCAATCTGGCGATAATGACACCGCTTCTATCATTCAGAACGGCGAATCTGACACTGCTCTCATAAACCAGAGCGGAAATGGCAACACTGCCGGCATCGCTCAGTACGGCTTTGCTGATAATGCCACAATTGACCAATCAGGTAACAACAATAATGCAAGTGTCACCCAGAATGGCAGCTTTAACGTTTCTAACGTTAGCCAGCCAGGAAATGGTAACAGCTTAACTATTGTTCAGAACTAATTACTAAATACTTGGGGGGAGTAATCTCCTCCCAAGTATCTTAATACCTAATATTCAGGATAAGCATATGTTAAAGAGCCGAAAAGCAGCAGTATCAGTATTATCCATAATTTTATTTTCCCAAACAGCCCTGGCTGACAGCAATAGTGTATATATAATGCAGGCTGGCGATTTCGGCAGTGCAACAGTAAGCCAATCAGGAAACAATGATATTGTTGAAATAACCCAATCAGGCGATTATGGAATTGCAACAATTTCTCAGGCAGGGCCGAACCAGGAAGCATATCTTATACAGGAAGGCTCAAATGATTCTTCTGAAATCACACAGTCCGGCAGCTCTAACCAGGCATGGGTAACACAGACCGGTGATAATGACGTTTCTTTGATAACCCAATCAGGGAATAATGATATCGCATCAGTAACTCAAAGCGGCGATAATAATTTCTCGCAGATACTACAATCTGGCAATAATGATAATGCGGAAGTTATCCAAAGCGGCAACTATAACCAGTCTACAATTTCGCAAAGCGGATTTAATGACACTGCTTTAGTAACACAAAGCGGCAACGGGAACAGTTCAACTATAATTCAGGAAGGAAATGCAAACTTCATTTCTGTCAGCCAGACAGGAAATGGCGGTTCAATTTCCATCCACCAGAATTAACATAAAGGGCCAGCAAATCTCTTTATGTTAAAACATTAATATTAATATTTTTAATATTAATCCTATGATGTGTTTAACCTACTAACTTTAAGGAATAGTCTATGACAAATAAACTTCTTCTCACTTCCGCTATTGCTCTCCTGTTCGCTCAAAGCGCACTGGCTGATACCAATAGCGTATACATCACCCAATCTGGCAGCGGCGTTTCAGCTTCAATTGCCCAAACCGGAAACAGCAACACCGTAGGTGCTTCAGGAGATTCATTCGTACAGGATGGTTCCAGCAACGGCCTGAACGTTACCCAGAATGGCACCTCTAACAATGTAACTACATCTGGCAGCTTCGGCATCCAGAAAGGTAGCGGCAACACTACTACCATCAATCAGGGTGGCACAGGTAGCACAGTTGAACTATCTCAAGATGGTACCACCAACGGCGCTACTGTAAACCAGACCAATGGCGCAAGCTTAGGCCAGTTGACAGCAAATATCACCCAGGGCTCATCTTCGCATGACAACCTTGCTTCTATCAGCCAGGATGGTAACGATACCTTCAATCCTGATAGCGATCCTAGCTATGCGATCATCGGTCAAAACGGCGGCAACGGCCTGGCAACCATCACCCAGGTGAACTCCGGCAACGGCGCTCATATCCTTCAACAGGGCCAATATGACACTGCTACAATTAGCCAGGGCAGCGATCATGGCGATCATGACCTGACCAGCAGCATCGTGCAAAACGGCAATTATGATACAGGCTCTGTTAACCAGACCGGCTTCATGGATTATGCTACAGTGATTCAGAATGGCGATTACAACCAAGGTTATGTTGATCAAAGCGGAGATCATAACCTTGCTACCATTTTCCAGACTCCTAACTCAGCTGATAATGATATGGCTTCTATCACTCAGTCTGGAAATAATAACGATGGTAAAATCGTTCAAAAAGGAAGCTTTGACGTAGCTACCATCAACCAGAGCGGAAGCCTTGGTATTGCTTCTATCACTCAGGATGGTAACAATGACACTGCAAGCATTACCCAGACCGGCAATTCTAACGTTTCTAACGTTAGCCAGCCAGGTAATGGTAACTCTATTACTATAACTCAGAACTAATATCTGAATTGAGGAAACATGCCGCGCTTCTGCGCGGCATGTTTTCTTTGCTTGTAACATAAAAAATTATCTTATATTCCATACGCCTTAAATAAGGCATAGCTTAGATACTCAATAAATTGAATTCGGCCTGTCAAAAAGCAGATTATTTTATTAGAGGGTTAATATGAAAAATACATTTGGTATTATTATTGGGCTGGCAGTAGCTGGTATAGTGCAGGCTGCATTCGCGGCAAATGATGTTAACATTACGCAGATACCACGCAATTCCAAACCTATAGACGGCAATAAAGAACAGGCTATAAAAGCTGATGAAAACCCAGCAGGCAGTGATTACCAGACCGAAATACTTACAAACCCTGAATTAAATGAGCGCGCACGCAGCGAAGAGATACTGAAAGAAAATAAATTCGGCGGCAATGTCGCAACCATAGTACAAAGCGGAAAATCCAACAAATCCTCTATCACCCAGAAAGGGAATGGCAATTACGCCAGCCAGAAGCAGAAGGGTGATTCAAACGATCTTCGCCTAGAACAAACAGGGCACGGCAACCATTCAGTCGAGAACCAGATCGGCAACAATAACCACAAGGTTATAATTCAAAATGGCAAGAAACGTGAAGAAACAAGCAATGATGAAGATTCGCAAGATAACTAATATTACAAATATTCGCAGCAAGGGAACTATATGCTAAAAAGCAAAAAATACTTATCATTAAAAGCAAATGCTGTATCTCTTATAGCTTTATCTTCTGCATTATATGCAACCCCATCCCTTGCCAGCCCGCTTACCTTCACCGGGCAGAACGCAGCGCTTTTCAATACCGCTAACCCTAACGATACCGCAGCAATGATGAATAGCGTGGTGAAGCCAACCCCAAAGACCAAGCTACCTACGGCACTAGATCAGAACAGATTAATAATTCAGGGCCTTGAAAGCCAGATAACCAATAAAATTTATGCTGATA
The DNA here is from genome assembly GCA_963205195.1 of Pseudomonadota bacterium. Lineage (GTDB taxonomy): Bacteria > Pseudomonadota > Alphaproteobacteria > Rickettsiales > SXRF01 > SXRF01. The sequence goes on along the minus strand of CAUJHR010000004.1, from coordinate 76,782 downwards.
TATTTGATAACTCTAACGCATCGGGGCATTACAGCCTTCCTGGTGGCGGAAGCGTTTCATTTGTTCGTCCTGGAGATGGCAATATTCGCATCACAATTGTTGATGCAAGCGGCACAAGCAGCGAAATAGTTGTTCCCGATATTTAGACATAAATTAATATTAAATATTTTCATAAATTATAATTATAAGGCCATATCAATGCTTCTCAGAAATTGTTTTTTTATAGCTATATCAGCATTCGTTCTAGCTAGCTGTTCAAATAAGAATATATACGAAAACGGCCTCGTTGAAGAAGCGCAGGTAAATAGCGAAACAAGAGCTGGCGGCATACTTGCGACCCTGCCATTGCCAGCACAGCCAGTGCCGGTTGTTGTTTATGATTTCGTGGACCAGACGGGGCAATTCCGCAATAACGGGCAATATACCGATTATTCAAGCGCAGTTACTAAAGGCGGATATTCAATATTGGTCAACGCGCTGCTTAGCGCAGGTAAAAACAACTGGTTTACTGTCGCAGAACGCGGAAGCCTTAAGCACCTGCTGCAAGAGCGCCAGATAATTAAACTTACCCGCGACCAATATGCTGGGCCAGATGGAAAAAAACTCACAAACTTGCCACCGCTTCTTTATGGCGGTATGATGATCGAGGGCGGAATAGTATCGTATGACTCCAACGTAGTTACCGGTGGCGCTGGTGCTATTTATCTTGGTATTGGCGGCTCGGTTCAATACCGCCGTGACCTAGTTACAGTTTACCTGCGCGCAATAAGCATACAAACCGGCAAAGTCATTCTCTCGGTTAACAGCTCAAAAACTATATATTCAGTTGGGGCCGACGCGAACTTCCTGCGCTATTTTGCAGTAAGCAACCTGCTGCAATCTGAAGTTGGCTTTACCATGAATGAACCAACCCAGCTTGGCGTGCGCCAGGCAATTGAAACAGCGCTTTATTCGCTTATAATGGAAGGTGCCATCAATAATGTATGGACATTCCGTGATGTTGCCCAAGGCAAAAAAGCAATAGATGATTATATTAAGCGCCGTGATAATACTTCTAACCCGCAGGCAGCAGAACAGAAAATTAAAAATACAGCCTCTAATGAGGATAATACAACCGCAAGGCGCCGTTAAAACTTGGTATAACTAAGAGAGTATCAGGTTTTTTTGGCCTTCATCATGGCCACTATATCCATAAGGCGTTTCTCTTCCTGCTTTGCGGTAAATTTGCCGCGCTGCCTTGTTACCTCATCCTGTAATGCCTTTTCATAATTTTCATCAAAGCCATACTCGTCACGCATAAAACTTATTATATCTGCGGGTGGACTAACCTCAAAACCACCTTTTATAATCTCGCCAAAATCATTCAGCTGTAAAACCTGGCGGTTCGCAGTTAATTCATAAAACTCCCTGTATTTGCTTGGCTTTACTGCCAGATAAGCATAGTAAGGCCGCCCGTCAGCGGCAACACCATTCGTAAATGCGATAATTGAAGATGTCCTATCCGCCTTTTCCAATTCCTCGCTTGTAGGATTAGATAACTTACCGGAACCATCAAAATTATAGACTTGCATATTTTATAAATGCGCTGCTGTAGCCTTGCTATTTTGTCCCTGCCCTGAAACCTGTGTTGGAACAGCTAAATCAGCCGGGTTATGCTCCCTGGACTCAAATCTATCCCTTTTTGGAATACCATTATCATTAGCTGCTGCTACTTGCGTAGCTGCCAGATTCTTATCTTCTCCGCTTGCAGCACCGGCTTGCGCTGCCCCTGCAGGAGTTACCTTCATATTACCCAATTCTTCTTTTTTATCTTCTGTTTTTGATTTATCCAGGCCAAGCCTTTTCTTTGTATCTTGCGCTATATCATACATACCGGATTTCTGAATGAATGCATTGTCTTTATTCTGCTCAGCAAATTCGACAAATTTTGCGCCAGCATCTTTATCACGCGCATTATCCCTGGCAAATTCCCGGTACTCATGTGCTATTTTTCCCCTGATAGCAGCCTTTTCATCATCCGTTTTAGCATTATCCAGTTGCTTACTTAGCTCTTTGCTATTTTTTATATGCTGGTTATCTTTGTATTGCGGGGAATTTTCTACCACTTCCCTGAAAGCTTTAAATTCCTTTTGCATCTCTTCATATTTTGCCTTGGCTTCAGGATCGTTTTTATTTGCATGGTAATCATGGCTTATTTTTGCATAATTTTCTTTGTAATCATTATACTTAAGGAAGGATTTAATTTCGCCTTTCTGCAACTCGGATAGATCTTTATCCTTTTCAAGCAATTTCTTTAGAGCATCCGCCTGCTCTTTTTCTTCTTTTCTAAGCTGCTTGTAATACTGTTCATCAGTAAGTTTTGCATCCATAAGTTCGCCGGATGTTTTCTTTTGATAGGCTTTCATGCTGTCTTCATAAGCCTTGCTGCCAGCTTCCTGCTGATTCGCCTGCTGCTTATCCTGTGATAACTGCACATCCTTAGCTGGCGGTAATGTTTGCGGCACTTCATAATGGAACTGGTAGCTATTTAACATATGTATTTACTCCTTTAATGTACCGAGTTAGTTGGCGGCTGCAATTCGCTTAATGCCTTACGCATTGCTTCCTGTTCTGCATAATTAGATTGTTTTTCCGGTTTTTTATCTTTTAAACTATCAGTAAATTTTTCTGGCTGGCGGCCATGTATTAAACGCTGGCGCCATGAAAGAGGAGCCTGCGAAACATCCTCGCGTATGTCACGCTTGGCATCCAGATATGCCTGCTCCCTGGTTAAGTTGTCGGCTGGGGATTCGTCTTCACGGATACGCTTCATAGCATATGCCTCACGATCAATATCAGAGAATGGCTTATTAACTATGGTACGCCATATTTCCGAGGCGCCAGCCTTGAACTCCCGGTAATCCAGTTTTGCCGCACCGTCTATCATACGTTCGGCTGCCGCGTCCATTTTACCGCTATCCCATAACCTTGCAGCCTCACCCTTAGTATACATATAAGGAGTATAGGAAAATGCCGCGTTCACATAAGTATCGACATTACGCTTGCTCTCTATACCGAACCTGCTTTCAAACAGGTTATTAGCCTTACTGCGTACAAAATTCTGCCCCTTACCAACAGCATTAAGTACTGAACTGCCTTCACGCTGACCATAAGCATCAAATGAACCGCTTATAGGATTATTGAATGCAGGGCTTGGGGTAACTGTAAGGAATTTACCATCCTTACCCATTTTCCTGAAATCCACTTTGGCAAACTGCCCATCGCCTAGCCTATAAGTAGAATCGGTACGGCGCAGCTCATTAGCATGCAATGCATCATATTTATTCGTAGCCTTGTCTTTTTCGTAACCAAGCACCGTTTCATTTTCGGGGTTGATGAACAGGCCGCGATATTTGGTTTGCGGGGTACGGAATACAGAGAAAAACGGAACTGCCGGAGTCATATATATTACCGCCTTAATAGCAGAACGTGCGACCCATTTTGGTATTTCCGCAACTTTTTCTCCAACAGTTTGCTTTTTACCCTGCTTCTCGCTGGCGCTGCCATAAAGCGATGAATTTACTCCATTAATTTTATTTGCGATATGGTTATATGCCTCACGGTACATAAGCGTACCTATATTATAAGCGGTAAAGCGCCCTTGCAGGTCTACAATACCTTCGAGGTTATAATTCCCCGTTATATTACCTTTATCGTTAACCTTAAAGCTTGCCCCATTCAACCCGCGATCAGAATCATAGCCAAAGCCTTTACTGAAACGGTTTATAAGATTGCGCTGCCCTTTCAGGTAGAAGGCATACGGCACTGATACCGCCCAGTCCTCGCCTCCATTATAGCTAACGTAACGCCACAGGGATTTGCCAGCCTCCTTTGCAGCTTCTGGGTATTTTATATGCCCCTTTTCATCCTTCCAATCATGCTTTACGTTAGAATCCAGCATATTGGCAAGGTCACGGCCAAAAGCATCACCTACACTAGCTGTAAAAAAGTCGAAAGTTATACTTACTGCTTCATGACCCAAAGAGCGTCCTCTTTCATTGCCAAATCCACGAGTTGGCCTGAAACGTACCATTTCATGCGCCGCTTCTTCTGATTTGCCAAGCATTTTAGCCGTAAAAACTATAGGCTTGCTAAAAACCGTATCAATTGATTTTGCTATATAATGCAGAGGTTTATGCGTATCCAATTCGCTGAATTTAAGCCGTGAACTATAGCCCTTCATAGCCTCACCACGGCCTACATACCAGCTACCTGCCGTAAACGCAGCAGCACCCAAGCCACCGCGCGAAAACAAACGTATCGCTGCACGCCCGCTAGGAGTTTCATCCCAACGTATATTCCGCTGGCTTTCTTCCCAATTTTTATATGATAATTCAGGCACATAAGCACTTGGCTGTGTTTTATAGCCGCCGATTTCAGCAACAGTTCCATTAGCTGCTGGCCGCGCATTTTGCGCCTCATCAATGCCAACATCATTGTCTTTTTTCTTGTCAGACAATGGCTTATCCATATTTTCTATATACTTTTATGCAACTAATATTCCTCCGTAAACGTGCAAATACCTATTACACGCTAGCTTATTTATACCATGCCAGCGCATTAATTAGCTATTAAAACACATCCTACTTATGTGAATCTTTTGTTACAGAATCGTAATTATTACTTCTCTTTAACTGCATTTATGGTCAATAAAACTGCCTTTGTGACAGTTGTGTTAAACTTTTGTTTTTGCGCCTGTATGCTATTGAGCGGCGCCTCCGCGCATGGTATTTTAGAAGGTGGAGAAATATGTAAAACTGAAAACAAAATACATGGCCATACCAGGAACAATAAAGGGCAAAATTGTAGATGCTGCGGATTATGTTGGGAAATTCATCTCAACTAACGGGCATGCACAGCAGGCTATACCTGCAATGCACCGCTTATCTGCGGCGGGAGGCATGTATCTGGGCTGGAAAGGCGGAGACCAGATGCGTGATGCGGTTTTCGCAAACAACCAGATTTCCGAGGGTGAATTCGTTGAGAAAAAGAAGGAAGAAATTCCTGGTCCATTACGCTTCATGTATCATGCAATTGACTGGAACCCACATTCTGATGCGCCAAGCGAGCAGTGGAAAAAAATACTATACCAGTCAATGCCTGCCATTGGTGCAGCATTAGGAACCGTCGCCGGAAGCTCTGCAATTTTCCACTTCAATGGCCGCGCCGCTAAATATGCGGAATTTAAAAAGCCAAACACCACCCTATCCGTAATGGATGCGGAATATGCAACAGGATATGCCCAAGGCGGGATCCACGTTTTTGGAACTTCATTATTAGGAGGCGCATCCGCCACATCAGGTTTAGTGGTTCCTTACGGTATGGAACTTAATACAGGTTTCTATACAAGAAACGGCAACGCAGTTAACCTCTTCAACAGGTCTGGCGGAAATCTCGCGCCCCCTAAAGCCCTTGAAGAACGTCTTGCTAAAGTTCCTTTTTATATTCAATCTGCCATTAAGTCTGGCGGAAAAATCAGCAAGGACTGGGCTAGTATTTTTGTAAGGAACACCTTAAAACACCAATTTCCAAAAGCGCTGGATACTACAGCAAAAGAAGCAAAAGCAATTGACACTGTACATGGATTTTTGCAGGAAATTTATGATAAGCACAGCAAGACTTTGAATGGCGAAGAACTTATAAAAAAGGTAAGAAAAGAAGCCGAAACAAAATTCGGCATTATAAAACCTACATATGATGAAAAAGGTCAGATCGTATATCACGGATATGATAAGTTAATTAAAGAAGACCTTTCTTTGAAATTTGAAGATTTGGTTCTTGGGAACTCCTCGCGGTTCGCACGTGCTATAAAAGAAGGGGTTTCAAAAGTAACCGGGATAGGAAGAAGCACTACAGCCGAAGCCTGGCAACAACGAATTATAGACCAAAACAATTCAGTTGGAACTGCCGGACGCGGAGGGATCAGGTAAGCAATGGAAAATTCCCTGCAAACCACAACCACTGCTAAAACACCTGCCGCAGCAAGCGAACAGCCTATAGCATCCCAAGCGGTGAGCAAGGCAACTATACAACATGAAAGCCCGGATATAGAGGGAAAAACCGCTGCCGAATATGTTTATGACGCTTTAAGCCTCCATAAAAAGCAATATAAAGACCATGGCACCGCTCCGCCGGAAATACTTAAATGGGTCGGAGAAGCATCATTATCAAACGAACCCAGAAATCGCCTGTATAGTGCGGCGGGACTTTCACTTGGACTTGCGATTGCCGGCACAACAGCCAATATAGTTACAGGGCATAAGCTTATTGATGGATCTAAAGTAGAGAGCGTTCCCCAATTCCTTAAACCGATCCATGCCTTGGTAAAAGACTATGATCCCCGGGATATAACACCGCGCAATAAGAGGATAAGATACATCCATGCAGCAGTTTATTCTTTAGGTGGACTCATTGGGATAAAAACAGGAAGTGATATTGCTTACAAAAATGCAATAGAAAAAAACAAAAACCCTCAGTACCTGGAAGATTATTTACGCAGCGTATCACATACGCAAGGAAAAACATGGAGCTGGCTTTCTGCTTCATCCGGCATTTTCGGTTCTGCATCCGGGCTGTGGGCAATCCCTGCTCCCGGCCTTAATTACGCAACCGGAATGGTTGGACGCATTACAAGCATGCAGGACCGTAACACAACCATTGCAGGCTTAAATAAGGTAATGTCCGGCGCCAGCACCGACTCTTACCTGCGCTTAAAAGAAGGCGCTTATTACCTTACCCATTATGCAGTGGGAAACCCGGCGAAAGACCCGCAGAATATTGAATATATCGCCTACTCTATATTAGGGCCGATATTTAAAGACAAGCTTACTGCGAAGCATATAAAACAATTTACTGATGCGGTGCATGAAGTACGCGACCATTACTGGCAGCCAGGCGGCATACCTAAGGAAAAACAGGCAGAGGCAACCGATACCATGAAGCAGGTATTTACAGGTGCAGGGCTTGAAGTGCTGCTTATTGATATGGGTCTTAACCCAGCCACTGTCTCTTTCGAAAAGACAGGCGGCATGATCGGGAAAATAGGTAATATTGGGCGTATGGATAAGATACATAAAAGACAGGAGCAATATTGGAGCGCACTGGAAAGCAGACTTCCTAAGTATGTAGCAGCCGGAATAATGACACAGGAACGTGCCGACTGGGTAAAGGATGGCATTGATTACATGCGGGCAAAAGGTGAAAGGCCTGCACCGCGCTATGAACCTTCTGCAAAGCCATCCCAAGGCGAAGAAACCGCCACAGAAGCCAGGCAGCAAAGCTCAATTGACAAACTGATCGAATCTTCAGCAAAGAAAGGGGATTGGCGCGCCAAAGTCCTCCAAAGGCGCCAGGAATCAACCTCTCCAAGCCTGACTGTCGAGTAATTTTCCCCTTGAATATTGCCGCACTTTGCTGTAAATATCCCCCTCCCCTTAATAATGAGGGGAAATTCGCAGGCTACGCGCAGGTTCAAAATACGGTGTATCAGGACCATCCGGTGTTCCATTTGGGATAACTCCGCGCAGCTGAGGCTTAAACTGGAAAAAAAGGATTATACTATGTCTCTACCCGCATTTAATATGCGCGAGCTTATCGAAGCTGGCGTTCACTTCGGCCATAAAACCAAACGTTGGAACCCGCGCATGGCGCCGTATATTTTCGGCACCCGTAATGATATTCATATCATTGATCTTGGAAAAACCGTTCCACTTCTGCATAAAGCCCTAACCGCAGTACGAGATGTTACCGCACAGAATGGACGCATCCTGTTCGTTGGCACAAAACGCCAGGCAACTGAGCATGTTGCAGAAGCTGCAAAACGTTGCGGCCAGTATTACATCAATGAGCGCTGGCTCGGTGGTTTGCTTACCAACTGGAATACCATCCAGGTTTCTATTAAAACCCTGCGCCGCCTTGAAGAGCAGCTTGCGAAACCAGATAACGGCTTCACTAAAAAAGAATTGCTCTCCATGAGCCGCCACCGCGATAAGCTGGAAAGCTCGCTTGGCGGTATCAAGGACATGGGTGGCCGCCCTGACCTTATCTTCATAATCGATACCAACAAAGAAGACCTTGCTATCAAGGAAGCACAAAAACTTGGCATACCTATCGTCGCAATAATCGATAGCAACTGCACACCAGATGGCATCACCTACCCAATACCGGGCAATGATGACTCCACCCGCGCCATCCGTATGTATTGCCGCTTGATCTCTGACGCTGTGCTTGGAGGTATCCAGCAGAGCATCGTGAAATCCGGACGCGATATTGGTGCTTCTGAAAATGCCGGTGAAGCAGTTCCGCAGGTTGATTTTGATCTTGCCACCGAAGGCAAAGATGAAGCCGATAACGCCCAGCAGAGCAAAAAATCCGGGCGTGGCGGGCGTAAATCAGCTGATGCTGCCCCTGCCCCTAAAAAAGCACCAACAGTTATGGTGAAAAAAACTCCGGGTAAGAAATAAGCATTTCTCAGCGGCCAGTTGTCAGTGGTCAGTAAAATTACTGGTCGCTGACCTCTGATCGCTAACAATTAGATAAAGGAATACATATATGACACAAGTAACCGCAGAAATGATCAAGAATCTCCGCGAAGCAACCGGAGCCGGCATGCTGGATTGCCGCAAGGCCCTTACTGAAAATGCAGCCGATATGGATGCAGCTATAGACTGGCTGCGTAAAAAAGGCCTCTCTGCAGCTGCAAAAAAATCCGGGCGCGTTGCTGCTGAAGGCTTAGTTGCAATTGCATCTTCAGGCAATAAAGGCGCAGTTATAGAACTTAACTCCGAAACAGATTTTGTTGCCCGCAATGAGCAGTTCCAGACACTAACAACTAAAATTGCAAAACTCGCCCTGGACCTTGGAAATGATGTAGAGAAACTGAAAGAAGCAGTTGCGGCTGACATAACACAGGCTATTGCAACCATCGGCGAAAATATAACATTGCGCCGCAGCGCAACCCTTTCTGTTACTAAAGGCGCTGTTGCAACTTATATTCATAGCGCAGTTGCGCCGGGTATGGGTAAAATTGCCGTTCTGGTTGGTTTGGAATCAGAAGGTGACGCAGCAAAAACTGAAGCATTTGGTAAGCAGCTTGCAATGCATATTGCAGCAGCAAATCCAAGCTATATGAAAAAGGCTGACGTGACAGCGCAAGACATCAAACGTGAAGAAGATGCAGCCAGCGAACAGGTAGCAAAATTCTTCGACCAATATGTGGCATTTGAAAATTCCGCTTCCAAATATAAAGATAAGATGAATGGCGAACGCTCTTTCTCGGAAAAAATCCTTGAATCAAAACTTGCGGAACTTGCACAAACCCTTCCAAATGTTGATGAGCTTCTATCTGATTATGAAACCCAGAGCAAAAGCGAAGACCGCAAGGAAAAGCAAAACGCCGACAAGACCAAAAAACTACTGGATATATTCTTTCAGGAAGCAGCTTATATGCTGAAAAAAATGCGCTCTTATGGTGATGATGCCGCTATAAAGCAGAAACTTAAGCAGCTTAAGATCGAACGGTTCTTCGAAGAAACCGTTCTTGAAGAACAGATCTTCGTAATTGACGGCAAAAGCAAAGTTGCACAGGCAGTTGAAGCCGCTTCTAAAGATGTCGGCGCAGCTGTAAAGATCGCTAAATTCATCAGCTACCGTCTGGGCGAAGGCATCGAAAAAGCTGGTTCCGACTTCGCAGCCGAAGTTGCCGCTGCTGCAGGCGCTGCTGCTTAATTAAGCCATAAGGTAATAATACGACCCTCCGCCTTAATTGGCGGAGGGTTTATTTTTGCCAATTGTTTTATATTAATCAATATATTATTTTAAGTAATGCCGCTGTCACAAAACCTTAACTTTTGTTTATAGCCGCAGCTATATATGATTTTAAAATCATAAACTTACCTTACTGCGGAAAGGCTTAATAATGGATTGTCCCCCTGAGCAAATTGAACAGAAGCTTAAAGAACTGGCAGGGCTTGTAAATGACCACGCAATACATAAGGCAGGCAAGGTTGAATTCCGCGGGTATAACGATGAGCGTGGCGGTTATGATTTCACTATTACATATAATAATGATATAGGTGGAAACAGGGATCTGTTTGTTTTTTTAAAGTCCCTTAAAGAAGGCGGGCTAATAACAGAGGCTTTAGATCCAATTCCCAAGAATCAGAATAAGTATTATAAGCCCATAAATGATAATGTTCAGGTTGATATAGAGTTTGGCAGAGCTTCAATTATTTTCCATTGTGATGATTATAACCAAAACTCGATAGTTAGTTCAGCTCTTGATAAGGCTATAGCAATTAAAAAAGAAGAAGCAAAGCATACTGAAATACCAATAAAAGATAAAGCTGAAGACCGCACTATTGAGATTTCTGCACAACCAATCTCAATACACCCAGCAGCTGATGATGTTTCCAATTACCTAGCCCATAAAGTAAAAAATTCAATGCACCAAAGTGGTGTAAAAGTAACTTATGGTAACAGCAAACCAGGAAGCGATAATTATACTTTTATAGTGGGAATTAAAAACATAACCGCCGAGAATTCGCAAATACTTGCAAACATTATAGAAGAACTGAATAAAAAATCCCCCGAGCAAGTTACACCGATTTTAGATAACAAACAAATTACCGGATTCCAGCTTGAAGGAAACCCTGGATTTATTAAATTCTGCATAGAAAAACATGAAAAATTTCCTCCAATTGAAAAACCGGATACCGAAATTGAGAATAGATTAAAGGCACTGGTATCCTCAATAAATTATGCAAAAGCTGAAGGAACTGGAAACCTATCCTATCAAAACGGGGATTTTATTATTTCCTTTCCAAAAAGCGATGCAGGATTCAATAACTTGAAAAAGCTGCTTGGGCATATAGGAATCAAACACAACTTAAATGACGGCATTTTGAATAAAGCACCAGAAGATGGCCATTATATTCCCACAGCAAGCACAGAATTCAATATTGAAAGAAAAGATACTATCAATATCATTTTTACTCCAAGCAAAGTGGTAGACAACATAAGCCTTCTTGATAAAGCTATTGAAAGTGCAAAAAAAGATGAGGAAAAAATCTTTTTAAAAACAGACCCGGAAAAAGCAAGAGAGAACAATATTAGAAAAATACAGCAGCCTAATATTAATTATGTTATAGATTACCTGTGTAAAAAAGCAAAAGCAGTAACCAATATTGCTGAACAAAATATTTCGGTAACATACAAACCAGGAAATGAAGAAGAAAAACCAAGCTTCATAATTGCTATTCCTGACAACAAATTAACTTCAGAGAATTCAGAAAAATTATTAAAGGAATTAAACAAGGTATTGCCAGTTAAAGCTACCCTTAGCAAAGATAAAGATACTGGTCATGATATAATAACGATCAATGACACTCCCACTGCTATTGCAGGCTATATCAAAAGGGATAAAACCATAGACAAAACTCATACAGCACACACAAGATAAGAGATATTATGAGTAACAGCGAACAAAGCCAGAAAGCTCAATTACAGTTTGATAAATTAGTAAAAGCACTTGATATGGAACCCAAATATGGGATTTCCATGCAAAATCATTTCTATACTATGCAAGGTTCAGCTAACCATGACAATTTTAACAAGGTTCAAATACTGGTTGCGGCACTTAGGGATGCTGGCGTTATAAGCCATGCAGGTCCTATTGGTCTTGAAGAACTGAAACAGGGGCTGGTTACAGAAAACCCAGCCGTAAAACTGGATATACAAGTAAAAAATCATGAATTTGATATTTTGATTAAAACTAAGGATTTAAGTACTATCAATGTGGATATTTTTAACCGGGCAGTTGAAAATGCGATAAAGATATTATCAATACATACGCATGGTGATGAGGCTAATGAACCACGTATATTAAAAATGCCATCCGAACCACAGCCTTTTTACAAAAAATCTGAAAGCCATATATTATCTTTGAAACAAAGCGCGGAAATAGAGATAATATCTGAGTATCTTAAAAGAAAATGCGAAGAGACATTTCCAGGAAGCAAACCAGAAATAACTTATAACCAGACAGACCCTAATTTTGGTGCGCCAGCATTTTACCTTACATTTTCTTATAATGATAAAAAAGACCGCACTGCCCTAAGCCACTTCAAAGGGGAACTCAGCGAAACCGCAGGAACTCATAGCATAAACCATTTCAGAGTTAATAAGGATGACAGCAAAATTGGCCTGATACTTTCTGGAAATCCATTGGTTCTGGTAGGCAATATACAACGTAATGAAAAGAACCAAAACTTGCTTGTACAGCCTGGTCAACGCTCAAGATAACTGAAAGAAAATTATGAGCAATGCAGCACAAAATTCAACTATTCAACGTAGCAAACAATTACTTGAAAGATTATTTATACAAACTGACGATATGTCAGAAAATGGTATTCCGGAATTACCGGACGGCACAAGGATTGTGAGATTTAAAAACCATAATATTGATTATGCGATTAAAAGGGCACAGAGCTTTGTTAATACGCTGCAATCTGCTGGCTTTATAAGTGACGACATAACCATAGATAAAAAATCGCTTCTAAGTGGTATAAAAATTTCCAATGATAAAGCTGATTTTGAAATGCAATCTATAGGATCTCATGTAGAAGCGATATTCAAACCTAAAATGTTTTTTAATATTGATACGGATTCATTAAGCAGGAATGTTAAAGAAATAGAGCTGCAAGGAAGCGGTGATAACCTGAAGGACAAACAACATAAAGCCAAGCAGGAAGCACATAGGGTCGCAGTAGGAAATGAGCTGCATATTTTATTCAACGAATATTCGAAAACCACTGGCGGTGAGATAACAACCCCATCAACTTCACAATATATAATTACACTTCCAATAAAAGATAATGCCCCAAACACTCAGATTCTGGCAGATACACTAAAAAAAGCAGGCATTATAGATAATGCTCCCGATATTTCTAATGTATTAATATCGGATTCAAAAAAGGCAAATATCTCCAATGATATATCTTCTTTTAAAATTAATATTATTAAGAAAAATTCCCATCAGGGAAATATAGTTATTGATTTCACTATAAAAGATACAGGCTCTATTGATATTAAAACTTTAAACGAAGCCGTTATATCAGCAAAACACCAATTTCAGGAACAGCAAAACAAATATTCTGTATGTGATGACTATTTGAAAAGCCAACTGGCAACTTTAATATCCTCTGTTAAAAAAGCCGCCAGTCCTGATAGCGAATTATGGACATCTTTGGGATCACAAGTGGAATGTGACGCAAAGAAATCCTTTTCATTGGTTTTTAATATAGATTCAAGGCATAATTCTGAGTTAGGAAAAATCGCACAGAAACTTCTAGAAAAATTTAAAGATGGAGGTTTTATAAGCGACAAGGATTATGGTGGCATTAAACCCGCAAATATTAATGATAATTTTAATATTAATAACAGAAAATGTTCTTTAAGCGGTAAATTTGAAGATGGAAAACTAACTGTAAAATTCTCCCCCAAGGAAAATTTGTATATAATTATGAGGGACATGCAAAAAATTATTGCTGAAAGTGAGCAGGATATACGCAATCGCCTTTCTGGTAATGGGCAATCACCGGGCCTTTCAATATAGGCATTTAACAATCTGTAAAATTAAAATTGCAACCTATGGAAAAGCAGACTATTAGTGTGGCTATGACAAAGCAAAATACAAAATCCCCAGCTACCAAACCTAGCACTAAAAAGGCTGCAAAGCCACTTTACAAACGCGTTCTTCTCAAAATTTCAGGCGAAGCCCTTATGGGTGACCTGAAATACGGGCAGGACCAGAATACAATTGAGCGCATCTGCCGCGACGTTAAAAGCGCTATGGCTATCGGCGTTGAGGTCTGCCTTGTAGTAGGCGGCGGCAATATTTTCCGCGGGATACAGGGTGCGGCTAACGGCATGGAACGTGCCAGCGCCGATTATATGGGAATGCTCGCAACCGTGCTGAATGCCCTTGCTATCCAGAACACACTTGAGAAAATGGGGGTTGATACCCGCGTACTTTCTGCCATTAATATGATGCAGGTATGCGAACCGTATATACGCCGCCGCGCAGAACGCCATATGCAACGTGGTCGAGTGGTTATCTTCGCTGCCGGAACCGGAAACCCTTACTTTACAACCGATACAGCCGCTGCACTGCGCGCCAACGAAATGGGATGCGATCTGCTGCTTAAGGGAACGCAGGTAGACGGTGTATATTCTGCAGATCCCAAGCGTGATAAAAAAGCCAAGCATTTTGCCAAGCTAAGTTACCATGAAGTATTAGTGCGCGACCTCAAGGTTATGGATCAGTCAGCCATATCGCTTGCACGCGAAAACCAGATACCTATCATGGTATTCTCTATACATAATGAAGACGCGCTGGCGCAGGCAGTCTGCGGACAAGGCAAGTTTACGCTTATAACCGATAAAAAATAGCTGAGGAATTATGACCGCTGACATTAATGAACTCCGCCGCCGCATGGAAGGCGCTGTAAAATCCCTGCATACCGAATTTGGTGGCCTGCGTACCGGACGCGCCAATGCCAGTCTCCTTGAACATATACAGGTAGAAGCTTACGGTAATATGGTGGCTCTTAATACCGTTTCCAATATCAGCATACCCGAGCCGCACCTGCTCTCGGTACAGGTATGGGATAAAGGCAACGTCAAATCTGTAGAAAAAGCGATAAACGCAGCCGGACTTGGTCTTAACGCCGCTGCTGACGGCCAGCTTGTACGTGTGCCAATACCGCCGCTATCTCAGGAACGCCGCGTTGAACTAACCAAGATAGCTGGCAAGTATAGTGAAAGTGCTAAGGTTGCCGTGCGTAATGTACGCCGCGAAGGTATGGACACGCTTAAAAAGCAGGAAAAAGATGGGGATATTTCCAAAGACGAGCATACCAAGCAGGGTGAAGTTATCCAAAAACTTACCGATGAATTCATCAAGAAAATTGATGACGCACAGGCCGTAAAGGAAAAAGAAATTCTTGGTAATTAGGATGACGGATGACAGACGACTGATAACTTAAGCAGTAGATCTTATGAATAGTTCCGAACCGACACCACTGATTTATCCGTCATCCGCCATCCGTCATCTGCCGACCCATCTTGCCATCATCATGGACGGGAACGGGCGCTGGGCAAAATCACGCGGGCTGCCTCGCACAGCAGGCCATAAAAAAGGTGCCGATGCACTAAGGCGTACACTTGATAATTGCAGCAAGGCCGGAATAAATTACCTGACCATTTATGCTTTTTCATCAGAGAACTGGAAGCGCCCCAGCGATGAAATAAGCGACCTTATGCAACTGCTGCAGCATTACCTTCACAATGAACTGGAAACCCTACACGAAAAAGGCGTACGCCTGCGTTTTATCGGCGATCTCTCCAAATTATCAAAAGAAATTTACGGGCAATTGGAACATGCGAAACACCTGACTGAGCGTAACAAGGATTTCCACCTTACCATTGCCCTGAGTTATGGAAGCAGGCAGGAAATAGTGCATACCGCGCAGAAGCTCGCGCAGCTCGTAAAGGATGGAAAATTGGAAACGTCACAGATAACTGAAGAATTATTTTCGCAGAGCCTGGATACCGCAGGCCTTCCAGAACCAGATCTGCTTATTCGAACAGGAGGCGAAACAAGATTATCCAATTTCCTGCTCTGGCAATCAGCCTATACGGAATTTTATTTTTCACAAACATTATGGCCTGATTTTGACAAGGCAGACCTGGATTCAGCAATTAATGATTATGCAAAACGCGAAAGGCGCTACGGTACTTCCAGTGAATAATGAATATAACCACGAAACTATCACAGGCAATATAAAAGCACTCTTCAACGGCGGCGAGAAATGGGCAGGACTTGGTGTTCGCGTGACTTCTGCCGGGATACTTGCCGCGCTAGTGCTTGGTGTATTATACGCGGGTGGCTTCTTATTTGCCTTGATAGTATTTCTTGCAGCATTACAGATGCTGCGCGAATGGGACAGCCTGACAGCAAATGACAGCTCGCTTTGGGGAGTAATTGGCCTGTTTTATGTAGCTATTCCCTGCAGCTGTATCTTGTGGCTGCGTTATATACGCGTTGAAGGAAATGATTATGCGGGGCTGCAACTGGTATTATATATCCTGTTCGTGGTATGGGCTACAGATATAGGGGCATTTTTCACCGGGCGAATAATTGGCGGACCAAAACTCGCACCAGCCATTAGCCCAGGCAAGACTTGGGCCGGACTTGGCGGCGGCATGACATTTTCCGGGATTGTAGGCGGGATGTGCTATATATTTTCCCCCTACCCCACTAAACTATGGTGGGCCATTATTCTGGCGATTATCATATCGGTTTTCGCGCAGGCAGGCGACCTGTTTGAGTCATGGCTTAAGCGCCGCGCCGGGGTAAAGGACAGCAGCACATTGATTCCTGGACATGGCGGACTGCTAGACCGGGTCGACGGGCTTATGTTCACTATCCCTATATTCGCTTTCCTCGTTTCCCTATCCAGCCTTATAAGGTATTAATTAGTTGCAAAAAAGCGTAACCATACTTGGCTCTACTGGAACAATCGGGCAAAATACACTTAAATGCCTTGAGCTGCATCCTGATAATTTTTCTTTAGATACGTTGGTAGCGCGTGGGAATGCAGCACTACTTGCAAGCCAGGCGCGCAAATACCGCCCAAGATCTGTGGTGATAGCCAACCCGGAATTTTACAATGAACTTAAGCAACTTCTAAACGGCACCGGTATAGATACCCATGCCGGGGAAGATGCTGTTATTAATGCAGCCGCACAAGGAGCAGACATCACAATGTCGGCAATTGTAGGTGCTGCTGGCCTTAAGCCAACGCTTGCTGCAATAAAATGCGGAAAAACCATAGCACTTGCCAATAAAGAAAGCCTGGTTTGCGCGGGCGAACTTATGCAGCGCGAAGTTAAAAAATATAGCGCGACAATTATCCCAGTTGATTCCGAGCATAATGCGATTTTCCAGCTTCTTGGGCAGCAGGATATAAAACATGTCGAGCGAGTAACTATAACCGCATCTGGCGGCCCTTTCCGTACCTTTACTTTTAAGGAGATGGAAAATGTTACTCCACAGCAGGCTGTGCGCCACCCTAACTGGAATATGGGCGCTAAGATCTCTGTGGATTCAGCAACCATGATGAATAAAGGACTGGAGCTTATAGAAGCTTTTTACCTGTTCCCCGTACGTGCTGACCAATTGCATATACTCGTCCACCCGCAATCCATAATTCATGCACTGGTTGAGATGATGGACGGGTCCGTACTTGCACAAATGAGCCAGCCCGACATGTGCACACCTATAGCTAATGCACTTGCCTGGCCAGAACGTATTACTGCGCCTGTCAAAAAATTGCGGCTGGAGGAAATCGGAAATTTAAGCTTCGAAGCACCAGACAGCGAAAGGTTCCCAGCCATCAGGCTGGCGAGGGAAGCATTGGTGGCTGGCGGAAGCGCCCCAACCATATTAAATGCCGCTAACGAAATAGCAGTTGAACGCTTCTTGCAAGGCAATATTGGCTTTACTGGAATAGCGAAAATAGTTGAAAAAACACTGGAAAACTTATATAGTGAACCACTGGAAACCATAGATGATGTGCTTGAATGCGATAAGTTAGCCCGCCATCATGCGGAGAAATATAATATATGACTTCCCTATATTCTTTTGGGCATACTATTGCTGCCTTTATAATTGTTTTAAGTATTATTGTTTTTATCCATGAATATGGGCATTATATCGTTGCCAAGCTGTGCGGTGTACGCATAACCGCCTTTTCAATAGGCTTTGGCAAGGAATTGTTCGGCTGGAACGACAAATCAGGCACGCGCTGGAAAGTGTCCCTCCTCCCCCTTGGCGGCTATGTGAAAATGCACGGCGATTCTTCTGCCGCCAGTACCGCCGACAGCGACCTTCTGGAAAATATGAGCGAGCAGGAAAGAGCTACAACTTTTCATTTCAAGCCACTTTATAAAAAAATGCTGATAGTTGCAGCAGGGCCAATTGCCAATTTTCTGCTTACCATAGCTATTTTTATTTATTTCATAATGAGCAATGGCCTGCCTTCCATAGACCCGGTGATCGGCAAATTAATGCCTGACTCCCCAGCTCTCAGTGCAGGGCTTCAGGTCGGTGACCGCATTATTATGATCGACGATAATAAGGTTTCAAGCTTTAATGATATTTCCTACCTTCTTTCTACAAATTTAGGGACACCGGTAAAGCTGGAAATTATCCGCGCAGATACCCCTGTAACCTTAACCATTACCCCTAAATTAACTGAAGATGATGATGGGCTGGGCAATAAGATAACCCGCCCGCTTATCGGTATAAAAAGCATGGATGTTAAATATGAGGATGTTGGGCTTGTGCGGGCTGTTGGTGAATCGGTACGCCGCACCTACATGATCTGCGAATCCACGCTGAAAGTTATGGGACAGATGATAAGCGGCAACCGCAGCGCGAAAGACTTAAAAGGGCCGGTTGGGATCGCTCAGCTTTCTGGGCAGGCCGCCAGCAAGGACACACACACTGTAATATGGCTGATTGCAATAATCTCTGCAAATCTTGGCCTTATGAACCTGCTTCCTATACCGGTACTTGATGGCGGGCACCTTGTTTATTACATAATTGAAGCTTTTCAAGGCCGCCCGCTGGCGCAGAAGATCCAGGAATATGGATTCCGCGTTGGGTTCGCTTTACTTGCAATGCTTATGGCATTTACCCTGATAAACGACCTGCGTAAATTGGTTTAATAGGTTGTAATATTGCTTTTTCTCCTTGATTTATGGCGCGTTTTGCAGCATTAGTATTCAAAATCCGTGTGCTTGCATTAAAATAGCGATAAAAAAGGACATATAATGCCCCAGACTTCTGTATACCGTTCCGTAGTTTCAGTTGCCGTGTGGGGCATACTGCTCTCAGCCTCCTACAATACCCCAGCGGTAGCCGCCACCAAGCGCGCAAACATCCCTGCCGCTCCAGCCCAACCATCCATTGGCCGCGTGGAAACTGTTCGCATCGAAGGAAACCAACGTGTTGAAAGCAGCACCATACTTTCCTACCTTGGCATAAATGGCGGCACCAGCCTGTCGCAGTCTGATATTGATGCCAGCCTTAAAAATCTTTACGCCACCGGATTCTTCTCAGACGTGAAACTACTTAAATCAGGCAATATCCTGGTTGTCCGCGTGGTTGAAAACCCGATCATCAACAAAGTGGCATTTGAAGGCAATTCCGGCATAGAAACCGCCGATCTCGAAAAAGAAATGGAGCTTAAAAGCCGTTCTGTATATTCGCAGGATAAGCTGCAATCCGATGTTAAACGCATACTCGATATTTACCGCCGCAGCGGACGCTATAATACAGTTGTTGAGCCTAAGCTTATCTCGCAGGACCAAAACAGGGTTGATCTGGTTTACGAGATCAGCGAAGGTGCAACGGCCCATGTTGAGAAAATCAATTTCGTAGGCAATAAAAAATTCAGCGACAGTGACCTTCGCAAAGCAATCCGTACCGAGGAAACACGCTGGTATAAGTTTTTCTCCGATAGCGATAAATATGACCAGGACCGCCTGCAATATGACCAGGAATTGCTGCGCCGTTTCTATATCAATGAAGGTTATGCTGATTTCCAGGTTAAATCCGCCCATGCCGAACTATCCCCTAAAAAAGATGCTTTCTACCTGACATTCGTTGTAGAAGAAGGCGTTCAATATAAGTTTGGCGCAATTAATGTCACCAGCGAACTCAAAAACGGAGAGAAACCGGATTTTGGTGATGTTATAACTACAAAAGCTGGAAAAACCTATGACGCAAGCAAAGTAGAGGAAACTATTGATGCTATGACCAAGCGTCTAGGCGACCTTGGCTATGCTTTCGTAGATATACAACCTAAGCTGGAGCGCGACCAGGAGAAAAAGCAGGCTAACCTTACCTATATAATAAAACCGGGCCCTCGCGTATACGTAGAGCGTATCAATGTGACCGGCAATGTACGCACACTTGATGAGGTTATCCGCCGTGAATTCCGCTTAAGCGAAGGCGATGCTTATAATAACTCCAAATTACAGCGCTCCGAACAGCGCCTTAACAACCTTGGTTTCTTTGAAAAAGTTGACATTAAAAATGAACAAGGCAGCGCACCCGATAAAACCGTTGTGAATGTTGATGTTAAAGAAAAATCAACTGGTGAAGTAACAATAGGCGCAGGCTTTTCCAGCACTGACGGTGTACTTGGTGATTTTGGCGTAAGCGAGAAAAACTTACTTGGCCGCGGGCAGGAACTTAAAACCCGCCTTACACTTGCTGCCCGCCGCAAACAGGCAGAGATAGGCTTTACCGAACCTTATTTCCTTGACCGCGATATTTCTGCTGGCTTTGACCTTTACCGCATCAAACAGGATTTCATGCAGCAGAGCTCCTATGATATGGACACTAAGGGTATTAATTTACGTTCCAGCTACGCATTGCAAGAAAAGCTCCAGCACTCAGTTAATTACACGCTTCGCGAAAATAACGTAACTGACGTTACACCTGAAGCCTCAACATACATTAAGCAGCAAGCCGGGGTAAATGTGAATTCGGCAGTAAGCCAGTCATTTACATACGATAATCTAAACAACAAGCTTGACCCTTCCAGCGGCTATTATTTCCGCTTTACGCAAGAAGTTGCAGGGCTTGGCGGGGATTCGCGCTACTTAAAGCATGACGTAAAAGCAAGCTATTACTACCCGATAACCGCCAAATGGAAAACCAGCGTTTCAGGTGCTACCGGCTATATTTTCGGCATTGGTGGCCGCGATGTACGTATCAATGACCGCTTCTTCGTAGGAGGCGATGACCTGCGCGGCTTCCGTAATGCTGGTATCGGCCCGCGCGATATTGCAACACGCGATTCACTAGGCGGTAACGCATTTTATAACGGAACCTTGGAACTTAAATTCCCAATCGGCCTTCCTGATGAACTTGGCGTTTCGGGGGCTGTTTTCAGCGATGCTGGCAGCTTATGGAAAATCGACAATAGCAAAGTTGGTGTTGCTGACAGCAGCGCCATACGCGCTTCGGTTGGTGCCGGAGTTCTATGGGCATCCCCATTTGGCCCGATCCGTATCGACTTTGCCCATGCGGTTCTCAAGCAGAATGAAGACCAGACCGAAACATTGCGTTTCAGTTTTGGAACCCGCTTTTAGGCCATTATATCGTAATAGCTGAACTGATTTATTATATTGAAAGGACTTTTTATGAAAATGACAATTGTTAAACCGACTTTGATTTATACCTTGCTGACAACGGCAGCCCTTGCTTTCACACAGCCGGTTTTTGCACAGGATAAACAAACCATTGCTGTGGTTAATATCCAGCAGGTGATGAAAGATTCAACTGCTGCAAAATCAGTGCGTGAGCAGCTTGAGAGCAAGCAGAAAAACTTCCAGTCTGAAATCACTAAAAAAGAAGAAGAACTACAAAAAGAAGATAAGGAATTAACCAAACAGAAAACTGTACTCGCAAAGGCAGCTTTTGATGATAAACTCCGCGCTTTCCGCACTAAGGCAACTGATGTTCAGAAAGACGTTCAATCTAAAAAGGCTTTGCTGGATAGTGCTTTTGAACATTCCCTAAATGATATACAGAAAGTCGTTACCGATATTATTTCTGATATTTCCAAGGAAAAAGGCTTTGTTATAGCGGTACCTACTTCACAGATTCTCTATGCTGATAAAAGCCTGGATATCTCTTCTGAAGTGCTGGACCGCCTTAACAAAAAGCTGCCAAAGCTTGATGTTAAGTTTGACGCCCCTGCAGACAAGAAATAAGAACTTTATTATTTTAATTTAGATGAGCGATAGCCGGTTTTTCACTAAAGCTTGCGAGCTTTCATTAGATGAGATCGTTGCCATAACTGGTGCGGCTATCGCCCCATCTCAAACTACACAGCCAAAACTGCGTAAATTTTCTGATATTTCACCATTGGAAACTGCGAGTGAAAGCGACATCAGCTTTTTAGATAATACAAAATACCTGTCAGAATTTGAAACCAGCAAGGCCGGCGCCTGTTTTGTGCGGGAAAAATTTGCCTCTCGTGCCCCCAGAGGAATGGTTACGCTTATAAGTGAAGAGCCATACTACGCCTATGCAACAATTGCCCAGAAATTCTACCCTAAAGAAAAGCATGAAGCATTAATATCACCTTTAGCACAAATCGCAAAAAGTTCACACATCGGAAACAATGTGCGTATCGATCCAGGCGTAGTAATTTCTGATAATGTAAAGATAGGTGATGGCTGCTGGATCGGCGCAAATAGCGTTATAGATAAAGCAGTGCAAATAGGTGACAATAGCTGTATTGGCGCCTTATGCAGCATAAGCCATAGTATAATTGGAAAGAATGTTACTATCCATCGCGGCGTGCATATAGGGCAAGATGGTTTCGGTTTTGCAGGCGGGCGCAAGGGTATAACCAAGCTTCCGCAAACAGGGCGTGTAATAATCGGGGACAATGTTGAAATAGGCTCTGGAACCTGCATTGATCGGGGTGCCGGCCATGACACCAAAATCGGAAGCGGCAGTAAAATTGATAATTTAGTGCAGATCGCCCATAATGTGCAGATAGGCAGGCATACAATGATTGCAGCACAAACCGGAATATCAGGCAGCACCATAATAGGTGATGGCGTACTGGTCGGTGGGCAGGTTGGCTTTTCCGGGCATACAACAATCGCAAATGGCGCTAAGATCGCCGCCCAGTCTGGAATTATGACCGATATACCAGCAGGAGCAACCTACGGTGGCTACCCGGCTGTAAGCATACTTGATTGGCACCGCCAAACTGCTACAGTAGCAAAATTATCTAAGAGGAAACCACAAAATAAATTAAGTGATGAATAGGTGGATAATATGGAGCAAAGCGCAAAAAAAGATCTAGAAAAAACAATTCCCATCGAACGTATCATGGAAATGATACCACACCGCTACCCTTTCCTTATGATCGACAGGATCATTGATCTGGAACTGGGCGAGTTTGCGATTGGGCTTAAGAACGTTACCATTAACGAGCCGTTTTTCATTGGCCATTTCCCCGGAAAACCGGTCATGCCCGGAGTGCTTATAATAGAGGCTATGGCACAGACCGCAGCAATCTTAGTTGTAAACACTTTGGGCAAGGAAGCCGAAGGAAAACTGGTTTATTTCATGTCGATAGATGAGGCTAAATTCCGCAAGGTGGTGATGCCTGGCGATGCCCTGCATGTACGAGTTGATAAGCAGCAAAGCCGCAAAAATGTGTGGAAATTTGCCTGCGTTGCTACGGTTGACGGGGTGAAGGCAGCAGAAGCTGTAATTTGTGCAATGATTGTAAATTGATATGAGCGATTCAAAAAAAATCCACCCTACAGCAATTATAGCAAATAGTGTAAAATTAGGAAAAGATGTTTCCATCGGTGCTTACTCAGTACTTGACGGCAATGTTACTATTGGCGACGGCACAAAATTATTTTCCCATGTTACTATTTCCGGGAACACTACCATTGGAAAAAATTGCCAGATATTTCCTTTCGCATCACTTGGTTTTGCGCCGCAGGACCTTAAATATCACGGTGAAGCCTCAAGCCTTACCATAGGTGATAATAACGTTATCCGCGAATATGTAACCATGAACCCCGGCACAGAAGGCGGCGGCATGGAAACTGCAGTTGGTAACAACTGCCTGTTCATGGTTAACGCGCATGTGGCGCATGACTGCAGGCTTGGTAACCACGTTATACTGGCAAATAACGCCACGCTTGCCGGGCATGTCGAGGTTGGTGATTTCTCAATCATAGGCGGGCTTGCAGCGGTTCACCAGTTCGTGCGTATCGGGGCACATGCTGTAATCGGTGGTATGTCGGGCGTTGAGCATGATGTTATCCCGTTTGGCTCTGTTATGGGCGAACGTGCAAACCTTGCGGGTTTGAACCTTGTGGGTCTTAAACGCCGCGGCTTTGACCGCGATACAATTCATGCCTTGCGCGGCGCTTATAAAATGATATTCGAGGAAGAAGATGGAACTCTGGCCGCGCGCGCTGAAAAAGCTAAAGCCGCTTATGGTGAAACCAAGGCAGTGCTGGATGTAATTTCCTTTATGGTTGATAAAGGATCACGGTCCCTATGTGTCCCTAAATTTAATGGGCACGGCAACGCTACCCAGGTGGCATGAAAAAAAACAATTCCACACTCGGAATAATTGCTGGGAAAGGCAACCTGCCTGCCCAGCTTATTAAGCACTGCCAGGATAATTGCCGCCCGTTTTTTGTGCTTGCATTTGAAGAAAGCTTTGCACCGGAAGTTATGGGCGGTGTGCCTCATGCTGTGGTACGCTTAGGCGCAGTTGGTGAGGCCCTTAGCCATTTGCGCGGCGCCGGCGTTAGCGACATAGTGATGGCTGGCGGCATAAAACGCCCCGCAATGTCTTCTCTTAAACCCGATGCTGCCGGGGCAAAACTCCTTAAAAAAATTGGTCTTGCGATTTTTGGCGGCGATGATGCACTGCTTAAAGCCATTACTTCATTTTTCGAAGAAGAAAATTTTACGGTTGTTGGTGTAGACCAGATATTGAAAAATATAGTTGCCCCTGCTGGAATCCTTGGCAATATCACGCCTGATAAAAACTCAATGGCTGATATAATGCTGGGCATGCGCGAGGCGAAGAACCTTGGCGCGCTTGATATAGGACAGGCAGTGATAATTGAAAACGGCAAGCTTCTGGCAACAGAAAATGCAGAAGGTACTGATGCCATGATATTGGCCTGTGCTAAACTTCGCAGCCATAAGCCAAAAGGCGGAATACTTGTAAAAGCCAAGAAGCCGGGGCAGGAAGAAAAGGTCGATTTGCCATCAATCGGTGTGCAAACCATTGAAAACATGCACAAGGCAGGACTTGTAGGTGTAGCGGTTGAAGCATATTCAAGCCTGATTATAGACCGCGAAGAATTGATTAAAAAAGCTGATGAATATGCTATATTCGTCATTGGTATAGAATATGAATGAATTTCAAACCGACCTGAAAACTATTTATATAATCGCTGGCGAGCCATCAGGCGATGTGCTGGGCGCACATTTGATGCGGGCGTTGCGCGAACACTCGCCGCAGCAATTGCTGTTTTATGGTATAGGCGGGGAAAAAATGGAAGAAGAAGGGCTTAAAAGCCTGTTTCCATACCATGAACTTTCGATGATGGGGCTAGTGGAAATAATTCCGCATTTATGGCGCACTATTACCCATATCGCCTCCACCATTGCCGATATTATAATGAAGCAGCCGCAAATGGTTATTACCATTGATTCGCCTGGGTTTTGCTTCCGCATTGTAAAAAAGCTTAGAAAGATCGGGCTTAAAACAAAATTTGTGCATTATGTTGCCCCCACCGTCTGGGCATATAAACCAAAGCGGGCGATTAAATGCGCCAAACTATTCGACCATATGCTGTTGCTTTTGCCTTTTGAAGCACCTTATTTTAAAAATGTCGGGCTGGATTGCACTTTTGTAGGCCATCCGGTGGTTTGCGAAAGCAAATCAGGAAACGCTTCTGAATTCCGCGCCAAATATGAAATACCAGAAGATGTAAAATTATTCTGCCTTCTTCCCGGAAGCCGCAAGGGTGAAGTCAACCGGCATATGCCGGTTTTTGCCATGACCCTGTCACTGCTTTCAATATGCTATCCTAAGCTTGCCTTTGTGGTTGCTGTTCCTGAGCATGCACAGGAATTACTTGCCCCTTACCTGAATAATTCACCATTCAGGGCTATAGTTACCAACACCGAACAAGATAAGAAAAATGCCATAGCCGCCAGCAATTTCGCCTTTGTAAAATCCGGCACTGTTGCCTTTGAGGTAGCCCTTGCCAAGGTGCCGATGCTTATAACCTATAAAATGAATTCAATTTCTGTTTGGCTGCTAAAACTTATGATAACAACAAAATATGTTAATCTTATCAATATATTGCTTAAGAAAGAAGCGATACCTGAGCTATTGCAGGAACATTCAACACCAATGATGCTTGCAAGCTGCGCGAACAGCCTTCTATCCAGCCCCGAACTGCAGCAAAAGCAGCGAGATTCCATAAAAGAAGCGCTTGGCAGGCTCGTTCCACCTGGAATAGAAAAACCCAGCGATATTGCAGCAAAGAAAATTCTTTCCCTCCTGTCATAAAATTGTAATAATTATTGGCTATAGTTGGAGTCGGACGCTAATAATGCTTGCTATAGGGCTGATTATAATTATTAATAGTTAGTTATTAATTATAATGGTTTAATTTAGCAGACTAAATCAAGGTTCAAGTATTTATGCTAGGCAAAGGCAACCTCAAAAAGATTCTGGCATTAATGCCAAGACGCGAGCTTTGCCTGCCAGTTAACGCCACTGCCCCGTGCCTTGCCCTACTTTTCCTTCTGATACCAACAAACAGTTTCGCCCAATGGTCAAACGAACCTCCGGGTTCCACTAAAATACTGGATTGCCCATTCAGCGGCCCCCAGTCTGAATGCGGTATCAACGATGTTTACCAATCAACAACCAATGGCGATGATCCTACTGCGCCAATTTCCCCATCCGGCGTATCGATTGATACACTTCAACCCTTTGCCAAGACTGGCGGCTCCCAACAAAGTTACCTCTTTGGCAATAATTATAACGAAGTGTATATGGGGATGATGGTACGCACCAACCCTGAATTCGAGGGGCGTATTGTGGGCAATAAAATGTGGTTCCTGAAAGGACCCGACTCTAACGGCGTGTGGCTATTGATGGGTCTGCGTGGAAGCCCAGGAGGTCCAATAGTTTTTGGGCACAACACAGGCGGCGGGCTTGATAATAGCCACACCTGCGCGGCGGATCTGGGGCTGATATGCTATCCCAATGCCGGTGGTGGATATCTTACCAAGGGACAATGGACCAAAATTGAAGCTTATGTAAAGAAAAGCACGACCAATACATCGCGTGATGGCATAGTAAGATGGTGGATCAATGGCCAGCTTGCCGGCAATTACGAAAATATGAATTATGCAGCAGCCGGATTAAATGAGTGGGCTTGGACTGAAACCTGGGACGGCGCAGGGGACATGGGTACCAGCAACACTGTGCCATGGTATTGGTATATCGACCATCTTTATTTATCTATTCCCAATTGTCCAGATGGCTGCAAACTCAGCGGTTGGCAGAATCTACCGCCGGGCAATCCCCCTCAGCTACCGCCTGGCGAGGAGGAACCTCCACCA
Source organism: Pseudomonadota bacterium (assembly GCA_963205195.1). GTDB lineage: Bacteria > Pseudomonadota > Alphaproteobacteria > Rickettsiales > SXRF01 > SXRF01. Next base: position 49,457 of record CAUJHR010000004.1, on the reverse strand, counting down.
CCGACCAAGCCTGCTCCATTAGTTGATGCGAAGACGATACCGCTTGACCCGACTATAATATACCAGCATTTGAAGGATGTTGGTGATTTCAAGCCGCATTACGGACTGCTTCCGATACCGTGGCCGCTTCCATTTCCGGTTGTAGTACCGCAAGGCATTGGCCGCGGGCTGTGGTGCTATGGTCCGGTTTATATTTACGTTTTTCCTCCCGGGGTGTGGTGGTGCGTTCCTATTCCGCGCAACTGGTGCTACCAGTTCTCGCAGTGTTTTGCCACCAACACCCTGAACCTTATATCGACGCTGCAGATAAAATATGCCTGGCCGGAAGGCGAAGGCCGCCTTGAGAAGCCAGCGAACAGGGATGCAATGCCGCCCGATTTCTACACGCGTGATATGTGCGTAAGCGGTGCAAAACTCGATTATAACAGGTTCGACCCTAAAACCGGTAAGCTGATAGTTCCAAAAGTTGCCGGGACAATAGTAAATGCCGATTCTTCAGGTTTTGATGAAAGGGCAACCGGCACTGTAATAGGCGCCAAGCCAGTTATTAATTCCTGCATGACTACAATTGATACGCCTAATTTCGACCCGCCCACCAAAGATGCGGCTGTATTTTCCTATTACATGAACGCAACAAATTATCCTTTCTTATCTAAGACGGGCGAAGACATAAAAGCGCGCAACACAGTATACGGAACCAGTAACAATTATCTTTCCACCAGTTTCTTCATAGGCAGCCAGCTAGGTTGCCCTGAGCGAATCTCCCGCATGGAAAATGGCAAAGCCGCAGATGGAGAGGCATGGCTGGATGCGGCCAATAGATGCTATAGCTGGTTTATATACCAAAGGGCAACCCACCCTGAATGGACATTGGAGCGTCCCGGCTCCGGCGCCGATTTCCCACTAACGCAAGATGAAGGTCGTGGTGGTAATCCAGACCTTTCCATATTTAATACCTGCCAGCCGCTAATGAGTGGCCATAACTCAAGGCTGGTGGCACAAGGTCAAACTCCTATTGGCAAAGGTTTTTCACCAGTTCTCCAATATGACCGCGCCGACCTGGACGAAGCTGATTATTCCCCGGCGCAGGAAATTGTGCAGGGTTTTGGTGATTATTTCAAAGAGGAATCCACCTGGCCAACCTTCCATAATATTTTCCCTTGCATGATACAGCCAAATGATGCGGGTCCTAACAAGGTTACGGATTGGGAAGCATTCAACCTGACCTTATTTATTAATTACGCAATTTCTTTTTCGGTTGAAGTAACGGTCTTGGATCTTGATTGGGGTCCGATGTATTTCATACCAATGTCTAATAAGGATTCCTATAAATCCGTTGGCAGGACCAAGCCTGGCTTCTGCCCGAACGTGGAAAAAATTATCGACCCGACCCTGCCTTTTGCGCCGCGCAACGATTATAATAATCCAAAGGATGCACCGGATTATCCCGGGGCAATAGCAAGGGATTTTAAATTGCTTGAGGAGGCAACACTTGACCAGTTCTCGACAAACCCGCCAAATACAGCGGAATATGCAACTGACCGTGAATATTCTTTCCAAACCAAGGTATTCACGCCTAGGGACCGTATATTCAACGATTGGGAATTTGCTTATTCGGAATATAACCCGACCATGACCAATCCCCCTACCGCTGATCCGTCGGTAAGGCTTGAATCGCTTAAGTACCCTGAAGTGCAATGCGGTGTTGTTCCTGTTGATATTATGTCATGGCGCAGGAAATCATTTGATAACTGCATAATGCAGCGTATCAATTTTAATTTCCTGACATATCGCCGTCGTAATTTCCTTTCCTATTATTATAAGAACACCCTGCCCCCATGGAAAAAGCCATGCGTAACCCGTTTCTGGGAACATGATACTTATGACGAATGCCCTGTAAGCATGAGTATCCAGCAATGCTGCCGTATTATCGTGAAAGATGTGGTCCCGCTTAATTATCTGAAAATCCGCACCTGCGAAGGCTTGCGCCAGAAGCGTAATTTCATATTCGGGTTTGACCATCTTTATGATTATGCTGAGAAGCCAAGCGAAGGTACGGTTACTGATGAAAATGGTGTTGTAACAGCTGCCAGCGGAACGCCTATAGAATCACGCGGCGGCAAATCGGTCAGGTTCCCATTACCAGGCGAACAGATAACAGGTGATGATCTCATTTCTACTGCGCCGCCTGCAAACAGCTCGTCTTATGAGAATAATACATTTAGCGATGAAGATCGTACAAGGGCAAAAGAAGCATATAACCAGGTATATATACTTAACCAGAAACTCTCATTGATTGGATGTGATGATACCGAACCAGAAACTTTCCGTTTTGACCATTATTTCCTGCATTCAGAATTGAAGCCGATACCTTCAAATGTAATCAGTGAATCAATGCTTGGGTTAAAAGATGCAAGCGATACGATAATAAGGGAAGCTAAGGAAGAATCCCTGCAGGCAGTTCTAGCTGTCTTTGGACCTGATTCTGCCGCATGGCAGGGTTTTAATGATTTTAAAACACTTGCTGATGTGGTTATAGAGGAAGCGCGTAAAGCTTTAGATGAAGTTCTAGAGATAGAAAGCGTAGCACGTATACGCTATCAGAATGCTGAGAATAATGCAGCGCTTTTAGAGTCCCCGCAAGCAATAACATCAATGCTGCTAGGAATCATACCACCGGACCTGCCTTTTGCTATAGGCGAAGAATTCCTTACATCATACGCCGAACTGCAGGCAGCGATATTAGGCACTGATGTAGCAGTCAGCGTATTTAATGAGATCAAGGCGACTCAGGAACAGGTAATACAATTTGCAGAAACGCAGGTGAAAGATGGTGTTACAGAGATTCTTGTACTACAGGAAAATTTTGTCATGGCAAACGCAAAAGCTTTTGCTGATCAGATGGTGATCGATGGTGCCGAAACAATCAGAAGTTCATTAGGGCCACAATTCGCAGAATTGGTTAACCAGTCCATTGATCTGTCAATGTCTAATATTATTTCACAGTTAGCAATGCAGGAATTAGGCGAAGGCGGCGCACATATGCCATATATGCGCTGGTGGGATACAGGAACTTCAGCGGGCAATCCTTTGCATGGCGGAAGCTTTATAAATACATTGGGCAGCTATGATACTATAATCGGGGTTGGCCATGAGGAACGTGATTATGAAGATGCCACGATCCCTGTGCCTGATATAGTAGAAAAATATGACGCGGAAGAAGTTGAAAATGCCACTGCGGAAGTTGAGGAAACCAAAGCAGCAATAGAACTTGCAAAAGAACAGTTATTCGCAGCTGTCGATGAGTGGAACAATGGCCCTAATGGTGTCCCTGGAACTCCAATATGGTTTGGCCCACCTGATGAAGATACTCTTATCCATAGCGCAGACAAACATGTAGGTGTTTCCGACATATGTTACCTCACACCTAAAAAACAAGATGGTAACTATATTGATTGCTCGCAATATAACCAGGATTTCCCTCCTATGCAGGAGAAGATATACAAGCTGCGTATAGCCCTTAATAACGCTCAAAGAAAGCTGGACATAGCTAATGGTGTAATTACTCAGGACACATCAGAAACTCCTGTAACCCTTACATTTGAACAATCACTTATTACTCCTAGCAAAATGGGCAGGATAAGTGGCTGGGATGGCTTGAAGGGCCACCAGATGTGGACGCTACGCAGGCAAAATTTCTCATGTATCGGGCGTTATGAAAAAATCTTTAAGCCATATGGCCCGGAAAACTTTGTTTTAACAAGAGCTGGAGCCAGCTGGCAAACAAAGGACGGCGTGCAATGGTCATGGCCACTTTCATGGCGCGGATATATTCACGACCCGGATAATGAATTTGAGAAGAATATATTTGCAACCGGCCTTGATAATGCCCAAAGCGGCGATATCATAATATTTAAAGTAAATGGGCTTAAACGTATTTATTATGTAAGCTTCGTGAATCAGACTGACCCACGCTACATAAAGATAGAAGGCTGGGACCAGGGCAAATTCCCAACCAGCACTGGTTCTGGCATATCGCTTGGGACTGGTGTGGAACGTATAATATATAAAAATCCTAATGACCTGCCAGAAGCTGCGCGCAAATTCAGACCGCTTGGGAATAATGATCCTGTACCGCCAGATATATCATCTATTGCTGAAGCTGCAAAAGTAGGTAACGTTCCATCCTGCGAAGACCCTGATTACACAAACTGCGTATTGGGTGGTGATGGTGCTGAAGTAAACGGCGAGTTTATTGCTAACAGCACATGGAATGATGTTGAAATATACCGTCCATCAGAAGATACTAAGCGTCGCCAATGCCCGATGTTCAACAGCGCTAAGGTTGCAGGCGGAAAAGTCGGCATGGATACAACCAAGCTCGCTTCTGACAGCATTGCATATTGCATCAATGCCGGGTTCGATCCGCCACCTGATTATACTACCATGCCATTTAACGGCACAGGGGCTGGTAACTTATCCGATACAACCCTTTGCGGTTTAAGATGGGGTGATTGCTCCGCTTACGTGCGTGCAAGAAAATCATGCTTCCCAGGAAATGAAATCTGTGTTCCTGATTCAACTGGCTCACCAACTCCTCCTGATGAGTTGCCACCTGGGAAAGTTGATTGTACCGCAGAGCAATTAAAAGAAGCTGGTGCAGCCTATACAGCTGATGTTAAAGCCATTACCCAGATATCTACAGAGGCACAGGAAAAGCAGAAACTGCTTTATGACCAGGCGCAGGCGCTTATGCTCAAGTATAATACGCTGCAGGCACAATCCGCCTACCAGATAGCCGAACAGCAGATAGCCGAAACTGGTACATCTGGGAATCCAGAGCTGGATAGCCTTATGACACGGCTTGCCCAAGCAAATACCGATTTAGCAAATGCCCAGGCTGAAGCAGCAGCAGCCCAGCAGGACCTGTATAACTATAAGGAAGCACATAAGAATGATATTCCTGATAATGGTGAAGACGCAACTGGCCTGCAGGAAGATATACAGAAAAATATAGAAGCTTTGGACGCCAAGGCAGTGGCAGCCCAAGATAAAGTTAAGCAGGCAATAGGAAAAATAAATGGCCTTCAATCACTAATCAATAAGATCAAGCCTTTAAGCCCTGCTCTGCAGGCACAAAAGGATGCAACCGATGCCGAGCTTGCTGAATTGCAAAATCAGATCGCACTAAACAGCGGGGCGCTTGCAGATCTGGAAAATGAAATCGCGAATCCTGAAGAAAGGCCTGAAATACCCAAATTCACCTGCCCTTATACTTCTTCAAGCGGACAAGTATTTGGAGGTGAAGCTGGATCCCAGGATATTGAAGGAGAATAATTATATCTTGGCAAGCCAGTTTTCAGCCTGCTTCAATCCGTCAATATCGCCAACATGCAGCCAGGCACCATCATTTATAATTGCACCTATCCTGGACAAGTTTTTATTGTATAAAACATTAAGCGAAAATGCCCCGTTCGGGGAAGAGTCAAACAAGCGCGGGCTGATTATCTGTAATCCGGTAAACACATAAGGCGCAGTTTCATTCTGCTTGCGGCGGCGAAGAGTCCCATCATCCAGAAAGAAATCACCTTTCCCATCATAACCTATTGCTTCTGAAACCTTATGCAGAAGCAGAAGAGCATCCATTGCGCCATCATTCCACGAATTCCATAAGCGGTGCAAGATTGGCTGTTTCCCATTTATACAAATAACATCACTGTTAAGCACAAAAAAAGGGGAATTTCCTAAAATAGACAGGGAATTTTTTATACCACCGCCCGTTTCCAAAACTGTTTCCTCACGCGAAATTATAATGCGTGGAGGATTTTTCCTGCTCTGCAAGTGGCCTTCTAAAAGATGAGCAAGATAATGGCTATTTACAACTGCCTCTTCAATCCCGGAAGCTGCAAGAAAATCCAGTGTATGGTCAATAAGCGCTTTGCCGCCAACCTCAACAAGCGGCTTTGGGATATTTAATGTAAGCGGGCGCATGCGAGTTCCAAATCCTGCCGCCATCACCATAGCTATTTTTGGCATCGCTGCTATTGTCATAATTTCAATTCCCCACGAATTTGGTATGGCAATTTTCTTTCTATCCATAATTCCAATTTACCAAGTGCGGGATGTTTTATATCTCGCTGCAAATGCCCCCATACACGCGGAAGCAGTTTAAGATAATTTGCCTTACCATCACGCACAGCAAGCCGCACGAAAATACCTATTATCTTACTATTGCGCTGCGCTCCTAAAATATTATATGCAGCATGAAAACGTTCGCTGTCTTCCCCGCTTTTTTCCAGATACTCTGCAATAAGACCACTAACTAATTGTTGCGGCACATCACGCCTTGCATCTTCAAGAAGCGATACCATGTCATAAGCAGAATCCCCAATCACTGCGTCCTGGAAATCCAGCAGCCCAAGACGCCTTGTTCCCTCCCTTTGTGTAAGCCACATCAAATTATCAGCATGCAGGTCACGGTGCACAAATACATTTTTGTTAAGAGGAGCAACGCGTAATATTTCACGCCATATTTCCATATATTCATTACGGAATTCAAGCGCCCTGCCCTTTTCCATTACCTGCGGCAAATACCAATCAGGGAACAGGCTTAATTCCTTTAAATATAATTCTTCATCATAATTAGGTAGCGATGGAAGGGTACCCGCAGAGCAGTTATATTTCTGCACTAACAAATCAATGGCACAACTGTAAAGTTCTTTTTCTACTTCGCCATTTCCTCCCTTTAAAATACTGGTGAAGCTTGCATCACCAAAATCCTCAAGCAACAAAAAACCTGCTTTCATATCGCGGGCTAAAATTTCCGGGGCACTACAGCCATTTTTATAGAGGAATTCAGCAACCTGCACAAAAGCAGGAAAATTTTCACCTTCTGCTGGTGTATCCATAACCATAGCTTCCCGGCCTCCTAGTTTTACGCGCACGTAGCGCCGAGCCGAAGCGTCACCGGCAAGTGGGTATAACTCAGCCCCACTAAATTCTGTTCCCTGTAAAAATTCTTCTATTTCTTTTTGCCTTCGTATCATAAAATCTTCTGCCTGAGTTCGTTTAATCTTTCACCCCATGCCAGTGCTTCACTTTTTAAAGAAATACTGCGCCCCTGCCCATCAACTGCCAATGATATATGCAACGCTGAAGCTGGCATCCTGCTAACAGTGATCTCTGGCCATTCAATTAAAAGCATGCCTGTTTCCAGCGCTTCATCCAATCCAAGCTCGTCAAGCTCCATATCGTTTTTCAGCCGGTATAAATCGCAATGGTATATATCACCCCCACTCAATAATGGATAAGTTTGTACCAATGTGAAAGTAGGGCTTATTATTTCTTCACTGTTTTTGGCTATAGATTGTATAAAACCACGGGCAAACGTAGTTTTTCCGCTACCTACTTCGCCATATAGCAGCAGGCAATCGCCAATTTTACATAAAGCAGCAAGTTTTGCTGCAAATTTACGAGTTTCAATCTCAGTTTCAAGCCTATGGCTAAGCTCGCTAATCGCGCTCATCAAGCCACGCCATCTGAATGGCCTCCAGCAGCTTTTCGTTGCAGCCATTTGGGTCATCATTAAATTCAGGAAGTCCCATAATCCATTCGCGCAAGTCGGTGAACCGTAAATTTATATTATCTGCATCTGGATGTAATTCTTCCAGGCGAATCGCTATTTCCCTTATATCAGTCCAACGCATAACATGCCTCAAATAATAAAATTGTTTATATAGCACTACTCTAGGACATTCATAATTATGGCGCAATTATTAAGATGTTTTCAAAGCCGACTTGTTATATATAATTAGCAAACTAAACATAATGCTTAATCAGTAAAATATGAAAACCCCTAATTTTCAGCATTACCTTTCTTCCGCTGCTCCACGCAAGAAACCTTTATGGTTACTAAAATTATTATTTTTTGGCATAGCAATTTATGCGGGCTATTATTTAATGACCAACCCACATGCCTTAGAGCCAAACATAACTGAAGAAAATGTCGCGGTCATAAATAGCCTTGATAATAGCCATGACTCCATATCATTAATCCAAGCCTCAGTAAGCGGCGATAAAGAACTTGTAAAAAAAATACTGGCAGGCGATGCTGACATAAATGCCATTGACAGCGAAGGCCGCACTGCGCTAATAGGAGCTGCCTATCATGGGCATAATGAGATTTGCACGTTGCTGCTTTCTTCTGGCGCAAATCTTGATAAGCTTGACAAGAATGGTTATAGCGCCCTGGATTATGCAGCCTCCCGCGGCCTGGTTGATACCGTAAAACTATTACTTAAAAAAAACAAAAGCGGCGATAATGGGCATAATATGGAATATGCCATGCTTATGCAGGCTGCCTTTTCCGGCAGGAATGACCTTATGCCTAAAGCAGGAAATAAATTTTTCTCAGTAAATCGCATATCTGTAGAAGGCAAATCGCCACTGCATATAGCTGCACAGGTCGGCTCGGTTGATATGGTAACACAACTGTTAAAGCATGGAGGCAAAGTAAACCTGGCCAATAACAGGGGTAAAACCCCATTGCATTTCGCAGCAGAAAATAACCGCACTTTCATAATAGCTTTGCTTGTAGAAAATTCAGCGGCAATCAACACTCAAGATGACGAAGGGAATACTCCCCTTATGCTTGCTGCCAGAAGCAAATCAAAAGAAGCGGTACAATTGCTTCTTTCCAAAAATGCCGCCAAAAACCTGCGTAATAAAAGCGGCGAGACAGCACAAACAATTGCCATGACCAAGAAATATACAGAAATTTCCTCTATTTTGCAGAAATAACTCAGCCCCTGCGTATTGGCCGGTACTTAACCTTGGTTGGCGTCAATACATCTACACCAAGACGCTTTTTCAGGTCTGCTTCATAGGCTTCGTAATTACCTTCAAACCATTCTACATGCGAATCACCCTCGAATGCTAATATATGAGTTGCAATTCGGTCTAAGAACCAGCGGTCATGCGAGATAACCACAGCGCAACCCGCAAAATCCATCAGCGCATCTTCCAGTGCGCGCAATGTTTCCACGTCTAGGTCGTTGGTAGGTTCGTCGAGCAGCAGCACGTTATGCTCAGATTTTAACATTTTCGCCAGATGCACGCGGTTGCGCTCCCCGCCCGATAGCGTGCCGACTTTTTTCTGCTGGTCGGAACCCTTGAAATTGAAACTGGAGCAATAAGCGCGCGATTTCACCAGTTTTTTCCCAAGCATTATTTCTTCATCACCGCCAGAAATTTCCTCCCATACAGTTTTCTTGTCATTAAGCGCATCACGCGACTGGTCAACATAGCCAAGCTTCACTGAATCACCGACAGTAAATGTCCCGGAATCCGGCTTTTCATTATCAGTTATCATGCGGAATAATGTAGTTTTACCCGCACCGTTTGGCCCAATGATCCCAACAATACCGCCCGGGGGCAGGCTAAAAGAAAGATCGTCAATAAGCAGACGATCTCCAAAACCTTTTGAAAGATGTTCCGCCTTTATGACAAGGTTTCCAAGGCGTGGACCGTTAGGAATAACGATCTGCGCTACCCCAACCTGTGCCTTATTTTCCTGTGCAAGAAGGTTCTCATAAGCAGCAATACGCGCTTTGCTTTTTGCCTGCCTTGCTTTCGCTCCCTGACGTATCCATTCCAGCTCGGATGCCAGCTTTTTCTGGCGGGAATTCTCTTCCGATTTTTCCTGCTCCAAGCGCTTTTGCTTCTGGTCAAGATAGGCAGAATAATTGCCCTCATAAGGTATTCCCTGACCGCGGTCAAGTTCCAGTATCCAGCCAGTGACGTTATCTAAGAAGTAACGGTCATGCGTTACCATAACCACTGTTCCTTTATATTCTTTCAAATAATGCTCAAGCCATGCCACTGATTCCGCATCCAGATGGTTGGTCGGTTCGTCAAGCAACAACAGGTCGGGTTTTTCCAGCAATAGTTTGCACAAAGCCACACGTCTTTTTTCACCACCAGAAATTTTGCTTACATCAGCATCTTTCGGCGGACAACGCAAAGCATCCATAGCGATCTCGATGTCGCGCTCAATATCCCACCCGCCTGAGGCTTCGATTTTTTCCTGTAATTCCCCCTGCTCTTCTATGAGTTTCATCATCTCATCATCATCGGTCACTTCGCCAAGCTTATTGGAAACTTCATTGAAACGGTCAAGCAATGCTTTTTGCTCACCCAGCGCATCAATTATATTCTCCATTACATTCTTTTTGGGGTCGAGCTGCGGCTCCTGCGGCAGGAAACCAATGCGCGCACCATCGGCTGCCCATGCCTCGCCGTTATATTCCTTATCCAGACCAGCCATGATCTTAAGCAGGGTCGATTTACCCGAGCCGTTCGGTCCCAAAACCCCGATCTTTACGCCCGGCAGGAAGGATAAATATATGTTTTTCAACACTTCTTTACCGCCCGGATAACTCTTGGACAGGTCTTTCATTACATAAACATATTGATATGAAGCCATATTATTGAAATTCCTTATTATTTTTATTTATTATGGCCAATGGCCGTTATTGATCGGTTATATATAGACTGCATTTTGCACAGTTGCAAAGGCCTAATTGTCATAATTATTCATGCAAAAAGCGCAGCCCTGTCATCCAATCTTCACATTTGCAGCCTTTATAAACGGGTGTTACCAAGCTAAAATATTAACATTATAAATAATACCCAAGGCTAATAATGGCAGATGATAGCAACATAACCCAACCTGAAGCGCCCAGGCTTAAAGCTGACCGCACCTGGTACAGTTCGCTGTTTACGCAACTGCTCGCGCCATTAGTTGCTACGCGTTATATATGGCTTGCGATAGAAGATATAAATCCATTCGATTTCCTAGACAAGAAGAAACCAGAGATAAAGGTAGGCGAACCAGCACCTGCACCCTATAAAGAACCGAGCTTTGGTAGATATGCCTCACGCAATTTCGCAGCCTTTGGAATGGGCGCTACTGTACTTAGCATTATGGGAGTTTATAGCAAAAATACCTTGCATGATATTAAATCCGTATATGCCGAAGCAGTTGGCTATGAATTAGATAAAAAACCACAGGATGTAACTTACTCTGATATATTTTTTAAAAGCCAGAATGAAGCTCTTCAAATCACCAGAAAAACATTTATAGATAGAAGTATTGCACGCGCTGCAACTGCCGCCACTTTCTTTGTACCGTGGCAAAAACTAAGGCCAAAAGCCTACCAAAGCACCAAGCCTAATTATGAAGCCAATGCCAATGCCGGACTAGGTGCAGTCGGCATTTACCTATATGGGGAAGGCTTCATGCGGAAGCCATCTTTTTTCGATATAGAGCAAAAAGTTATAAGCAGCAAAATTAACCATAATGACATCAACCCATATGGAATCGTAATACCTCAGGATGTCCAATCACTACTTACACTGCACAGGAAACATATAGACAAACATTACTCCCCGCCTCTTGGCTCATCCCCAGAAGGGCAGAATGATTTTAAAATGGCGTCACGCATAGCTGATCTTATAAACACCACATACGACAATATTCCCCCGGTTGACAAAAAAAGTTTTACCATCGGAAAACTAAACTACCTGATCGGTTTCGGCCTACTGGAAAAATTCCCCGAAAGCATGGCCTTTATAGAACTAGCCAATAAATCTGCTGATATGAAGGAAGTAAAACAGGCGGCAGAAGCTATAAGAAACCGGCAGGACCCACAGGCAGTATTCCAGCAATATGGAATTGATATGAAGCAACTGGTTGCAAACACTGCAAAGCCTATTGAATTCAGCGAAAATACACAGGAAAAATTCACGAAAAATATACAGCATAAAACGCTTAAGGATTTTGCTGAAAAATCACCAGGAGCAGGTTTAAATATATGAAAATCTTTGCCTACGGAACCTTAAAAAAAGACGGGATACTGCATAAACACATGGAAGGCGCACAGTATACGCGCAATAAAAAACTTGTTGGTTATGTGCTTTATCTCTCGCTCGATGAAACCTACCCCCTGCTCTATTACACCGGAAAAAAAAGCGATATTGTGGTGGGTGAAATATGGAAGATAAATAAGAAGCTGAAAAAGAAATTGGATAAATACGAAGAAGGTTATGTACTTAAAAAACTTATGGATTCACCAATAATGACCTATTACCCGAATTTTGACATTACTCATATCTGCAAAAAGATACCTGTAAATGAAAAAGGTAGATATGAATTCAATGTGGAGAAGGATTTTTATAAAGGGTTTTACCAGCTTAAAATCGCAGCTTAACTAACAATCCTCTTTCCCCTGAAAAACCCTTTAAGCAATTCGCCACATTCACTCTCATTCATGCCGCCATATACTTCCGGCCTGTGATTGCATCCGCTTTGCGTAAAAATCCGTGCACCATTTTCAACCCCGCCATTCTTCTCATCATAAGCGCCGAAATATAGCCTGCGTATACGCGCAAAACTTATCGCCTGCGCGCACATAGGGCATGGCTCCAGAGTCACATATAAGTCACAATCTATAATGCGCGGCGAACCTATTATTTCGCAGGCGGAACGTATAGCAATAATTTCCGCATGTGCAGTCGGGTCATTTTTATTCTCAATCATGTTATGTGCAGAGGCAATTATTTTTCCATCTTTTACAATAACCGCGCCAACAGGAACCTCTCCGCCAATCTCAGCTGATTTTGCAAGCTCAATAGCATATTGCATGAAAGGAATATTCATTTTGTCATCTCTAGCAAAGCGAGAGATCTTTGCAAAGATTCCTCACATTTGTTCGGAATGACAAGCTCACTTCTTCCTGAAAGAATCCAGTGATATGATCTTATCTTCACCAGCAGCGGAAGATACATCATCATCTTTTTCTTCCACCTCATCTCCACCAAATGCATCAACCTCAAATATTTCAGACGGAGTAAATTGCAGCCCGAATTTTATACTTGGGTCAGCAAAACCTGTTAGTGCAGCGAAAGGAATGGTAAGCTTTTCAGGCGCACCACCAAATGACAATGTCACATGGAATTGCATATCCTCAACTTTGAAATCCCAGAACTGATGCTGGATGACAATTGTAATTTCCTTCGGATATTTCGCACGCAACTGCTCAGACATTTTAACTCCGGGATGCAGCGTGGAATAAGAAATATAAAAATGGTGGTCACCTGGGAGACCAGTTGACTGTACTCGCCTTAGCACATCGCGCACTACTCCGCGCATGGCTTGATCAATAAGCATTGGGTAATGTATTTGGTCTTTGCTCATATTTTTAATTTCTAAAATGGCTGGAGTTTAATTTTTCCTGTCCCGCAATACTACAAACTTTAGTGGATTATACACTATTTCCCATGGCATTGTCACTAGCACTTTATAAAATTTTTATGGGATATTTATACAGTCTTTACAGATATTAACTTATATAGCAGCATGTGAAGGTGTTACCTTGCAAATATTCTACACCTTAAAATTAAGTGGGGGGTTTCTGTTACCCGGCACCCCCCGGGCCGTGTTACATACTAGAGTATGCTATGCACCGTTAGGCAGCAACAGCAACTTCTACGACTGTGTTGTCGTTAGCAGCAACAAATGCAACGTTATCGTTAGCATTTATAGTTTTGATCTGATTACGCCAGTATCATCGCGGACAAAAACAACACCTTTACTACGTCTGTCGAGCCTGAGTCGCCCCCGCATTTCGTTTATCTTCAAGCGGCAACCAGTCCCACTACGCTCCTTTAGAGCTTCGAGGGACACTCCTTCGTCTAACGACTCCGGGTGGCGTGCCACCCGAAGCTCATAAGAGCGAAGGGTGGTGGAGGCGCCGGGTTCTGCCCCCGGGTCCAATCCGTTTATTCTGAATTGCGTTTATTGTCATAGTCACCGAAGCAACAAGCATATTATATGGCATTTCCCTGTATTTGTGAAGGGGTAATTACAGGTCTTTTGGATAAACAAAACTGCGGCAAGCTAGTGCCAGTCCTGTCTTATCATCAATTTCGGCGTATAATCCGCAGATGGCCGCTGGCCCCTGTGCGGCTTCCATTTTGATTTTTGATATTTTAGTCAGGAAACGCTCAAGAGGCGCGCTCGCTTCAAAGCCGATCACTGAATCATAATCGCCGCACATTCCTGCATCGGTTTGATAAGCGGTTCCTTTTGGTAAAATTCGCGCATCCGCTGTCGGTACATGCGTATGGCTCCCAACAACCACACTAACGCGGCCATCTAAATATTTCCCCATTGCCATTTTTTCCGATGTCGCCTCAGCATGTATATCAACCAGTATCGCGCAATTTCCGAGGCGGTATTTTTCGAGGATTTCATCGGCAGTTACAAACGGGCAGCGCGTATGCTCCTTGTGGAACACCTGCCCAAGAAGGTGCAGAACCAGTAGCTTGCGGCCATCAGCGAATGATAATAAATAATGACCACTGCCTACGGTTTTCACCGGGAAATTTTCCGGGCGCAGCAAGCGTTTTTCCTGCGAAAGATATGGCACAATATCTTTTTGCTGGTCCCAGATATGGTCACCGCCGGTTATCACATCAACACCGTTTGCAAAAAAATCTTTCGCTATCTGCGGAGTAATTCCAAAGCCACCCGCCGCATTATCGCCATTAACTATAACCGCATCCAGCGCCATGTCACGGCGCAACTGCGGTACGTTTTTCACAACAGCATCGCGCCCGCTACGCCCCACCACATCGCCTAGAAATAATATTTTCATGCAAACCTTATAATTTCTTCTTCAGTAACCACCGCATCCATTTTTTGGTCATGCGGTTCTGGCTCAATATTTTCTACCTGCTGCATAGCATAAGCTACGCCGATAACCATAATATTTTTATTTATCGAGCGCAGATGATGGATTGTCGCGTCATAATAACCGCCGCCATAGCCTAACCTATTGCCATTTTTATCAAATGCCACCAGCGGAATAATTACCGCATCTGGAATTATTTCCGGAAGATGCGGCTGCGGACAGGAAATCCCATATTTCCCAGCAATAAGCAAAGCTTCGCATGAACAATCGAGAAATTTTAGTATCCTTGTATTTTCCTGAATTACCGGCAGCGCCACTTTATGGCCCGAAGCGCACAATCTTTTAAGTAACCCGCTAACATCAACTTCCCCACGAATGGCAAAATATAGCGCAACACTTGCACCAGATGGAACAAGTGGAAACAATAAATTTTCTATTTTACCGGCTGCATCACTTGCAGCAATCGCAGGTATCTGCTGCCTTTTGGCAATATTTGCTTCGCGCAGGGATTTTTTACTGTCCATAATAACTTTTCTAAGACCAAGCGGAACGAACGGAACCGCCTACTGGCCGTCGGTTGAAACAAGCCGCATTCGACCCGTCTGTAAAGGTGGGCGCCGTGTATGCAGGGGCAACACCCCCGCCAGTGACAGCTCCCGAACAAAAGGTATTGGTCCAAGGGACAATGTACCAAACGTACCGGGCAGAACCGTTCCGCATAAGTCTAGCGGATTTCAATACGCTCCGCAATCCTTTCAATACGCTCGGCTATTTCATCAAGCGTTACCGCCATTGCATCTTCAGTATAAACCGTTTCTGTAGTCGTTCCCGCTTCCACAGCCGCCGGAATATAGCGGGCAGCAGCGCTTAATTTTTCAATTTCACGTTTATTTTCAATAATTTCATCTGCCATAGTGATGGCTGCCAGCAAAAGCCCCATAACTTCACCAGTATTGCTGCCCATGCGCGCTGTAAGGTCACGTACACGCTCATCCACATCGTCAGCCAGCAGGCGCAGATGCTCCTCCTGACCATCATCACAGGCCAGATGGTATTCCCTGCCATTGATCTTTATGTTCACAATTGTCATATTTCACCCCCGCTGGCTTGCATTTTTCACCATTTTTTGTTAATAATCAATTTATTTAAATTATTAATTATTAATCACTTAGCGATATAAGCGCTTAAACACGCCAAAAACCTTATATTTACATATAGATTGTCATAAAATCTTCACAACACTTATCAGGGTTTTTACGGTAATGTTGTATCATAAGATAATATTATAAGCGGTATTTAGGAATAATATGGCAGACGACCAGAAAAAAGAGCCGGCAGCACAGGCAGGACCAAGCGCCGCACAAGAGGCGCAGGATAAAGTATATAATGCCCTGCCTGAACAGGTAGCTATACGCCTTAAGAAAAATGGCGCAATAGCTGGAATGGCCCTATTAGGAGGCGATGGTGAAATTGATGCCTCAGCAATAACAGATGAGCAATACCTTAAGATCGCGAATGATCTGATCAAGAACCGCACCGCTAAATTTGAAGCTAAAACTCCAAATGGCACGCCCATTCAAGTTGATCTAAGCATTGAAGATTTGGATAAAAGGCTTGCGCTGCTAGGCAAAGACCCGGCAACTAAAGCAGAATATGATAAGATAATTAATGCGCTTGGTACAAATTCTTTTGATCAAGCAATACCCGATGAAGCCAGAAGGGTAAAAATAGCAAAAGCAGTGGGAAATGCGGTTGAAGAAAATACCGGCAACCTTCCTTTCCTCGGCGGCGCATCTTTTATGAATGCCCTTATGGGACTTATAAAATGGGTATTCAGCGGGTTTGATGGGGGAATGGATGGGCTTAAATCCTCTATAACCAGAGAAACAGCTAATGGAATAGCGGTTTCAACCGAAAAAAACCTTGCTGGCGCAAATATTGGTTTAAGCCAGGACACCATAAAAGAAATATCAGCGGGTGTCCGCACCCGGATACTTAAAGAAAAAGGAGTTCCTGATAAAGACGCGCCGGAACCAGAAACCCTTGCGAATACAAAAGGTGCCGAGCCAAAGAAAGAACCTCCTAAAGAAGCCCCAGCTGTTATCAAAGAACCTGCAAAAGAAACAACATCTACAACTGAAGTCACCACACCGGCGGCTACAAAGCCTCAGGCAGCGCCAGCTATAAGCCCTCCACCTCCACCGCCAATACCACAAACACATAAGCCTTCTGTCGATCCTGTGGAAGCTGGCGCCGCAATTACAACTGGTGGTGGTATAGCAGCCGCTTTCTTAAAATATTTAGAAGACCAGAAAGGCAACCAAACCCCACAATCTCCTGCCGGAGGGAATGGCGGTATAAAGGTAGTATCAATTCCAGCAGCAGGGCAAACGACCACTGAAAAGCCCGCAGAAAAGCCATACGACCCCAAAACACCGCCTGTTCTGCCAGACTACAAAAAATTACCTGGAGGAAATTCAAATAATTCCAAGCAGCTGCCAGGCAACTCGACCCCACCTGCAGAACAAACTCCTCCAAAAGGCAGCAATACACCAGCAACAGAAATAAAAATTCCTGCTCCTGTTGTTGCTACTCCGGTTATAGTAGCACCAAGAGTTCCTTCTGTGCCAAAAACTGAAAGGGATAAAAAAGTGCAGCCCCATAAGGAAGAGCCGCAAAAAATTATTACTGAAACCCATACAGCAGCTCCAACTACGGCTAAACCAGAATCAGCTCCTACTGCTCCAGCCCGGCTAGAATCACAGGCAACGGCTCCTGTGCAACCACAGCCAAGCCACCTGCAAAAAGCCATAGGGGATATAGCAGCACAACTACTAAACAATAAAGATATTCCAAATAAACCGGAAGTTATTCGTAACCTTACTACATTCCTTGCAAATAATGCTAAAGATATTGACCTTAATAATCCCAAGAAGGGCATTGAAGAAGTTGCAAACAAGCTGTTCTCTTCAAATGATCCTTTAGCACAAAAAACCGCTGCACAAATTCGTAGCTATGCTCATAAAGAGCAAGAAAAATCATCATTAAACAGTATTGCTGGTTTTGTTACTGGCAAAAAAATAGAGCCGCTTTCGGATGATACTATAAAAATGAAATTGGGTGATGAACTTAGAGGAGCTATTAGGAGAAACAAAGGCGCATTAGAAAAAGCCATAGCCATGGATAATGCAGCTCAGGAAACTGGAACAAAAATGCAGAAGGCAGGCGTATCCGCTGATGCGCCAGCACCGTATATTTCAACAGCACGTCCACAAGAAAACCAATTTGCCGCTCGATAATAAAATATAAAAAGGAAATAAAATGTCAGAGCCTACCAGAAAACCTATTATAGATATGTCACCAGATAGAGAAAACCAGTTTATACACAAGGTTTCTGATAATACTGTAGCTATCCCGCCTGGCACAGATTTAAAAACCGTATTAAACAAAATGGTCGGTAAATTAATAGACCTGGATGATATTATCCTTGATCAGAAAACTAAAGAAACGCAAAAAAACTATACTGATAAGGAAAAAGAAGATTATATAACTAAAAGGCGGGAAGCATTAATTAAAGATGCTGTAGAAGTTATAACCCCGATAGTTAAAGAAAATTCTACTTTACTTAATAAAGACAACAAATCATGGTTTAATAATGACCCTGATAAATTAGCATTATTAATAGCGGATAAGCTGCTTGAGCAAAAAAGAGGGCAGGAAAACTTAGATACCGCAGCAGGAAGGGTAGCTAAAGCAATCAGGGATAAGGCCGATGCATCCCTTCCCATAGGTATAGCTGATGATGAGCTTATTAGAAATGGAAACTTTGTTAAGGCAGGATTGATAGCGCGTGTTACAAAAGAGCTTGATAGGGAAAGACCTACTTTGATTGCAATGGTAAGCGCTGCTGATTCAGGGAAGCAATTTTCACAGTCAGGTGTAAAAGATACAAAGGGAATTGTAGAATCCGTAGGATCCCTATTTCCAGATACCGTCGAATCACTAAAAAAAGGCTTAGGTGCTATAACTCCTCAGCGCTAAGCCCCAAAATTATCTTTAAGGAACTCTGCCGCTATCGTGATCCCTTCCAGGTCTATGCTATGGCCTAAAAACTGGCGTGTGTGCGGCACTACATTCAGCCCATGATTCTTTAGTGCATCAGTTGCATGTGCGAGCGAAGAATAAGGCACAACATCATCAGAATTTCCGTGTATCAGGCACACAGGGGGACGGGCGACAATTTCCTTAGCCAGAACATCCGCGCCGATAAGGGCACCTGAAAACCCTACCACCGAAGCAATCGGCGGTGTACGGCGCAAGGCAAGGTGCAGAGCAGTCATCGTTCCCTGTGAAAAACCAACCAGCGCCAGCTTGCTGTTATCAAGCCCAAGCTCAGCAAGTTGTTCATCAACAAATCCATTCAATATTTCCACTGCCTTACGTGTTCCATCCAGCATATGTTGCGGATGCCTGTCCATAAGTGAAAACCACTGGAAGCCATATGGGTTCACTTCACACACAAAAGGCGCATTGGGAGCTATGAAATATGCATCCGGCAAAGCACGCGCCAATATATCTGCAAGGTCAATAAGGTTCGCACCATCCGCGCCCCAGCCATGCAATATTAAAACCAATTGCTTTGCTTTTCCGCCTGATGCTGGTTTACGGTAAGCTGTGGGAGTCATTTTCATAGGGTTCAGAGGTCAGGATTCAGGGATCAGAAATTAATTATGCAATATGCAAAGTAACTAATATGGTTGCTGCAAAAAGGCAACTGTTATATGTATAGCTGACCTCCGAACCCTGACCTCTGAACTCTATGGATACGCAAAAACTTTTCCTAATCGACGGCTCCGGTTTTATTTTCCGTGCCTATCACGCACTGCCACCGCTTACCAATCCCAAAGGCGTGCCGGTTGGCGCTGTTGTTGGCTTTATGAATATGATGATAAAGCTTATGCAAAACTCTAACCCTACGCATATTGCAGTTATTTTCGATGCTTCGCGCATAACCTTCCGCAACCGTCTTTATTCTGAGTATAAGGCACACCGCCCCCCAGCCCCCGAGGACCTTATACCACAATTCGCGCTGGTACGCGATGCAACCCGCGCCCTGAACCTTCCGTGCATCGAGCTTGAGGATTACGAGGCTGATGACATAATTGCAACCTATGCGAAACAAGCACAATCGAAGGGAATAGAAGTCACTATCGTCTCATCGGATAAAGACCTGATGCAACTAATAGGCAACAATATAAAAATGTTCGACGCGATGAAAAATAAAACAATCGGCGCTTTGGAAGTTTTTGAAAAATTTGGGGTGCAGCCGGATAAGGTCCTGGAAGTTTTATCGCTGATAGGAGATAGCTCCGATAATGTTCCCGGCATCGCTGGAATTGGCCCAAAAACAGCTGCTGAACTTATAAATCACTACGGCACTTTGGAAAATCTTCTGGAAAAGGCACATGAAATAAAACAGCCAAAACGCCGTGAAGCTATCATAAATTCTGCAGATATGGCACGGCTTTCCAAACAGCTGGTTACACTTAAGGAAGATGTACCGCTGCCGCTGGTTATGGATGATCTTATACTTAAAAAATATGACAATAACATATTACTTCCATTCCTGCGCGAACATGGTTTTAAGTCCCTTCTTGTGAAAATGGAGAAAGGCTCAGGCCTTAAAGCCCAAGGGTTAAGTGAAGAAAATCCAATACTTCAAGCCCAAATCCTCAAACGAGATTACAAAATAATTTCAAGTATTGACGAATTGCAAAAATGGATAAAAACTGCACAAAAAACCGGCAGAGTTGCCTTCGACACCGAAACAACTTCACTTGACCCATTGAAAGCTGAGTTGGTCGGTTTTTCCTTAAGCGTAGAGTCTGGCAGCGCGTGTTATGTTCCCTTACAACACAAGGTTCCAGGATTCAGGATTCAGGATTCAGAAAGTAAGAATAAAAAAGAAATTTCTAATTTAGATTTATTTTCTCCGCCTACCCCGAATCCCGAATCCCGAATCCTGAATCCTAACCAGATCACACTGTCCCAAGCCATCACCGCACTCAAGCCGCTACTGGAAGATGAGAGCATTTTAAAAATCGGGCAGAATATTAAATACGACATGCTGGTAATGCAGCAGCATGGAGTAAATATCACGCCGCTTGATGATACCATGCTGCTTTCTTACGTGCTATATGCCGGATTGCATGGCCATAGCATGGATGAACTTTCCGAGCGCTACCTTGGTATAAAACCTATAAGCTATAATGAAGTTGCCGGAACCGGAAAAAACAAGTTGCGCTTCGATGAAATTGAAATTGAAAAAGCCGCTAATTATGCGGCTGAAGATGCAGATATTACATTGCGCTTGTGGGAATATTTAAAACCAAAAGTTGCACAGGCAAAATTGCTTACGCTATATGAAACTATTGAAAGGCCTTTGGTCAATGCACTTGAACGCATGGAACTGCGCGGAATTAAAGTCGACCTGCAGCAGCTGGATGCCCTGTCAAAAGACTTCGCAGCGCGCATGGCAGAATATGAACGCGAAATATATGCACTTGCCGGACGTGAGTTTAATGTCGGCTCACCCAAACAGCTTGGCGAAGTATTATTCGATGAAATGAAGCTGGAAGGCGGCAAAAAATCTGATAAATCCGGCGCCTATGGAACTGATAGCGGAGTGCTTGAAGAGCTGGCAGAACAAGGCCACATACTGCCTCAGAAAATTCTCGACTGGCGGCAGCTGGCAAAACTTAAGAACACCTATACTGATTCGCTTGCACAACAGATAAATCCAAAAACCGGGCGGGTTCACACTAATTTTGCCATGGCTATCGCTTCAACCGGGCGCTTGAGTTCTAACGACCCTAACTTACAGAATATACCAATCCGCAGCATAGAAGGAAAAAAGATACGCCATACATTCGTTGCGGAGCCGGGATCGCTATTGCTTGCCGCTGATTACTCACAGATCGAGCTGCGCCTGCTTGCACATGTTGCCGATATTCCAAGCTTGAAAGAAGCATTCAAAAACGGTGATGATATTCATGCAATAACCGCAAGCCAGATGTTCGGTGTCCCCGTTTCAGAAGTTGACGGCGAGCTGCGCCGCCGAGCTAAAACCATAAATTTTGGTATAATTTATGGCATCAGCGCACACGGCCTTGCCACACGCCTTGGCATCGGACGGAGCGAAGCCGGAGCATATATAGAGCGTTATTTTGCTCAATATCCCGGCATCCGCGCATATATGGAAGATTGCAAAAATTTTGCCCGCGAACATGGATATGTTGAAACACTGTTTGGCCGCCGCTGCCATGTGCCTTATATACTCGATAAAAACGCCGCACGCCGCCAGTTCCATGAGCGCGCCGCGATCAATGCGCCACTACAGGGAACAGCAGCAGATATTATAAAGCGTGCTATGATAGCGATAGACCGGAAATTAGAAAACATGCCGGAAGCTAAAATGCTGCTGCAGGTGCATGACGAGCTGGTTTTTGAGGTTGCAGAGAGTGCGGTGGAAACAGCAAAACCTATAATCAAAAAGGCGATGGAACATGCCGCCGAACTGTCAGTTCCATTGACGGTGGAAATAGGAATTGGTAAAAACTGGGGCGAAGCTCATTAGATAATTATGATTAAAAAACATATTGATATAAAATTACACAAAGAAAATACTATTTCTAATATACCTATAATGGCAGTTAGGTTATCAAGAAATTATTTTGATGCGGCAAATAATTTAAGATTGCGCTCACTGGAAGATAAATATGATACATTTCCACATTCTTGGCATACTTTTCCAGCAATTATTATGTTTGTAGTGGCGTTAGAAACCTTTATAAATGAAAATTATAATAATGATTTTAATGAAGAATTATCTGATAAAATCAATATCTTTGTAAAGACGTGTATTCCCGGTATAAAACTTTCTAAATGTGAGTGGTATCTTGATGCACTTGCGTTAATTGATATTCGCAATGAATTAGTGCATTATAAACCTAAAATGAGAGATGTTGCAATGTGTCCATCAAAGGTTGGACAAGCCATACTTAGAACTAAAATTAAATTACACAAAAATCTAAATTACATTAATAATATCGCGAATCCAGCATTTGCAGATTGGTCTTATAAATGTGTTAGGAAGTTCGGAGAAGAAGTTTCTAAAAATTGGTGGCCTGGCAATAGAACTCTAACAACAAGTGAGGAATATAGAATAATAATGGATTCTCTTTGCGAGCAAGAACTTAAGAAGTAATTTACCTAGGACAAAAAATCATGATGGATTGGGACAAATTAAGGGTTTTCCACACTGTCGCAACAGCGCATAGCTTCACGCGTGCCGGGGAAGTGCTGAACCTGAGCCAGTCAGCCATAAGCCGTCAGATAAGCTCGCTGGAAGAAAGCCTCCAGGTATCCCTGTTTACCCGCCACGCACGTGGACTTATGCTTACCGAACAGGGTGATATTTTATTTAGAAGTGTAAGCGAAGTACTTACCCGCCTCTCCACCGCCGAGAACGCTTTACTTGAAAGCAAGGAGCGCCCGCGAGGACCGCTTAAAATTACCGCCCCTGTAGCTATTGGAACTACCTGGCTTACACAGCGCATGCGCGAATTTACAGAAACTTATCCAGAGATTATAATCACAATTGTGGTTGATGACAGGGAACTGGACTTAACAATGCGCGAAGCCGATGTTGCAATACGCCTGTTTCC
Source organism: Pseudomonadota bacterium (assembly GCA_963205195.1). Classification (GTDB taxonomy): domain Bacteria; phylum Pseudomonadota; class Alphaproteobacteria; order Rickettsiales; family SXRF01; genus SXRF01. The sequence continues at coordinate 25,978 of CAUJHR010000004.1, read as the reverse complement.
CGCCAAGCAGCCAGAACTTATCCAGAAAAAACTTACTGTCTTGCATAACTCCATATACGCTTCCAATGATTATTTGCGTGTTTATGGCGTTCCCAAAAAGCCGCAGGATTTGGAGCAACATCGCTTGGTATTATTCGCTGATGAGCAGAAACAGCCATTTGCAGAAGTAAACTGGATACTTAAAACTTTTAAGACAATTGATAGTCCTGCTAAGCCACCATTTAAGATCAACAGCCTGTTTGGGATGCTCCGCGCAGTTAAAAGCGGCATTGGCATCGCTGGACTTCCCGATTACATGGTGCAGAGTAAAAATATCTCCAAGGTACTGCCCGAAGCAAGCGGACCTAAAACAGATGTATATTTACTTTATTCCTCCGAGATGCGTCATTCCAAAAGGATCAATGTTTTCAAAGAGTTCCTGCTTAGGAAACTGGCCGAGGACGGCTTGGGCCGCGCTGCCTAGATATGCGTTAAACGCATAGCTGAGCTGTTTTTTTGGCACTACTAACCATTTAAGTAATGTGTATATTGGCACATAATGATACATGCAACTTTAATGTTCATTTCAGGCGCAAGCCTGATTACCTCCCTGTAAGCTTAACCGGGCCCTCGTGGTCCGGTTTTTTTTATGCCAAAATAGTATAATACATATTTACAGCCCACTTAAAATAATTATATAAGTGCAAACTTGAGATTTCCAGAACTCGCTTTGGCAAAAAAGCGCGTGGTTATGAAGTGGAAAAAGCGCAGTGTAGACAAGCTACATGAGCATTTTTCCAAAGCTTCATCACAAGCAGATTTGCGGCCAAAGTAGAGTTTATATGCCGCTTTAGCTCAGGGGTAGAGCAACCGCCTTGTAAGCGGTAGGTCGTCAGTTCGAATCCGACAAGCGGCACCATTTTCACTGTACCAGCGTCCAATCTGGACATTTTTGATATAGCACAGCAACTAGTCACAAACGGGAATCATATTAAAGCTGCGGCCATAGTTAGAAATATGAGCTGCTTTTTACATAGGAAGCAAAGCCTGCAAACCCTCACGGTAAGTTGGATATTGGAGTTTCACTCCTAATTCCTGCTTTATTCTCTCGTTTTTAACCCTGCGGTTGGCACTATAAAATTCTTTTCCCATTGGCGAAAGTTCAGCCCTGTCAAAAGGAATAAGCGGCGGCGCTTCCCTACCTAATAATTTACAGGCAAACTGCACCACCTCATGCGCGGCAGCTGGTTCATTATCGCAGGCATTATAAATGGCCTTTGGATTTGGCCTATTCATTGAAGCCAGCACAATTTGCGCGATATCATACACATGAATGCGTGAAAAAACCTGCCCTGGTTTATCAATACGCCGCGCCGTCCCTGCAAGCACATCATCAATTGCACTGCGTCCTTTACCATAAATTCCGGCAAGGCGGAACACATGTCCGCCACGTTCGCGCCACTGCGCCTCTGCTTCCAGCCTTCGTTTTAGCCTATCATTATTAGGTCGTGGATCGCTCTCCTCATCCACCCATTGACCTTCATAATCTCCATAAACTCCTGTAGTAGAAAAATAACCCAGCCATTTATTTTCATATTGTATGAATGGAACAGCTACATCCCCTGCCCATTCCTGTGGCGGGATCGATGATAATATATAGTTCGCATCCTCTAAATTATTTTTTGAAACTTCGCTAAATAAAATAGCATCAATTCCCTGTTCTTTTAGCCTATCACATTTTTCCTGCGTCCGGCATGTACCAGATACACGAAAACCTTGCGCTATTGCAGCGCGCGCAATTGCCTGCGAACTGTAACCCAAACCAAAAATAAAAAGTGCACGGTCTATCATTTTTGGCCTACCATTTATGAAATATCACAAACACTGCAGCACATATTAAACCAAAACCAACCATATGATTCCATTTAAGCGGTTCACCCAGATAAAAAATTGAAAACACCGCAAAAACAAGCAAAGTTATTACTTCCTGAATTGTTTTAAGCTCGGCAGCCGAAAAAATACTATGCCCGTAGCGGTTAGCGGGAACCTGAAGGCAATATTCAAAAAATGCGATGCCCCAGCTAACAAAAATCACTGCCCAAAGGGGCGATGCCTTATATTTTAGATGCCCATACCAAGCAAATGTCATAAAGACATTGGAAAGCACAAGCATGCCGATAGTAAAAAATGATGTCGCGTTCATTGCAGGATATTACGCGATTAAATATTAAGCGCCAACCCCTTTATTTACAGCTGACGACTTCTTCGCATCTTCACGCGCTGCAAAATTTTTAGGGGTTTCCTGCTGTTGTGTGCCCGCTGACAATGTGGCCTGCTCACGCAGGAATTCATAATGCTTCTGACTCCATTCATTATGCTTTTCGGCATTGGAATAACGGAAAAAAGCACCCAGCGCAGACATAGCTGCAGCAGCTCCTAAAATAGCTCCAAGATGATTACTCTTGGCATTGGCAAAAACCTGCTTCAGTTCAAATTTATCAGAATTAGCAAAGGTAACGGCTGCTGAGCCTGCAACGCCAAGTGTTAGCCCGTTCACAAGCCCCTGCACAGCTCCCTGCATCCCTTCTACAGGTGCATTAACCTCGCGGAGCTGCTCACCCATAACCAACACACCGGAACCATCACCGCCAAATGCAAAATTAGTTCCTGGCTGGTTGTTATTGTGGTTATTTATCATTTTCATTCTCCATTATTACAAAGTCATTGCCGTTTGCGATTTATCATTTTCAAGCGATTCAGTAAAAGATACAGCACGTTTTTTATTCTTCTCCCAGGCACGGCTAACGCCATAAGCCACCAGAGCCGTTCCAGTTACAGCCGCAAAAACTATTGCGCCCTGCTTTGCTGTGCCAGCTTTTTTAAAGCTTTCAAAAATCTTTTCTGCTTTGCCTGGTTTTGATATTTCGCCTTCAAGCAGCAATCTGCTTTTCTGCACTTCACGTTCGGCAGCTTCATAAAATTCAGTCTGCTTGCCTTTAAAGTCATTAAAGAATTTCTTTACACGCTCCTGTAAAGCCGTATCACTCTCTGCCTTTTTAAGCATATCGTTATAAGAATCCCGCATACCAGCATGCTGGCCATCTTTTAAAACTTCAAGAGCCTCATTTACCTGTTTAATAAGCGTGTCATCATCCCCATGCTTACGTGGGGACAATGTTTTTGAGAGAACTCTTTTTACTTTACCCAAAACCATTTCGTCAGGAAGGCTATGTCCAAGCTTTTTATATTCTTCTAATATTTCGCTGCCGCCTGCATGTCTTTCTAACTGTTCAAGGAGTAACACATGGCTTTTCATAATCTTGATTTGCCCGGAAAATTCCCCATGTTTTTCTGTAGACTTCCATTTTTCCCAATTCGTTGTGCTGTCACCGGAAAATTTTTGCCAGGCTATAAAATCAATAATTTCAGGAGATGCGCGCAAAATATAACTGGCGGCTTCGCCAATCACACTAGCACCACCCGCAATAACCCGTCCAACGGCTGCCCCATCGCCAAACAAGAAGTCAATAGCATGCTCAAACATCAAAAACACCGTAAAACATTATTTCTATAAGCATATGTTTTACCATATTCCGGCCCAGAGAGTTGTTAAGCTTTTATGACATAGCAAAAGCAGCTATTTTGCAATCTCTAAGCTTTTGATATAATTAACTACTTAGTTTCTGTTTCAGCAGGTCGTTAAGCATGGATGGATTAGCCTTGCCGCCGCTGGCTTTCATAACCTGCCCAACGAAGAAGCCGAAAAGCTTATCTTTGCCCGAGCGGTATTCAGCAACCTTGTCAGCATTTTCCGCCATAACTTCATCAATAACTTTCTCGATTGCCCCAGTATCAGTTACCTGCTTCAAGCCTTTTTCCTCAACTATAGCAAGAGCATCTTTCCCAGTTTCAAACATCAGGTCCAAAACGTCTTTTGCTATCTTACCAGAAATTGTATTATCAGAAATAAGCTTTAGCAAACCCGATAATTTTGATTCATTAATAGGCGAATCTGCAAGCTCAATCCCCATTTTATTCAGGCGCCCGAACAATTCACCAGTCATCCAGTTCGCTGCAAGCTGCGGTGCATTGTCTTTTACAAGTGTTTCATAAAAATTGGAATAAGACTGCTCGGAAACGATCACTCCCGCGTCATACGCTGAAAGTTTATACTCGCTCATATAACGGTTCTTTTTCGCATCGGGAAGCTCAGGCAAAGTCGCTTTTATTGAATCGACATATTCCTGCGTAAATTCCAGCGGAAGCAAATCCGGGTCGGGGAAATAGCGATAATCATGCGCGTCTTCCTTGGTACGCATTGTGCGGGTTTCACCTTTATTGGCATCGAACAAGCGGGTTTCCTGAGCAATCGTGCCACCGCTTTCTATGATCTCCACCTGCCGCATCGCTTCAAACTCAATTGCTTTATTCATGAAACGCATAGAATTTAAATTTTTAATTTCGCAGCGCGTGCCGAGTTCCCCACCAGGTTTACGTACTGAAACATTCGCATCACAGCGCAGATTTCCTTTTTCCATATCGCCGTCGCATGTTCCAATATAGCGCAGGATCGAGCGCAATTTTTTCATATAAGCAACTGCTTCATCAGCCGAGCGCATATCCGGTTCAGAAACTATCTCCATAAGCGGGACGCCTGCACGGTTTAAATCGATACAGGTGTTTTTCGGCTTATATTCATGCAGTGATTTCCCGGCATCCTGCTCAATATGTATGCGCGTAACACCGACTTTTTTAATTTCACCGGGCATATCAAGCAATATCTCTCCCTTGCCTACTATCGGATCTAAAAACTGGGAAATCTGGTAGCCCTGCGGCAAGTCAGGATAAAAATAATTCTTGCGGTCAAAAATACTTTTCAGGTTTATTTTCGCGCCTAGCGCCAGTCCGGTTTTTATCGCCTGCTCTACTGCCGATTCGTTAAGCACCGGCAGCATTCCCGGCATACCCGCATCTATAAATGAAACATTCTGGTTAGGTTCCTGCCCAAATTCAGTTGAAGCGCCAGAAAATAATTTTGATTCAGTATTTATCTGGGCATGGACTTCCAGCCCGATGATAATTTCCCAATCGCCTGTGTTACCTTTTATAAGATTATTTTTTATATTACTCATGCTGCAACTCCCTGCGGTCTTGCATTAAATTCCAATACAGATTCCATAAAGTAAGCAGTATTTAAAACCGTCTGCTCATCAAAAGCCTTGCCAATAATCTGGAGACCAAGCGGCAGACCGTCACGGTTAAGACCGGCAGGAATCGAGATGGCAGGAAGTCCTGCAAGCGAGGTAGGAACAGTAAATACGTCATTCAAATACATCTCAACCGGATTGCTGGGTTTATAATCAAAACCAAAAGCTGCTGATGGCGCAGTAGGAGTTAAAATAATATCTACTTTTTCAAAAGCCTTGCGGAAATCCTCAGCGATAAGCCAACGTATCCGCTGTGCTTTTTTATAATAAGCATCGTAATATCCGGCAGAAAGAACATAAGTGCCAATCATGATACGGCGCTTAACTTCCGCGCCGAAACCAGCCGCACGCGTCTGTTCATACATTTCCGCCAGGCTTTTGTCGCCTCCAACACGCAAGCCGAAACGCACCCCATCATAACGCGCGAGATTTGAAGAGCATTCCGCGGGCGCAACAATATAATAAGTAGCAAGGGCGTATTTTGTGTGCGGCAGCGTTATATCAATAATTTCTGCACCCGCTTCTTTTAATAAGCGTATTCCATTATCCCATGTTTTTGATACATCCTCGTCAATTCCATCTGGCCTGTATTCCTTTGGTATGCCAACTTTTTTTCCCTTAACATCATTGCTTAAAAGAGATTCAAAATCAGGAACCGGCATGTTCACCGATGTAGAATCCTTAACGTCATACCCGGCCATAACCGATAGCATGATAGCGCTGTCGCGCACATCGCGGGTGATCGGCCCCGCCTGATCCAGTGAACTGGCAAAAGCTATAGTTCCCCAACGCGAGCAGCGCCCGTAAGTCGGTTTTATACCTACAATACCACAAAATGAGGCTGGCTGGCGAATCGATCCGCCAGTGTCTGTACCCAGTGCTATAGGCGCTAAATTGGCAGCAACTGCCGCCGCAGAGCCGCCAGATGAGCCGCCGGGAACCAGTTTTGCATCGCTTCCCTTTTTCTTCCAGGGATTTATGACCTTTCCGTAATAGCTGGTTAAGTTGCCTGAACCCATAGCAAATTCATCAAGGTTTAATTTGCCCAGCATTACACCACCCTGATCCCAGATATTCTTGGTAATGGTGGATTCATATTGCGGTTTGAAACCATCCAAAATATGGGATGCTGCAGTTGTAAGAACATCCTTGGTGCAGAACAGGTCTTTAACCCCAACCGGAACTCCCTCGATCATCCCGCCTTCGTTTTTTGCTAATTTTGCATCGGAATTTTTTGCCATTTCCAACGCTTTGTCGCCGGTAATAGTTATGAAAGCATTATAATGTGAATTAGTTCTCTCAATTTCTGCAAGATGTGTTTTAGCAAGCTCTACTGCTGAGAATTTCTTTGCCTTAAGCCCATCACGCATCTGTGCAAGGGTAAGGGTATTCAACTTATCGGCCATATTTTCTTTCCGTTATTTTTACTTAAGAATTACTTATTACATTATATGCAGAATTGCATTTTGCAGGCGGCGCAGCGTTGTTTCAATATCTTCGATCACATTATCACGCAGCTCTTCTGTTGGCGGGGTTTTAGATTCTATCATATCTTTCAGGCGTCCATTTATACGCAGTATTTCATTTGCGGCATATTCAGCGATAAAAGTTTTGTCATCCATATTATCCCCGCTTTTTTCCATTGAAGTTTACTCCATTACCTTAGGCACTACAAAACAGCCATAGTCGCTTTCAGGAGCATTTTTTATGATCGCCTCTTGCTGATTCCCATCACTAACAACATCTTTACGCAGTGGAAGTTTTATCTGCGAAACAGAAGTCATGAGCGGCACACCTTCAGTATTGACTTCCGAAAGCTGCTCCACCCATTGCAGGATTTTTGAGATCTCACTGGCATAATGCTCTTTTTCTTCCTCACTCACGGATATTCGCGCAAGCTTGGCTATCTTGGCAACAGCCTTGGTATCTATAGTCATGTATTTTTCCTTATTTACGAACTACTATTTACCAACTACAATACTTCATGCTTATAGAAAACCAAGAAGAATTTAGCAAAAAACTGCCTCCAGACGGGCGCGTTCTGGGTCTGGATGTAGGTGAAACCACGATTGGCCTGGCTTTAAGCGATGCCGGGCGCCGTATAGCAAGCCCGCTTTCCACCATAGAACGAACCAAATTCAGCAAAGATATGGCAAAGCTGGAATCAATAGTTTCCTCCAATAAAATAGTTGGGCTTGTTATCGGATATCCTATAAATATGGATGGCAGCTTAGGCCCACGCACGCAATCAACCAGAACTTTTGTATCAAATATGGGCAAGCATATAAATCTTCCTATGCTATTGTGGGACGAGAGGCTTTCTACCATGGCAGTTGAACGTATGATGCTGGAAGCTGATATGTCACGAAAAAGACGGGCGGAACTGGTAGACAAATTAGCGGCAAGCTATATGCTCCAAGGCTATCTCGATAACGCAAAAAATAGCGGGGCATAATTTTAACATGAATATAGACTGGTTCATTGGCACTTTTGCCATCGCATATTTTTTAGGTTCTGTACCATTTGGCTTAATACTTACCAAAATATCAGGGGCTGGTGATTTACGCAGTATAGGGTCAGGAAATATAGGGGCAACGAACGTATTGCGTACTGGACGCAAAGGGCTTGCTTTATCAACATTGCTGTTTGATATGCTTAAAGGTGTCGCTGCAGTATTCATAACAAGATATATTTATGGTGAAGATGTAGCAATGCTTGCCGCGCTTTTTGTAGTGCTAGGCCATGTATTCCCTATATGGCTGCGTTTCCACGGCGGAAAAGGAGTAGCAACTACATTTGGAGCATTTTTTGCCCTTAACTGGGTGTTCGGGCTTATTGTATGCGCTATCTGGATAGCGGTATTTTTTATCACCCGTTTTTCGTCTTTATCCGCCATCATGAGCATCTGCTATTCGCCTGTGATCGCCTATTTGCTGGATGGTTATTTAACTGCCCTGCTGTGCTTAAGCATTGCAGGGGTCATCATCTTCAGCCACCGCCATAATATAATGCGCCTGATAAGCGGGACAGAACTATCATTTAGGAAAAAAGGCTTATGAATTATCCATCACTTGCGAATGAAGACCTGATTGACGCACTACAGCTTATACGTACACTGAATGTCGGCCCGGTAACTTTTTTCAATCTCATACAACGCTTTGGGACAGCGAAAAAATCCCTCTCAGCACTACCTGAATTATCACGCCGCGGCGGAAGCAAGATAGGGCTGGTTCCATTCTTGCGTGAAATGGCTGAGAAAGAAATAGAAGCTTGCGAAAAATTCGGTGCAAAAATGGTTTTATATGGAAGCACTGATTACCCGGCTCTGCTGAATAACATATCAGACCCACCACCTATCATTACAGTTCGCGGCAATACGTCAATTTGGAAAGATAAAATTTCATTGGCAATGGTTGGAGCACGCAACGCATCGGCAATAGGCTGCCAGCTGGCGCAAAGGCTTGCTAAAGAACTGGGCGCAAAAGATACTATAATAGTATCAGGGCTTGCACGGGGAATTGACACTTTTGCACATAAAGGATCACTTGCTTCAGGAACTGTCGCGGTAATTGCAGGCGGAATAAATAATATCTACCCGCCGGAAAATGAAACATTATACCAGCAGATTTTTGAGCAAGGCGCAGTTATAAGCGAACAACCCTTCGGCGGCTTGCCTTATGCTGGCAGCTTCCCGGGGCGCAACCGCATAATTGCTGGAATGTCAGTTGGGACACTGGTTGTTGAGGCATCCCCAAAATCCGGCTCATTAATTACTGCACGCTTTGCACTAGAAAACAACCGCGAAGTTTTTGCTGTTCCCGGCTCGCCCCTAGATCCGCGCTCGAAAGGCTGCAACCAGCTTATCAAACAAGGTGCGACCATGGTAGAATCCGCACAGGATATTTTAGATGGAATAGCCTATACACGCAGACATAAATTATTTGAGATACCGCCTGCAAAATTCACCAATATTCCTTTCATCGAATCGGTAAATGAAGATGAATTATCTGAATTGCGTAAAAAAATTATTGGTAAATTAAGCGTTTATGCAGTTTCTATTGACGAACTTGTAGAACAGTGCAATAGCTCAATCCCTGCAATGCAAACTATATTGCTGGAACTGGAACTCGCAGGGCGGGTTAAGCGCAGCGCAGGAAACAAGGTCTGTTTAATAAATCCAATAGAAGAAGTGGCGTAAGAATCAGTGAATAATGTTGTAGTCGTAGAATCACCGTCTAAAGCAAAAACTATAAATAAATACCTGGGGAATGATTATACCGTTCTGGCATCATTTGGCCATGTGCGCGACCTTCCAAGCAAAGATGGTTCGGTAAAGCCAGATGACGATTTTTCAATGATCTATGTGGTAGATGATGACGCAAAAAAGCATCTCTCCGCCATTGCCAAAGCAGTAAAATCCGCCGACAACCTCTTCCTCGCAACCGACCCTGACCGCGAAGGCGAAGCCATTTCATGGCATGTTCTCGAGGCGCTGAAAGATTCAAAATCCATAGGTAAGAATTTAAATGTCGGGCGCGTTACTTTCCATGAGATAACCAAAAAATCCATTATTGAAGCGTTCAAACACCCACGTGCTATCGATATGGATATGGTGAACGCACAGCAGGCCAGGCGCGCACTTGATTATCTCGTTGGCTTTACCCTGTCGCCGGTTTTATGGCGCAAACTCCCCGGCAGCAAGTCGGCAGGACGCGTACAATCAGTTGCCCTGCGCTTAATTTGCGAACGCGATGAAGAGATAGAACAATTCATCTCGCGTGAATATTGGGACATAAAAGCGCAGCTTTCTTCGGAAAAAGGCGCATCCCTGCCCGCACGCCTTATAGAATACAAAGGTGAGAAAATCGAAAAATTCTCGATAACCGATGGTAATCAGGCAGAAAAAATCGCAAGTGAACTTCGCACTAAAAATTATAGTGTTGCAACACTCGAAGAAAAACAGGTGCGCCGTCACCCGGCTCCTCCTTTTACCACCTCAACGCTCCAGCAGGAAGCAGCACGCAAATGCGGTTTCGGCGCAAAGAAAACCATGCAGGTAGCTCAGAAGCTATATGAAGACGGGCTTATAACCTATATGCGTACAGATGGAATAAATGTGTCGCAAGAAGCGATAAACGAAGCACGCTCGCATATCGGCAAGGCTTACGGCAATGAATATGTGCCAAACGCGCCGCGCCAATATAAAAACAAAACAAAAAATGCACAGGAAGCGCATGAAGCGGTGCGCCCGACTGATATTACCCTCACACCGCAAAAATCAGGCCTTTCCAGCGATGCTGCAAAACTTTATGAACTCATTTGGAAACGCATGGTGGCAAGCCAGATGGAATCAGCGTTGTTTGACCAGTTGATCGTTGATATTGCTGCAAGCGATGGGCAGGCAATGCTTCGAACCAGCGGCTCAGTAGTGAAATTCGATGGCTTCCTGAAGCTCTACCAGGAAGGTAGCGACGACGATAAGGAAGATGAAGAGAACGCGAAGTTACCGGTGCTTAAAAAAGGCGAAAAACTCGCTGTAAATGAAGTTAAGCCGGAGCAACATTTTACTGAACCGCCACCGCGTTATTCAGAAGCAAGCCTTGTAAAGAAACTTGAAGAACTCGGCATAGGCAGGCCGTCCACTTATGCTTCCATAATTTCAGTGCTGCAGGATCGCGGCTATGTAAAACTGGATAAGAAACGCTTCACCGCGGAATCTCTTGGGCGCCTCGTAAATGCGTTTTTGGTAAGTTTTTTTGAGCGTTATGTAGAGTATGGTTTTACCGCAGATCTGGAAACGCAGCTCGACGATGTATCGGCTGGAGAACGCAACTGGAAACAGGTGCTTCGCGATTTCTGGGTGGATTTTATTGCCAAGATCGATGAAAGCAAACAGCTTACGGTATCACAGGTTCTAGAAGCGCTCGATACCCTGCTCGCATCATACGCTTTTGGAAAACCCTCAAATGATAATAAAGCTTCCGATCCTCGTGCATGCCCGGCCTGCAGCAAAGGGCGCTTAGGTCTTAAAATCGGGCGCTTTGGCCCTTATATAGCCTGCTCTAATTATCCTGAATGCAACCATAAAGCACAGCTTGGGGAACTTACTGCACCGGTACAGCTTGATGAAAATGGCGAGGAATTCAAACTTCCCAAAACGCTCGGTGCTGATCCCGCAACCGGCGAGGATATAAGCTTACGCAAAGGACCATATGGTGTATATGTCCAAATCGGAGAAGGTAAAACCCCGAAGCGTGCAAGCCTGCTTAAATCAATGCGCCCGGAAACTATGACATTGGAAATTGCACTGCAACTTCTTTCCCTTCCGCGAGAACTTGGAAAACATCCAGATACCGGCAAACCAATCGTGGCCAATAACGGAAAATTTGGGCCTTACTTATTGCATGACGGAAAATTCACTACCCTTCCAGCAAGCGAGGACCTGCTGACCATCGGCATAAACCGTGCTGTGGAAGTAATGGCACAGGCACCGCAAAAAGGCGCGGCCAATGTCGCTCTTAAATCACTTGGCAAACACCCTGATGATGGCGCAGAAGTAGCAATCTTCAAAGGCCGTTACGGTGATTATATAAAGCACGGAAAGATCAACGCAACCCTGCCTAAAGGCGCAGTGATAGAGAATTTCACTTTGGAAGAAGCACTGCCTCTATTGGCTGCCCGAGCTGATGCGCCGTCCGGCAAAAAGAAATTCAGCAAAAAAGTTGCTGCTCCAAAAGCAAAGGCAGAAAAGCCAGCCGCTAAGGAAAGGAAAGCAGCGCCAGCCAAGAAGCCAGCGGCTAAAAAGGCTCCAGCGAAGAAGAAGGCTGGATAATATGAAAACTTGCATATAATCCCTAATATTGATATATTAAGGACATGATAGAAGGTGTCCAATATGTTACTAATCCTGCTGGAGAGCCTGTAGCTGTGCAAATTGATTTGCAGAGATATGGTTCGCTATGGGAAGATTTTTGCGACATTATAATTGCGGAAGAACGTAAAAAAGAAACCCACTCATCATGGGAAGATGTTAAAAAGCGCCTTAACAAAAAAAGCGCTCCTAAGTGAAGAGCTACACTATCCAGGTATCACGCTCTGCTGAAAAAGAATTACAGCATTTAAGTTCAACATGGATTCCTAAGATCGTAAAAGCTATTGATAGCTTAGCAGAAAATCCCCGCCCAAGCGGATGTAAAAAACTAAAAGGTTCAAAAGATTTATGGCGTATCCGCATTGCGGATTACCGGGTTATTTATGCGATTGATGATATTGTATATATTATCTCCATAGAGCGCATCGCCCATAGAAAAGAAGTATATAATTAAAATGAAAAATAGCCCCCCGAGCAAAAAACCAACTAAAAAAGCCGGTAAGAAAAAATCTTCGGGTAAACATTCCGGCAAAAAATTTGTAATTAATTCAGATAAACTTCCTGAGATCTGCGTACTGGTGGTAAGCAGCGAAACGGCAGATGGTGAATTACTGGCAACACCGCTCGATTGGAAATCACACAAAGCCCCGCCGCATATTTCAGTTCTGGAATCAGGGCGCGGGAAAGCAGCAGCTATCGGTGACCGGATATTGGTAAAACTGCGTAATCTGCGCCCAGGTTTTTATCAGGCATCAATCATCCGTGTATTAGAAACTGAGCAAATACGGCATGTGACCGGGGTTTTTATCCCAACTATTGAAGGCGGCATAATAGAACCTATCTCTCGCAAGAACAAAGAAAGTTTCATGGTTTCAGCAGTGGATACCGGCGGCGCATTGCAAGGCGAGCTGGTCAACGGGGAAACTATCCGCGGCATTCCCTCGCTTGGCATGAGCTATGCCAAAATAACCGAGCGTTTGGGGCGGATTGATTCACCGCGTGCCGCAAGCCTTATCGCCTCCGCCATACATTCTCTTCCCAGCGTTTTTTCGCAAGCAGCAATAGCTGAATCAGAAACGGCACCGCTTCCTGTACTTACCTCTGACCGCACCGACCTACGTACTATTCCACTGGTTACAATTGACGGCGAAGACGCCCGCGATTTTGACGATGCGGTTTTTGCCGAACCTGATGGAGATGGTTTTCATATAATAGTAGCTATTGCTGAAGTGGCTTTTTATGTGCAGGAAGGAAGTGCGCTAGACAGGGCAGCATTTGAGCGCGGGAATTCGGTATATTTCCCAGACAGGGTTATTCCGATGCTTCCAGAACGCCTCTCTAACGGGCTTTGTTCGCTGGTTCCAAATGAAGACCGTTACTGCCTTGCTGTGCATATATGGATTGATTCCGCGGGTGCAATAAAAAAATATAAATTCGTACGCGGTATAATGCGCTCAATGGCAAGGCTTACTTATGAACAGGTGGAAAACGAGAATGTGCAGCCGCAGCTGATCAAAAACCTGAATGCTGCTTATACTGCACTCGCTAGTGAACGTGACAACCGAGGGGCGCTCGATCTCGACCTTCCCGAATTTAAAATATATTTCGATGCCAGCGGCAATGTATCTAACATCGCTCCTAAAGCACGCCTGGAAAGTCACCGCCTGATAGAATGCTTCATGATAGCAGCCAATGTCGCCGCTGCTGATTTCCTGCTTAAAAATAAAGCTCCGGGGATTTACCGCGTGCATGAAGCCCCGTCGGAAGAAAAACTTGAGGATTTACGCAGCCTGCTTCTTATGTCGGATTACCGTCTACAAAAAGGCGCGGTAACGGCTAAACATTTTAACAGGGTTCTCAAAGCATCGCATGACGATCCACGCCGTCCTATGATACATACAGCTGTCCTGCGCGCACAAATGCAAGCTTTTTACAGCGCTGAAAATCTTGGCCATTTTGGACTAGGCCTACAGAAATACTGCCATTTTACCTCGCCAATACGCCGTTATAGCGACCTTATTGTCCATCGCTCTATAATAAATATTTTAAACAAACACAAACAAGCAATGCCCGGCCTTGCTGACACCGCATTGCATATTTCCGAAACCGAACGCCGTGCCATGCTTGCCGAACGCGATGCCGCCGACCGCTATAAAGTATCATTCATGTCACGCAAGATAGGCGAAGTATTTGAGGGAGTAATTGCCGGGTTGAATGAATATGGCCTGTTCGTAAATTTAATCGCTACCGGGATAACGGGATTCATACCTGTGCGTAATCTGGGCCGTGATTTCTTTACTTACGATAAAAAACATTCATGTTTCCGTGGGCGCTCAAGTGGAACATCATTCGCCCTGGGCACAACAATAATGATTCGCGTGCAGGAAGCCAATGCGATGACCGCCAGCCTTATATTCGTTCCCGAATCTGCATCATCGGAAACCATGCCTCCATTGCGCCATAAATATTCCCATAAGAAAAGCACCGGCAAAGATGAAAAATATTCCAAAAAAGATAAAGGCAGCCGCAGCAAGAAACATGCAGGCAAAAAACACAGAAAACGTTAAAGCGCTTGCATTTTATGAAAAATATTGTAATTTCCGCCCCATGAGCAAAGCCCGTATATATCAACCAGCTAAAAACGCCATGCAATCAGGAAAGGGTAAAACCCAGAACTGGCTGCTGGAATATATCCCGGAAACTCCTTATTTTATTGAAGGGCTTATGGGTTGGAGTGGCATGGATGATACGAAACGCGAAATTTCACTGCGTTTTCCAAGCAAAGAGGCGGCAATCTCCTATGCTAAGGACAAGAAAATAGAATTCGAGCTTCTACTTCCAAATACAGGAAAGCAGCGCTCTAAATCCTATGCTGACAACTTCATTTTCAGCAAGGTAATTCGCTGAATTATATAAAATTCCTCCCGAACTACTGAAATCACAGTTTTTTAGTGATTTTTTGTCATAATCCGGTAACATATATCCTGTATATTATTAGGATAAATAAACATAATAGGTGGCTATGAAGCGTTTTACTGTCCCTTGCGATTTTAATGGTGTAAAGCATCCTTTCCATGTGTATGTAGGCGAACCACATTCACAGCGCCACCCGCTTCAACACCAGGCATGGTGGCTGTCGACTATACGCGGCGGGACGATACCGCAGGAAGTTATGGATAGCTTCGAGCGCCTCCACAAAATAGCACTGGAAAACAATGTTTCGTTCGAGGATCTATGCGTCTATGCCATGGGAACTGCAGCAGCGGAAGAAACCGCGCAGCAGGTTGAGCAACAGACCGAACAGGCACAGCAATAATACGTTGGATTGTATATCGTATAAAATATGGATGAACAAAACCGCCTGCAAAATGAATTGCACAGCAAACTAATTGCAACCAGCTATACGCTGATGGATATAGCACACCTGCTTCCTTTCCCGGAAACCCTGCCGGTTCCCCCTACTGAAAACAACCCAGTTGAAAAATCGCGAAAAACACTGCGCTGGCTGCGTAACCTGCAAGGCATCTGGCAGGATATGGAACATTGGATGTATATTGGCGACCTGCCGGAGCAGCAGACCAAGGCACAATATCTGCAAAACCTGATAATGCTATATGCGGGACAGGTTAAAATGGCACAGCTCACTGAGCCTGCCTTGCTTGACCATTTCACTATCGACCATGCTAATTGCGCTGCAGGCAGTATCGCCCTTTCCATAGCTCTGCATACACTGGAATCACTTCCTGAAGAAAGCCGCTTCATATCCGAGCTGGACAGTCGCCTGGATAATATTCCGAAAGAATGGGATAGCAGGCAGGAGCATAGCGTGGAGAAGTTAATAGACGCTATAGAAAGCGGGCTTACCCATCTGCTTAACAAGCCTCTTGGTGACCGTTCACCCATTGACCGCCTTGTGGAACTTAGCAATAATTTGCAGGAAGCTGTGCGCCAGCTTTATACTATAGATACGCTACAAGACCCGGTACGCGAAGAATCGGTAGAGCTGGCAAGGGAAATCCTGCGTAAGCTTAAAAATATGTCTTTCAGCGATAAGCCTATCGAGGAATCTATAGATACAGGCAAGCCTGATGAAAAACTTGCTTTTGCCAAACGTATCTCAGAAATGGTTGAGATGTATAGAAACATGCTGCATGAAGCAACCCTCAGCAATCCCGATATAATGAATGATATACGCGTGCGCGCCGCAACCGATGCCGCAAATAATTGCGCCCATAGTGTTCAAATTATGGCGGCCAAGGAAATAACCCATAACTCAACCACACTGCATCAGATATCGGCTGACCTTGGCGAACATGGCGGAAAAAAATTCCAAAGCGCCAGCTTGAACAAACTCATGAGCAAAATGGAAGGTGGTGTTGAGCAGGCTGCCGATGAAATCTCGTCAAGCAAGGATCAGAAACAGAAAGCTTCCTTCGAAGCGGAATCAGCTATGCAGGCAGACCGGGTACGCAGACGCAGGCGCCAACGTCATTCTAATAATGTAGTGTCTAATCCAAATGCAGCAAAACGCTCGAATATGATAAACCAGCATCACCTTGTAGTGTCTACACTGAAGGACGAAGAAAGACCACCTGGATTAAATAATGTTGATATAGCAGCGATAAGGCAAGCGGGAAATTCATTGCGTAAAAGTAACAAACAGGCCAATGATATGGTGGTTGCACATAACAAGAACGTAACCAAGAATATGTATGGGATACCGATGGAGTCTGTCACACCAAAAACCGTTATTACAGCCGCACCTATAAGCCCTGATGATAAAGGATTCGCTGCCCGTGAGCGCGACCCGTTAAACCCGAACCATCCTAACAATCCGCGCAACAACCGGCCAAGGATAGGGTGATAATTATTACCACCGTTGTCACACCGCCGCAAGGCGGGGCCACAATAGCGCCATCCGGCAGTATGACAATACGACCTAAATAACCGCCTGCATCATGGATTTACTTCCTGCTACGATAGACTGAAGCAAAGAAGTGGTTTGCGGAAGTATCTTCTGCATGAAGAAACGGGCTGTTGAAAGTTTTGCCTCGTAGAATTCTTTTTCATCGCAGGCAGTTTTACCCAGTGCGATCTCGGCCTGCCTTGCCCATGAATAGGCAAGTGCAACCAGCGCAAACATCTTTTGGTATTCCACCGCACCGCCGCCTGCGTCATCGGGGTTTTTCATACCGTTAGCCGCCAGCCACATGGTTGCCTGCTGGAGATATTCAAAGTTCTTTGCCAGGGGCTTGATGAATTCCGCCATCTGCGGGTTGTCCTTATGTTTTTCGATGAACTGTCCGAGCGGATGGAAAAATGCACGCAGATATTTCCCGGCGGCATGCGGCAGCTTACGGCCAACTAAATCCAGCGCCTGTATGCCGTTAGTGCCTTCATATATCATGGTGACGCGCACATCGCGCACATATTGTTCTACACCGTATTCCTTAATGAAACCATACCCCCCGAAAACCTGCACCGCAAGGTTTGCAGTTTCAAAACCGCCATCGGTCAAATAGGACTTCACAACCGGTGTAAGAAGCTGCACAAAATCATCAGATTCTTCACGCACAGCCGGATCAGGATGGCGGTGGGCAAGGTCAATTTTCAATGCCATTTCCAGCGCCAGCGCCCTCGCTCCTTCAGTGAATGCCCGCATGGCAAGCAGCATACGGCGCACGTCAGGATGAACTATGATAGGATCAGCAGGCTTACTTGGTTCTTTGGCACCTGTAAGCGCACGGCTTTGCAGGCGCTCTTTGGCATAAGCCAGCGCATTCTGGTATGCAACTTCACCTATACCCAACCCCTGCACGCCTACATATAACCTTGCCGCATTCATCATGGTGAACATGGCACGCATACCCTTATGCGGCTCGCCCACCAGCCAGCCTTTAGCACCATCATACTGCATCATGCAAGTCGGCGAGGCCGTAAGCCCCATCTTATGCTCAATGCCAGCGCAAATCAGCTTGTTATGTTCACCAAGCGAGCCGTCATCATTCACCATGATCTTGGGAACAAGGAACAGGCTTATGCCTTTGATTCCCGCAGGTGCTCCAGGCAGACGCGCAAGCACTAGATGTATTATATTTTCAGTCAACTCATGTTCGCCAGAGGAGATAAAAATTTTGGTGCCCGAAATAGCATAGCTACCATCGGGCATAGATTCTGCCTTGGTGCGGATAAGGCCAAGATCGGTCCCGGCTTGCGGCTCGGTAAGGCACATTACGCCCGACCAATGCCCGGTCACCATTTTCGGCAGGTATTTTGATTTAAGAGCATCACTTGCATGAAGTTTTATAGCATTATACGCGCCATGGCTAAGCCCTGGAGTCAATCCAAATGAAAGGTTCGCCGAGCAGACCATCTCCATAAGCGGCATATTAAGCACATCAGGCAGACCCTGCCCGCCATATTCTGTGGCGCAAGTAAAAGATGGCCAGCCACTATCGACATATAGTTTATAAGCTTCCTTAAAACCGTCAGGCATTATTACCCTCGGTGGCCTTGAAGCATCGGTATTATCATATTTAAGGCCAACCTTATCGCCAACCTGATTTAAGGGAAATAAAACCTCCTCGCACATCTGCCCTGCTGCCTCTAAAACAGGGGTCATAAGCTCATCGCCAGAATCGGCAAAACCATCAACATGAGCATATTGCGATACATTTAAGTATTCATGCAAAAGGAATTTAAAATCACGGATAGGGGCTTTGAATTGCGGCATATAGGCTCCGGTTTGGGACTTTTATCAAGCCTTATACTAACACACACAACGCTAATAAATTATTAACAAACATGAATTTGCTGCGCTGCACCAACAGCTTATAAACAAGAACTTATGCAAAATGGCGGCGCTTACTTGTTATTTTTATTGTAAATTATTGATGACCACCATGACAAGAGTATGAAGCCCAGCCCCACCAGCCCGGTTATTATTTCCGATACATGGTGGATGGAGCTTATGAGCATGATTATTGAAAGCGCACCAATTCCGTAATGTGCGCCATGCTCAAGGAACACATACTGGTCGAGCGTGCCTTTGTTTACCATGAACGCGGTCATAGAGCGTACAAATATTGCGCCTACACCCAGCCCAAGCATGATTATTACCACATCCTTGCTGATAGCGAACGCGCCAATAACCCCATCGAGAGAGAATGAAGCATCAAGCAGTTGCAGATACATGAACCCCACGAAACCGGAAGTAGCAACTGATTTTGCGGCATCTTCTCCTTCCATCGAAAACAATGCCATTACACTGTTTATAAACACATATAGGAGTATACCTACCATACCAGAAACCAACCCTGAAAGAGCAGCTTCCGCTGGCAGTATGTTCTGCATGCCGAGCAGGATAGCTAATGAGATTATTATCTCCAGTGATTCCAGCCTGCCAGCCGCCGAAAGACGACGCTCTATAAAGCCTATCCAATGGATATCCTTACTTTCGTTAAAAATGAAATGCAAAAATACCATCAGCAGGAACATGCCACCGAACATAGAGATTTCAACATTGGAAGCCAGCACATGGCGGCTATATTCTTCCTTATCCTCAAATGCCAGCATGGTCACATCATACATATTAAGACCGGTAGCCAGCGACACTAACACAATGGGAAACACAAGGCGCATTCCAAAAACTGCTATTAATATACCCCATGTCATGAAACGCTTGCGCCAGACTGTGCTCATTTTTTTAAGTATAGTGGCATTTACAACCGCGTTATCGAACGACAGCGAAACTTCCATCAGGATAAGCAATCCCGCAATTATGAACCCATCCAACCCAGCCCACATATAGGCAAGTATTAAACCGATTACTGTACAGATATTGGAAAAATGGAATTCGCGCATGATGCCCCTGTTTTGTTATTATTTTTTTTAAAGTAACATTAAATCTGCCAATTGGCACATAATTTTTCTATCCGGCTGTCAGGCACGAACCACATGGCCGCAACGCAAACATAAATAGCAAGAGATACAGCCGGGCTAAAAAATGCGGTGGGTATAGCAACTATATAGGCAAGCACCGAAAATACTCCCTTGCGATCTTTTCCTATAGCTTTTGAAAGGGCAGATTCCCTGCCATGATGGTTAATAAGGCTATGGGTTAATATATAATAGGCAACTCCGGACATAAGCATAACCACACCATAAAGCGCAACCGGAATTGTTGCAAAATTATTCTCACCCATCCAACCGGTTACAAAAGGAATAAGGGAAAGCCAGAATAAAAGGTGCATATTAGCCCATAACACACGTCCGTTCACCTTATGTGCCGCATGCAACATATGATGATGGTTGCTCCAGTAAACCCCTACAAAGGTGAAACTTAATACATAGCTGAAAAATACAGGAATGAGAGGAGTGAGGCTTTCAAATTCAGTGCCGTGCGGCACTTTCATTTCCAATACCATGATTGTTATAATGATTGCGATTACTCCATCGCTGAAAGCTTCAAGACGGCTTTTCCCCATATTCCGCTCCTTTTGGTTAAACTACTAAAGTTTAACCATGAAGCTTGCGATTGCACCAGAGAAACTTAGAGAATTGCAATATTTTCAGCACCTACCTTATCAGTTGCTGAAACCGGATTTACCCTGCCAGAGTCTTCATAACTAACTTCTGAACTATCCTGTATTGTGCTATTTGGCGCTTGCTGCAAGCCTGCAAGGTAACTTTGTACCAATATCAAAGTACTAAGGCTTAATTGCGTAGGATTAACTATGCGGCTATTTGCCAACTGCACTTGAATCCTTGCAAGAAGTTCTGGCGTAAGAGCTTCATTGGCAAATGGCGCCACTATGTTTGCAACTTCCTGAAGCTGGGCTTGAGTTAATTCTGATGGATTTACAGATAAGTTATTAGAGATTCCTATAACTATTTCCTGCGCCTTAAAACTTAAATCAATAGTTGCAGCAGAATTGGCAAGCGGCAGGTTACTACTTATAAATGCAGCCTCCTCCAGTTTTAGTGCATCAGCCTGCAACACCGCTATTTCCTGCAATTGCTGGGCATTAAGTTTTCCATTATTATTAGCGCCTTCAAGATTTATTTCATTGAATATTTTAATGGTCTGGGCGTTTAAATTCAAAAGCCCATCGCTGAAATCTGGCTGTGTTGTGATGAAATCATTATCAATATTTGTCGGCAAAGCCTGCAAGAAACCATTCTCATCAATTCGGTTCTGCTGTGTATTAACTAGAAGCCCGGTCTGAGCAAGCTGCAACGCCGCTTGGTTAAAAACTGGTGGACGGGATTGTATTGCTGCTGATGAATCGGCCATAGCTATCTCCTTCATGGAATTTATTAACCAATGATAGCGCAATACCTCATAAAGAAGCGATTAGGAATGGGAGGAATTGTATATATGTAATAGCAAGATTTGTCTTCTTTAGAATCTTAGAGTTCGCCCGCCGCTTCAATTACTTCATCAACAGTAAATACATCAAGTTCATAGGGCAATGCCATATTTTTATACCACGCTATAAGCTCATTCTTGCGCTCATTATCTGAAACTAGTATCCACATTTTAAGCGCATCAATTAACTCATAGTAAATATCCGCATGGCCTTGTTCTAAGGAACCTGTAGCAACACGCCTAGGAATAGAAAACCTTCTAGCTTGAACGATTTCATGCAATTTATTAATGCGCCATTTTATTTTATCATTCGGCAAACTAGCAAAATTACCAAAGTATAAATACAAAAGACCATCTAAGGAAGTTAGCAAATTGAATTCACAAGATGCACCTATTTCATAAATACTTCGTTCGCCAATGTCCGCTACTTTAGCAATAAGAGCATTTCTTAAAAGCAAGTATTTTTCTAAAATTACAATAAAGGTATTCAAAGCTGCGCCTGCTGGAATAGTTCTAGCAATAGCCTCGTCTATTGCAGCAATAGCTCTTTCTCTAAAATTTCTATCGTTATATTTAATTGTATCAAGGCCATTTACATTAAATGGCAAAGGGAAATTTTCATGTTGGAACGGAATGATAAATTTATTAAAACCTATCATCTGCCCATACTCTATATTAACATTTGCATTAGGCTTAGTTATGGTAATATTATTAGGCAATCTAGTCACATCTTCATTTAAAAGCACAATACAAAATCGAGATGTAATAATTTTCGAACATATTTTCGTACAATAGGCGAATTGCCCAGGTTGTATTCTATTCCCAGCTTCAACTGGTTCTATACCTCGCTCAATAAGTAAAGCTGTAATTACATCTTTTTCTAAACCACTTGTATCAAATCCATAAGCAATAAAGCATGAATTAGTTGATGAAAAAATATAATTACATTGCGGCAATCCGATAACACATACTTCATTCTTCCTAATACGAATGTCAGCCATTCTTTACTCCTGCAATATACGCATACTAGATAAATTTGTATGGCAGCTATTATAGATCAATTGCTTAATCAAGCCAGTATAAACACAAATGGAAACGAGGGCTTAGAAAGTGATGTTTATAGGATTTTTTTGTTCTATAAAATTATAACTCCTACGGGATTGACGTATGACCTGCTTGTCATACGCCCTGCGGGTCTGGCGCTTTACGCCATTTCCAAAAATTCTGCTGAATTTTTGTCGAACCCTACGGGTTCTCATAGATTTCACCATAAAAAAAGCCGCGCAAGGCGGCTATTTTATGGTGACTCCTACGGGATTCGAACCCGTATTCCCGCCGTGAAAGGGCGGTATCCTAACCGTTAGATGAAGGAGTCGTATAAATAAAAGGAAGCGTACTATCTGCATGTTGAGTCATTTAGTCAACAAAAAATTACGCCTGGCGATTAAATACGAGTAGCAAGCCAGATTGCAAGCCGTGTATTAAGCTTTATTGCGCCTGTAATAACATGATATAGCGGTGATTCCTCGGCTCCGTGGGCAAGCGCCGTATCATGGTGCTCCTGTTCTTCGGCACGGAACCTGCTAACCATTTGTTTTAATTCTTTTTCACTTTCATCGCCGCTAAGTTCAGCTTCCTGCTTAGCATAATGCTCGTCAATAACACTTTCAACGGCCACAGTGCAGGCCATAGCCGCCTTTTCACCAAGCAAAGCTGTTGCCGCACCCAGAGCAAAACCACCAATATTCCATAGCGGCATCAAAGCAGTTGGGCGCACGCGGCGCTTTGCCATCATCTGAGAGAATTGTTCAAGATGGGCCTCTTCCTGCTGCGCCATATGCCTAAGCATATCCCCAGATGCCGATTTTCCAAGCACAGAAAGCTGTCCGGCATAAATCCGCTTTGCCCCATATTCTCCCGCATGGTTTACACGTATCATCCGCGCTATTTTCTCATCGTGGGGCAATTCGCCTGGCAATAACCGCTCCATTATATCTCCTTACGGCTTTTAAATAGCAGGAAAGAAACAAGGCATAAAGACGCAAGCGCCGCCAGCATATTCCACGCTGCCATTGACAGCCCCAGCACATAGATCATAGCCTGAGCGCAGGTCACCAGCGGCGCATTCATGATTGCCGCCCGCATTTCCTCTAGCGTTTGCCCAGTTCCACCATTATCAGAGCAGGCTGTCGGCCCTTTGAAAATGTTAAGTTCTACCCCGGCATGATATGCGGCAATCCCCGCATCAATGAGGAATAAAAATGCACAAAAAAGGCATATTATATAGCGTATGCGCTGGTTTTTTATAAAAAACCCCGCCATACATAAAGCTATAATCAAGCCATAAGGGATGCGCTGATATATACATAAATCGCATGGATGCAGGCCAAAACCATATTGCCCCACCAGCGCCAGCGCTAATGGCACAAAAGCGCATAGGAAACATAGCGCAACTATTGCGCGCACAGGGTTGGATCTTATCTTGTTCACTAGCTGCATACGTCAATAATAAGCCGCCCTGCCCCTAATTGCAATGCCAGAAGATAGAACTTTGAGATACGCACTTGACCGGACGCGGGGGATGTTATAGCTGTTTCACGTCCAAAACTGCATATGCCTCGGTGGTGGAACTGGTAGACGCGCCGGACTCAAAATCGATTCAAAATCGAAGTGAGTGTGGCAAGAAGTGGAGGAAATAAATGCTAGAAAACAGACACTTGATTCAAGTTTGTGTTTTCTAGGAAAGAGTAAAAAAACGGCTCAGTCGGCACATAGTCGGCACGGGCTTAAAATGCGCCCCTGTGGTGGAATTGGTAGACGCGCTGCACTCAAAATGCAGTATCTTCGGATGTGCCCGTTCGAGTCGGGCCAGGGGCACCACCTAATTTTAGGAGTAGTATGATTGAAGATTCTCAGAACGCCGAAGCGAAAAGCGACAAGCCTGTATATTTGCAGCCTGAGAACCAATCCAAAAAATACGATGCCCTGTTCGTCGAGATCGACAAGGGCGATATTAAGCTCCCCATGTTCCAGCGCGAATTTGTTTGGGAGAAAGAGCAAACCGCCAAGCTGATAGACTCTATTATAAAGGGCTTCCCTATCGGCACTTTCATTTTCTGGAAAACGAAAGAGGAACTGCGCAGCTACAAGAACATTGGCAATCACCGGCTGCCGGAAACGCCGAAAGGCGATTATGCCCAGTACATACTTGACGGGCAACAGCGCATCACTTCCCTCTATGCCATTCGCAAAGGCATACGCATCACCAAGGACGGGAAAGAAATTGACTACCAGGACATTTACATCAATCTCGACTTCGACCCGAAAAACGATGAGCAAATTAGCGTCGTCGAAAAGGTTGAGGGCAAAAATTATATTTCGGTTCACCGCCTGCTCAATGCCGATGTGACCGATTTGATGGATGAATACGACCGCGATACGCTGAAACGCGCCAGCGCCTTTAAGAATAAACTGACGAATTACGACTTCTCGACCATTACGATTAAAGACTATCCGATTGATGTTGCCTGTGAGGTTTTCTCCCGCATTAACACTGGCGGCAAATCCCTCACCGTCTTTGAAATCATGGTTGCCAAAACCTATGACGAGAAGCTGGGCTTTGACCTTGCCGAAAAATATGAAGTGCTGCGCGACGGTTCGGATGACGAAAAAGAATCACTCACCCAGGCGAAGTTTGAAACCTTGCCGGAATCAGTCATCATGCAATGCGTTGCGGCAATCACCGTGCGCGCCGTTAAAAGTAAAGATATTCTGAAAATGCCGCGCGCAACCTTCATCGAGAATTGGGAGCCCATGAAGGCTTCGCTATTCTCAGCCATTGATTTTGTGCGCTCGGAATTACGTGTGCCAGTTTCCCAGCTCCTGCCATACCCGGCGGTGCTATTGCCACTCACCTATTTCTTCAATGTGATGAAGAACAAAAAGCCGAACAATGAGCAAGTGCGCCTGCTTGAGCAATTTTTCTATTGGGTCGGGTTGACAGAGCGATACAGCTCTGCGACGGAATCTAAGCTGGCAGAAGATTTGAATAAAATGGATTTAATCGCCAAAGGCTCGATGCCTAATTACAATTCGCTGGAATTGATGATTGACCCCAAGGCGATCGAAACGACGTTCTTCTCTGCCGGCAACTCATATTGCAAAGCCATACTTTGCCTGCTCGCCTATCAGCAGCCAAAATCATTCGATACGAACGGGTTGGTGATCCTCGATAACAGCAATTTGAAAATAGCATCCAGCCGCAACTACCACCATTTTTTCCCGAAAGCCTATGTTGAGGAATCACATAAGGGCTTAGAGGCAAACCTGATTGCAAATATCACGCTGATCGACGGGTATTCCAATAAGCACCGTATCGGCAAGAAAGCGCCGACCGATTATCTGGCGAAGTTCAAAACCGATAACGCAGAACTCGCAGAAACGCTCAAAACGCACCTCATCAGGGATATGGAATCCTACGGCCTTGATGCCGACAATTATGAGCTGTTCGTGAAGCGGCGGGCGAATGTGATTGCCACGGCTTTGAATGTG
>CAUJHR010000003.1 GCA_963205195.1 Pseudomonadota bacterium | reverse complement strand
GATATAGTAGTCAATATGAAGAAAAAATCTGGCATTGATGCGGTAAAAGAAGCCGCCCGGCTGGTAATACGCCGTTCGTTTAAACGCGACCTCGACAAAAAACCGGTGATAGAGATAATGATATCGCGGATGTAGCGCTGTCATTGCGAACGTAGTGAAGCAATCCAGAATCGTAATTCGTACTCCGTAATTAGTAATTCGGTAAGGATAACGAATTACTAATTACGAACTACGATTTACGAAATATGGTAGAATTCTCAGGTTAGATTAATATAATTCTAATACTAGGCAATCGAGGCAAAATTTAAAGGAGAACATTAGGTTCTCCTGAATTCGCTAGGCTTTAGCGAAAACTATCTATTTTTGAGAACCGCAGCGGAGTGTACATATTAGTACATGAGCAGCGGAAGCGCAAAAAATAGGTGGTTTGCAGCAGAGCCTAGTAGAATTCTAGTGCATGCTGGCCGTGGTTGGGTCCATAACTGCCAAAACCTGCTTGGCATTTGCTATCAGCTTGTCTTGCTGGAAGGTTTCAGATGTTGGGTAATCTATTGCAGGATCTTTATAAACCAGGGTGCTGATATTAGGCATATCCTTGCTGGCATTTATCATTGTGGCGGGTTTCTGGGGTTTTGTATGCTTTTTAAACAGCCTTGATATAATCCATTGTAATTTAGAATATTTTTTCCTGTTCATATAAAACCAACCCTGTTTTTATTGCTAAGTTACAGCCTAGAATGCCGTTGCGCGATTTATAGAATCATAATAGCTTATCCGGGTCATATAAAAAGTGAAAGTTTTGTGACAGTTTAAGCTTAATTGGGAGAAAATATGATCGGTAAATTAAACCATGTAGCCATTGCCGTGCCGGATCTTACGGCTGCCAGCGCCACTTACCGCGATATTTTAGGCGCAGATGTATCGGAGCCTGTTGATGTTTTAGAGCATGGCGTAAGGGTGGTTTTTGTAAATCTTCCAAATACTAAAATTGAATTACTGCTGCCGATTGGTGAAAATTCTCCGATAGCTGGTTTCCTTGCCAAGAACCCATCTGGCGGTATCCACCATGTATGTTACGAGGTTTCTGATATAATTGCAGCACGTGACAGTCTTGTTAAAAGCGGTGCGCGTGTGCTGGGCGATGGAACACCAAAGATTGGCGCACACGGAAACCCGGTTTTGTTCCTGCACCCGAAGGATTTTTACGGCACGCTGGTGGAGCTTGAGCAGGTATAAAATGACTTGGTCTTTTACTTTCTTCACGTTCCTAAATGCTTTTTGGATTATGGCATTCATAGCCATACCATTTTCTACGGAATATGAGAGTCAGGCTGAGAAAAAAGGAAGCTATTATGATTACGCTGCCGCCCCTAAAAAAATATATTGGAAAAAAGTAGTTATTATAGCTGCGATCCTGGCAATAATTATCACAGTCGGGCTTGCGCTGGTTATTAAAAGCGGTATCGTCCCGGTCAAGAATTTTGGATAAATTTAACAAAAGAAAAAATAAATATGCGCCTCTCTAAATATTTTCTGCCACTGATAAAAGAAAACCCGTCAGAAGCCCAGATAGTTTCGCACCGCCTCATGCTGCGTGCCGGCATGATACGCCAGCAGGCAGCCGGTATCTATAGCTGGCTGCCGCTGGGTTTGCGGGTGCTGCGGAATATCGAGGCGATTGTAAATGATGAATTACAGAAAGTTGGCTGTGTACCTGTATTGATGCCTACGCTCCAGCCCACTGACCTGTGGAAGGAATCCGGGCGCTATGATGCGCTAGGCAAGGAAATGCTACGTTTTAAGGACCGCGCAGAACGCGAACTGCTATACAGCCCGACCAATGAGGAAATGATTGTCGATATTTTCCGTGGCTATGTGAAAAGTTACAAGAGCCTGCCGCTGAACCTATACCAGATACAGTGGAAATTCCGCGATGAGGTGCGTCCACGCTTTGGTGTGATGCGGGGGCGTGAATTCCTTATGAAGGATGCTTATTCTTTCCATGCTGATGTTGGTGATGCGACGCGTGAATATTACAAAATGTATGATGCTTACCACCGTATATTCGCAAGAATGGGGCTTACAGCAATTGCAGTATCCGCCGATTCTGGTGCTATAGGCGGCAGCTTATCGCATGAATTCCAGGTTCTTGCCGATACCGGGGAAAGCCAAATATATTATGATGCTGCTTTTGATGATATACGTTCAGGAAAAGTAATTATGAGTGGTGAAGAAATGCGCGCCCTCTATGCTGCCGCCGATGAACAGCATAAGCCAGGATCCTGCCCTATACCTAAAGAAAGGTTGCGCGAAGCTCGTGGTATCGAGGTTGGACATGTATTCTATCTCGGACAGAAATATTCACAGGCCATGGGCGTAACTGTCGCCGGACCGGATGGTGTAAATATCACTCCCGAAATGGGCTGTTACGGTATCGGGGTTTCACGTTTGGCGGGAGCGATCATTGAAGCCAGCCATGACGATTCTGGTATAATCTGGCCAGAGTCGGTAACGCCATTTGATTTAGGCCTCATAAACCTGCGCTCAGGCGATGCGAAATGCGATGCGCTGTGTGAATCGATATATGAAAAACTCACATCTTACGGCAAGGAAGTTTTGTATGATGATACTGATGAACGCGCAGGCGGCAAATTTGCAGGCATGGATCTTATCGGTTTACCATGGCAAATTGTAGTAGGTCCCAAAGGTGCAGAAAAAAATATGGTCGAGCTTAAAAATCGCAAAACCGGGCAGAAGCAGGAATTATCAGTTGAAGCAGTACTTGAGCATTTATTAGGAACATGTTGTTAAATAGCAGTTTTGCAAGTAATGTGCTTGAGCAGATGGCGGTAATGGAAGGCATATCCACCCGCAGGATGTTTGGCGGCATCGGTATTTACCGCGTGGGCCTTATATTTGCCATCATCGTTGATGAGCGCCTTTACTTCAAGGTAGGCAACTCCAATAAACCGGATTTCCAGCAGGCTGGAAGCGTACCTTTCATTTATAACCGCCATGATAAAAAAGGCGAAGATAAACTTGTCACTATGAGCTACTGGGAAGTTCCGCCATATGTACTGGAAGATAAGGATGCTATGTTTTTGTGGATGACAAAAGCCTATGAAGCCGCGGTAAAAGCAAAATATAAGGAAGCTGTCTGATGTGCGCCGCTTTTGAATCAATGATAGCTTTGCGTTACCTGCGCGCCCGCCGCGAAGAAGGTTTTATTTCTGTCATTGCGCTATTTTCATTGGTCGGCATCGCGCTTGGTGTTGCAACTTTGATAGTTGTGCTTTCGGTTATGAATGGGGTGCGTGGCGAGCTTATAAACAGCATAATCGGGCTGGAAGGGCATGTAACTGTCTATTCAAATACCGGCGGCATAGCTGATTACCAAAAATTAAGCGGGGATATTGGCAAAATCCCTGGCGTTGAAATGGCTCTGCCCAAGGTTGAAGGCCAGATCATGGCTAGTCATAATGGTGTTGCAGGCGGCGCTATGATTACTGCATTCCGTGCACAGGATATAGATAAAAAATCCCTTCTTGTAAAAAAAATAGAAGCCTCTGAGCTGGAGTCCTATAAGCGCGGGGAAGGGGTAATAATTGGAAAACGTCTCGCTGAAAAAATGCGCTTGAATATCGGTGATGATGTGCTTCTCATCTCCCCGGAAGGGCGTGCAACTATCGCCGGTCTTATGCCGCGTGTTAAAGCTTACAATGTTGTAGGCACCTTCGAGCTGGGTATGTTCGCTTATGACAGTGCGCTTATTATAATGCCGTTTGAGGAAGCGCAGGTTTATTTTAAATTGCGTGATAATGGAGCAGATAATGCAACTTCAATTGAAATAACTTCTGATAACCCCGACAAAGCGAGAGAAATTGCAGATCAGGTTGCGAATAAGCTCGGTGCAGGTTACCGGGTATATGATTGGAAATCCTCCAACAACCATATTTTTCAGGCTGTGCTGGTTCAGCGCAACGTGATGTTTTTAATATTGATGCTTATAATACTGGTTGCCTCTTTTAATATTATCTCAAGCCTTATAATGCTGGTGCGTGAGAAGGGGCAGGATATAGCTATACTGCGTACTATGGGCGCAAGCTCAGCATCGGTTATGCGTATATTCTTCATGTGCGGCGCAAGTGTCGGTGTTATCGGAACATTTATCGGCATGCTGCTTGGCCTGCTTATCGCCTTCAATACTGAGAATATCCAGCTCTGGCTGGAATCAATGATGGGCCATAAGCTCTTTTCCGCCGAGCTTTATTTCCTTTCTCATTTGCCATCGAAGGTAGATTATTCCGAGGTCGTAATGGTGCTTTTATTTTCGCTCATGCTTTCATTCCTTGCCACCATCTATCCGGCAAGGCGCGCAGCCAAACTCAACCCCGCGGAGGCATTGCGCTATGAGTAACATCCTCGAACTTAAAAACATCACCCGTACTTATAAGCAGCCGGATTCTAGCCTCACGGTGCTTTCCGATCTTAATCTCACGGTAAAAAAAGGCGAAGTGGTAGCGCTGGTGGGGCAGAGCGGATCTGGTAAAACAACATTGCTCCAAATTGCCGGGTTGCTGGATAACCCAACCAACGGCGAGGTGATAATTTCTGGCGAAGATGTAAGCGCGGCAAATGATAAGAAACGCACGCAGATGCGCCGAAAAAATATAGGTTTCATTTATCAGTTCCACCACCTGCTTCCCGAATTTTCTGCATTGGAAAATGTCATAATACCGCAGATGATAGCTGGTGTTGCGCGTACATCAGCGGAAGAAAAAGCAAAAGAATTGCTAACATCTCTTGGTCTTAAAGACCGTTTTTCTCATCGTCCGGCTAAACTTTCCGGCGGCGAGCAGCAAAGGGTTGCAGTTGCCCGCGCCCTTGCCAACAGTCCGCAGATAATACTCGCAGATGAACCCACAGGAAATCTTGATCCTAAAACAGCTGATGGAGTGTTTGCAATGTTCATGGATATGGCAAAAAGAACAGGGCAGGCCGCACTGGTCGCCACGCATAATATCGAGCTTGCCAAACGCATGGATAGAATAGTCCACCTAGAAGGCGGGATATTAAAATAGCCATGGCTATTTTACATATTCATCCCTTTTTCTTTTTCATCTTGTCTTTGGGGTTTACGGGTTATAACAGGTATATTACTGAAATGCGCCACTATTTCCGTAGTGTCTTCCGGGTTTATCTTAACCCCCTTTGGAAAGGTTGACTTAAAGCTTTTAGCAAACTCAACAAGGTTAGCAAAATCTGCATTTATGGTATCGGGTATGCTGGTATGGCTGCTGTTTTTTTTATCATTATCAGCTTTATCAATATGATTTCTTTGTTCGGTTTCATTAATGGCAGAATCCATATAGGTTTTTGCAATGGCTTCAAAAGCAGGGCGTGATGCTATTCTAACTATTTTCCGTATTCTTTCCTCAATTTCTCTTGCCCCTGATTCCTGCAGCTCTTTCATTGCTGCTAAAGGCTCGTCTGTGAGCTGTGCAAAGCCGATCTTTGCGGCATGCTGTCTGGAAAAATCACTTAACGATGCGGCTATCAGTACGCCATGCACCCGTTCGCCGGTAGTGCGGTTAAATCCAGCCGCCTTTTCCTGAGAGGCAAGCTGGGCCAATAATTCACTGCTATGCAGTATCCCATCGCAATTGAGGTCCTTGATTGGTGATTCCGGTTTTTCCACAAATTTATTATCAGCCATAATAATCCCGATTAATTTATTTTAATATATACTGTGTCTAGGTCAATGCTATGTAATTTTCATGAATATTTTATGACAAGTAGGTTTTTGATATATATATTGACGCTATAATCACTTAAAAATCTATAAGAAGTCATGCTTGGAGCCAATTTCATACATCTGCGCGTGCATAGCGATTATTCGCTCTTAGAAGGCGCTATCCATATTAAAGACCTGGTTAAATGGTGTAAGGCCCAGAAAATGCCTGCTGTTGCCATTACCGATTCAGGAAATTTATTCGGATCTTTGGAATTTTCCCTGGAAGCGTCTGGCAGCGGTGTGCAGCCGATACATGCCTGTGCCTTGCTAGTAAAACCCGAAGCGGTACAGGATACACGGCACTCACACCTGCAAAAGCCCGACCAGCTTTTGGTTTATGCACAGAATGAAACTGGATGGCAAAATCTTCTGGCTCTGGTCAGTAAGTCATATTTACAGCCAGCAGGCGATACAGCGCCACTGCTTTCAATGGATGATTTGCAGGGAAACTGCGAAGGTCTTATCGCTTTCACAGGCGGAATTTATGGAGCAGTTGGCAAATCCCTTCTTGCCGGGCGCGACGCGCTGGGGCAAGAGCAGCTCAAAAAACTGATGCAGTTATTTCCAGGCAGGCTTTATATGGAAATATCGCGCCATGGCCTGCCTGAGGAAGCGGCAACCGAAGAGCGCTTCATTGCGCTGGCATATGAATATAATATTCCTCTGGTTGCCACCAATAATGTCCATTTCATTAAGCAAGAAATGTTTGAAGCGCATGATGCTTTCCTTTGCATCGCCGACGGGTCTTATGTAAGTGATGATACGCGCCGCAGCTTGAATCCGCAGCACCGCCTTAAAACCGCGCAGGAAATGTGCGAATTATTTGCTGATATACCGGAAGCAACAGCTAATACGGTTGCCATCGCCAGACGCTGTTCTTTCTTCGCCCAGTCACGTGATCCTATTCTTCCAAGTTTTTCCATTGAGGGTATGAGCGAGGAAGAAAGCCTGCGCGTACAGGCGCGAAAAGGGTTGGAAGCAAGGCTTGATGGCTATATTGAAGGTGAAGAAAACCGCAAGCCTTATCTGGAACGGTTGGAATTCGAGTTGGATGTTATCATTAAGATGAAATTCCCCGGCTATTTCCTTATAGTTTCCGATTTCATAACCTGGAGTAAGGAGCAGGGCATACCGGTTGGTCCGGGGCGCGGTTCTGGCGCTGGTTCGGTAGTTGCATGGTCGCTTTCCATAACCGATCTTGACCCTTTGCGTTATGGGCTTCTGTTCGAACGTTTTTTGAACCCGCACCGCGTTTCCATGCCAGATTTCGACATTGATTTCTGTCAGGAGCGCCGCGAAGAAGTCATCCAGTATGTGCAGAAAAAATACGGGACTGACAGGGTGGCGCAGATAATAACATTTGGTAAGCTGCAGGCCCGTGCTGTTCTTCGCGATGTCGGGCGGGTCTTGCAAATGCCCTATGGTCAGGTTGACCGCATCTGCAAAATGGTTCCCAATAATCCTGCTGCACCCGTAACTCTCGCGCAGGCTATTGATATGGATACAGCTTTCCAGACGGCTATGGATGAGGATGAATCAGTCGCCAAGCTTATGGATATAAGCTTGAAGCTTGAGGGCTTTAACCGCCACGCTTCCACCCATGCAGCGGGTGTTGTTATCGGTGACCGCGTTCTGTCGCAGCTTGTGCCTATGTACCGCGATCCTAAGTCTGATATGCAGGTGGTGCAGTATTCGATGAAATATGTCGAAAAAGCCGGGCTGGTAAAATTCGATTTCCTGGGTCTTAAAACCCTCACTGTGCTTGTGCGTACTGTGAAACTTATAAGCCAGAGGGGAATTGAGGTTGACCTTCGAAAACTTCCCGAAGGCGACAAGAAAGCATATGAAATGCTCAGCCGCGGCGATACGGTGGGGGTATTCCAGCTAGAATCTGCAGGCATGCGCGATACCCTTAAAAAACTAAAACCGGACTGCCTTGAGGATATTATCGCGCTGGTATCGTTATATCGTCCCGGCCCTATGGAAAATATCCCAACCTATATTTCGCGCAAGCATGGTGAGGAAAAAGCTGTTTACCAGCATCCGCTTCTTGAACAGGTGCTAAAGGAAACATTCGGAGTTATCATTTACCAGGAACAGGTGATGCAGATAGCGCAGCTTCTTGCCGGTTACAGCCTTGGCGAAGCAGATCTTCTGCGCCGGGCTATGGGAAAGAAGATACGCGCTGAAATGGAAGCGCAGCGCGATACATTTGTTGCCCGTTCGGTAGAGCGCGGAGTACCTAAAAAAGATGCTGCCAGCATATTTGATCTGATAGCCAAATTCGCTGAGTATGGTTTCAATAAATCGCACGCGGCAGCTTACGCAGTTATAGCCTACCAGACCGCTTACCTCAAGGCTAATTACCCGGTTGAGTTCATCGCAGCTTCCATGACCTATGATATGGGCAACACCGACAAGCTCAGTATCTTCCGCGAGGATGCCACCCGCTTTGGCATAGAAATGCTCGCGCCGGATATTAACCGGTCTGAGGTTTTGTTTTCTGTAGAAAGTGTCACGAGTCATGAGTCACAGGTCACGGGTGAAGAAAAAAAATCTCATGACCAACGACCTATGACCCATGACCATCTAGCCATCCGCTATGCCCTTGCCGCCATCCGCAATGTTGGCGCTGCGGCAATGGAAGGCGTAGTTGCCGAACGTAATAAAAACGGCATATATAAAGATATTTTTGATTTTGTGGTACGCATACCGCCAGAAGCTTTGAACCGCCGTGCACTTGAATTTTTAATAAAAGCCGGGGCATTTGATAAGTTGCATCCCAATCGCGGCGAATTATTTGCCAATATTGAGCTTGTAATGGCGCATGGAGCTGCCGCACAGCGTGACCGTGAAAGTCAGCAGGTAAGCCTGTTTGGTGGCGCTGATGCCGCTTCAAAACATACCCCTAAACTTGGAAGTCATCCCGACTGGTCGAAACTGGAAAAACTTGAGCATGAATTCACTGCGATAGGTTTTTACCTGTCGGCCCATCCGCTTTCTGGCTATCTCTCAGCTATCGAGGCGCTTGGCGTTACCCCTTCGAATGAGCTTGCTGAAAAGCTGGGTGAGAAATACCGTTCCGTAAAGCTTGCTGGTATAGTGACTGGTCGTAAATTCAAAGTGTCTGATAAGGGCAGATTTGCATTTGTCCAGCTTTCGGATATGGCAGGGCTGTTTGAGGTTTCTATATTTAACGAAGAACTTTTATCCCAGCAGCGCGATAACCTTGAAAATGGCAATATTCTGCTCATAACAGCTGATGGGAAAAGCGAGGAGGGTGGGGTGCGGCTTATAGCCCAAAGCCTTATTCCTCTTGATGAAGCTCTGGTAAAGCAGCAGCTAAAGCGCGGTGGCAGCCAGTTCAAAATTATCATAAACCAGCCATCTGCCCTTTCTTCCCTTCATAGTTTGCTTGGAAACCCCAACCAGCATGGCGCGCTGGTTAAGCTCCTTGCCCAGATCGACACCACGATGACCGAGATAGAACTTCCTGGGAAATATGCTCTTTCGCCATCAACCCTCGATAAAATAAGGGTAATTAAGGGAGTGGTCGCAGCCGAGGAAATTGCAGCGTAATAATTGTAATATTCCTTATATTTTAACGCTTTTTTTGCTTTTAGCTTGTAGTCTTTTGTAAGTTTGAACAATTTAATTCGGATTACAGATGCTTCCCGGAATTGGCATTATCATGATTTTTATCTGCGTATTCGGTATTTATATCGAATCAGGCGGTAAGATCGAAATTATTCTGCATGCCCTTCCGCACGAGCTGGGCACAATATTAGGAGCCGCTATCGGCGCTTATATGATCGCCAATTCAGGGTTGGTTCTTAAAAAGACCTTTAAGGAGATATTGGTTGCCGTGAAGGGGCCAAAATGGAAGAAGCAGGATTATAAAGATCTGCTATGCCTCATGTTCGCATTATGTAAGCTTATGAAATCCAAGGGGCTTATCGCGATTGAACAACATATAGAAAAACCACATGAAAGCACGATCTTCTCGCAATACCCAAAAATAGCGCATGACCATTTTTCTGTTGATATAATTTGCGACACGCTGCGTACCCTGACAATGGGACTTGAGAACCCGATGCAGATCGAAGAACTCATAGAAAAGCAGATAGAAAAACATCACCACGAAGCAATGGGGCCGGGACATGCATTGCAGGGCATGGCCGACGGCTTACCTGCTATCGGTATCGTTGCGGCGGTTCTTGGCGTGGTTAAAACCATGGCTAGTATTACTGAACCGCCGGAAGTACTGGGCGGTATGATAGGCGGTGCGCTGGTAGGAACCTTCCTTGGCGTGTTCATGGCTTATTGTATCGTAGCACCACTTGCCGGGAAGAACGTGGCGATACACAATGAAGAGCAGCAATTCTATTTTATCATTCGCGATATACTGGTTGCACATTTAAAAGGAATGGCCCCACAAGTATCCGCAGAAATTGGCCGTACACAGGTTCCATCACATATGCAGCCAACTTTCGCCGAAATGGAAGAAGCCACCAGCGCGGTGAAGATTGAGTAGACTTATACGCTTTCTTGTCATGCCAGCGGCCTGTCGCGCCGAAGCTTTAGCGAAGGGGGAAGGCTGGCATCCAGTGCCATAACCAATTACGAAATACGAGTTACAAAGTTCACATCCATATTCCTTTTTTATATCTGTTTTGTATAACTACCCAAAAAAGGAGCATATATGACCGAGAATAAAGCCGTGGATAACAGCGCCCTGAGCCGTTATGAATTGATGACGGATGGATTTTTATCAATTGCCGATTACAAGAAAAGCGGGAATGTGATTGCTATAACCCATGTCGAGGTTCCGATGGAACTGCGTGGGAGAGGGGTAGCGGCGCAGCTTATGGCGGCCATAGTGCTTGATGCCAAAGCGCAGAACCTTACCATCAACCCCATCTGCCCTTATGCTGCTTCATACCTTAAAAAACATGGGATAA
>CAUJHR010000002.1 GCA_963205195.1 Pseudomonadota bacterium | reverse complement strand
TTATCTCCTACATAAAAAAACAGCAGCCAGCACCTTTGCCTCTTTCCACCCCACCGGCACCAGATGAAACTTGCCCCAAAGTCTGTTGATTCCTTCCTGCTAAATCCGCAGCAGGAGCATCTTGCGGTGTTAATATACGGCGCTGACAGCGGCCTGGTGCGTGAAAGAAACGAAAAGATAAGCAAGGCTATATTAGGCGCCGACTTTTCCGACCCATTTGCCAAACTTGAATTATCCGAAGCAGAATTGCTGGCTGACCCTGCCCGTCTTTGTGATGAATTATCTGCGGTGAGTATGATGAATCCACGGCGCGTAATTATAGTACGCGATGCAGGAAATAATTTCACCAAAGTTATAGAACCAGCCCTTCCCTATCTGCATAAGGATAATTACCTTATAATTCTTGCCGACGAGCTGACCGGGAAATCGTCCCTGCGCCTTTTGTTTGAAAAAGAGCAGTCCTGCGCTGCACTGGCTTGTTACAAAGATGAGATGCGTGACGTGCATGCGGTTATACGTAAAAAATTTGACGAAGCAGCTATAAGCTATGACCGCGAGGTACTGGATTATTTAGCATCCCAGCTTGGCAATGACCGCTACGTAACTTATCAGGAACTTGATAAACTGGTTTTATATGCAGGTGATGAGAAGAAAATTACGCTTGAAGATGCAAGACAGCTTATTGATTACAACCAGGCGCTACAGCTTGACGATATAGTGAACTCGGTTGCCGACAGGAACCTTGCAGCGCTGGAGAAAAACATCACCCAGCATCTGCGCGAAGGCACGCAGCCAATAATGTACTTGCGTGCGCTCCAGCGTTATTTTAACCGGCTTTATGCCATACGTGCACAAATGGATACTGGCCAAAGCGCCGAGTCGGTGGTCTCATCACTCAGGCCGCCGGTATTTTTCAAGCAGCAGCCTGTCTTGATCCGCCATGCCAATAGCTGGGGTATTGAAAATATTGTAAAGGCACTGAAACTCTTAATAACCGCTGAACTGGATTGTAAAACCTCCGACCTTCCAGCTATTCCAGCCAGCAGCCGCGATCTACTCAAGGTGACCCAGTTGCGCTAACTAATCCCCAACCCCTGCCAATGCTTTTTCTATCATATATTTAAGGCCAAAAGCGCTTTCCTTGCCTTTAACAAGGTAATGTGTCGCCCCGCACATAAGGGATTTTTCCCTGATCTTGGTGTCTTCAGTACCGCTATAAACTACAATAGGTATATCCGGTACCTGCGCGCGCAAAGCCGCTATGGAAGCTACACCATCAATATCAAGCAGGTTAAGGTCTAGCATTATCAGGTCAAATTTTTCCTGGTCGATGCGGTAAAATGCGTCTACAAGGCGCGGCACATCTTCAATTTCATAAAAATATTTCATTGATACATCATCAAGCATACGCCTGAATAAGAAAACATCACTTTTGCTGTCCTCAATAAGCAGGATTTTTACTATCCTTGAACTAGCATGCGGCGCAAGCTCTTTTCTCGCGATAATTGATGAAGTACGCATCTGAACTTCTCCGTATCTTTTGAATGTTTCTATAAAAAATTATCCGCCAATTTAATTAATATTAAGTTAAAATTTTAACAAATGCAGAATATGTCAGCAAAAAACGACCACAATATATTCTTTTATTATAGGGAAATACCACAATATAGTGATTGACTTCTCGTATTAGTTGATTATATTTTTATTTAATCAGGCAACTAAGGATTTGTAAAAAGACAAATTAGAGGAAGTAATGTTAAGCAAATCTATAGTTGATAGATTAAAAAAACTGCTCCCAAATTATGGGGTAGGAAAAACTTCAATTTTTATACCTACGATAGTCACCACAATTGTCGGTTGCATCAATTTATGGTTCGACTGGGTAACCCCGCTTGGTATTGCCGCCGGTATTTCATATCTGCTTTTAGTATTTTGCAGCCTGTGGTTTCCAAGGCCAAGCACAGCCTTTTTATTTGCAGGAATAGGAACCGCATTAACCTTCCTTGGTTATTTTCTTTCACCAATGGGGCCTCTTACTGCCCAAATCGTTATTACCAACCGCATATTATGCGTCATTTCCTTATGGGTAGTTGCCATAGTAATTTATTTAAGCCGCAAGGAAAATGTGATCCGCAGGCAGAGCGAAATAAATTTGAACGCAATAGTAAACACCATGCTCGACGGGCTGATTACCATTGATGAGGAAGGAATACTCACGACTTTCAATCCCGCAGCAAGGCGTATATTTGGTTACGCGCCAGAAGAAGTCATCGGTAAGAACATAAAAATACTAATGCCAGAGCCATACCATAGCGAGCATGATGGCTATCTTCATAATTATCTCACAACTAACGAGAAAAAAGTTATCGGCATAGGACGCGAGGTTTCTGGCAAGCGTAAAGACGGCAGCGTATTTCCTATGGAGTTGGGAGTAAATGAAATGCGCGTAACCGGCAGGCGCATGTTTGTAGGCACTATCCGTGATATATCCGAGCGGAAAAAATCTGAGAAAGCTATCGAACAATATTTACTGGCGCTCAAGCGCAGCAATCAGGAGCTGGATGACTTCGCCTATATTGCCTCTCATGATTTGAAAGAGCCATTAAGGGGGCTTAGCAATAATGCTAATTTCCTGCGTGAAGATTTCGCAGATAAGATTGGTGAAGAAGGCACAAAACGCTTAAACCGCATAACTTTTCTATGTGAGCGAATGGAACGCCTGGTGAACGACCTGCTTTATTTTTCACGCCTTGGCAGGCAGGAACTGGCTATCCAAAGAACCGACCTAAATGAGGTAATAAACGATATCGCCTCAATGATGGAGGGCAGCCTGCATGAGGCGAACGCAGTTATAATGATACCACGGGCGCTTCCCACCATAACCTGTGATATGCCGCGAATTACCGAGGTATTTCGCAACCTCATAACTAACGCGGTAAAATACAACGACAAGCAAGAAAAGATTATCGAGATCGGCTATAAAATACAGAACGGCCACAATGTATTTTATGTACGCGATAACGGCATCGGCATTTCCCCGGAATTCCACAATGATGTATTCCGCATCTTTAAACGCTTAAATAGCGAAAGCGACGACGTAAAGGGAACCGGTGTTGGCCTGACTTTCGTAAAAAAAATAATCGAGCGTCATGATGGTCGCATATGGATTGAATCACAAGTAGGCAACGGCACAACATTTTACTTCACTATTTAGTATCAGAAAAGGACAACACATGAATAATGATATAGCACATATATTATTGGTAGAGGATAATCAGGATGATTACGATGCAACCCTGCGTAGCCTGAAGAAAAACCATCTTATAAACCCTGTTCATTGGTGCAAGAATGGGCAGGAAGCTTTGGATTACCTTAAATCCAAAGAAGCAGAATCGCAAAAACCAAGCCTTATCCTGCTCGACCTTAATATGCCGGGTATTGATGGCAGACAGGTTCTTGAGCGTATAAAAACCGACCAGAAATTGCGTTCAATACCAGTTATAATACTCACAACCTCGTCCGACACCAAAGACGTTGAACAATGTTATAATATTGGCGCCAGCACATATATACAAAAGCCGGTCAGCTTCGAGGGGCTTACCGAAGCAATACGTACAATGAAAGACTATTGGTTCAATGTTGCAATACTTCCCAATAATGACAATTGAGGGAATAAATGCCAGATATGCCAGCTATAATTAAACTGCTAATAATAGACGACAGTCCTGAAGACCGCGAAAGCTATATCCGCGCCCTGAAAAAGATTCCCAATAA
Organism: Pseudomonadota bacterium; assembly: GCA_963205195.1. Lineage (GTDB taxonomy): Bacteria > Pseudomonadota > Alphaproteobacteria > Rickettsiales > SXRF01 > SXRF01. The sequence continues at coordinate 5,551 of CAUJHR010000002.1, read as the reverse complement.
AACATATAATTATGTCGAGGCGGAAGATGGAAGATCAGGGATAAAAGAAATAACTACCCAGCCATTTGATTGTGTACTGCTGGATTATTCCCTTCCTGCGATGAATGGTATAGAGGTCTTGAAAGCCATACGCAGCCTGCATCCTTTCTTGCCGGTTATATTGCTCACCGGCCAGGGCAATGAATCAATCGCGGTAGAAGCTATAAAAGAAGGGGCTTATGATTATCTCGTTAAATCACAGGTAAATAGCGAAAAGCTGCATAGCACTATAAAAGTTTCAATAACCCAGTCATCGCTCAAGCGAAACATCGCCGATATTAAATACCAGATGCAGCAGAAAACACTGGAGCTTGCCATGAGCGAGGAGCGTTACGAGCTTGCAGTACAGGGTATGAGTGCCGGGCTGTGGGATTGGAACGTAGAAACCAACGAGCTATATTGGTCCAAGCAGTTCCTCGACATAATCGGCGTAACCAATGCAAATTTCCGCCCGCATTATGACGAATTTGCAGGCAGGCTGCATCCCGATGACAGGGAGGTAACAGAAAAGGCCCTTCGCAACCATATAAACAACCGTACTATCTATAATGTTGAATACCGCCTGCGCTGCGAAGATGGAAATTATGTATGGCTTCACGCCTGCGGTCAGGCAAAGTGGAACGAAGATGGAATACCAGTACGTATGGTCGGCTCAGTAAATAACATAAGTGAACGCAAGAAATTGGAAATAGAACGTGAACAGCTTATAGAAAAGCTTACCGAATCAAATTCCGAGCTGGAGCGCTTCGCCTATATTTGTTCGCACGACCTGCAAGAGCCGTTGCGTATGATATCAAGCTTTACCCAGCTTTTAGAAAAGCATACTGGCTCTAGTATGGATGATAAATCCCTCCATTATATGCAGTATATAAAAGATGGGGCAACGCAGGCACGCAGGCTTATAAACGATGTTCTGAATTATGCGCGCATTGACCATGAAAGCGAAATGCTGGCCGATACAGATTGCGAAACTGTGCTTAAAAATGTGCTGCATGATTTAAGCCCGCGTATCGAGGAAACCGGGGCACAGATATCTTGCAGCAGGCTTCCTGTTGTGCATCTGCAGCCAACACATTTGCGGCAATTGCTGCAGAACCTCATCGGCAACGCACTTAAATTCTGCACTAAAACTCCGCAGATAAGCATAAATGTAAAGGACGATGGCAATTTTTATTGCTTCAGCATTCGCGATAACGGCATCGGAATAGCACCGGAACATATGCAAAAGATATTTGCCATTTTCCAACGGCTGCACAGCCGCGAACATTATCCCGGCACAGGAATCGGCCTCGCCCTTTGCAAAAAACTGGTTGGTAAATATGGCGGCGAGATATGGGTGGAATCTGAATCAGGGAAAGGTAGCTGTTTCTTTTTTACCTTGCCCAAGGAAACCGAACATCTGGAAACAAAAAGAAGTGCGGCGGCTTAAATATTAATAGATTGAAAAGGATATTTTATGGCAGCAAAGAAAAATCCAAAAGGCATCGAAATATTACTGGTCGAAGATAATATAGGCGATATTGAGCTGGCAAAGGAAGCTTTTCAGGATGCCGATATCCAAAGCCGGATAAGCATGGTGCGTGACGGTGAAGAAGCCCTGGATTTCCTATATCAGCGCGGGCAATACCGCGATTCCCCACGCCCTGAATTAGTGCTTATGGATCTGAATATGCCGCGCAAGAACGGGCTGGATGTATTAAGCATAATCAAGGAGGATAGCTGCCTTAAGGATATACCGGTAATTATCCTGACCAGTTCCGAATCCGACCATGACATAAGCAGCAGTTATAAGCTCCATGCTAATGCCTATATCGTAAAACCCAGCGATCTTTCCGATTATGTAACCTTAGTGAATGGGATAAAAAATTTCTGGGTTGATATTGCAAAATTACCACCGCGCCAAAGAACAACGCCTCTTAAATCAGGGGCATTTTTATGAACCTTCTTATAATCGACGATACTCAGTCAGACCATGACATAACCGTAGAATATTTGCAGGAGGCTGGCGGGGATTATAATTTTTTCCATGCCTACAGCGCTGCCGAAGGCGTAGATGTTTATTCCAGAAATAATATAGATTGCGTGCTTCTGGATTATAACATGCCGGGGAAGGACGGGCTGGAAACCTTACAGCAGCTTACAAATTTCAACAGGTCAGTTCCCATAATCATGATAACAGGTGAAGGCAATGAATTTGTAGCCGTCACAGCAATGAAACTTGGCTCGCAGGATTACATACCAAAACGTATATTAACTCCATCAGCTCTAAAACGCGCTGTAGAACGCGCTGTGGAGCATTCAGAGATTTTCAGGAAAATGGAAAAATACCGCCTCGACCTTGAGCGCAGCAACCATGACCTAGAGCAGTTCTCAAACATCGTTGCACATGACCTAAAATCCCCGCTGCGCGCCATCACCCAGCATTTAAAAATAATAAAAAACAAGGCATCAGACTCACTTGATGAAAAATCACTCATGTCACTTGGCTTTGCAGTAGAAGGCGCCGAGCGTATGCGCCTTTTGATAGATGCGCTGTTCGATTATGCGCGGCTGGGTTTTACCGAGCCTGATTTCGAACTTGTTGATATGGAAATTTTGCTGCGCCATGCCAAGCGCGACCTGCTTCCTATGATTGAAGAAAAAAATGCCCAAATAACTAATTCCCCCCTACCACAAATAACTGGCGACGAGATACTGCTCCTGCAATTGCTCGAAAACCTTATCGCCAACGCTATAAAATACTGCAAGGATACCCCGCGCATCCATATAGACGCGGTGCGCGAGGGTGAATTCTGGCGGGTTAATGTGCGCGATAATGGCATAGGGATACCGCCTGCCCAGCATAAGCAGATATTCGCTATTTTCCGCAGGCTCCACCAAAGCGATGAATATCCCGGGATCGGCCTGGGGCTTGCCATTTGTTCGCGCATTGCCAAGCAGCATGGCGGCATAATAAATGTCGAATCAGAATTCGGCAAAGGTTCATGCTTCTATTTCACCATACCTGTAAATGCTGCAAATCCAGCTGCCGCAGCTGAAGAAAGGAAGGCCGCAAATGGCTAGGTCTGCATTAGCAAAAGCTCCTGAATACATACAAAATGTCCTTCTGGTAGAGGATAATTCCAGCGATGCCTATATGGTAAGCGATATAATGAATCATGCAGGAAGTAATTATAAGGTCACACATGTAGAAAGCCAATCGCAGGCCATTGAGATACTTGGTCGGCAAAGCTTCGATGTTTGCCTGCTGGATCTAAGCCTGCCTGATGCCAGCGGCTTTTCCGCGCTGGTAGATATTCAGAAATATTCTCCAGGCATGCCGGTTTTGATACTGACCGGTCTTAACGATAAGGGACTTGCAAAACGTGCAGTCAGCCGGGGAGCACAAGATTACCTTCTAAAAGATGGGCTTGATGGTTCCGGGCTTTTCCGAGCTATTGATTACGCGATAGAGCGCAAACGTATCGAGATAGAATTATTCCTGCGTGCGAATTTTGATACCCTGACCGGAATAGCAAACCGCGACATGTTCATAAACCGCCTTGAGCTATCCCTGGAGCGCCTGAAACGCTCCGGCAGCAGCATTGCAATATTGTTCATAGACCTTGATAAATTCAAGCCGGTAAATGATATCCATGGGCACGATGCTGGTGATGAAGCGCTTAAGATAACCGCCCAGCGCCTGAAAAATATCATGCGTTCATACGATACCCCGGCACGTTTCGGCGGTGATGAATTCGCGGTACTGCTGGAAGGCATAGGCAAGCCGCATAATGCCGCTAATATTGCCCAGAAGATCATAACTGAACTTTCTGCACCCATGCGCCACAACAATAACAGCTTCTCTATCGGCGCTAGCATAGGCATAGTTTTTGTAAATGCCAGTGAGGAACAGGCAGCAACAGAAACTATCCTGCAGCATGCCGACCTCGCCATGTACCATGCGAAAAAAGAAGGGGGCAATAATTACCGTTTTTACGTCGAGAACCTGCAAGAAGAGGCCACCGCCCGCATTTCTTTAGAAGAAGATCTTAAAACTGCTATAATCGCAGGAGAATTGCAGCTATATTACCAGCCCTATATAAGCGTTGCCGATGAAAGGCTTGTGGGCGTAGAAGCGCTTTTGCGCTGGAAACACCCAGAGCGCGGGTTAATATGTGCCGAGGAATTCCTGCAAAGCGCTGAAAGCAGCCATCTTATGCCGGATATAACCCAGGTCGCCTGTGTCCAGCTCTGCCGAGACATCGCAATGTGGAACGCCTATTCCCTACCCCCGCTTGCCATTGCCTTGAATATCTCTGCCTCACAACTTGACGCAAAGAACCTCATACCCTGCCTTATGACTATTGCAGGCAGCGATTTCCTGGGCGAGCACCATCTGGCTGCTGAGATACCAGAGCAGACAATAGCGCAGATAACCGGCTCCCGCTTCATGGTGCTGGCTAAACTCAGTGAAATGGGTATCGATCTGCATATAGACCATTTTGGGCGCAACGTCCTTCCACTCACAACGCTTTGTGAGCTACCCTTCTCCCTTCTCAAACTTGATAACCTCTTAATAAAAGATATGGGCAAGCGCCAAAGCGATAATATATCAATATCCGCTGCTACTTCCCTCGCCCATCAGCTGGGCATGAGAATAGGTGCTGTCGGTGTAGAAGAAGAGTGGCAGCAGGCAACACTTAAATCCCATTCTTGCGATATTATGCAGGGATTTGTAACCACGAACGCCATGAGTGCCGAACAATTCATGGGCTGGGTAAAAAAGTCTAGAGTTTAACCACCCGATTAAGCCGCCTTAAGTGCTGCAATATCTATCTTTTTCATATTCATGAATGCAGCCATTGCTCTTTCCGATTTATTCAGGTCTTTCATTATTTCGCCAATATCAGCAGGCACTATCTGCCAGGAAAGCCCATACCTGTCCTTAAGCCAGCCGCATTGCTGCGCTGATTTTTCACCGCCTGCGGAAAGTTTTTCCCAATATTCATCAATTTCTTCCTGCGAATCACAAGGCACCATCAAAGAAATAGCTTCTGTAAACCTGAATATAGGTCCGCCATTAAGGGCCAGGAATTTCTGCCCATTCAGTTCAAATTCTATGGTCATTACACAACCGGCAGGCATTTTATGGACTTTTTCTCCCGCCTCAGTATAATGTGTAATATCACCGACCTTCGAATTTTTAAAAACCGACACGTAAAAATTTACGGCTTCCTCAGCCTGTTTGTCGAACCATAAATGGGTTATGATATTCTGCACTTTTGCCTCCGTTGCTGCCAGTGCCACAATAAAGCAGGCTTGTGGATAAAAAATCCATGCGGAGTTGGAATTGGTGGCCGCGCCACCCGTAGCCCGTAAGGGCGAAGGGTGGTGGGACCGAGAGGAATCGAACCTCCGACCTACAGTTTAGGAAACTGCCGCTCTATCCTGCTGAGCTACGGCCCCATTAAGTAATATCAGTGATTATTTATGATTATATTTGGAATTGTGCAAGACTTACTATCAACTA
>CAUJHR010000001.1 GCA_963205195.1 Pseudomonadota bacterium | reverse complement strand
AAATGATCATGCCTGGTGATAACGTAAGCATCGAAGCTACGCTTATTTCACCTATCGCTATGGAAGAAGGCCTGCGCTTCGCTATCCGCGAAGGCGGACGTACCATCGGCGCTGGCGTCGTAGCTAAAATTGTGGAGTAGTAATTATTGTCAGCAGTCAGTGGTCAGCGATCAGGTTACTGACCGCTGCCACTGACCGCCGGCCACTGACATAGGGGTGTAGCTCAGCTGGTAGAGCGGCGGTCTCCAAAACCGCAGGTCGCAAGTTCGAATCTTGTCGCCCCTGCCATTTTAATGTAAATCATGGAGTTATTGGTATTAAAAATAACGCTTGAAATTGTTTTGTTTTCTTATATAAGTGCAGTCCTCCCCCAATATTTTAACAATTAAGTAGAGAGTCGCTAAACGATGACCGCCCTGAATCCAGCTAAATTTGTTCGTGAAGTGCGTCAGGAAATGAAACGTGTAACTTGGCCAAGCCGTAAGGAAACCATGATTTCCACCATTACAGTGTTGGTCGTTGTTGTGCTTGCCTCCACATTTTTTCTGCTTGTTGATGTTATTGCCGGTTCTTTGATAAGCCGCATTATTGGGATATAGATTTAAACAAAAAGAGAAAGCAAAGTTATGGCGTTTCGTTGGTATATAGTTCATGCTCATTCAGGATTTGAGAAAAAAATAGCTGAATCGATCAAAGAGCAGGCGGCTAAAAAGAATATTTCTCATTTAATTGAAGAGGTGGTGGTTCCTGTTGAGGAAGTAAGCGAAATCCGCCGCGGCAAAAAAATGACCTCCGAGCGCAAGTTTTTCCCAGGCTATGTCATGGTAAAAATGGAACTTACAGATGAAACCTGGCACATGGTGAAAAATACCCCCAAAGTTACTGGTTTCCTTGGCGGAGGCGGGAAGGGGCGCCCGGTTGCAATAACAGAAAAAGAAGCAGAAGCTATCTTTAACCAGGTGCGCGATGGTATCGAGCATCCAAAATCTAAAGTCAGTTTCGAAATTGGTGAGAATGTCAAAATTGTTGAAGGCCCATTCGAATCCTTTGTTGGATTGGTTGAGGGGGTTGATGATGAAAAGTCACGGGTTAAAGTATCGGTTTCGATATTTGGGCGCGCAACCCCAGTGGATCTTGAATATAATCAGGTGGAAAAAGTAGCTTAAATTGTTATTTTGGCATGTTTTGCAAATATTATTAAAAAAAGCTGAAATTATTATTAAAAAGCCCTTGCATTAATAAAAAACCACTACTATAAGTCTGCTCCCTCCACTTGAAATGTCAGGTTGTTGGGCAGTAGTTTTGGGAGTTTGCCGCTGTTTAAGCTTTGTATTATATGGCGTGTGCAGGCGTTAACACCACTAAGGAAGAGATAAATGGCTAAAAAAATTGTTGGTTTTATTAAGTTAGAAATCCCTGCTGGCAAAGCAAATCCTTCGCCTCCAGTTGGTCCGGCTCTTGGTCAGCGCGGTTTGAATATCATGGAATTCTGCAAAGCGTTTAACGCTGCAACCCAGAAAATGGAGCCGGGCGCTCCTATACCTGTAATTATTACTGCTTATCAGGATCGTACTTTTACTTTTATAACAAAGCTGTCGCCGGTTTCTTATTATATTAAAAAGGCGATTGGGCTGCAGAAGGGTTCTCAGACCCCAGGTAAAGGCGCAACCGCGGGTAAAATTACCATGACGCAGATTCGTAAGATTGCGGAAGAAAAAATGAAAGATTTAAATGCAAACGACATTGAAGGTGCTGCGCGGATGATCCGTGGTTCGGCCCAATCAATGGGCCTTGAAATAGTGGAGGCTTAAGCTTATGCCAAGAATTGCAAAAAGAAGAAAAGCATTAATTGCAAAAATCGATACCAATAAACGCTACACTCTCGCTGAAGCGGTAAAGCTGGTTAAGTCGGCTTCTAATACAAAATTTGATGAAACCATTGATGTGGTGATCAATACCGGGTTGGACCCGAAGCAGACTGACCAGTTGGTGCGTGGCATGGTTTCTATGCCTAATGGTACTGGTAAGAATATACGTGTTGCTGTATTTGCGCGTGGCGACAAGGCTGCGGAAGCCTTAAAAGCTGGCGCTGATTTCGTGGGCGCCGAAGACCTTGGTGAAAAAATTGCGGCTGGCTTTACCGATTTTGACCGTGTTATCGCATCTCCGGATATGATGGCGGTTGTTGGGAAGCTTGGTAAGGTGCTTGGCCCTAAAGGGCTTATGCCTAATCCTAAGCTTGGTACGGTTACCCCTAATGTCGTTGAGGCTGTTAAGGCTGCAAAATCCGGTCAGGTTGAATTTCGTCTTGATAAAGCGGCTATCATCCATGCTGGCGTTGGTAAGGCCAGCTTTACTGAAGCTGCTATCGCCCAGAATATCAAAACATTTGTTGATGCCGTTTTTAAAGCAAAGCCATCAGGCGCAAAAGCAAATTATATCAAAAAGGTTGGCATTTCCTCGACCATGGGTCTTGGTATTAAGCTAGATCTTGCTGATTTGCTTGCGGCGTAAGGAGAAAAAACTATGCCAATGACTCGTATACAGAAGAAAGCTCAAATCGAAGCTACCAATGAAAAGCTTAACAAGGCAGGAATTGCATTGGTTGTGCATAATAATGGCCTGACTGTTGAGCAGTTTTCAAATCTGCGCCGTAAAATGCGTGATGTGGGTGCGGAGCTTAAAGTTTCTAAAAACCGCCTGACAAAGATCGCTGCTAAAGATACGCCGATGGAAGGTATCATAGATCTGCTTAAAGGTCCGTCGGTTATTGCTACCTCCGCCGATCCGGTATCTGTTGCCAAGGGGCTTGTGGATTTTGCTAAAACTAACGATAAGATGGTTATTATCGGTGGCGCATTCGGCGCGCAGAAACTTGATGTGAAAGCTATTGAAACGTTGGCGAAATTGCCATCGCTTAATGAGCTTCGTGCTAAGATTGTTGGTATGATACAAACTCCTGCTACCCGTATTGCTGGCATATTGCAGGCTCCGGGAGGGCAGGTTGCTAGGGTTATATCTGCACATTCTAAAAAAGAATAGGTGGTTGAGGGTATATTGTAGAATTTCAAAATCAGATGCGGGTTTTGTCATAGTCGTTAGTTAGATGTTATTTTATTAATTTTTTTGTTTCTGTTGGGAGTATATTTATGTCTGCAAATCTTGCACAAATCGTGGATACCTTATCGGCTTTGACCGTAATCGAAGCTGCTGAGCTTTCCAAAATGCTTGAAGAAAAATGGGGAGTTTCCGCTGCTGCTCCTGTTGCCGTAGCCGCTGCTGGCGGTGCTGCTGCTGGTGCGCCTGCTGCTGAAGCCCAGACCGAGTTCAATGTGATCCTTGCTTCTGCGCCTGCTGATAAGAAAATCGGTATCATTAAAGTTGTGCGTGAAATAACCGGTCTTGGCTTGAAAGAAGCAAAAGACCTCGTTGAAGCTGCGCCTAAACCAGTTAAGGAAGGTGTGTCTAAGGACGAAGCTGAAAAAATCAAAAAATCATTGGCTGAAGCTGGTGCAACCGTTGAAGTTAAGTAATTTCAGCTGATTGTTGTTTATATGGAGTGGCGCGCTTTCGCGCCGCTCCCTTTTGCTATTAAATAAAAAATCCACAAGTGGGATTTTTTTTGGAATATATGTGTAAAATCCACAAGTGGGATTTCGCTTAATATTGGATTCTAAGTCCGCTGTGATTTAGCTGATTGGTTTTCAGGCCCGCAATGGGTTTATAGTTATTGCTTGGCAAAGTTCACAGTGTGGGCTTTGTTTTTTAAAATGCTTTAGGTAAGGGGTTCCTCATGGTGCAAGCTCAAAATTCGCAACTTTCGTTCACCGCTCGCAAGCGCATCCGCAAAAGTTTTGGCCGAATTGAGACCATAACATCAATGCCAAATTTGATCGAAGTGCAGAAAAATTCCTACGATCAATTTCTGCAAATAAATATTCCTGCGGAAAAACGTACTAATACTGGGCTCCATGCAGTATTCAAATCGGTTTTCCCGATTAAGGATTATACTGAAACTTCTACGTTAGAGTTCGTGCGCTTTAATTTCGACGCCCCGAAATACGATGTTGATGAGTGTCGTTCGCGCGGGATAAATTCATCTGCGCCACTACGTGTTACCCTGCGTCTTATAGTCTGGATAGTTGATGAAGATACCGGTGTACGCGAAATAAAAGACATAAAAGAGCAGGATGTTTACATGGGCGATATTCCGCTCATGACTGATAACGGAACTTTTATCATCAATGGCACTGAGCGTGTTATTGTATCACAGATGCACCGCTCGCCCGGCGTATTCTTTGACCATGATAAAGGAAAAACCCATAGCTCAGGTAAATTCCTCTATAGCTGCCGCATCATACCTTACCGTGGCTCATGGCTCGATTTCGAATTTGATGCTAAAGACCTGGTTAATGCCCGTATTGATCGCCGCCGCAAGGTCCCTGTCACTACTTTCCTGCGTGCTCTTGGTATGGATAACAGCTCAATACTGGATACATTTTATACACGTACCATCTATAAAAAACTGAAAAAAGGCTGGGCTGCTAAATTCAATCCTGAGCAGTATCGCGGCATTAAGCTGGCATATGACCTGGTTGACGCAAAAACCGGGAAAACTATTGCTGAGGCCGGTAAAAAAATGAATATCCGCACTGCAAAAAAATTCGCAGAAGATGGATTGAAAGAATATCTGGTTACTGATGAACAGTTTGTTGGTAAATATATAGCAACTGATATTGTAAATCCTGAAACCGGTGAGATTTATGTTGAGGGCGGCGAAGAAGTTACTGCTGCCGCGCTTGCAGTTCTTGAAGAAGCTGGCGCAAAAGACGTAGCAGTTCTTGATATCGACCACATCAATGTAGGTGCTTATATACGTAATACCTTGATCGCGGATAAAAACCTTACCCGTGAAGATGCGCTTATTGATATTTACCGTGTAATGCGCCCAGGCGAACCGACCACAGTTGAAGCAGCGGAGGCTTTATTTAATTCACTGTTTTTTGAACAGGATCGTTATGATCTATCAGCGGTAGGCCGCGTGAAAATGAATGCGCGCTTGAATTTAAATATATCGGAAGACGTTGGAACACTTACCAAAGATGATATTATAGGCTCGGTTAAATTGCTGGTTGGTCTGAAAGATGGTATTGGCGAAATCGATGACATTGACCATTTAGGAAACCGCCGTGTGCGTTCAGTCGGTGAATTGATGGAAAATCAGTTCCGCATCGGATTGCTTCGCATGGAGCGCTCAATAATAGAACGCATGTCTTCTGTGGACATTGATACTGTAATGCCGCATGACTTAGTGAATGCTAAGCCAGTTGCTGCTGCAATACGCGAGTTCTTTGGTTCGTCACAGCTTTCGCAGTTCATGGACCAGACCAATCCGCTTTCAGAAATTACCCATAAACGCCGTCTTTCCGCCCTTGGGCCTGGCGGTCTTACCCGCGAACGCGCAGGGTTTGAGGTTCGTGACGTGCATCCGACCCATTATGGCCGCATTTGTCCGATTGAAACCCCTGAAGGACCAAATATCGGTCTAATAAATTCAATGGCGACTTATGCGCGCGTGAATAAATACGGCTTTATTGAAAGCCCATACCGCAAGGTAGCAGGTGGCCGTGTAACTGACGAAGTTATTTATCTTTCGGCAATCGAAGAAGGTAAATATACAATAGCGCAGGCTAATTCTGCTATAGACGACAAAAATAAATTCACCGGTGATCTTATTTCCTGCCGCCGTAATGGTGATTTCGTTTTATCATCAGCAGATCAGATCGACTATATAGACGTTGCACCTAAGCAGCTTGTGTCGGTTGCTGCCGCACTTATTCCGTTCCTGGAAAACGATGATGCGAACCGTGCACTCATGGGTTCGAACATGCAACGCCAGGCGGTGCCGCTTCTGCGCTCTGAAGCGCCGCTTGTAGGAACCGGAATGGAGGAAATTGTAGCCAAGGATTCAGGCGTTACTACTGTTGCACGCCGCAGCGGTGTGGTTGATCAGGTTGATGCGACACGTATCGTTATCCGCAGTTCGGAAATTTCCGAGGACGGTTCTCCGGGCGTTGATATTTATAACCTGATTAAATTTACCCGTTCTAACCAGAATACCTGCCTTAACCAGCGTCCTTTAATTACTGTTGGTGACGTGGTGAAGGCTGGCGACATAATCGCTGACGGTCCTTCTACGGATCTGGGAGAACTTGCGCTTGGCCGTAACGTTCTGGTGGCTTTCATGCCATGGAATGGATATAACTTTGAAGATTCCATCCTGATTTCTGAACGTATAGTTTCGGAAGATGTGTTTACTTCGATCCATATTGAAGAGTTTGAGGTAATGGCGCGCGATACCAAGCTTGGTGCCGAAGAAATCACCCGCGATATTCCAAATATCGGTGAAGAAGCGCTTCGTAACCTAGATGAAATTGGTGTGGTGCATATTGGTGCGGAAGTTAAACCTGGTGATATCCTTGTTGGTAAGGTTACGCCGAAATCAGAATCACCAATGACTTCTGAAGAAAAGCTACTGCGTGCTATCTTCGGTGAAAAAGCTTCGGATGTTCGTGACTCAAGCTTGCGTCTGCCTCCGGGTGTAGCCGGTACTGTGGTTGGTGTGCGTATTTTCAGCCGCCGCGGTATTGAAAAAGATGAACGCGCCCTTTCAATTGAAAAGGCGGAAATCGAACGCCTTGCTAAAGACCGTGACGATGAACGTGGAATTATTGAGCGTTTCGTTTATGGCCGCATGCGTGAATTATTAAGCGGTAAAAAAGCAACTTCAGGCCCTAAAAACTTTAAGGCTGGCAGTGAAATAACCGAGCAGACTTTCAGTGATTACAGCAAAGGCCAGCTCTGGCAGTTTGCGGTAAAAGACGAGAATATAATGCACGAAATCGAGCAGCTTAAAAAGCAGCTGGATTCTGCGCTTGCGCGTATCAACCATAAGTTCGAAGAAAAAGTTGGTAAGGTTCAGGCTGGTGACGATCTGATGCCGGGCGTGCTTAAAATGGTGAAGGTATTCGTAGCTGTAAAACGCAAATTGCAGCCTGGTGATAAAATGGCTGGACGCCACGGTAACAAAGGGGTGGTTTCCAAGATCGTTCCAATCGAGGATATGCCTTATCTTGCCGATGGTACACAGGTTGATATAGTGCTTAATCCACTGGGTGTGCCATCACGCATGAATGTGGGGCAGATACTTGAAACACATTTGGGCTGGGCTTCTGCTGGTATAGGCAAGCAAATCCGCGATATACTTGAAGAAGTGCAGGAGCAGAATAATAAATCAGCTTCTGTTAAGAAACTCAAAGATTTCCTTGGTGAAATGTATGAGGATAAGGAACTGCAGAAATCTATCGGCAAAATGTCTGACAAAGAAGTTGTTGAGCTTGCGGGCAACCTGAAAAAAGGTGTTCCGTTCGCAACTCCTGTCTTCGATGGCGCAAAGGAAGAGGATATTGTGCATTGGCTCCAAAAAGCTGGTCTTGATTCTTCCGGGCAGGTTCAACTTTATGATGGGCGCACCGGCGATGCTTTTGACCGCAAAACCACCGTTGGTTATATCTATATCTTAAAGCTTCACCACTTGGTTGATGATAAAATCCATGCGCGTTCTATCGGACCTTATTCCCTAGTTACCCAACAGCCACTTGGCGGTAAATCGCAGTTCGGCGGGCAGCGTTTCGGGGAAATGGAATGCTGGGCTCTTCAAGCATATGGTGCGGCTTACACGCTTCAGGAAATGCTTACTGTTAAATCTGACGATGTTGCGGGACGCAGTAAGATATATGAATCCATCGTGCGCGGCGATAACAGCTTTGAATCTGGTATTCCTGAATCATTCCACGTTATGGTCAAGGAATTACGCAGCCTTGGCTTGAATGTAGAGTTGATTGAGAAAGAAGCGTAAAAGCGTTTAGCGGCCGGTTGTCAGCGGCCTGTTAATTGAAGGTTTTTATAACTGATCGCTGACCGCTGGGTCACTGGTCACTAAGGAGCAAAATATGAATGAAGTAATGAGTTTTTTTGGGCAGCAACTCACCGCAACCAAGCAGTTCGACGAGATAAAAATATCTATCGCATCGCCGGAGAAAATCCGCAGCTGGTCATTTGGTGAAGTAAAGAAGCCGGAAACTATAAATTACCGCACTTTCAAACCAGAGCGTGATGGTTTGTTCTGCGCCCGAATATTTGGCCCTATCAAGGATTATGAATGCTTATGCGGCAAATATAAGCGTATGAAGTATCGTGGTATCGTCTGCGAAAAATGCGGAGTTGAAGTTACTACTTCAAAAGTACGCCGTGAACGCATGGGGCATATCGACCTTGCTTCTCCAGTTGCACATATCTGGTTTTTGAAATCGCTTCCTTCACGTATCGGTATATTGCTGGATATGACATTGAAGGATTTGGAAAAGATTTTATATTTTGAATCATACGTGGTTGTTGAACCAGGTCTCACCCCATTTTCTATGGGTGAATTACTTTCCGAAGAGCAATTCTATGATGCTCAGGAAAAATATGGTGACAATTCTTTCACTGCACAAATTGGCGCTGAAGCTATTAAAACTATGCTTATGGGGCTTAACCTTGCCAAGCAGAAGCCAGAACTTCGTGCTGACCTAGCCTCAACTACTTCTGAAGCTCGCCGTAAGAAACTAGTAAAGCGTTTGAAAATGATCGAAGCATTCCTTGGCTCTGATAATAAGCCGGAATGGATGATACTTGATGTGGTTCCTGTGATCCCGCCTGAGCTGCGCCCGCTTGTACCGCTTGATGGAGGCCGTTTTGCAACATCGGATCTGAATGATCTATATCGCCGTGTTATCAACCGTAATAACCGCTTGAAGCGCCTTCTTGAGCTTCGTGCCCCTGATATTATTGTGCGTAATGAAAAGCGTATGTTGCAGGAGTCTGTTGATGCCCTTTTCGATAATGGGCGCCGTGGCCGTGTTATTACCGGTGCTAATAAACGCCCGCTTAAATCCCTTTCAGATATGTTAAAAGGTAAGCAGGGACGTTTCCGCCAGAATCTTCTTGGTAAGCGCGTTGATTATTCAGGCCGTTCTGTAATCGTAGTTGGCCCTGAGCTAAAACTACACCAGTGTGGTCTGCCAAAGAAAATGGCGCTGGAATTATTTAAACCCTTCATTTACGCGAAGCTGGAAATTTATGGCATTGCAACCACCATTAAAGCCGCAAAGCGCATGGTGGAAACCGAGCGTCCTGAGGTTTGGGATATCTTAGAAGAAGTTATCCGCGAACACCCGGTGCTTCTGAACCGTGCGCCAACCCTCCACCGCCTTGGAATCCAGGCGTTTGAGCCGGTACTTGTAGAAGGTAAAGCTATCAACCTGCATCCGCTGGTCTGCACCGCATTCAACGCTGACTTTGACGGTGACCAGATGGCAGTGCATGTGCCGCTTTCTATCGAAGCACAGATCGAATCACGTGTTCTAATGATGTCCACAAACAATATCCTTTCACCTGCCAATGGCCGTCCTATTATCGTGCCGTCGCAGGATATCGTGCTTGGTCTTTACTATATAACCCTTGAATCTGACGGGGAAGCTGGTGAAGGCATGATTTTCACTGACATAGCAGAAATGCAGCATGCACTTGATAATGGCACTGTTACTTTGCACAGCAAAATAAAATGCCGTTATAAAACTGTTGATGAGAATGGTGAAACCGTTACCCAGATAGTATCTTCAACTCCTGGGCGTATGCTGATCTCAGAAATACTTCCGAAGCATATCAAGCTTCCGTTCTCAGTAGTAAATAAACTCCTGACTAAAAAAGAAGCATCGAACCTGATCTATGAAGTGTACCGTCATTGTGGCCAGAAAGAAACAGTGATATTTGCTGACCGTCTTATGGGAATAGGCTTCAGGCACGCTGCTAAAGCAGGTATTTCTTTTGGTAAGGACGATATGATCGTTCCGACCACGAAACAAAAGCATTTGAATGGAACTTTCAGTGAAGTGAAACAGTTTGAGCAGCAATATGCGGACGGTCTCATTACCCTTGGTGAAAAATACAATAAGGTGATAGATGCATGGTCTAAATGCTCTGAACTTGTTGCCGACGACATGATGAAACAAATTTCATCTGTTGGCCGTAATAAGGAAGGTAAATTCAAAGCCCGTGAGATCAATTCGATTTACATGATGGCTAACTCCGGAGCTCGCGGTTCTGCTGCCCAGATCAAGCAGCTTGCAGGTATGCGCGGCCTTATGGCAAAACCATCTGGTGAAATTATAGAAACCCCGATCATTTCTAACTTTAAAGAAGGTTTGTCGGTTCTTGAATACTTCAACTCTTCGCACGGTGCACGTAAAGGTCTTGCTGATACAGCGCTTAAGACCGCTAACTCCGGTTACCTGACCCGCCGCTTGGTTGATGTGGCTCAGGACTGCATTATTACCGAACGCGATTGCGGAACAAGCCGTGGTGTTATAGCCAAAGCAGTTATCGAAGGCGGTGATATTATCGTTCCGCTTGCGGATCAGATCCTTGGCCGTACCAGCGCCCGTGAAGTCCATCACCCTGTATCCAGCGCAAAAATAATGTCAGCTGGTGATATGATAGACGAGCAGACGGTGGATAAAATTGATGAGGCTGGTATTGAAGAGCTTATGGTTCGTTCAGTTCTTACCTGCGAAACCGAAATCGGCGTTTGCGCTCATTGTTACGGGCGTGACCTTGCGCGTGGAACTGAAGTAAACATCGGTGAAGCCGTTGGGGTTATTGCTGCACAGTCTATCGGTGAGCCGGGAACACAGCTTACAATGCGTACTTTCCATATAGGTGGGGCGGCACAACGTGGCGCTGAAGTTTCCAGCGTTGAATCTTCGCATGATTCAACTTTCACGCTTTCCAATAAAAACATTGTGACTGATTCTAAAGGGCGTTCAGTAGTTATGAGCCGCACCTGCGAGATAATCCTGCGCGATGAAAATAACCGTGAACGCGCGCGTTACAAAGTGCCTTACGGTGCTCGCCTTCTTGCGGCTGAAAATGAAAAGGTCAAAAAAGGCCAGAAGCTTGCTGAGTGGGATCCATATACCTTGCCGATCATTACAGAGCGTGCTGGTTTTGCCCATTATCGTGATTTAGTAGAAGGCGTGTCCTTGCGTGAAGTACTGGATGAAGCAACCGGTATTTCTAACAAGATCGTGACCGACTGGCGTCAGCAAACTCGTGGTGCTGATTTGAAACCACGCGTTGCTCTGCGTGATAAAAAAGGTGATATCATCACCTTGGCGAATGGCCTTGAAGCGCGTTATTTCCTGCCTGTTGCAGCGATACTATCTGTTGCTGACGGCCAGGAAGTGCATGCCGGTGACGTGCTTGCGCGTATCCCGCGTGAATCAACCAAAACCCATGATATTACCGGCGGTCTTCCACGCGTTGCTGAATTATTTGAAGCTCGTAAACCAAAGGATCATGCTATTATTTCTGAAACCGAAGGTGTTGTTGAGTTCGGTAAGGATTATAAAAATAAGCGCCGCGTAATTGTGCGTTCGAAAGATGAAGCTGTTGAGCCGGTGGAATATATGATTCCAAAAGGCAAGCACATCACCGTTCAAGAAGGCGATTACGTGCAAAAGGGTGACCTTCTTATGGACGGCAATCCTGTTCCTCACGACATCCTGAAAGTAATGGGTGTTGAAGCTTTGGCTCGTTACATGGTGAAAGAAGTGCAGCAGGTTTACCGTCTGCAGGGCGTTCTTATCAATGATAAGCATATCGAAGTGATTGTGCGCCAGATGTTACAGAAAGTTGAAATTGATAACGCTAACGAAACTACTTTCTTAACCGGTGAGCAGGTTGACCGCGAAGAGTTTGATCTGGTAAATACCAGGACTATCGCTGAAGGTTATAAGGCCGCTACAGCTTCTCCTGTACTCCAGGGTATTACCAAAGCGAGCCTGCAGACGCACAGCTTTATCTCGGCGGCATCGTTCCAGGAAACCACACGTGTGCTCACGGAAGCTGCGGTTGCTGGTAAGATCGACCAGCTTTCTGGCCTTAAGGAAAACGTTATCGTTGGCCGCCTGATACCTGCTGGTACTGGTGCTGCGGTTATGCGCTTACGTAAGATTGCAACCGAAAGGGAAAAAGAGGCTATTTCGCAGGCAATGGCAGCAAACACTGTAACTGGTGATAGCGACCCTGACCTTTTGGCCAGCTGATCTGTGATAGTTGATATAACGTAGTTCGTATTTCGTTTTTACGATTTACGAACTACGATTTACGTTGTACCTTGGCTAAATGAAAAACACTCCCCATATCATATATGGAAAGCATGCTGCTCTTGCGGCACTTGCTAATCCTATACGTAAGATTAAGCGTGTGCTTGTTACTAAAAACACCAAGGAAGAGTTAGGTGAAAAACCTTTTCTTGGCGTCAAAAATCTTTTGCTCACAGAACCGAAAAAGCTTGATGATATGCTGCCACGTGAGGCTGTTCATCAGGGTATTGCCATTGAATGTGATCCTTTACCACAGCCTAGCTTGCAGTCATGGCTGGAAGCTGGGCATAATAAACCAGTATTGTTATTAGATCAGGTTAGCGACCCGCATAATGTAGGCGCTATATTACGCTCAGGCGCAGCTTTTGATATTGGCGCTATTATAGCCACTGACCGTAACGCTCCATCTGAGAGTGGCGTTATGGCAAAGACAGCTAGCGGTGCCTTGGAAATAGTGCCACTTATATCGGTTGGCAATTTAGTGCAGGCGATTGAGCTTCTTAAAAAGAACGGTTACTGGGTTTATGGTCTGGATGGAGAAGCAAAACAAACAATAAACGAAATAAAAATGGATAAAAAATCTGCATTGGTTTTAGGGGCTGAGGGTAGGGGGCTCCGGCGGCTGACCGGTGAACATTGCGATATTCTTATGCGTCTTCCAATATCAGAAAAAATGGAAAGCCTTAATGTATCAAATGCTGCTGCTATAGCACTTTACGAATTATACAGGAAAAACAGCTGAAGGTGAAAAATGTTTACATTTACTGTTTTGATGATATTTTATTAAAAGCTTTAAGCCTTTTCGTAATATCAGATGAGAAATATGCAAGCACAGCAGGATACTGAAATTAAATTTGGCAAAGCAACCCCAAGGCGCAGGACACTTCTTGCTGAACGATTATCGGCCCTTGGTATTCCTGAAGAAGAAATGACCCCGAATGTCCGCCTTGTTATCTCAGCACTTCTGGAAAAAATGGATGATGTGAACCGGGACTTATCGCGTACAAAAGAAAATCTTGCGGAAATTGAAAGGCTTGTAGATGTAGATTGCATAGCGCCAATCGCAAACCGTCGCGCATTCATGCGCCGCTTGTCATGGGCGATCACTATGCATGAACGCTATGGGCACCCATCTACGATATTATATTTTGACCTTAATGATTTTAAGGCCATTAACGATACGCATGGCCATGCAGCTGGAGACCTTGCTATTATCCATGTATCCCAGATACTTTCTACCGTAATGCGTGAATCAGATTTTCTTGCGCGTATTGGTGGCGATGAATTTGCAGTTATAATGTATTATGCCAATGAAGAATCCGCTAAAATACGCGGTATGACCATAGCTGAAAAGCTTGACAGCACCCCATTTAATTTTAATGGTTCACAGCTGTTTGTATCTGCTGCGTATGGATATTATTTGGTACGCAGCGGGGATGATGCTGAATCTGCACTGGCTTCGGCTGATATGTCAATGTATGTTGATAAGCGCCGTAATAAAGGCGTTTTAGCAAAAGCCTGATATTTGGCACAATATTTTCCTAATATTTGCGAAGAATTTATAAATATATTTTCATCAACCTCTTGTGCTGGGCTGCTGCTTTTGTTACTCTAGTATAATGTTTACATTATAAAAATGGATATTACATGGTTTCTATGCGTGGCATTGCCTTGGTTGCATCAGCTTTTTTCTCTGCACTAACAATTAGTAGCCCTGTATTTGCAGCAGAAAAGAATGTAACTATAGGAACAGGTGAGGTAACAGGGGTTTATTACCCTGCTGGCGGTGCTATTTGCCGTATGGTAAACAGGGGGCGTAAAGAGCATGCTATCCATTGCGCGGTTGAATCAACAGGCGGCTCTATAGCTAATCTTGAGTCTATACATAATAGAGATATCGACCTTGGAATTGTTCAATCAGATCTGCTTTATTATGCCTATACTGGCAAGGAAATATTTTCAGACGCTGGCCGTGATAAAAAACTGCGTGTATTATTGTCCTTGCATTTTGAGCCATTTACTATTGTAGCACGCAAAAATACCAAGATCAGCGTATTTGATGACTTAAAAGGTAAGCGTATCTATATAGGCCCAAAAGGGTCAGGTATGCGTGCGACCATGGAAGAGTTAATGACGCAGAAGGGACTTAATAAAAAGAATTTTGCGAATATAGTTGATGTTAAATATGCCGACCAGACAGAAGCCTTATGTGATGGAAAAATAGATGCTCTGGTGTATGCAGGCGGGCATCCTAATGGTGCGATCCAACAGGTAACTTCTAAATGTGCAACTTCATTGGTGGCTATTGCACCAGCTGATATAAATAAATTGGTCGCAACCCATCCTTTCTACGTAAAAGCTACTATTCCTGGCGGAATGTATAATGGAAACCCGCAGGAAACTAAAACATTTGGTGTAAGGGCATTATTGGTTGCATCTGCTGACTTAAGTGATGAAATAGCTTATGAAGTTGTAAAGGCTGTATTTGAAAATCTGGATAATTTCAAAACACTACACCCGGTATTTTCATCGCTTGATGCTAATTACATGATAGCCAATGATGCTATAGCGCCTGTACATCCCGGAGCCTTAAAATATTACCGTGAGCGCGGTATGTCGCCTGTTGCCCCATAATATTTACAAAGGTCGCTTAATATACATTTTTCACATAATGGCGCACGGGCTTTGCATATATAGCGCCCATGAAGTATAAGCCAGTGGTGGGCATGCAGTTTCCATTTCTCAGATATTATTTTTTCCAATGCTATTTCAGTTGCATCGGCTGTTTTTGTTGTGCAAAGCCCTAAGCGGTTTGCTACACGGAATACATGTGTATCGACTGCGATAGTAGGTTTCCCCCGAGCGCAATTAAGCCATACATTAGCTGTTTTGCGGCCAACACCGGGTAGGGTTATCAGAAGATCCCGGGTTCCGGGAATTTTCCCCGAGAATTCTGTTATCAATTTCTGGCTCAGGGCAATTATATTTTTTGCTTTGCTATTAAACAGGCCAATAGTTTTTATGTAATACTTTAGTTCATCTTCGCCAAGTTTCAGCATTTTTTGTGGCGTATCGGCAATGGCAAATAAAGCTGGGGTAGCTTTGTTAACGCCTACATCCGTGGCTTGGGCCGATAACACTATTGCAACCAGTAAAGTAAAATCATTGGTATAGGAAAGCTCAGTTCTAGGGGCTGGGTCATTTGCGCTTAAACGCCTGAAGATTTCATCGACTTTTTGCTTGTTCATGTCTAGGCTGGCTTATCAATTATAATATATTAGGTGGCAATATGATAAAGTATAAAATATCTGGTGTCATGTGCGCCATGGCAGTTTTTACATTAATTTACAAGCCGCATGCAATGGCAAAAGATAAGCCATCAGACAGCGTCTATATGGAGGAATTGACTTCACAAGAAATACGTCAGCGTATAAATTCTGGTGCGGTTATAGCAATCATACCAACTGGCGGTAGTGAGCAGAACGGGCCGCACATGGTAATTGGCAAGCATAATACAATAGTACATTATACCGCGGGGAAAATTGCAAATAAGCTTGGTAATGCGCTGGTTGCCCCTGTAATATCCTATGTGCCGGAAGGAAATATCAACCCCCCGCAAGGGCATATGCAGTTTGCGGGTACAATTTCATTGCGTAAGGAAACATATGAGGCTTTGCTTGAAGATGCTGCTGCAAGCCTTGCCGAGCATGGCTTTAAACTGATCTGTTTCGTAGGTGATTCTGGTGGTAACCAAGAATCCCAGGAAAGACTTGCAAAAAAACTCAGCGAACAATGGAAAGATAAGGGCATCAAGGTTTTACAGGTTTCTGATTATTATATGAATAATGGTCAGGATGTCTGGGTTAGTACATTAAAGCTGCCAATTAAAGACCCTGGTGCCCATGCAGGCTTTGAAGATACGTCGGAATTAATGGCGTTGGATAAGAATGGCGTGCGGGATTCATTAAGGGGAAACCACTCAAGTGAAGATTTTAAAATTAGTGGAGGGGCAGGAGATTCTACGCTTGCTTCCGCAGCTTATGGAGAGTATTTACTTAAACTTAAAATAGAAACCGCTGCAAAGCAGATAAAGCATGTCTACGCACCTTAATAGTACCTGCCATTTTATAGCAGCATGGTTAAGATCGCCACTTAAAATGGGCGCAGCACTTCCCAGCTCTAAATTATTGGCTGATGCAATGGCGCAGCAGGTTAATATTTCCAATGAAGGTGCAGTAGTGGAGCTTGGCGCAGGAACCGGAGTTGTAACTCAGGCATTGCTGGATTCTGGAATAACACCTGATAAGTTATTGGTTATTGAGCGCGAAAAACAACTTCATGCGTTCTTGCAGGAAAATTTTCCTGATTTACAAATTCTATGTGCAGATGCTTTAGAGCTTGAAAATGTTTTAAGCAGCGCAGGAGTACAAAAAGTAAATGCGATAGTATCCAGCCTTCCATTCCTTTCTATGCCCGATGCTGTAAGGCGCGGGATACAGGAGCAGATGGTAAAATCTATTGGTAATGAAGGTATAATTATACAGTTCACTTATGGTCTGCAATCACCAATCAATACCAATGAACTAGAAGCTTATGGATTAGTAGGTAAACGTGTGAAATTCGTTTTGCTGAATGTGCCGCCTGCACATGTCTGGGTATACAATAAAGGTAATTAAGCTAATTCCAGCTCTTTAGGCACGGTTTCCATGTTGCGTACCATAGTCGCGCTATAAGCGTTTAATTGTGGCATAGCTTCGGCTTCTATTGGTGATTGCTGCTGAGTGTAATTGCCGCCTATCAATTTAGCAGGTGTAGAATCCAGCTCTGCAATATATACAGGTTCAGAAGTAAGCTCAGGTGATGGAATCTGCGTATTGTCAATTAAATACTGTGCAGAATCCTGCCCTTGCTTGTCTAACTGTATAAGTGTGCTGAATATTGTTACAGGGTCAACGGGTTTTCCGGCGTTGCTTGGTTTATATTTTACGTTAGCATAGCTTACCAGCTTATCATATTGAACGAATATCCCATAAACCTCTGGTGATATATCTCCGCTTGCCAATTGTGTTAAAAATGCAGTTTGTGCATCGGCTGCAAAAGATGTTGAATTAGAGCTTTGGGCGATTGCGAATTTTTCTGCTTGGATATTTGCAGGAAGGGAAGTGGCAGTATTTTCGTTTTTTAATAATAAAACGCGGTTGCCGCTTGCATTGTCATCAAGTTTTGCGCTAGAAACTGAAGGAGTTACGTTATCATATGGTGGGCGCAAAGCATTGCTGTTTGGTAGCGCAGTAGCAACCAGTGTTGGTGATGTTGGAATATTAACATTATTTCCAATTGTAGCGAACATATTAATTAATATTGGTCACAAGTTATTTGTTATTCTAAAGGAAATATTAACATATTTATGTTAGCAGCGCAAGTAGTTTGGCTGGGTCAGCATGCATATACAGCTAGTTCAAGGTTCTGATTTATGATAAGATTTTGCACATTTTTGATTTTTCTATTATTGGTTGTCACCTCAGTTATGCTTATTGCAACTAAAAACAAACTTACCAGTGATGTGCAGGTTTCTGAATCGCAAAGCGAAGGAACTGCGCTGGTTGGTGGTGATTTCAACCTTGTGAATCAGGACGGGGTAGCTGTAAAAAATGAGGATTTCCGTGGTAAAATAATGCTGGTATTTTTTGGGTTTACCAGTTGTCCGGATATTTGCCCGGTAGCTTCTGCTACCTATGCTAAGATACTGGAATCACTTGGTGATAATGCGCTGCAGGTTGCGCCTATTTTCATAAGTATTGACCCTGAGGTCGATACCCCGCAAGTTTTAAAGGAATATCTGGGAAAAATCGATAAACGTATCATTGGCTTGACGGGAACCGAAGAGCAAGTCGAAAAGGCGGCTTCATCATATAAGGCATATTTCGCAAAAACCAAGAATGAAGCGGGCGGAGATCAGGTGGACCATTCCGGCTTTATTTATATTATGGATAAAAATGGTGCTTATATCCAACATTTCCCTTATGATGCTGATGCGTATGAGATTACCGCAGCTGTATCTAAGCTATTAAAATAAAGGTTGGTGCATTAATGTCGTTGCAATCAGAAGTCGAACTTCACCGCCGTGGAGTTCTGTTCATTCTCTCATCTCCATCAGGTGCGGGCAAGACAACGTTATCGCGCCGCTTGCTTGAACAATATAAGGATGCACAGAAACATGAAACCATCAGAATGTCGGTTTCGGTTACCACCCGCGCCAAGCGCATCGGTGAGGTTCATGGCAGGGATTATTTTTTTGTAAGCGATGAAGAATACAAGCATATGGTAGGTCGTAAGGAGCTTTTAGAATACGCTCAGGTTTTTGACCATCATTATGGTACGCCGGAAAATTTTGTACGTGAAAATATCAGCAAGGGGATCGATGTTTTATTCGATATTGACTGGCAAGGCACCAAGCAGCTGGCAGAGAAACTTCCCGATGATCTGGTCAGCATTTTTATCCTCCCGCCATCTATGGAAGAGCTTGAACGCCGCCTTCGGGCACGTGCACAAGATAGCGAAGAAGTAGTGCAAAAGCGTATGGGCAAAGCACGCGCTGAAATAAGCCACTGGCAGGAATATGATTACGTCCTTATAAACCAGGATTTAGACCAGACACATGAAAAAATAAATGCTATTTTGAAAGCTGAACGCTTGAAACGCGCCCGTCAGGAAGGCATGGCAGATTTTGTGGCAAGGCTTTAGTGTGAACAGTGAAACCCCATATATTCCTAAAAAACCCAAAGGAACTGAGGAGGATCCATACGATCCACTACAATATTTTATTGCCCTGTTCGAAGGGCGTAAGGGAGAGGCATCATCAGTAAAACAGCGAGCCGCAACTATAGAGGATGTACTAAAAGAGCGTATTATAGACGGCGATAAAAAAGGCCTGGAAGAAGATCTTGCAACTGCACTTAAAACTCACGAGCCATTATATATAATAAATGAAATATTACTTTCAGGGATGAAAGTTGTAGGCGAGCTATTCGGCTCTGGCAAAATGCAGCTTCCTTTCGTTCTGCAAAGCGCAGAAACCATGAAAAAGTCAGTGGCCTATCTTGAGCAATTCATGGAAAAATCTGAAGGGCAGGAAAAAGGAAAAATAGTGCTCGCAACCGTCAAGGGCGATGTACATGATATTGGAAAAAACCTTGTAGATATTATTCTAACCAATAACGGCTTCAAGGTATATAACTTAGGCATAAAACAGCCGATTGATAATATCCTTAAAGCAATTGAGGAAATAAAGCCTGATGCGGTAGGGCTTTCCGGGCTATTGGTTAAATCAACAGTAATAATGCGCGAAAACTTAGCCGATCTTACTATTCGCGGTTATACAATACCTGTGTTGCTAGGGGGTGCAGCACTCACCCGTGCCTATGTTGAAGAAGATTGCGTTGATGCATACGGGGCAGGGCGTGTTGCATATGCACAGGATGCTTTTGATGGCCTTGACCTTATGAATAAAATAGCTGACGGCCAATTTGACAGCCATCTGGAAGAAATAAAAAAACGCAAGCATAACCGTCCAAGCAATGCCAAAGCTAAGCAACGCTGGTCGCAGAATGAAGAAGCAGGACAGAAGCTGATAGGCACAGAATTACGTCCGCTTGAATTGGAAGCTATAAAATTGAAACGTGCAGAATTGGCTAAACAGGTTGAAATACCAATACCGCCATTTTGGGGTGGAAGAATCGTAGATAGTATTCCGGTTAAAGCGCTTATTCCTTATTTAAATGAGCAGATGCTTTTTACCTTCCATTGGGGATTCAAAAAAGCTGGAAAATCGATTGATGAATATTGGAGATGGGTAGAAACCGATGTTAAACCTATCCTCAAAAGATTGCTTGATGAATGTGAACAGGAAAATATATTGCAACCAAAAGCGGCTTATGGGTTTTTTAAATGTGCTAGTCAGGGCAATAGCCTGCTCATATTTGATGAATCCGGAAATAGGCAGGTCGGGCAGTTGGATCTGCCGCGCCAAGGAAAGGATGGTGGGATATGCGTTGCCGATTTCTTCCGTGATATTGATTCTGGTGAGCGCGATGTTCTAGGATTGCAAGTGGTTACTGCAGGACAGAAAGTTGCAGATGTGGCTCGTGACTGGTTTACTGGCGGGCGCTACCAGGATTACTTATATTTGCATGGCCTTGGGGTTGAAATGGCTGAAGCATCTGCCGAATATATCCATAAGCGCATACGCTCAGAGCTTGGCTTTGGTCATGAGGATGACCGTGACGTAAAAAAAATGCTTAAACAAGGTTATCGCGGTTCACGCTATTCTTTTGGTTATCCTGCCTGCCCACGCCTGGAAGATCAAGCTTTGCTTATGTCTTTGCTTGGTGCGGAAAGAATTGGCATTGAGCTTTCGGAAGAATTCCAGCTTCACCCAGAACAATCTACTTCGGCAATTGTAGTTCACCATCCGCAGGCAAAATATTTTAATATATAAATATTAGCGTATAGCCCTAGCGAGCGTTAGCACATTAACCTGCATTGCTCCTCCTTTTAGCAATATTTTTGCACATTGCTCAATTGTTGACCCGGTAGTCATTACATCGTCAACCAGCAAAATATTTTTCCCTTTAATAATTTTTTTTGCCCTGCTGCTCATGCTAAAAGCGCCCTTTACGTTTTTCTCGCGTTGCTTCCGGGTAAGGCCAGTTTGTGATATGGTATTGCGTTTGCGTTTAAGTATGCTTTGCATATGTTTTATTTTAGTCTTTTTAGAGAGCGCATGTGCAAGTAATGCCGATTGGTTAAATCGCCGGTTCACAAAGCGGAAATAATGCAGCGGCACTGGAATTATAATATCTGTCTGCATAATCATCTCACCTGCCGCTTTAGCAAGCCATGCGCTGTAAACATGGGCAAGGTGAGTGTGGTCAGAATATTTAAAGCGCGTTACCAGCTTCTTGCTATGCTCATCGTAGCGAAAGGCTGCGCGTGCCTTGGCATATGGAGGGCGCTCAAATAAGCAGGCTCCGCATAATGCTTCATTTCCTATTTCATAATCAAATGGAAGGCCACAGCAATGGCACATTGGATCACTTATAAATTGTATCTTCTGCCAGCATGGAATACATAATGTACCGTGCATGGGAACGCGTGTATCGCAATTAATGCATTGTGGGGGAAATAAAAGATTAAGCAGGCGCGTTATCATGCGCTAGCTAACGTCTGGCTATATATTGTTGTTGTTTCTCTAGCTTTTGTTTTTCTATGTAATTTGCAAATGACGGGTCACTCGCTCCCAGCCAGCGTCCATGTTCAACCGTATCCTTAGCTGCTTGCGCTATCCTACCCATATGTTGGCCTTCATAAAGTTTAGGTTCTGTAATCTGCCAATGGAGGAGGGCGGCACGGTAATTAGTTTTATTTATTATATCTTCTTTCAGATGGGGCAG
This sequence comes from Pseudomonadota bacterium, assembly GCA_963205195.1. Lineage (GTDB taxonomy): Bacteria > Pseudomonadota > Alphaproteobacteria > Rickettsiales > SXRF01 > SXRF01. Next base: position 34,623 of record CAUJHR010000001.1, on the reverse strand, counting down.
GGCGTCAACCATTTTGTCACGGATTGCTTTATTGCTAAGGTTGCTATTGTTCATGGAAGTTCCGGTAATTGCGGAATAGGCTAATTCAGCTGCCGCCTTATAGGTTTTATTAATATGAAGGTCAAGATAGTTGCTGCCCATTTTCTTGTAGCTCTGCACCCTATCATCGTCTTCAGGTTCTATTCTTAATTTCTTTTCGGCTATAGCTATGGCTGAATCCATATCAGTCATCGCAATGGCAAAAGCCGAGCGCGCTTGTGCATCCCTGAATGTAGGGGAATATTCATATATTTTTCTTATAGCCTGTGGTGTGAGATTCCCATTTTCTATATTGTTTTTATCAGAAGATATGATAGTCGGCTTTTTTTCTTTAGTAAAAAAATCATGTAAATATCCTTTTAAGCCTAATGAGCCGATCCATGAAGGTACGATACCCGCTCCCTGCCATGTCTTGCTGAAGCCAATTGTTCGGACGCTTTCAATATCTATTGGGAGCAGTTCGCTTTTATTTTCCTTCTTGCTTATATCGCTTGCCGCTGCACCCATCCCTGTTGTTACTTTCGAACCATTGAAAGCAATCGGTGAATTCTCTTGTTTGTTTGGAGCAGTATTTTCTTTGGGTTTATTATCTTCAGCGTTTCTTTCCCCGGCGCGGGAGCTGGCATTACTATCAAGTGTTACCTTTTTGTATCCAAGGGCAGCTAGTAAAATCCCCATCCTTTCCTTGATAAAATCACCGCTTTTGTAATCTAAAAGGGTTTCCTTAAGAGAGGAATTAACATTTTTTTCAATAGCAATTCTATCATTTTCCGAAATATCCGGGCTATTATCCCGCGACCATTTGACTTTCCCAACCCATTGCCCATTTTCCTGCGTTAATGATTTTGCCTGGTGAGCAATTGAGCTTTCAAGCAAGCGATTTATCGCGGCTGGGTGGTTGAAGAAATTTAAAAGATCTCCACCTTGAAAAGTGAATTTGGCGAAATCATGCAAGCCAAAAGCATCGACAGATTTTGATATTGAGCGCACCCCATTACGGTAGGCATCGGAAATACTCCCACCTTCAAAGAATTGTAACTGGATATCTGGATTTTTCTTATTTAGCTCACGCATTTTATGATGCGCTATATGAATATATGCCCTTGCTGCCTGTAGACCTGAGCGTTTTGCATTATCACTATGGGCTATCATTACCTGCTGCGTTTTTTTATCAGTAGGATTTTCTTTTATCGACTCCAAATGTTTTTTATAAGCTTCATTGGCATAAGCCGCTTCCATTATTTTATCAATGCGCCCTAATGTATCCGGCTCTTCGAATAATGGAATTATGCCCATCTTAGGAAGTTTTTTATCCTTTTCAACAGCGCGCTGTAGAAATTGTGCTTCCAATATATTGGCAAGACCTTGGTCAATAATTTCTTTTGATGTTATATCATTACCGTTTGCTTTTATCTGTCCACATTCGGCAAGGACATTATCTTTTATCACATCGCTGAAATCTCGCGCCAGTGCCATGCGCTTCAGCGTCTGGTAAGCTATAGGGGCAGCGTTATTCTTATCATATGCTCTTCCAGCCCCGGAATTAACTATCGAACTGTATTCTCCTTCAGAAACTAAGGGGGACTGTTGCGGGTTCTTAAGTATTTCAGTAAGTTTTTCAGCTTTTTGTTCAGGAGTTAAATTATTATAGCCTTTTACAAGCTCGCCAACTACGCGGCTATATTCATTGGCAGTTTCACGGTATTCTATTTTCGAGAAATTAAAGCCGAATGTGCGGAAGCGGCGCAGTAAATTCAGGGATTCATCATTGCTTTTTGCAGCTTTTTGTAGGTCTTCTTCAAAGCGCTTTTTATTTTCGAAATTATCTCCATTTAGCGAATTTCTGATTCCGGCTAATTCTTCAGATAATTTATCAAAACCGTCACTAAGGGCTTGTGGGGTATTGCCATCATTTTTTTGTGCTTTTTCCCTTAGTTGCACTATTTTAGGAAGCAATTCATCTAACTGTGCTTTTGCAGCAGTAAAATTTGTTTTCCATTGTTGCAAAGCCGGTGAATTTATTTTCTCCAGATCTTCAGCATAACGCGTGACTATTGCATGTGTGTGCAGGGCGATAGCTTCCAAGGTGGTTTCAGCCGTTACCTTGTTATTGCCATCCTTATCACCGGCAGAAGCCCATGATCCGAACCTGATATTAAGGTTCAAAGCTGTCTTATCATAATCTTTTGAGCCAGCGTGCTTTGCTAAGGCGTCGTCATAGTTTTTGTAAACTTTAGGCAGATCCTCATAAATATTTCCAAGGAAATATAATGCGGTTTCTGTTTCATTACGCACAGTAAGATTTACAGCCTGTTTCTTTCCATCTTCTATTTTCTCAATTATTATCGGAGCTTTCTGGTATTCAGTCAGCGCTTTTGTAAGGTCTTTCTGACTTTTGCTTTCAAGCGCCTTATCAATTTCCCTCTGTGCCTTCATCGATTCCAGCGAATTAACGTTGGTCGGATGCGCGGTCATAACTACTTCAAAAACCGGGCGGTTGAATTTCTCAACCAATTGGCTGGCAGTTAAAGACTGGTTCTGCTTATCACGGATTAATTCGTCTGAGCCACCTGGTATTGCTTCTTTGCTTTTATCAATGTTGGCAAGTGTATTTGCACGGGCGGAAAGGGAGGCAATTTCGTATAAATGCCCCATTTTTGCATAGGAGGAAAGCAATAGCTCGCGGTGCTTTGGGTCTATAAGTGTACCGTCAGGTTTTTTCAGCACATCATCAAAAATTTCTTTTTGCTTGTCCTCAGCTAGTGGTTTCCCTGTTTTTCCACCCCAAACCGCATTCCTCAGTCTAAGCAGCCTATTTGCTATAAACTCACCGCCAAATTCATCATTATTTCTAATAATATCAATCTGCTGATTGCTCAATTCCTGCGCCAGCGCAATTGTTTCCGTATGATTTAACGGGCTTGGTATGGTATTGGGTTTATAAGTTGGCATATTTCATTTAATATCTGGCTTTTAGGTCTTTATTAATTATATTAACGTGCTTTAATAAAGCTAACACTATACTCCTAAAAATCAATATCATACATGTTAAGAATTGATGACAACCTTGTTTCGTAGCAATTTTAAAATAATATATATTAAGTATACCTATGATTTCTAACGAAATACCTAAAATTTTTAACCGTCAAAGGCTAATAAAACATCGTATACGTGCTGCTGCCAATTTTTCAGCCCATGATTTTTTATTCAGGGAAATGGCCGTAAGCTTATGTGAGCGTTTGAATTATATAAAAAAAACCTTTCCTTTGGCTTTGGATCTGGGGGCACATAATGGTTTTATTGCAGAAATTTTACAGAACCGGGGCGGAATTGAAAACTTAATACAATCAGCTGTTTCTGAGAAATTGCTTCGCAATGCAGCAAATAATGTACTGGTTGCCGATGAAGAATTACTGCCTTTTGCTGAAAATAGTTTTGACCTGGTTATTAGCACTGGTTCATTGCACTGGGTAAACGACCTTGCTGGAAGTCTTATACAAATTCAAAAATCACTGAAACCAGATGGGTTATTCCTTGCCATATTTTTTGGGGGACAAACGCTCAAAGAATTGCGTACTTCTTTTGAAAAGGCAGAAATGCAGGTTAGGGGTGGTGTATCACCGCGCATATCGCCCTTTATTGATGTGCAAACCGGAGGAAGCTTACTCCAGCGCGCCGGGTTTGCGCTTCCGGTGGTTGATAGCGAAATACTCAATGTTGAATATACCCATCCACTAAAGTTAATGAAGGAATTGCGGGGAATGGGTGAAAGCAATTGCCTATATGACAGCGAAAAATCTTTTACACCTTGTTCACTCATGATGCTGGCGGTTGATAATTACCTACGCGATTTTTCTAATGAAGAAGGCAGAATAAATGCAAGCTTCGAACTTATAACCTTAACCGGGTGGAAACCTCATGAGTCCCAGCAAAAATCAGTGCGAAGGGGAAGCGGCCAAATTCCATTTGGGCAAATTATGTCCTAGCAGAGCGGCTATTGAATTTTTCGAGATAGAGATAAATAACTGGTGTTATGTAAAGGGTAAGTAGTTGCGAGGTAATTAGACCTCCTACAACCGCAAGCCCTAAAGGTTGGCGCAACTCCGACCCTTCACCAAGCCCTATTGCTATAGGAAGCGTACCAATTATCGCGCACATAGATGTCATCATAATTGGGCGGAAACGTAAAATACAAGCCTGGAATATAGATTCTTCTGCGTCTTTTCCTTCAGCTCGCGCTGATATTGCGAAATCCACCATCATGATCGCATTTTTCTTTACGATACCTATAAGCAGGATAATGCCTATTATTGCTATGACACTTAGATCCATACCAAATAGCAGCAGTGTTATAACAGCACCCAGACCAGCGGATGGCAAACCGGAAATTATGGTGATCGGGTGTATAAAACTTTCATAAAGCATGCCCAGAATTATATAGATTACTAATATTGTAAGCAGGAGCAGCATTCCTTGGCCGCTTGCTGAACTCTGGAAAGCTTGGGCTGTTCCCTGGAAACTGGTTGCTATAGTCGCTGGCATACCCATATCTTTTTCTATCGCCTGTATGCGCTCAACCGCCTGAGAAAGTGATGTTCCAGGTTTTAAGTTGAATGATAAAGTAACTGACGGCAATTGCCCTTGGTGGTTTATAGATAGTGGTCCTGTTCCCTGTACAATATTTGCTACAGCATCAAGAGGCACTAATTTTCCGTCACTGCTTCTTACATACAGGCTTTTTATGTCATCGGGCGTACGCTGTGCTGTGCTTGGAACTTCTAATATTACCTGGTAATCATTAGATGGAGTATAGAGTGTTGCCACTTGTGCTGTTCCAAACGCTGAATATAAAACCTGCCTTACATCATCAAAATTAACACCCATGCGAGCAGCTTTTTCCTGATCCAGAATAAGGCGTGCTTCAAGGCTTTTAAGCTGTAGGTCGGTATTAACATCCAAAAACCCAGCTTCCTTGGATATTTTTTCCTGCAGCATATTTGTCCATTTATATAGCTCTTCAAGGTCACTTCCTTGCAGGGTGTACTGGTAAAGTGCTTTACTGGGACGACCACCGATCTGGATATTTTGTATAGGTTGCATGAATACGTTGAAACCGGGTACAGCAGTAAGTTTTTCGCGTAACCTGGCAATAATTACAAGTGCTGAAGGACGTTCTGAATGTGGTTTAAGTCCAAAGAAAATGCGCCCGGAATTAAGCGCGCCCCGTCCTCCACCTATTGCATAGAATACATTTTCCACAGCCGGATCAGACTTGATAATTGCAGCTGCCTGCTTTTGTTTCTCCAGCATAGCCTCATAGGAAATATCCTGTGCCGCTTCGGTAGAAGCAAAAATAAAGCCTGTATCTTCCAGCGGGAAAAATCCTTTAGGTACCACGGCAAAAGCTATTATGGTAACCACCAAGCTGCCTATTGTCACGCTGAACATGATTTTACGGTGATGCAAAACAATACGCAAAGTACGCTCATAAAGTGCGAGCATCCTGTCAAAAATATTTTCAAGTTTCTGCGCCAGCGGCGAATGTTTTTCATTGTGGTTTACTGGTTTAAGCCAGCGGCTGCAGAGCATGGGCGTGAGGGTAAGTGATATAAATCCTGATGCCAGTATCGCTATGCTTATAGTAACCGCGAATTCGCGAAACAAACGCCCTACAATCCCGCCCATGAATAATACAGGTATAAATACAGCAACCAGTGATATGGTCATGGATATAATAGTGAAACCAACCTCACGCGAGCCTTTTAGCGCTGCCTCGAATGGCTTCATACCATTTTCTATATGGCGCATGATATTTTCAAGCATAACTATCGCGTCATCAACTACGAACCCAACGCATAGGGTAAGTGCTAGCAGCGATACGTTATTAATTGAAAATCCCATAACCGCCATACCGCCATAAGTTGCGATAATTGAGAGCGGTACTGCTAAAGCCGGAATAATAGTTGCAGATATTTTGCGTAAGAAAAGGAAGATTACAAGCACCACTAAAACTACTGTAAGTTTTAAAGTAAACTGCACATCATCTACGCTGTGGCGAACTGCAACTGAACGGTCAAAAAGCGGAGTAAGTTGCACTGCCGCAGGAAGTTGTGTTCGGAATACCGGAAGCAGTTTACGCACTTCCTCAACCACGCTTATGGTATTGGCATCAGCTTGACGCTGGATTGCAATAACTACCGATCTTATACCATTAATATTACCAACTGAACGCAAATCCTGAACAGAGTCAGTAACGCTTGCAACATCACCTAGACGGACTGGCGCACCATTGCGCCATGTCACAACTAGAGGCCTGAATTCTGCGGCATTACCCGGCTGTCCGGCGACTTTTAGATTAAACAATTGCTTGCTGCCGCTTATAACACCAACAGGGGCGTTTGAAGTGGCGCCTGCCAGAGCTGTTTTGAGTTCCTTGAAATCAAGGTCGTATGCGGCAAGCTTTTTAGGATCGGCTTGCAGGCGTATGGCATATTTTTGGGCGCCATAGATCTGCACCTGTGCAACACCCTTAAGGGTTGAGATACGTTGCGCCATAAGAGTATCCGCATATTCGTTTACCTGAGAAATTGGCAATGTATCAGATGAAACGGCGATAAAGAAAATAGGCTGGTCCGCTGGATTGACTTTCTGGAAAGATGGTGGAGAGGGCATCTCAGTAGGTAGTTTCCTTGCAGTTGCGGCAATGGCGGTTTGCACGTCAAGTGCAGCCCCGTCTATATTACGGTCAAGGTTGAACTGCAAAGTTATCTGGGTGCTACCTAAGAAGCTGGTTGAGGTCATAGAATCAATGCCGGCAATGGTCGAAAACTGCCTCTCAAGCGGTGTTGCAACGGAGCTTGCCATAGTTTCCGGGCTGGCACCGGGAAGGTTTGCCGTAACCTGTATAACAGGGAAGTCAACACTTGGAAGCGCGCTGACTGAAAGGGTTTTATACCCGGCCATTCCACCAACTGCCAGTGCCAGCATCAGCAGTGTGGTGAAAACCGGGCGACGGATACAAAATTCCGAAATATTCATTTGAGCTACACTATTTTTTTGGTTCTGCAATTTCTATTGCTGCGCCATCTGAGATACGGAGCAACCCATCAGTTATTACCTTTTCGCCTTCAGAAATTCCTTTGTTCACTATAGCAATATTGCCGGAAGTTGAAATATTCACAGGAGTTTTTACCGCCTTATTTTCAATGTCGCGGAATACGAAGTGATTATTATCATCACCCTGTACTGCTACCAAAGGAATAGTAACCTTACCTTTTTCTTCCCCAAGGTTTATTGCAACTGTTACAAACATTCCCGGCCATAAGCTTTCTTTCTCATTGGTAAAAACCGCACGGGCTATAAATGAACCGGTTGTAGGATCGATAGTGTTGTCAATATATTCCAGTTTTCCCTGTGCTGCTTCAGGTGAATCCTGCCGTGATACTTTTACCGGGACCGATTGCTCCATAGATGATTTCACTCTCTCATAATAGCGTTCAGGAATAGCGAATTGAACGCGTATAGGGCTTACCTGGTTTATTGTAACCAGCGGCTGTATATCATTGGCTTTTACGTTATTACCGGGGGTTACGTTTATAGTTCCGGCACGACCATCTATGGGGCTTCTAATGGTTGAATAACTTAACATTATTATAGTGTTATCAAGGCTTGCCTGGGCAGCTTTCACTAAGGCCAACTGTGCGTTGTAAGCAGATTTTGTGTCGTCAAGCTGGGCTTGGGCGATAAATTTGCCTGAAATAAGATTTTTGGCACGCTCATATTGCACGCGGGTGTTTTCAAGCTGTGCCTTTTCCTTTTGTAAATTAGCCTCCAGCTGTGAAATCTGTGCTTTTAGGCTTCGGTCATCAAGCACAAATAAAACCTGTCCTTTGGCGACTGCATCTCCATCATGAAATTTGGCTTCTACAATCTGGGAATCAATGCGTGATTTTATTGCAACAGTTTCATAAGCAATTACATTGCCTGAAAGTGAAATTGAAACGGGTACATCATTGCGTGTTGCTTCAACTACTGATACTTTTATGGGAGGTATAGTATCTTTTTTATTATCGCCGGAAAACTTGCCAATAGCCCACCATCCGATAAAAATAGCGAGTGCCAGGCCTATAATCCATTTCATTCTTGAAACCTGATTTTGTGTGAGCCACATATAATAAATTATTACATAATTTTGTAAAGCTGGTTTATGCTTAATTAAAAAAAATGATTATTAACGCATACCGTATGTTGATTGAAGTTGCATTGTTAAATAACTAGATATAGTAATAAGAGTTAAATATATATGTTTATATTAATATGTAAGGTACGGTAGAGAGTGAAACAAGTAACCGCCCGGCTTTTATTGCTGCTATCTTGCACCATTCTGGCATCCAGTTGCGAGACTGGAAGGCTTGCTGCGTTTAATAAAAGTCTCGACCCTATCGATAGGGATGCTGCCTTACAGCGTAGTGATTTCAGGGAAATGCGCGATATTGATAGCGTGAAAAAAACTCCGCAAATAACAGCTAACCTTGGAAATGTTGTTGAGCCGCCTATCCCAAACCTTGCTGAAATAATTGCGGCGCCGCCTAAGCCTAAAATTGGTGAAACCCAGTTGGTTTCTTTGGCCGTTACTGATGATGTGCCTCTTAAAGATGTGTTGATTGAAGTAGCACGCCTTGCCAATGTGGATATAGATGTTGATGCCAGCATAACCGGCGGGGTTTCCTTGCGTGCAACTGATAAGCCATTTAACGAAGTTATAGAGCGCATCGCGAATATGGCTGGCTTGCGTTACAATATGAAAAATGGCGTTTTGCGTATCGAGAGGGATACTCCTTATATACAGCTTTACTCGCTTGACCTCCTTAATACAGAACGCAGTGCCAATGGCACTATAAGTATTGGCGGTAGCTTAGGGGGCGGAACGTCTGGCTCTACAACTGGAAGCGGATCTAGCGCAAGTATTACTGCTAATTCCAGTAGCGATTTCTGGAATAAATTTGAAGGGAGTATCGCCCAAATATTATCTTATACTCCCGCCCAGCGCACATCAGCAACTACAATTGCAGCGCAACCCGCTCCGCCTTCTACACCGGCTGCTGCTGGTGCTCCAGGCTCGCCTCCTTCTGCCGCTTCTGATGCAGGTTTAAAACCAATGCAGGCAAATATTAATGCTCCGGCACCGCAAGCAGCCCCACCACCGTCACCATCTTCTGCTTCTCCTACTGCAGGCGGCAATGGTTCTTTTTATGTAGTAAACCGCCAGGCATCTACTCTTACTGTTTCAGGTACGCAAAAACAGCACGAGATGATAAAAAAATTCCTTGCTAAAATTGTTGAGAATACATCATCGCAGGTTCTTATCGAAGCTAAAATAGTTGAAGTTACCCTAAGCGATTCTTACCAAAGTGGTATTAACTGGCTGAATTTTGGTGGCGCGCATATTAAATTTGCAGCTAACTTGGCTTCGAATGTTAAATCTGCTACAGGAGCCGATACGCCATCGCTTACTGTTCTTAAGAATGATGTCCTTGGCAGCGGGGTTGACCTTTCGGCAGCGGTGAAATTATTGGATGAATTTGGTACTACCCGTGCCCTTTCAAGCCCGCGACTTAATGCTATGAATAACCAGCAGGCTGTCTTGAGCTTTGTAGAAAACCTTGTTTATTTTAAAGTTACACTCACCTCTACCCCTACTACCACTACTGGTACCACTACTACCCAGGGCACAATAACTGCAACCAGCGAAAAAGAAACAGAACCAGTTGGTATTATTCTGAACCTGCAGCCATCTATAAACTCAGATACTAATGAGATAACGCTTGGGATCCGGCCAACACTTAAGCGTTTTGTTAAGTATATTGATGACCCGGGTTTTAAAATAAACCTTGCTCTTGCACTTCAGACATTTGATACCTCAACTGAGGTGGGTAGATCACTTGCAAGCACTGTAAGTCAGGTTCCGCAGATTGAAACGAAAGAGCTTGATTCTATTGTGAAGATAAAAAGTGGCCAGACTTTGGTTATCGGCGGTTTGCTTGAGGATAAGATTGCCAATAATGACGGCGGGGTACCTTACGCAAGCGAGATACCTGTTTTTGGTAATTTATTTAAAACTGTTGATAAGACCAATTCTAAAAAAGAACTGGTTATATTCATACGTGCGACGATTGTTGGAAGCAATGGTGGCGCCGATCCTTATGATAAGGGATTATATGAAAAATTCATTCAGGACCCGCGTCCTCTCAAATTCTAAATAAAATCTACAGAGGATCTCTAATGTTAACCAACATACGGTATATAATGATAACCGCCCTGCGCGACTGGCTTTTCATCGGCCTTGTCTTAGGGATATTAGTTGCTACTGCAATTTCAGCAACCCTTGGAAGCACAGCTTTTATCGAAGAAAAAGAAATGACGCTTACTTTTGCATCATCTTCCGCACGCCTGATACTTATGGCGGGGCTGATTGTTTTTATTTGCTTCCATATACGCAATGCCTTCGACACCAAAGAGATTGATGTTATACTTTCACGCCCTATTTCACGCTCAAACTTAGTTTTTTCCTATTGGTTGGGTTTTGCATTTGTAGGTTTACTGCTAACCATTCCAGTTATAGCAATCATTGCATTTATTGGAGTTAATAATATTGCAGGATTCATAGGCTGGTCCATAAGTTTGGTATTGGAGATGGGGATGGTGGTTGCCCTTGCATTGTTTTCTGCATTTACTATGCGTAGCGCAGTTACCTCGGTTCTTGGCTGCATGGGTTTTTATGTGCTGTCAAGGATGATGGCGTTTTTCGTATTTACCTCAAATTCAGGAATGTTCAACCAGCCTAAATTCATTGTTCTTAAAGTTGCATTGCAAGGCATCTCAACTTTGCTTCCGCGCCTTGATTTTTTTGGCAAGAGCGAGTGGTTGATATATGGTTTTGCCAGTGCACAGGAATGGCACGTTTATTTGGCCCAGGCACTAATTTTTATACCTTTGTTATTAGTAGCCACCATGATTGATTTCCGCCGCAAGCAGTTTTAATTATGTTAGAAACTATAAGAAATTCCTTTCGCTTATGCCTTATACTGGCAATACTTGTATTTATGCAATTGGGATATTGGTATAAAACAAAAGGAATAGTGCCTGAAATGGGTATTGTGCCTGATGTCCCCGGCAGGCAGGCATTGCATGCAATGACCTTTGGGGATGACCAGTTCTATTTTCGTATCCTTGCATTCAATATCCAAAATGCCGGGGATACTTTTGGCCGTTCCACATCATTGCGTTATTATGATTTCAATAAACTTTATATGTGGTTTAATCTGCTTGATGAACTTGATGCAAAATCAAATATGATACCGGCAATGGCAACTTATTATTTCAGCCAGACACAGAATACAGCGGATGTACGCTATGTTGTCGATTATCTTTATACTCATTCAACACGCGATGTAGGAGGCAAATGGTGGTGGCTGGTGCAGTCTATTTACCTTGCTATGCATAAGCTTAATGATAATGACCTGGCACTTAAGGTTTCGGCACCTTTAGTAGATAAAACTGTTCCCGTATGGGCACAGCAGATGGCTGCTGTAGTGCGTGAAAAACGCGGTGAAATGGAAGATGCTTATAATATAATGCAGACTATTAAAGAGCATGCAGAGTCTAAGGATATAAAAGATATGGACCTTAAATACATGACCTATTTTATTAAAGAACGCTTGCACAGATTAGAAAAAATACAAGATTCAAAAGATAAGAAAAACAACAATAAATAGCTATATGTTTTGTACGTTTTTACGGACACGGGCTGTAATTGGTTTGAGTGGCGATGACAGTATTGATTTCCTACAAGGGCTGATAAGCAACGATGCGAGAATTCTGCTAGAAAATAAATCCATTTATGCTGCGTTACTTTCACCGCAGGGCAGGTTCCTGCATGATTTTTTCCTTGTGCCCGCGCAGGGAAAAATATTTATTGATATTCAGGCTGATAGGGCAAGGGATTTATTTGCAAGGCTCAGCTTATATAAACTGCGCTCAAAAGTTGAAATTATTATGAAAGAGGAGTTCTTAGCAGCAGCATTATGGGGAAGTGATTCGTTCTCACCTATCCAGGCAGGTTGCAAAATTTATCCTGATCCACGTTTGCCCGAAATAGGTTATCGAATGCTTGGAACAGAAGATTCAATTAAAGAGTTTATTGTTTCTAATAAATGCAATGAAGTAGGGCAGGGTGAATATGAAAAATTCAGGCTTTCATTAACTGTGCCCGATACTAGGGATATGATAATAGAAAAGTCATTATTGCTAGAGTGCGGTTTTGAGGAGTTGCATGGGGTTGATTTTTCAAAAGGTTGCTATGTAGGGCAGGAGGTAACTGCACGAAGCAAATTCCGTGGACAAGTTCGGAAGTCCTTTTATGGTGCCATATCGGATTCGGTATTACCAGCTTGTGGAGAAAAAATTATGGCTGGTAATAAAATAATTGGGGAAATTCGTACCTCAGAGGGAAATGTCGGTCTTGCCCAATTATATAATGAAGAATATGAGGTCGCAAAGAGAAATAATGAGCCGCTTACATGTTTAGGCAGCAGGCTGGAAATCAGCCCTGCTGCGTGGGCAAATTATTCTAAATAGCCCCTTTTAATTTATATAAAATAGTCTATATTAATAGTCATGATAAAAGATATAACTCTCTCAAAGTTAAAATCATCGCTGGCGGATCTTAAATCCGCTGAAAATTCTGCTACGGCACAGGCGCCTGGCTCAATTGCCGGTAAATTCCTTGTTGCTTCCCCATCACTTCAGGAATCATGCTTCACTCGCGCAGTTATATATATGTGCATGCATAATGAAACCGGGGCTATGGGGATCATAGTCAATTATCCGGTTGAGAATGTAGGTATTGATGATATAATGGAGCAGCTTAACATGGAAAGTGGCAGCGGGCGCAACCTGCCAGTTCATTTTGGCGGGCCGGTTGAAAGTAACCGTGGATTTATAATTCATAGTGATGAATTTAATGCTAATGGCGCTATTTTTAACCATGAAGGCCTGACCGTTACCTCCAATGCCGATGTATTACAGGCAATAGCTAAAGGCAATGGCCCTAAGCAGGGATTGCTTGCTTTGGGTTACGCAGGCTGGACCGCAGGGCAGCTTGAGGCTGAAATGGAAAGTGGCAGCTGGATTGTAACCTCAGCAACCAAGCAATTGTTGTTTGATACAGAAAATGATATGAAGTGGGGGCTTTCAATCGCTTCTTTAGGGTTTGATGTAGGTAACTTCTCAAATAGCGTTGGTCACGCCTAATTATCCTAATCAAGGATCACACTATTACTCTCACATAGCTTCCCGGAGCATCTTCAATCGGTTTTAATTTACCTTCACCTATTTTACGTGCCGCTACCTTTTCTCCCGCAAATTGCATTTGCCATTTGATCCAGTCTGGCCACCATGAGCCAGGATATTCCTTGGCATTTGCCAGCCACTCATCTGCTGATTTTGGAAGATTGTCATTTATCCAATGGCAGTATTTTTGTTTGCTTGGTGGATTTATGACCCCAGCTATATGGCCAGAGGCTGCTAGCACGAAACGTATGTCGCTGCTAAAAATCTGGGTTGCAGCGTAAGTTGATTTCCATGGCGCTATATGGTCTTCACGGGTTGAGAGCATATAGGTTGGGGTGGTAATAGTCCTTAGGTCGATAGGAACTCCGCCTATATTAAGTTCACCTGGCTTTATAAGTTTGTTGCTCTGGTACATATTACGCAGATAAAAGCTATGCATTGTCGCAGGCATGCGCGTTGAATCAGAATTCCAGTAAAGCAGATCGAATGGGAAGGGATCCTTACCCAGCAGGTAATTATTCACTACAAAAGACCATATCAGGTCATTTGCCCGCAGCATATTAAAGGTCATCGCCATTTCGCTGCCTTCGAGATAACCCTGCTGTGACATTCGGGTTTCAAGTAGCTTTAGCTGTTCCTCATCAATAAATACTGAAAGTTCTCCGGCTTCAGAAAAATCGATCATCGTTGTTAAATAAGTCGCAGATTTTACGCGGTGCTGTTGCTTTTTAGCATGCAGCCATGCAAGAGTTATCGATAGCAGCGTTCCGCCCAGGCAATAGGCGAATACGCTGGTTTCTTTCTCGCCTGTTGCTTTCTCAATTGCATCAAGTGCGGCCAGAGGGCCTTCCATCATGTAATTGTCAAAGCCCTTTTTGCTCAATGACTCATCAGGATTAACCCATGAAATAACAAAAACAGTATGTCCTTGGTCAATCAGCCATTTAACGCAGGAGTTTTCCGGTTGCAAATCAAGTATGTAATATTTGTTTATCCATGCAGGCATTACTAAAACAGGCGTTTTGAACACTTCCTTAGTAGTTGCCTCATATTGTATAAGTTCCATCAGGTCATTGCGGAAAATCACCTTTCCTTTGGTAATGGCTAAATTCTTTCCTACTGTAAAAGCAGTATTATCTGTCATGCTTATACGCAGGCTTCCTTTGCCGCGCTCGATATCTTCCAATAGGTTTTCCAATCCCTTAACCAGGTTTTCGCCATTGCTGTCAATGGTTGCTTTGAGAACTTCAGGATTAGTCATCAAGAAATTACTGGGTGACATAGCATCTATGAACTGGCGGGTATAAAAATCAATCTTACGCGCATCATGGGATTCCAGGCCCTCAACCCCACTGACTGATTGCTGCATCCAGCGCGCTGATAATAAATAGGATTGCTTAAGGAAATCAAAAACGGCATTTTGCTCCCAGGCCGCATCTTTAAAGCGCTTGTCACGGCTATCCGGCGTAATAACTGGCTCCTGCTCCTCCCCTAAAAGCTTCTGGGTGGTCTTTTGCCATAAAAACATGTAATCCTGCCATAGATTAAACTGCTTCTCTACTATCCCAACCGGGTCGCTCATTAGGCGGGTAAATAGCTCAGCAAAGGCATTTCCTATATTAAGTGGGTCAACTGGTGTATTAGTTGCATCAAGGGCCTGTCTTGACAGGAATTCCTGCATTATCAGCTGGCACTTTTCGGCAGCTTTTGCCATATTCCCTGCAAATTCAGAGGGATCATGGGTAAAATTGCCAGAATTGCCTTGGGGATTGCTTTGTTTATCGTTAGTTGAGCTGCTATTTGCCATATGGACTAATGTCTAAAACTCTTACTTAAAAAACAGGTAGTAATAACAAATTAGGTAATTGCATATACCAACCCTCTGCTATATACCTTATCTAAGCATGTTGTGGATTTGCTCGCAACTAATTAAACTACAAATTTACATATTGGAACCTGAATTATGGAAAACAAGATGAAAGATAAATTATTCTTAACAAAGACAAATGTAGCTTTATCGCGCAGCCTTTATGTTGGCGTTTCAGCAATTATCTTGCTTTCTGGCTGTACGGCAACATCACATTTGTGGGAATCTATCAATGGGGAAAGGGAAGTTGATTATGAAGGTGGCGCACACCGTCGCCCTGCGTTGAACCCGCGGAGTGTTACTGCGCCTTCTGCTAATAAGTTACCACCAATGGTTACCAATGTTACACCACAAAAAACCGAAGTGGCTCTTGATAACCCTTACGACCAATATGGTACCAGCATCCAGCAGTCTGATGTATCAGTTGATAAAAGCTCTACCGTTCACGATACAGATAAATCTGATGACGGGAATTTTTTCACCCGTTTATTTACCTATGATGAACCGGTGGCAGAACCTGTAAAGCCTTTAGTGCAGCAAGCTGCACCAGCCCAGGCGCCAGCTCCAGTACGGAAGCAGATCATTGGTAATCCATATATACCAAGGGGAGGCGCTCCTATTGTTGAGCCGCAGGTAAAAAATGTTGTGGTTGAACAAAAGCCGCAACCAGCAAATGTTATAACAAATGCAGAAGCTATTAAATCGCCCTCTCCAGAAATGGCAAAATCCATTAATACAAATACAGTAAATACCCTGGAGCCGGTTAAGGTTAATGCTAGCGATTCTATTAAACCTGCTTCTGATGCCAAGTCAGATGAAACATTGCTTGGAAGCATAGGCTCAAAACTTAACTTCTTTGGATCAGATGAAAAGTCAGAACCATCTCAACCTTACCCGCAAATATCGTCTGTGCCGGAAAAGCCAGCTGAATTTGAAGCTGTAAAAAATGCCCAGCAGCAAAATTTCAATGAACTTAAATCTGAGCATGGTGCCGCGCAGCAGGAAAAAATTTCCTTAGACCGTGAAGTTTCAGGTTCCAGCCCTGCTAGTTCCTCATCTACAAATATAGTATCTGCCAATGGTTCATCTGTTTCTTCAAATGAACCCCCAATGCCACCAGTTACAATTGTTCGCAATGCCACAGTAACCCAACCTGAGGCAGAAAAGACAAGCTCCGCATTTGACAATGTAATGAAATCTTTATCTGGCAAATCTGATAATAAGATTGATGAGAAGATCGCATCCCTCCCTGTTCCTCCTTCTGAAGAAAAAAAGGAAGAAAATAACAAGGAAGTTGCTCAATCTCCTGCGCCTGCTTTCGAGCAGGGCAGCAAGGATATTAGCCAGCCGGTTCCTGTCGCTGAACCCCCAAGTTTCTTTGATAATTTATTTTCTTCATCATCAACCCAGCCTTCTGTTGAAAAAGAGCAAACAGTAGCACCATTAGTGTCGCTTGATGCTGTTAATATTTCGGCACCTGCGGAAAATACCGCACAGGTTGTTTCAGCCCCGTCTGCTGGTACGCAGCAACCAACTGCACCGGCAGTCAATAACTCGGCTTTGCCATCTACTGACCTTATTAAAACGCTTCCCGCATCACGTTATGAAGCACGTAGAAGCCAACACACTAATTAATACTGATATAGTTTATGCAAGAAGATTTTTACCGGATAGGGCGGCTACCGCCTTATGTGTTTGCGGAAGTAAATAAAATAAAATCTGCAGCGCGTGCCGCTGGCCATGATATTATTGATTTCGGCATGGGTAACCCGGATTCCCAGCCTCCACAGCATGTTATTGAAAAGTTACGTGAAACACTGAAAGACCCAAAGGTGCACCGCTATTCCCTATCACGCGGGATACATGGGTTGCGTAAAGCTCAGGCTGCTTATTATGCGAGGCGTTTTGGCGTAACTCTCGATCCTGATTCTGAAATTGTTGTTACTATTGGTTCTAAGGAAGGACTTGCTAATCTAGCGCAGGCGATAACCGGCCCGGGCGACAGGTTCGTTGTCCCAGACCCAAGCTATCCTATCCATGTGTGGGGGTTTGTAATTGCTGGAGCGGAAGTTGTTTCTATCCCTAATTCAACCGGGGAAGATTTCTTCACGGCTCTGAAGGCGGTTTTTGATGATGGGAAGCGCAAACCGGTGGCTCTTATAGTAAACTATCCATGCAATCCGACAGCAGCATCAGCAAACTTTGAATTCTATGAGAGGGTAGTGGATATCTGCCGGCATTACGGAGTCTATATATTATCCGATCTTGCATACTGCGAACTCTATTACAATGGCAATCCACCACCATCAATACTTCAGGTGAAAGGCGCAAAGGATATAGCTGTTGAATTTACCACTGTAAGTAAAACCTATTCAATGGCAGGTTGGAGAATAGGTTTTGCTGTTGGCAATAAAACACTTATTGCCGCCCTTACTAAAATAAAATCATATCTGGATTATGGAACGTTTCTGCCTGTTCAGGTGGCTGCTGCAGCTGCGCTTAATGGCCCGCAGGAATATGTTGATAACTTACGCGCAATGTATAAATCCCGCCGTGATATACTTGCAGAAGGAATGATCGATGCTGGATGGAAAGTTACCATTCCTGATGCTTCAATGTTTCTATGGGCGGAGATCCCTGAGGCTTATAAAGCTATCGGATGCCTTGAATTTTCCAAGTTGCTTTTACAGCATGCCGATGTTGCGGTTGCTCCTGGAATCGGTTTTGGACCGGGTGGGGAAGGATATGTGCGTATTGCCTTAGTTGAAAACAAAAACCGGATTCGTCAGGCCGTTCGTAATATAAAACAATTCCTTGTTTCTGACCCGCAGGAAAAAATCCGCAGCCTGGAGAAGGTTTGATGAATAATGCAGACGGTAATTCCCCGCTACGCGTAGCAATCGCCGGGCTTGGGGTTGTCGGTTGCGGCACGATTGAAATTCTGCAGAAGCATTCTTCTGAGCTTGCTGTGCGTTGTGGGCGTCCTATAGAAATAGTTGCAGTATCAGCAAAAAATAAAAATAAAAAACGCGATATTGATGTAAGTAAATTACGATTCGTAGATGACCCGCTTTCACTTGCCAGTGATCCTGAAATAGATGTAGTGGTTGAGATGATAGGTGGTTCTGAGGGAGCTGCAAAAACCCTTGTCGAAACCTCACTTATAAATGGTAAGTCGGTAGTAACCGCTAATAAAGCCCTTATTGCCCATTACGGTGTCGAACTTGCAAAACTTGCAGAAAAAAGCGGAGTTGTTTTAGCATTTGAAGCAGCAGTTGCGGGTGGCATACCAATAATAAAGACCATGCGCGATGGTCTGGCTGCAAATAAATTTTCACGGATAATGGGTATATTAAATGGAACCTGCAACTATATCCTGACCAGTATGTGGGAAACCAAGCGCGATTTTTCTGAAGTGCTGAAAGAAGCTCAGGAGCTTGGATATGCAGAATCTGACCCAAGCTTTGATGTTGACGGTATAGACACGGCGCATAAAGTTTCTATCCTGACCAGCCTTGCTTATGGCTGTGCTCCATCAATGGATAATATTTACATAGAGGGTATCTCGCGTATCTCTCTACGCGATATGCGCTTTGCTGATGAGCTTGGTTATACAATAAAACTTCTTGGTATTTCCACGCAAAGTGATGAGGGAATCTGCCAGAGGGTGCATCCATGCCTGGTTTCAAAGCTTTCAATGCTTGGGACTGTTCAAGGTGTTTATAATGCTGTTTTTATCGAAAGCGATTTTGCAGGCAGGGTATTCCTTGAAGGCCGCGGGGCAGGGGCGAAACCCACTGGTTCATCGGTGGTTGCTGATATTATGGACATAGCCCGTGGGGTAAAATACAAACCTTTTACATTACCAGTTGTGGCCTTTTCTAAATCAGAGTTTACTGGAATGGATAGCTTGTATGGATCATATTACCTGCGCCTGGGCGTTACTGATAAATCTGGTGTGCTTGCTGAAGTAACAAAAATTTTCAAAGAATATAATATTTCACTGCGTACTTTCTTGCAGCATTCGCATGCACCCAATGAAAATGTGCAGTTAGTTCTTACTACCCATGAAACTCAGGAAGCAAACATGCTTAAAGCTATAGAATCCATTGCACGGCTTGATTCGGTTTGTGAAACACCCTTCATGATACGGATTGAAGAAGTTTAACTGCTAAGCTGCCATATCCTGCGGGCTGCGTCTGTCAAAAATCAAATCTTCCGCCGCTTCTACCTCATGTTTAGGTATTTTATGCAGCGGCATAATTTTAGAAACATGGATAATTGCCGCAGTCATTCCGCGTTTCTGGGCATGGTCAAGATATACCGAATTCAGCACGTGACGGGCAGCAGGATTAAGCCCGAAAGAAATATTAGAAAGTCCCAATACGATCTGCACTTCAGGAAGCTCCTTGGAAATCCTCTCAATGGCTTCCAGAGTCCACAGGCCAAGCTTGCGGTCATCTTCATTGCCGGTGCATATAGTAAAGGTAAGCGGGTCGATCATTAAATCAGAAGGCGGCAGGCCGTGCTTGTTGCAGCAAAAATCAAAAAGCCGGTGTGCGATTTCAAGTTTCCTGTCCACGGTTTTGGCCATTCCTTGCTCATCAATAGTAAGCGCTATCATTGCCGCGCCAAATTTTTTTGCGAGTTGCATACGTTTTCTGGCTGGTTCTTCGCCATCTTCAAAATTCAGCGAGTTGATAATTGGTTTCCCGCCATAAAGTTTGAGTGAGGCCTCAAGTACATTTAATTCTGTTGAATCTAGAACAAGGGGGGCGGTAATTGATCCGCGCAAACGGGTTATCATTTCGCTCATATCACTTACTTCATTGCGCCCTACAAAAGCAGTGCATATATCAAGCGTGTGTGACATTTCGCGTACTTGCTCTTTTGCCATATCTACACAGGTTTCCCAATCTTCGCGATCCTGGGCTTCACGGAATTTTTTTGAGCCATTGGCGTTACAGCGTTCACCAATTGCAAGGATTGCATTTTCCTGACGCAGTTCCACCTGGCTGAAAAGTGAAGCAACAGATGGTATGAAATGGAAACTGCGTTTTGTTGGGGCAGGGCGGCGTTTGCCGCTTTCCTGTTTTTCCAACATTGCATTTATTGCGGCAATATGTTCCTCATTAGTTCCGCAGCATCCGCCGACTATATTAATGCCGTCCTCTTTCAAGAAACGTTCCAGCCATTTTGCCATTTCTTCCGGCGATAGCGGAAAATGTACCTTGCCGCAATGAAGCTCAGGAAGCCCGGCATTAGGAAGTACCGATATTTTACGAGGCCAGTTGCGTGAAATATAGCGTATATGTTCAGACATTTCCTGAGGCCCGGTGGCACAGTTAAGCCCCATTACGTCTACATCAAGTGCATTTATAATTGTAGTGGCGGCTGCTATATCTGTACCTACCAGCATTGTACCTGTGGTTTCCATGGTAACCTGTGCCATGATTGGGAGCTTTACCCCAGATTTAACGAAGGCAATTTTTGCAGCATTTACTGCTGCTTTTACCTGCAAAACATCCTGTGCAGTTTCGATTAATATGGCATCGGCACGTCCGGCAATTAAGCCCTCAACCTGTGTGGTGAAGGATTTTTCCAACTCATCATAACTTATATGACCTAGGCTGGGAAGTTTTGTCCCGGGGCCAATGGAGCCGATTACGAAACGCTTGCGCCCATCATGTGCGAATTCAGCAATTGCCTCATGTGCCAGTTCGCAGGCGCGGCGGTTGATCTCCAAAGTTTTATCTTCCAGTCCAAACTCACCAAGTGTCAAAATTGAGCCGCCAAATGTATTGGTTTCCACTGCATCGGCTCCGGCGGCAAAATATTTTTTATGAACATCGCGGATAAAATCAGGACGGGAAAGATTTAGTATTTCCGAGCAGTTTTCCTGCCCCCAATAATCTTCTTCAACTTTAAGGTCCGCACCTTGTATTTGTGTCCCCATAGCCCCATCAAGCAGGAGTATATTTTTTTCTATGAATTCCAGAAACTGTGTCATCTATGCTTGGCCCCATGGTTAATATGGGCAATTTATATCTTCTAAATGGTAATATCACTAGGGAAAAGTTAATTGCCGGGCAAATAATAAATAGTCCGGCAGCCCGCAGTTTCTGAGCTGGCATAGCTATTTCCAGTTCTGCAGGCATTTGCAGGTGCGGCTGGGCAGGTGCCAAGATTTCCGGGATCGGAGAGTAATAGGGGAGCAGCGTCAAACGCTTTAAAAGTACCTGATCCAGGGGTGTTATTATCAATTTTCTCGTCAATTCTACGCGCATCATTAGGTGGCATGGATGCCCCATTAAAGCAATCGGCATTTTCATTGCCATATGATAGGCCAAGTCCTTTATCTGAGCTAGAATATACATCGCCGGAGTAAAGATAACCAAGGCTGTCGTTATATCCAACCATCCGCGCATTATTAAATGCCAGTGCATTTATGGAATAGCTTTTTTTCTGTATTGGTATCATGCTGGTTAGGTTCAGTATCAGGTTTGCCTGTGCCGATTCACAACCCGGCGACCAATGATCTATTAATCCATTACCATCGCCATTACCTGTGCAGAAAACATTTAGCAGTTGCGTATAGTTTGAACCCATGAATTCGGTGGCATTCGCACAATCTCCGGGCAAGCAATTATACTTGATTTTGAAAGTATTTACCCCGGTTGCAACAGCTTCCAAACTACTTACAGCACGTCTTATTTCTGATGATTTTATCATATCCCTGCCTACTAGGACCCCACCGATTATAAATCCTATTAATACTATAACAACGGCAAGTTCGATTAGTGTAAATGCCCCTTTTCTTATATTATGGTTTATATTACTATTCATATTTCATTTGAATCACTTTGCTTGGATTGCATTATATTTAATGTTGGTATCATGGATATATTAATAATAATATAAGGCATGGAACATGGCTAAATCTACATCACAATTCATTTGCAGCTCATGTGGTTCAGTGCACCCCAAATGGTCGGGTAAATGTGATGATTGCGGGCAATGGAATACTATTTCCGAGCAGCCTCTTGAAGTAACTCCCAAGGGGCTTTCGTCAGGCGGCAAAGGACGAAAGCTCGACTTTGTACCGCTTGATGCTGACGCACAGGATGCCTCAAGGCAATCAACAGGAATAGGTGAACTGGACAGGGTTCTGGGTGGGGGATTAGTTGCCGGAAGCGCAATTCTTATAGGCGGTGATCCGGGCATAGGTAAATCCACTTTGTTATTACAGGCCGTAGTTTCTTTGGCTGCGCTGGGGCTAACTTGCACTTATATATCAGGCGAAGAATCGGTGGCGCAGGTTTCACTTAGGGCACGCAGGCTGGGATTGCATAGCAAAAATGTGCTTATGGCATCTGCTACCTCGGTGCGCGATATTATAGCAAGTATGGATAAGGAACCGCCGCAAATACTTATCATTGATTCCATACAGACCATGTTTATTGATAATATTGAAGCCGCTCCCGGTACGGTTTCGCAGGTTCGGGCTGCTAGCCATGAGCTGATCAAACTTGCAAAAAAGCGTGGTATCACACTGTTTCTAGTTGGGCATGTAACTAAGGACGGGCAAATTGCCGGACCCAGAGTATTAGAGCATATGGTAGATACGGTGCTATATTTTGAAGGAGAGCGCGGACATCAGTTTCGTATCCTTCGCTCGGTCAAGAACCGTTTTGGCGGTACCGATGAGATCGGAGTATTCGATATGCAAGAGGGAGGTTTAAAAGAAATTACCAACCCATCCTCGCTGTTTTTATCAAACCGGGAAACGGCAATCAGCGGCTCCTGCGTTTTTGCCGGAATGGAAGGAACGCGCCCTTTATTGGTAGAAATACAGGCATTGGTTGCGCCTTCTTATATGTCGTCGCCGCGTAGGGCGGTGGTTGGTTGGGATTCAAATCGCCTCGCTATGATACTAGCGGTGCTGGAAACCCGCTGCAATGTAAGGTTTTCTGACAAGGAGGTTTACCTGAATGTTGCTGGTGGAATCCGTATTTCTGAGCCTGCAGCGGATATGGCAGTGGCTGCAGCCCTTCTTTCAGCCCTTTATGATGTGCCGTTGCCGGAACATTCTGTAATATTTGGGGAAATTGGTCTTTCCGGCGAGGTTCGCGCAGTTTCTCGCATGGAGTCAAGGCTTAAGGAATCAGAAAAGCTAGGCTTTAATATAGCCTATATGCCAAATCATTCACTTAAGCATTTGACGCTTTCGGTAAAAGCTGTAGAAACAGTGAATAATCTGGCAAGGCAACTTTTTGGGGCAACTAGTATATAATTGAGGGGGACATGATTAACGCGCAATTAAATTACTTTGATATGGCCGTTCTTGGCATAATGTTCTTTTCTTGTTTATTTGCTTTTTTCCGTGGTTTTGTAAAAGAAGTTTTATCGCTTTTAGGCTGGATTGCAGCGGGGGCGGTTACTATTTATTTTTTTAAGCCTGTCGCGGAATTCTTGCGCCCTAATTTTTCAAATGAAAAAGTTGCAGCTATTTGTGCTGTTGTATTATTATATTTTGGTTCACTTATTGTATTTTCAATCTTTAACCGCATAATTATAAAAATCCTCAAATCAGGAAGTGGTATAGGATGGTTTGATAATTTCCTGGGGTTAGGTTTTGGTGCATTACGCGGGGCGCTTATTATTTCTCTGGGGTATTTTCTTCTCTCAATGGCAATATCAGAGCAAAGCCGTCCTGATTGGTTACAGAATGCAAAAACTCGCCCTTATGTGGAAAATGGGGCTATGATGCTTGCTAAAATTGCGCCGGCTTATTTAGATGAACTTTCAAGCTTGCAGAATAAAGCCAAAACAGAAGTGCAGAATTCATCAGGATACATTGACCGTGCCAATATTCCTTCAGTAGATTCAGGAACAATCAACAAGATTGGTAATGAGGTAAAGGAAAGCGGGAAAGAGGGTGCTGGTAATTTTGAACAATTTCTTAAAGATCTGGGTAAAAAATAATGATACCATTTGATACAGACCATCTTCATGAGGAATGCGGGATATTTGGGATATTTGGCCATCCTGAAGCTTCTGCGCTTACAGCCCTTGGATTGCATGCACTCCAGCATCGCGGGCAGGAAGCAGCAGGTATTGTATCTTTTGATGGTAAGCATTTCTATACGCACCGTGCGCTGGGGTTAGTTGGTGATAATTTCAATTCTGCAGAAGTGATCGGCAAGTTAAAAGGTCATGTCGCTATTGGCCATAACCGCTATTCTACATCTGGTGAAACCTTGCTTCGTAATGTGCAGCCTTTGTTTGGTGATTTCAGTTTTGGCGGATTAGGCGTTGCTCATAACGGTAATTTGACCAATGCAATGACATTACGTAAACAGCTTA
Organism: Pseudomonadota bacterium; assembly: GCA_963205195.1. Lineage (GTDB taxonomy): Bacteria > Pseudomonadota > Alphaproteobacteria > Rickettsiales > SXRF01 > SXRF01. The sequence goes on along the minus strand of CAUJHR010000001.1, from coordinate 10,001 downwards.
TTGATATCGGATGTTTGTTCCAGTCCACATCAGATACGGAAGTTATAATACATTTAATTGCGCTTTCGAAGCATGCCTCTGTCGAAGATCGTTTATATGACGCTCTCACCCGCGTTGAGGGGGCATATTCACTGGTGGTCATTAGTGATGAAATGCTTATCGGCGTACGTGATCCGCTTGGTGTCCGCCCGTTGGTTATGGGTATGCTTGGCGATACATATATATTAGCTTCCGAAACTTGCGCCCTTGATATTGTCGGTGCAAAATATGTACGCGATATTGAGCCTGGTGAAATAGTAATTATAACTTCTGAAGGTGTTCGTTCGCTTAAGCCTTTTGCTAAAGTTCCAAAGCGTTTTTGTGTTTTTGAATATGTTTATTTTTCCCGTCCTGATTCTATAAGCGAAGGCCATAATGTATATGAAACCAGAAAACGTATAGGTGCGTGGTTGGCGCGTGAAACTAAAGTGGATGCCGATGTGGTGGTTCCGGTTCCAGATTCTGGTATTCCGGGGGCTATCGGCTATTCAGCGCAATCGGGAATTCCTTTTGAGCTTGGTATTATCCGAAACCATTATGTAGGGCGCACTTTTATCGAGCCTTCCGATCAGGTACGGCATCTGGGCGTTAAGCTGAAACATAATGGTAACAAGGCGATACTTGCCGGGAAACGTGTCATACTGGTTGATGATAGTATAGTTCGTGGGACTACCTCCAAAAAAATTGTTTCCATGGTGCGTGATGCAGGGGCTACGGAAGTGCATATGCGTATCGCCAGCCCGCCAACTACTCATTCATGCTTCTATGGTGTAGATACACCGACCCGCGACCAGCTTCTTGCCGCCAACCATGATGTTGCTTCCATGGCAAAAATAATCGGGGTGGATAGCCTTGCCTTTATTTCGCTGGATGGGATGTATCAGGCGGTGGCAGGTATCAACCGTGATAATTCATCGCCGCAATTTTGCGATGCTTGTTTCTCCGGCGATTATCCGATCCCTCTTACAGACGCTGATATGATTGCCAATGGTTCGCAAAAAGATTTGTTCTCAGAAATAATGGATGTTTAGGTGGAGCTGGCAAACCGCATTGCCCTTATAACCGGCGCAACCCGTGGAATAGGGGCAGCCGTAGCCAAGCGCTTTGCGCGTGAGGGAGCGCATGTAATTGCGGTAGGCCGCAATATAAAATTGCTAGAAGAGCTTGATGACGCCATAAAAGAGCAGGGTGGCGCAGTAACGCTTGTACAGCTTGATCTGCTGGAAACCGATAAAATAGAAATACTTGCCCAGTCGATTGTCCAGCGCTTCGGCAGATTGGATATACTGGTTGGCAATGCTGGTATTCTTGGTGAACTGTCACCAGTTGCACACACCAGCTCTGAAGATTGGGATAAGGTAATGGCAATTAATGTCACGGCTAATTTTCATCTAATACGTTGTTTTGATAATGTGCTTAAATTATCAGAAGCTCCGCGCGCCATGTTCGTAAGTTCAGGTGTAACCAAGGGAGTTCATGCTTACTGGGGGCCTTACGCGGTTAGTAAATCGGCGCTTGAAAAAATGGTGGAAACTTACGCGGCTGAAAATGCCAAAACATCTCTGCGGGTGAATATTATAGATCCTGGTGCTGTGCGTACGAAAATGCGAGCTAAAGCCTTCCCGGGAGAAGACCCCATATCACTTCCGCATCCCGATGAGATCACAGAAGTTTTTTTGCGTCTTGCCAGTGAAAAATTAAAAGATAACGGCAAAAAATTTTATGCTAGCAGCTGAGATAACATGTCGCTCGTAAAATCAACAGCTACTATTGGAATTTATACCCTCCTTTCTCGGGTTCTGGGTTTTATACGCGATATTACCATTGCCTCCAGTATTGGAGCTAGTTATCTATCTGATGCTTTTTTTGTGGCATTCAGGCTTCCAAATTACCTGCGCCGGTTGTTTGCCGAGGGAGCATTCAATGCCGCCTTCGTTCCGCAGTTTGAAGGTATTTTGGCGCATGATGGAAAGGATAATGCCCGGCATTTTTCTAGCGAGGTGATGTCCTTTCTGGTGTTTATATTATTGATAATTACCGGGATTTTTATATTGCTCATGCCGTGGCTCATGATTGGTTTCGCACCTGGTTTTATGGATGATCCCAAGAAATTCGACCTGACTGTGGTACTTACGCGTATCACTATGCCTTATATTATTTTTATTTCCCTGGTTTCATTGCTGGGTGGCATACTAAATACGGGCGGGAAATTCGCAGCGGTAGCGGCAACACCTATAATAATGAATCTCTGCCTTATAATTATCCCTTATTTTATTTCCGATTATACCCCGACCTATGCTCATGCGCTGGCAATTGCCGTAATGGTTTCGGGAATAGCTCAGTGGCTTTGGCTGGTGCGCTTTTGTAAGCGGCAGGGAATGCTGCCGCGCCTTACCCGCCCACGGCTTACCCCACAGGTAAAAAAACTACTTAAGATGATCGCTCCGGCAGCATTGGGGGCAGGGGTAGTGCAGTTGAATCTCGTGATGGATACTATTATTGCTACATGGTTTGGCAGTGGAGTTTCCTATATCTATTATGCTGACCGCATAAGCGAATTACCCCTTGCAGTTATAGGTATTGCTGTGGGTACCGCACTCCTTCCTATGCTTTCGCGCCAGATTCGTGAAGGAAAGCGTGAGGAAAGCTTTAAAAGCCAGAACCATGCAATGGAGCTTAGCCTGTTTCTAAGTCTTCCGGCAGCGGTTGCTCTCTTTACCATCGCAGAACCAATAATTAGCGTTATGTATGAACGCGGGGAGTTTTCCAGTGCCGACACTATAGCGACTTTCCATACGCTTATGGCCTTTGCTGTGGGACTTCCTGCATTTGTTCTGGTAAAAATACTTGCCCCATCTTTTTATGCCAATCAGGACACTAAAACCCCGTTCAAGATCGCATCAATCTGCATAGTTGTGAATTTTACTTTCAACATCATACTCATGTTCCCACTACAGTATGTTGGTATGGCACTGGCAACCTCGATTGCCAGCTGGCTTAATGTAATACTCATGGCGCGGACATTGAAAGCACGTGGTTGGCTAATGATTGAAGATCAATTATTCGCCCAAATTGCCAAAATGCTTTTGTCATGCGCGCTAATGGCTTTGGTGCTTTGGATAGTATCGCCCTATCTGATGCCTTATATGGCACGCAATGCCGATAGTTTTGGGCGCTTCGCAGCATTAATAATACTGGCTTGCGTAGGAGGGGCGGTTTATTTATTACTCAGTTTTGCTATGAATATTCTGCAATCTCGTACGGCGGTTATCAAACGCTTTAGAAAATTATGATAAAATTATTATATGCAACTTTTGCCAGTAAAGATGAGGCGGTTTTAATTTCTCATAAATTGCTCTCCGAAAAGCTTATAGCATGTGCTAATGTTATTGATGGCTCTACCTCGGTTTATAACTGGAATGGTGAAACCAAAGAGCAAAGCGAGGTAATATTGTTTGCTAAAACCAGTGATGATGTTGCAGAAAAGGCTGTAAGCAGGATCAAGGAATTGCATAGCTATGATGTTCCCTGTGTTTTAATTCTACCCATTGATAGTGGTTTCCCACCGTTTATGGAATGGGTGAAAGAGCAAACAATTAATCCATAGTCATGACTGTGCGGGCACCTGAAACAGAGCCGCGGTAATTCCTTGCTTCAACTACTGGCTGGCGTATACCGGAGTAAATTTGTTTTTCTGCCTCGACCAGCAATATGCCGCCACCGAATCCACCAAAAAAACCACCAAGGAAACTACAAAAAAACCTGCCGATTGACTCAAGTTTATTGGCTACCTTCCAGCAGAATTTTATACGCACAGGAGGCATAAATAATGCTGATTTCTTTTTAATTATTGTAAATTGATGTTCTCCAAGAAGGTCACAAAGCTGTGTAATACTAAATGGACGGCCATATCCAAATGGACTTTTTGATGAACGCGACCACATTCCCCGGCGGTTTGGCACAACAGCAAGAAGTTTACCTCCTGGAGCCAGAATTCTCCATATTTCCTGTATCATCCATGAAAGCTGTTCGCTGTTTTCAATACTGTGAACCAGCAATACACGGTTTATGCTACTTTCGGGAAATGGAAGCTCACTATCATGGGCAATAAGAACTATATTATCGCCGTCATGCGGCCAGTAAGCTGCTCCTTGCTGGGCTGGCATGCACGCAACCAATGGTGTTGCCTGCCCAATATAAGGAGGCAGGTAAGGAGTTGCATAACCAAGCCCTAAAGTTACATCTCCTGAAACTGATGGCCATATCTTTATTATTGCATCGGCGATGAGTGCGCGTACTGACTCACCAAATGCGGTTGAATAAAAATAGCGCAGGTTCACTATGTCTGGTGTGTACATTTGCTTTTGTTTAGCCTAAAAAGATATAACCCAAGCATAACGCTATTTATGCTAAAAAATCAACGAACTTCTCTGTAAGACCTCATATAGTATGTTAAAATTCTTAAGATTATCAATCTTTTGCCTGTTTATTTGTCTTGTTTCCGCTGTTGTATCACGTCCTGTAACAGCTATGACGCAGGAAGAAACAGAGGCAGCAAAACATGCTTTTATGGCGGTTGATGATAAGCAATGGGCAGAAGCCATACAGCAGGCTAATATCAGCAACGAAAAGGCATTGCAAACGCTGGTTAAGTGGCAATATATGCTGGACCCTGATTCAGGAGCCAGCTTCTCTGAAATAAGCCAGTTTATCGCTGCCAATCCTGATTGGCCGGAACAGAAAAAACTTAAGATACGCGCTGAGCTTTCCCTCCCTGATAGTAATATTGACGCTGACGAAATTATAAAATGGTTTGCTAATGAAACCCCAATTACCGGAATTGGAAAAATGGCACTTGCTGCTGCAATTCATAAAAACGGGAAGAAAATTGATGAAAAAATAGAATCCCTGGTTCGTTCAGCCTGGCGAGATGGTGATTTCAGTGAATCCCAGGAAATGTCGATCATCGCAATTTATTATAATGTAATACGCAAGGAAGATGATATTTACCGTGCTGACCGTCTGCTGTGGGAAGGAAAGCCCAGTGCTGCCCAACGTATATTTATAAAATTTGATGAGGGCCACAGAAAATTATATAAGGCCCGCATTGCTTTGCAAGATGATAAAAAAAATGCACTTAAACTAGTATCACAGGTTCCTGCGTCCCTAAAAAAAGATGTGGGTCTTGTTTATGATTTGATAGCTTACCAGTTTCGGCATAATGGCAGTGATTCTGTTATAAACGCTCTTTTACTATCTACCCCAAAAAAAGTTCCCTATCCCGAAAAATGGTGGAGATACCGTGAAGCAAAGATCCGAGAAGCTATTATAGATGGTAATATACAGCTTGCTTCACGCTTATTGGAGAATAACGCACAGGAGGAAGGCGCCGCTGCTGCTGATGCTAACTGGCTAAAAGGCCGCCTGTTGCTTAAATATCAAAACCAGCCAAAGGAAGCCTACAAAGTATTTACGAAAATGTTTTCCAGTGTGAAATATCCGGTAAGTAAATCGCGTGCTGCTTATTGGGCGGCGAAGTCGGCTCAACAATCGGGCGATGTACAGGAGGCAAAAATCTGGTTTAATAAAGCAATATCATATCCCACCACTTTTTACGGGCAATTAGCATCTCTTATAAATAATGGTACAGTCCAGCTAAAAATTCCCAGCCCTCCTGTGATTGATAATAATATCCGTGAAGAATTTAATTCGCGCAGTACTGTACGAGCTGCTAATTTATGTATCACCTTTGGTGATTTTGCGATTGCTGGAAAGCTTATAAATAATTTAGTTACGGATTCAGATAGTGATAGTGAAATCTTATTAGCAAGTGAGCTAGGAGTAAAGTCCGGCAAAGTTTCATTAAGCGTAAAGGCAGCAAAAAAAGCTATGCAGGCAAATATAGCCTTAATTGATTCTGGGTATCCAACCCCGCCAACTCCTGAAAATATATTATTGCCAAGGAATCTGACTCTTGCGATTACCCGCCAGGAAAGTGAATTCGACAATATGGCAAAAAGTCCATCCGGTGCATTGGGTATGATGCAATTGCTTCCATCGACTGCGCGGGAAGTTGCCCGAAAAAACGAAATTGGATATGATGTACAGAAGCTATATGACTCTGAATATAATATGCTTCTTGGAAGCCTGTATTTGCAAAAGCTGATTGATAATTATGATGGGTCGGTAATTATGGGTATAGCTGCTTATAATGGCGGCCCTGGCAATGTATATAAATGGGTACAGAAATTTGGAAGGCCTGAGAGCAATATTGAAGCGGCTGTGGATTGGATTGAAAACATACCTTTTAGTGAAACGAGAAATTATGTGCAGCGTGTGCTGGAAAATCTGCAGGTTTACCGTTACATAGAATCACAGAAACAGGAAGATGGAGCTGCTGCAAAATTACTGCTAGGGCAAGACCTTGTTCCTTAAATAAGCTCAGGCATCCATATTATGATAAGTATCTAAGTTCATTGTTCCTTCTGATTTATCAACCAGCATAGTGATAAGCGAATCACCTGTTATATTAACGGTAGTACGCACCATATCTAAAATACGGTCTACACCGGCAATTATGGCAATGCCTTCCAGCGGCAGACCAACTGATGTAAACACCATACCCATCATAATCAATGATCCTCCTGGAATACCGGCAGCGCCGATAGAGCCGAGCGTGGCAGTCAGGACAAGTATCAGGTAATGATGGAAGTCCAATGGTATATTATATGACTGGGAGAAGAACAGGGCGGTAATTCCCAGGTAAATAGCAGTTCCGTCCATATTAATTGATGCGCCTAACGGTAATACGAAAGAAGTGCTGCTTTGGGATACGCCTATCTTTTCATTAACAACACGCATCGCTGTTGAAAGAGTTGCTTTGCTACTGCTTGTCGAGAAAGCAAGCAATTGCGGCTCTGCCATTTTGCGGTAAAATGGCATTGGTGACATGCGGGCGAATACAATAATCATAAGCCCAAATAGCAGATATTGGGTAAAAAGTGCGCCTAGTACTGTTCCAACAAGCTTTAGAAGTGCCAGCAATATTTCTATGCCTTGTGTTCCTACAACCCATGAGGTAAGTGCAAACACGCCATATGGCGAAAATTGGATAACAGTTTCGATCATTTTAAAAACAACATGGGCAGCTGATTTGCAAAGGTCCGTAAGATTCTGTACTTTGTGGCCAAGCTTGTTCAGTATAACTGCAGTAAAGATGGCAAATACTACCACCTGCAATATATTGTCATCAGCCATTGCTTTAAAAATATTGGTAGGCACTATATCCACAAAAATCTGGATAAGGCTGGTCCTTGCGGGCGGTGCGGCAGATTTTGCAGCAGCAACATGCGATTCAAGTGAATTAAGGTTAACGCCAATCCCAGGTTGGAAAAATGTCCCAAACGCAAGCCCTATACAAACTGCAAGTGCACCGGTCATTAAAAATGCTGCAACAGATTTAAGCCCAACACGCTTAAATGATTCAGCATTGGTCATGCTGGTTATGCCATTAATTAGCGAGAAAAAAATAAGAGGGACAACAACCATTTTTATCATATTGATAAAAACAGTGCCAACTGGCTTTACATATTCTGTTAAGATCGTTTTGCCATCAGCACCTAACGGGCTGTCGGCACCAATTTTACCCATGGCCAGCCCAAAAGCTATTCCCAGCAAAAGTCCAAGCGCTACCCTGAACCATAAATGGGAAAAAATTGATCCATTAGGCGCGGGTGTCGAAAACGGCTGTTTTGGTGATGCCATGCTCATATCCTTTTACTGTTTTATAGCTTAATTCCTGTGTATTTACTTCCTGTAAATTCTTAATGGGAGGCTACCTTTATAATAGAAAAGTCCGCTACGTCAATCATAGGTTTTTCAGGGATTAAAAGGATATATAGTAAACAAATGCTTGTATAAGTAAAAAATCCGTATATAATTCCCGTTCATTTTTGGCATAAATCAATAAATTCATTGATTGCTTGTTCCATTAATTGTTGTTTACTCAAGGTCTGATTAGCTCGATATTAACTTGAGCAATAGTAATTATTTGGAGTATTGGGCTTGCTTAAGCCCATTTCTTGGTGACGCGGGGTGGAGCAGCCCGGTAGCTCGTTAGGCTCATAACCTAAAGGTCGTCGGTTCAAATCCGGCCCCCGCAACCAACCTCAGAGCCAATCTCCGGCGATTGTCAAAAACCACCAAAACCCATTTTTCACCCTATTTTCACCCTTTGGTGGGAATGGTGGTGCAAACGGATGCATCATCAAAAAACTCTGTTATGTTTGCATCACGGAGAAACTATGCCAGCAACAAAGCCATTACCAAAGATCAGCAGCAAAGAGCAGGAAACGCTCTATGAGCGCTATGTTACGCCCGTTGCTGCGCTGGCTGAAACCTTCAATATTGGCGCACATTTTCTGGATTCACCCCAGCTGAATGCACTCGAAGAATACAGCCCCAACGTCCATATCATCGCGGATGTAATCGCGTGGTCGTATCTCGGCACGTTGAAACCGCTGCCGCATAATAGCGTGATGACAATGCTTCGCCTGCTCGATGACGGCGCGAAGCGTCAATATGCGAATGAAAAATCAGCCAAGAAAAAAGCCGCGCATGCTCATGAGCGCTTGTTTGGCGCAGCACTGGTGGAAACGGTACTGACCGAGATGATCGAGAATGCGCCTTTTTCTGGTGACTTTCTTTTTTATCACATGATGGCGGTGATGCAGCTGTCGGTCGCGTTGCTTGGTGTGGAAAAAATGACTGATGCAGAGCAAGCGCATCATTTCATCAGTATGCGCGTATGCCTTGAGCGTGCGAATTTCAGCCATATGTTGCTTGTGCAGAACAAAACGAACTCGCCGAAAGAGCTGGCGCAAAAAGGTGGAAAACAAAAATTCATTGCGCTTTATGGCGCGGCGCACGCCTACACCAAAAAACGTCGCGACGAAATACTGAAAGCAAAACCGCGCATCAGCAAAATGCAGATCGCAAAAATCATCCATGAAGAAGCGGAAAACCTCGCCGAGTTTCGTGTGATGTCCAAAGAAAATCGCGAGCGCACCATCTATAATTGGGTGCTGAAACTATAGCGTCTGCTGGCAGGCGTAGTACGTTTGCCACTGCACGTATCATCTCTGCCCAGCAGCCTACCTATCTTACTCCCCACGTATGTTTACGATGTCTTTCGTGAGCGCTGTGTTCACACACACCAACGAAAGGGATTTTTATGTCACCAACATCCACACCATCAGACCAATTAATGAGCGGTCAGGAAGCTGCAAAGTTTCTTGGCATCACCTACCACACACTTGCCGTATGGAAATGCAATAAGCGTTACGCGCTTCCGTATGTGAAAGTCGGGCGGCTAGTGAAATACCGCCGTGCCGATCTTGAAGCCTTCATCGAAAAAAATCGAGTTGATGGGGGTTCGCATGCCTAATCACCTCCTCGATTTTCAGGCATTGCAGCAGCAGATGTTGCCGCAGCTGACGACGATTATTCCGCAACTGTTACCCGATGGTCGGATGCGCGGGTGCGAGTATATTGCCCGTAATCCCAAACGGTCAGACCGCAGGCTGGGCAGCTTTAAGGTCAACATCCGCACTGGCCGGTGGTGTGACTTCGCCACCGGCGATGCGGGTGGCGATATTATCAGCCTATGCGCGTATTTGCAGGGATTATCGCAACATAAAGCGGCGCTCTATTTGGTGGAGAAGCTGGGTTTAAGCGGGAGGGTTGCGCTATGACAAATCCTCCTCTCGTTCAAGAACAGTGCATCATGCCCGCGCCGCATGACGCGCAAGAGGCCATGATGCGGCATGTGAAGCTGGGTAGCCCGTCAGCGGTGTATGCGTACCGTGATCGTGCTGGCGCAGTGCTGGGGTATATTTGCCGTTTTGATACACCCGAAGGTAAGCAGATATTACCACTCACCTATTGGCAAATGGAGCAAGGCG